>DASYDX010000001.1:0-8872 GCA_036499345.1 Rhizomicrobium sp.
AGATTGAGGAGGTTCGACCACGCCGCCGCGGCCCAGAATTTTTCGATGGCATTCAACATCGCGGAGAGCTGAACCGCCACCAAGGTCAGGATCAGATAGGGAAATGTCACCCGCGCCAGGGATACCGTCAGATCGAATTGCGGCCCACTCCAACCCGAGGCCAGCACGCTGATCAGGACCGGCATGAAGATCATCGCCAGTATCAGCAATACGATCTGCGCCGCCATCTGCCAGGCAAAGATGTCATTCGCGAATTTTGCGGCTGCTGCATCTTCGCCCCGCGCGCGCAGCGCCGCATAACGTGGCAAAAAAGCAGGATTGATCGTGCCTTCCCCGAAGACGGCGCGAAAATTGTTGGGAAAAAGAAAAGCGACCAGGAAGGCATCGGAAAGAATGCCGCTGCCCAGGGTCCAGGCCAGCAACGCATCGCGGGTAAAGCCCGTGATGCGGGACAGAAGCGTGAAGCCACCGACCGAAAGAAGGCGCCGGAACATTTAAGGACCGTTCTTCGCCGGTACTGCGGCGACGAGCTTTTTCACGGACGGCAAGATGCGCGCCACGATCACCTTCACCCCGGCAGGATTGGGATGCATGCCGTCGGCCTGATTGAGTTTGGGGTTCAACGCCACGCCGTCCAGAATGAAGGGATAGAAGAGCACGCCATATTCCTTGGCGAGCCGGGGATAGATGGAATCGAACTCCGCCACATAATCTTTGCCCAGGTTGCGCTGGGCATGCATGCCCGTGAACAGCACCGGAATACGGTCTTTCTTGAAGGTATCCAGAATCGCGCGAAGATTTTTCTCCGTCACCGCGGGGGGGACGCCGCGCAGCATATCGTTGGAGCCCAATTCCAGGATCGCGGCATCGGGATGATCGGCCAGCGACCATTCCAGGCGCGACAGACCGCCGGAGCTGGTATCACCGGAAACCCCCGCATTGACGATCTGGGCGTCGATGCCGGCGGCCTTGAGGGCGGACTGCAATTGGGTGGTGAATTCCGTCCCCGGCGGCAGGCCATAGCCCTGGGTCAGGCTGGTGCCCATGGCGAGGATCTTGATCGGGCGCGCCCCGGCGGAACTGAAATCGCCCAGCCAAACCAGCAGCGAAAGCGCCAGCCCCATGATAAGGATGAACTTGAATCGGCCGGTCATGATCGCCACGTGCCATCTTATCCCATCGAGTTCCAGATGCAGCCTCCCCTACCCACCACCAAATTGCCAGCCATCCAGCTCGATGCCGTGGAACTGACGCTGTCGAGCGCGGCGGGGCCCGTCAACATTCTCAAAGGCGTGTCCCTCATCGTGCCCACCGGCCAGACCGTGGCGCTGACAGGGCCATCCGGCTCCGGCAAATCCTCTCTGCTGATGGTCGCTGCGGGTCTGGAACGGCCCAGCGGCGGGCGCATCCAGGTGGCGGGGACCGACATCACCAATATGGGCGAAGATGCGGCAGCGCGCTTTCGGCGCGGCCGGGTCGGAATTGTGTTTCAATCTTTTCATCTCATTCCCACCATGACCGCGCTCGAGAATGTCGCGGTGCCGCTGGAGCTGAATGGCGTGGATGACGCCTGGGAGCGCGCCCGGGCGGAGTTGAAAGCCGTCGGCCTGGGCGACCGCGTCGAGCATTACCCGGGACAATTGTCGGGCGGCGAACAACAACGCGTCGCGCTGGCGCGTGCGCTCGGTCCCCGTCCGCAAATTCTGTTCGCCGACGAGCCCACCGGCAATCTCGACAGCAGCAACGGCCAGGCCATCGCCGATCTTCTGTTCGGGTTGAACGCGGAACGGGGCGCGACCCTCTTCCTGGTAACGCACGAAGACAGTCTGGCGCGCCGCTGCCAGCGGGTCGTTCGCCTGGAGAGCGGACGGATCGTCAATGACGATATGGCCGCTGCCGCGATGGCCCCGGCATGAGGCATCCTTTCTGCGCGCATCCTTCCGGGAGGGAGGCGGGGTGAGCAATCTGCCGCTGGCCTGGAAAATGGCGCGCCGTGAATTGCGCGGAGGCCTTAAAGGCTTTCGCATATTCTTCCTCTGTCTGTTGCTGGGGACCGCCGCCATCGCCGCGGTGGAATCGCTGAGCGATGCTTTCCTCACCAGTTTGCGCGATTCCGGTCAGACGTTTTTGGGTGGCGATGTGTCGGTGCAGCTGGTGCATCGCCCTGCCGCACCGGCGGAAGAACGCTTCCTGCAAAGCTATGGCCGGACCGCTCACACGGTTTCGCTGCAATCGATGGTTTATGCCTTGCGCGAAGGCCGCCAGGCCGAGCGCGAGCTGGTCGAGGTCAAAGCGGTTGATGGCGCGTGGCCCCTGTTCGGCGCGCCAGGCTTCACACCTGCACAAAATCTCCGCGACATTCTGCATTGCGAAGATGATGGCATTTGCGGCGCCGCCGCGGAGCAGACCCTGCTCGACCGGCTGCATGCTCGCCGCGGCGACCTGATCCGGCTCGGCAATGCCACCTTGCGCATCATCGCGGTTCTGGAGAGCGAGCCGGACCGGATCTCCACCGGCTTCTCGCTCGGTCCGCACATTCTGATTTCCACCAAGGCGCTGAGCGGTACGGCGCTGGAGCAGCCCGGCAGCCTGATCAATTACAATTACAAAGTCGCCTTTTCGCCCACCGCCGAAAAACAAGGCGCCACCATCGAGAGTTTCCGCGCCGACGCGGCAAAATCATTCCCCGATGCCAATTGGCAGATCCGCGACCGCAGCGATGCCGCGCCCGGTATTCGCCGCTTTGTCGAGCAGGTCTCGATGTTTCTCACTTTGGTTGGGCTGACGGCGCTGGGCGTCGGCGGCGTCGGCGCCAGCGAATCCGTCTCGGCCTTCCTGGATCGCAAGCGCTTCGACATCGCCATCCTGAAATCGCTGGGCGCCGACGGGCGGCTGGTCTTCCTCACGTTCTTCCTGCAGGTGATGACCATCGCGTCCGTCGCTTTGGTGATCGGCGCGGTTCTTGGCGCAAGCGCGCCATTCCTGCTGGCACGCTTCTATGGGGATGCGCTGCCGCTGCCACCGGCTTTGGGCTTTTATCCTAGGCCGTTGCTGCTGGCAGCCGGTTTCGGCCTTTTGTCCGCGATCGCCTTTTCCGTTCCGCCGCTGGGACGGGCGCGTGAAATTCCGCCCGCCAGTCTCTTACGCGAAACCGTTTCGCCCAATCGCGGGCGGCTTCAACCCGTCTATCTGCTGGCGTCGGCGGCAGCGGCTTTGGGTATCACTGGGCTGATGCTGGCGCTCTCGCCCTCGCCGCTTTATGCGGGCGAATTCTTAGGGGGCGCCATTGTGCTTCTGGGTTTGCTGCGGCTGGTGGCAAGCGCGTTGACTTGGGGGCTGCGCCGGTTGCCGCGTCCGCGATCGCCTCTGGCGCGGCTGGCGATGGGTGATCTGACCCGGCCCGGCGCGGCGACCAAGGGCGTCGTGACGGCGTTGGGCTTAGGCCTGACCCTGCTCGCCACCATCACCTTGCTCGACCGTACCATGGCGGCGGAAGTCAATGAATCCCTGCCTAGCCGCGCGCCCAGCTTCTTCTTTGTCGATATTCAGCCCGACGAGACGGCCGCCTTCGACCGCACCATCGCCGCCTTCAAAAGCGGCACGGATTACAAGCGGACCCCGATGATCCGTGGACGGATCACTTCGGTAAACGGCGTACCCTCGGCGCAAGTGAAAGTGGACCCGGATGTAAAATGGGCCCTGTCGGGCGACCGCGGCATCACCTATGCCGCAACCCCGCCGCCGGGCACCGTGCTCACCAGCGGCGCATGGTGGCCCGCCGATTACCAGGGCGAGACGTTGATCTCGCTGGACCAGGAAGTCGCCAAAGGCCTTGGCATGAAGCTGGGCGACCGCATGAGCCTTAATGTGTTGGGCCGGCAGATCGATGGCCGCATCGCCAGTCTACGCAAAGTCGATTTCCGCAACGGCGGACAGAACTTCATCCTGGTCCTGTCGCCGGGATTGATCGACAAGGCGCCGCATTCGTTCCTGGCGACCATTCGCGTCGCCCCGAAGGACGAGAATGCCATGTACATGGCGGTGACCGAGAAATTCCCGAACATCTCCACCGTGCGGGTCAAGGACGCCATCGCTCAGGTCAACACTCTGCTCCAGCAATTGGCGCAAGGCATTCGCGCCGCCAGTCTTGTCACCATCCTGGCGGGTCTTCTGGTTCTGGCCGGCACCATCGCGGCGGGCGCCCGCACCCGGCTCTATGACGCCACCGTGTTGAAGGTGGTGGGCGCGACCCGCCTTCAGATCGCGCTGGTCTATGTGCTGGAATATGGCCTGCTCGGGATCGCCACGGGGGTCATCGCTTTGGGTGCAGGCACCTTGGCCGCCAGTCTGATTGCCCGTCAGATTCTGGACACCAGCTTCGTCTTCGATGCCCGCGCAGCGCTCTGGACGGTGGTGGGCGGCGGCGCTGCCACCCTGCTTTTTGGCCTTTTCGGCGCCATCGCGGCCTTGAATGCACGCCCCGCGCGGCGGCTGCGCAACGATTAAGCGGGCAAAATTAACGTCCGGAAAGCTTGGGAAACGGCGATTTTCCCTATTTTCCCCCGCCGCTTGATACGCGTGCCGCAAATCACGATATATTGGGGACTTACAGGGAGTTTCTCATGGCGAATTATGACAATCGGCTTGCCGCTGGCGGCGCGGTTGCCTCGGTAGATGCGGGCCTGCGCTCTTACATGCTGCGGGTCTACAATTACATGCTGATCGGTCTGGGTCTGACCGGTGCGGTCGCTTGGCTGACGGCGAATACCGCACTCTACAGCGTCTTCTTTTCCCAGGTTCAGACGGCAAACGGCGTTGCCATGCAGCCCAACATTCTAGGCTGGATTGCGATGTTTGCCCCGATAGGCCTGGTTCTGCTTTTCTCCTTCGGCATGCAGAAGCTGAGCTTTGCCGCTGCGCAGGGCGTCTTCTGGCTCTATGCCGCGCTGATGGGCATTTCGCTCTCCACCATCCTCTTCGCTTATACCGGTGCCTCGATCGCGCTGACCTTCTTTGTCACTGCGGCGACCTTCGGTGCGATGAGCCTGTGGGGCTACACCACCAACCGCGATCTCACCGGCTTCGGCTCGTTCCTGTTCATGGGCCTGATCGGTTTGATCCTGGCCTCGCTCGCCAACATGTTCTTCCATTCCGGGCCGTTGCAGTTCGCGATCTCGGCCATCGGCGTTCTGATCTTCACGGGCCTCACCGCCTATGACAGCCAGAGCATCAAGAACATGTATTTCGCGGGCGACGACAGCGAGACGACGGGCAAGAAGGCGATCATGGGCGCGCTGCGCCTCTATCTCGACTTCATCAACCTGTTCATCTACCTGCTCCGCTTCATGGGAAATCGTAGGTAGACGAAGCGCACTCCGGCTTTCTTCCCCCGCGCGGCAAAGCCGCTGGCGGGGGAGTTCGGTAGCAGCAGCGTACCGAACCTCCGCTAGCGGGCTTGCCCGCGTGGCGGACAGATGGGGGAATAACAAAAAAGCCCGGCAGAGATGCCGGGCTTTTTTATTTAATCTGCAAATACTTGCAGGCGCTTTTTGTCAAAGACTCTGAGAACCAGCGCCAGGTCGTGGCCGCGCTTCAGGACCAGTCCTCCGGCCGCGATCACGCAATATTGGCCCTGCTTGGCCCGCAATTTGGGGCGCTTTTCGACCCGGAACAAAGCCATCTCGCTGGTACGGCGGAAAATCGAGAAAACCGCGACCTCTTCCAAAAAATCGAGCGCATAATCCCGCCACTCACCGGCGGCGACCATCCGGCCATACACTGTCAGGAGGCGATTAAGTTCCCCGCGGTCAAAGCGGGTCAAAGGGATGGCGGCGTCATTTCCGGAACTATTCCGCGCCGTATCCCTGACAAAAGGTACGGCGCGGTGAAACGCTATGGGTTCTTCCGCCATCACCGCCATGATGAGACGGGAATCCGCGGCCCGCAAGCCTTTCGCATTTGTAACCGCTGCCCCGAAATGGTCACGATTGAACCATGTGCTGGCCGTTTTCCGGAACGATCCTCTCTTCGTCGGTTGGCCGTGCTTTTTGAGTCGGCCCGGAACTTCAAGCCCCCCAGCCCTTTCCGGGTTCGGCCTAATCGCGCCAACCGACAGCTTCCTCCCTAGCGCAAAGACCGGAAGAACGCCTTCATCAAGGCGTCGAGCTGGCCAAACAGCCCGCCGACAGCGCCCGTCACGGTGAACACCATGACCGCCCAGGGAATCAGCAGATCCGGTTCATCGCCGAACAGATTCGCCGCAGCCACCGCCACCACGCCGCTGAGCGCTCCGATTGCCGCGCCGCCCAGCGCGCCGGCAACAAAGCCTCGTGCCAGATCCCGCGCGTAAAGAAGTCCGGCGACGCCCGGAATCAACATACTGCCGAACATCAGAAAATAATTGTGATGCAGCCCGGGGCGGTAATGCGCCGCCACCACCATCAGCAATTCGAACATCACGCTCACCGCGATGGCGCGGCGCAAAATCTTGAGATTGACCAAGCAGCTCTCCCTGACGGACCGTGACGAGAGGCCCGCTTGCGGCCCGGTATCGATTTCTCTAAACGGAGAAAAACCCGGTTCCCGGCCCAACTATGATCGAAATTCAGAACCTCACCAAGCGTTTCGGGCCGGTCACTGCAGTGACGAGCCTGAGCCTGACCGTCCGGCCGGGCGAGGTGTTGGGATTTCTGGGTCCCAATGGCGCGGGCAAATCCACCACCATGAAAATGGCGACAGGATATCTGGCGCCCGATGAGGGCAGCGTCCGCATCTGCGGCCATGATATCGTCAGCGACACGCTGGCTGCCCAGCAGACGTTGGGCTATCTGCCCGAAGGCGCGCCCGCTTATGGCGAAATGACCCCGCGCGGCTTTCTGCATTTCATCGCCAATATCCGGCAGCTCACAGGCGAGAAAGCCCGCACCGCGATGGACCGGGCTATCGCGGGCGCCGAACTCGGCGCGGTTCTGGATCAACCGATTGAAACGCTGTCCAAAGGCTTTCGCCGCCGCGTCGGCCTGGCACAGGCGATTCTGCACGATCCGGAAGTTCTCATCCTTGACGAGCCGACCGACGGCCTTGATCCCAATCAGAAACATGCCGTGCGCGATCTGATCCGCGGCATGGCGCGCGACAAGACCATCATCATCTCCACGCATCTGCTCGAAGAAGTGGAAGCGATCTGCACCCGCGCCGTGATCATCGATCAGGGCCGCATCGTGGCCGATGCGACGCCGGCCGAATTGGCCGCGCGCGCGCCCTCCGGCAGGCTGGACGATGTCTTCCGGCAACTCACCACACGCGACACCGCGGTCGCGGGAGCGGCGGCATGAGATTTCTCTGGCCGGTCTTCGCACGCGAATTCAAATCCTATTTCGCCACGCCCCTCGCCTTCGTCTTCATCATGATCTTTTTATTCGCGATGGGCGCCTTCACGTTTTACCTCGGCCATTTCTACGACAATGGCGTTGCGGACCTGTCGGTCTTTTTCGGCTACCATCCCTGGCTCTACCTGTTCCTGGTCCCGGCCCTGGCGATGCGTCTCTGGGCGGAAGAGCGCCGCAGCGGCACCATGGAACTGCTGCTCACGCTTCCCGTGCCGCTCTGGGCCACGGTACTTGGGAAATTCCTGGCAGCTTGGGCGTTCGCGGGCCTGGCGTTGCTTCTCACCTTCCCGATCTGGATCACGGTCAATTATCTGGGCAATCCTGACAATGGCGTGATCCTGGCGTCCTATGTCGGCAGCTTCCTGATGGCGGGCGCTTATCTTTCCATCGGCGCCTGCGTCTCCTCCGCCACCTCCAATCAAGTGATCGCCTTCATCATCAGTGTCGTGGTGTGCTTCTTGTTCACGATTTCCGGTTCCTCTCTGGTGCTGGATATGGTGCGGGGCTGGGCACCGCTGGCGCTGGTGGAAGCAGTCTCCTCCTTCAGCTTCCTGGTCCATTTCGCCGCCATCACCTCCGGCGTGATCGACCTGCGCGATCTGATCTTCTTTTTCTCCCTGATCGGCCTGTTCCTTTATGCGAACACGCTGATCGTGGATTGGCGCAAGGGCGGCTGACATGATTTCCCGCCGCACCTATGCCCTCTCTGCGCTGGCGCTCGCCGCCATCCTTTTTGTCAGCATCAATATCTTCGCCAACAATTTCTTCACCGGCGCGCGGCTGGACCTGACCCAGAATGGTCAGTTCACCCTGAACCCCGGCACCCGCAACATTCTGGACAAGTTGCAGGAACCGGTGACGCTGAAATTCTATTATTCGCGCACCGTCGGCGCCCGCTACGCCGCCACCGCAGCCTATGCCAAGCGCGTGCGCGATCTGCTGGGCGAGTATGTCGCGCTTTCGCATGGCAAGCTTATTCTGCAGGACATCGATCCCGAGCCCTTCACGCCCGAGGAAGATCAGGCCAGCGCCGCGGGTCTCTCCCCTGCGCCGACCGACCGGGGCGATATCGTCTATTTCGGATTGTCGGGGTCCAACAGCATCGATGGGCACCAGACCATTTCCTACTTCGCCAGCGCCCGCGAAGCCTATCTGGAATATGATCTGTCATCGCTGATCTATCATCTGTCGACGCCCAAAAAGCCCGTGATCGGTCTGATCACCGCCCTGCCCATGATGGGCTCGCAGCAAAATCCGCAGCCTCTCGCCGCCTATGCGGCGCTGGCGCAGGAATATGACGTCAGCCAGCTCCCGCCTGATTTCACCGCCATCCCGTCCGGTATCGATCTCCTCGTGATCGCCCATCCCGACCGGATGTCGCCGCCGCAATTGCTGGCCGTCGACAATTATGTGCTGGGCGGCCATCGCGCGCTGATCTTCCTCGATCCGCTTTCGGAACTGGCGCAGCAATCCGGACCGCAGAC
>DASYDX010000002.1:0-7203 GCA_036499345.1 Rhizomicrobium sp.
CGGAACGGCGTGGTCTCGATGGAGTGGCGCAACCGCTCGGATACGGAATAGGCAAAATCCACATCGGTATCCGGCATCACCACCACGAATTCCTCGCCGCCATAACGGCAAGCCAGATCGATGCCGCGCACATTGGCGGCGATGCGTGACGCGAATTCCTTGAGAACTTCGTCGCCGATATCGTGGCCGTACGTGTCGTTGACCGACTTGAAGTAATCGATGTCCATGATCACAAACGCAATCGGCTTGCTGTTTTTCTTCGCGCTGGCGACCAGATTGTCGAGATGCCGGCTCATATAGCGGCGATTGTGCAGGCCGGTGAGCTGATCGGTGATCGCCATTTCCAGACTGAGCTGAACATTGTGGCGCAACCGGTCCGCATAGCGCTTCTTGCGCAACTGCGTACGGACGCGGGCCACCAATTCATTCTTGTCCACCGGGCGGGTGAGATAGTCGTTGACGCCCATCTCCAGCGCCTGTGTCAGCTTGCGGCGGTCACCGTCCGAGACCACCACCAGAATAGGCACGTTACGGCCTTCGGGCAGCGAGCGCAGTTGAGAACACAGCCGTAAGCCGTCGAAGCCGCGCATACCCAGACTGACCACGACCAGATCGGGATCCCCACCCCGGACGCGAACCAAGGCTTCCTCGAACGTATCCACCGAAGTGACTTCATGCTGCGGCGACAGCGCCGCAACGAACCAGGCCACGGTTTCGAGCCGGTCTTCGATCACCAGAATGCGGCCTGCCGGATTGGCGTCGAACAGCGTATCTGCCGGATCCAGAAGCCCCATGCTCTGACCGGTGGATTCGCGCATACGCAATTCGTCGGTCATCAGCTTGAGCCGCACCAGCGAACGCACCCGCGCGAACAAGGCCGCGTCGTCCACCGGCTTGGTCAGAAAATCATCGGCGCCCGCTTCCAGACCGGCAATCCGATCGGAGGGCTGATCGAGTGCGGTGACCATCACCACCGGCACATGCGCGATTTTGGGATCGGATTTGATGCGGCGGCAGACTTCGAAACCGTCCATGCCGGGCATCATCACATCGAGCAGCACGATGTCGGGCACATTCTCGGCCATGCGGGCGAGACAGTCGAGCCCGTTAAAGGCTGTGACGACGTCGAAATATTCCGCCGTCAGCTTCGCTTCCAGAAGCTTGACGTTGGACAGAATGTCATCGACGACGAGAACGCGTGCTGTCATGAAACTGGGGCGATTACGCCCTCACCCGATAAAGCGGCGGACGGTTTCCAGAAAGCTGGTCACCGAAATGGGTTTGGAGATGTAGGCCTCGCATCCGCCTTGGCGGATCACTTCCTCATCGCCTTTCATGGCGAAAGCAGTGACCGCAACCACCGGAATGGATTTGAGGGAATCATCTTCCTTGAGCCATTTGGTGACTTCCAGACCGGAGACTTCCGGCAGCTGGATATCCATCAGGATCAGGTCGGGATGGTGCTCGCGGGCGATGTCCAGCGCCTCCATGCCGTCCTTGGTCTGCAAAATATTGTAGCCATGGGCGTCCAAAAGATCGTGGAAGAGCTTCATGTTGAGCTCGTTATCCTCCACGATCAGAACGGTTTTTGTTTTGGCGTCCATCGCGTCTCTCCCGGCCCGCCAGCGGGCGGGGGTGACAGAATTGGGTACTTGCGCAGTATTAGGGAGAAGGTCTTAACGCTGTCTTGACGATGACCCATCACATCACCTCCGAAAAGGCGGAAATCCTGGCTTTGGAAGCGCTCGGCTGGCTGGCGGGGCGGCCCGACGACATCGACCGGTTTCTGGCGGCGTCCGGCCTGACCGTGGCGGATTTGCGCCATGCCGCCGACGAGGCTGCCCTGCTGGGATCGGTTCTCGATTTTCTGCTGGGAAATGAGCCGCTTCTTCTCGAATTCTGCGAAAGCGCTTCAATCTCTTTTCAAACCGTCCATGCGGCTCGCCACCGGTTGGAGGGCTGAAGGGCCATGCGGTTTGGCGTGGATCTGGGCGGCACCAAGACCGAGATCATCGCCCTGGCGGGATCGGGCGGCGAGATTTTTCGGCGCCGCATTCCCACGGTCCGCGATTACGCCGGCACCGTTCGTGCGATTGCCAGCCTGGTGGCGGAAGCGGATGCCGAAACGGGTCAGCGCGGCAGTGTCGGCCTCGCCATTCCCGGCACCGTCAGCCGCCATACAGGCCTGATCAAGAACGCCAATTCCGTCTGGCTGAATGGTCAGCCTTTCGCCCGCGATCTGGAAGCAGCGCTGAAAAGGCCGGTGCGGCTCGCCAATGATGCCAATTGCTTCGCGCTGTCGGAAGCCACGGACGGCGCGGCGGAGGACGCATCCATCGTATTCGGTGTCATTCTGGGGACCGGAGTGGGCGGCGGCGTGGTGGTCAACGGCCAAGTTCTGGGCGGTGCCCATGGCATTGGCGGCGAATGGGGACACAATCCCCTGCCCGGCATGACGGTCCAGGAATGGTCCCAGGTTTCTGACTGTTATTGCGGGCAACGTGGCTGCATCGAACAATGGCTGAGCGGGCCCGCATTGGCGGCACGTTTCGTGTCCGGCAATCCTTCGCCTATTGACGATCCTGGCTGGA
Organism: Rhizomicrobium sp.; assembly: GCA_036499345.1. Classification (GTDB taxonomy): domain Bacteria; phylum Pseudomonadota; class Alphaproteobacteria; order Micropepsales; family Micropepsaceae; genus Rhizomicrobium. The sequence goes on from DASYDX010000002.1 coordinate 2,592, forward strand.
ATGCCGAAGCCATCGCCGCGTCCACTGCGCCAGAGGCCCGCGCCGCAATGGCAATCTGGATGGAACAGCTGGGCCGTGCGCTAGCCTCGGTGGTCAATATTCTCGATCCGGACGTCATCGTTCTGGGCGGCGGACTTTCCAATATCGAGAGGCTTTATCGCGAACTGCCCGCTCTGGTGGAGCGCCATGCCTTCACGCCAGAAACCCCGCCCCGCATCGTTCGCAACATCCACGGCGATTCCAGCGGCGTGCGCGGCGCCGCCTGGCTGTGGGATAGATGATGCGCCATCGCTTCGTACCAAAAGCGCACAAATGACGCTCGCCGACTGGCCCGCTTTCTGCCGCGACTGTCTTGGCGACGCCTCGCCTGATGCGCCCTGCCCCGAATGCGGCGGCACGCGCATTCTCGCTCATCCCGAGCTGGAAACGCTGTCCATCGCCCATATGGATTGCGACGCCTTTTATGCGGCGATTGAAAAGCGCGACGATCCTTCGCTGAAGGAGAAGCCGGTTATCATCGGCGGTGGAACGCGCGGCGTGGTTTCCACGGCTTGCTATATCGCGCGACGCTATGGCGTACGCTCCGCCATGCCGATGTTTCAGGCGCGAAAGCTTTGTCCCAATGCCGTGATCATCAAGCCGCGCATGAACCTTTATGTCGAAACGGCAAAGCAGATTCGCGAGATGATGCGCGCGCTGACGCCGCTGGTTGAACCGCTATCCCTGGACGAGGCCTATCTGGACCTTTCCGGAACGGCGCGTATCCATGGCCGCTCACCGGCCCGCACCATGGCAAAGCTTTCGCAAGGAATAGAAGCCCAACTCGGCATCACGGTTTCCATCGGCCTTTCGTGCAACAAGTTCCTGGCCAAACTCGCCAGCGAACTGGATAAGCCGCGTGGTTTCGCCGTGATCGGGATGGCGGAAGCCAAATCCTTCCTGCGCGATAAGCCGATCAACATCATCCGCGGTGCGGGCAAGGTGTTGGCGGCTAGGTTGGAGCGGGATGGCTTTGCCACCATTGGCCAACTTCAGGACGCGGATCAGCGCGATTTGGCCAACCGCTATGGCGCGACGGGCCTGTGGCTGGCGCGCATCGCCCAGGCGCAGGACAGCCGCGCGGTCGATCCTGGCGGCGAGATGAAGACCATTTCATCCGAAACGACCTTCAATACCGATCTATCAAAATTGCCCGATCTTGAAGCGATCTTGTGGCAGCAGGCCGAACGGGTTTCCGCACGCGCCAAGAATTACGGACTATCGGGCCGCACCGTCGTCCTGAAGCTGAAGACGGCAAATTTCAAACTCTTAACTCGCAGCACCTCTCTGGATGCGCCCACCCAGCTGGCCGACAAGATTTTCCGGGTGGCGCAAACGGCCCTGAAACGGGAAGCGGACGGCAAGCGCTTTCGTCTTCTGGGCGTGGGCCTCTCCAATCTTGCCGATGCGGTCGCGGCCGACCCCGCCAGCCTGATAGACCCGCAAAGCGACAAGCGGGCCGCGGCGGAGCGGGCGATGGACAAAATCCGCTCCAAATTCGGCGGCGAAGCTGTCGGCAAAGGCCGTGGATTGCGAAAATAGATCATGGAAAAAACCGGGTTTATGCGGTTCTATGGCTCGGCAAAGCGAGGGTGATCATGTCCAAGACCGAAGCACGCCTGAAAGAACTCGGCATCGAGCTGCCGTCCCCGCCTGCTCCTGTGGCGAGCTATGTTCCTTACGTCGTGACGGGAAATCTTGTCTTCATTTCCGGCCAGGTGACCTTGGCTGCTGACGGCCTCAAATATGTGGGCAAAGTCGGCGCCGATATCTCGCTCGATGATGGCAAGGCTGCGGCGCGCCTCTGCGCGATCAACCTTCTGGCGCAACTGAAAGCGGCCTGCGGCGGCGATCTCGACCGCGTCCGGCGCTGCGTCAAGCTGGGCGTCTTCGTTAACGCCACGCCAGATTTCACGCAGCACCCCGAAGTCGGCAATGGCGCGTCCGATCTGATCGTTCAAGTGCTGGGCGACGCCGGCAAGCATGCCCGCGCCGCCACAGGCGCCGGTTCTCTGCCCCGCGGCGTCGCCGTGGAAGTGGACGGTACATTCGAGATCGCATGACCGTTCGCCTGGCGGACAGCGTATGCGGCATTGGGAAAGTGGCCTGGAACGCCTGTGCCAATCCCAGCGGCTTGGCGTCGCCGCACCCTTTCACGCGCTATGAATTCTTCGAAGCGCTGGAAGCGTCCGGCTCCGCCACCGTGCGCGCCGGTTGGCGGCCGGCGCATCTGGTGCTGGAAAAGAATGGCCAGATAACGGGAATTCTGCCAACCTATCTGAAAGGCCATTCCCAGGGCGAATATGTTTTCGACCATGCCTGGGCCGACGCGCTGGAGCGCGCTGGCGGCGATTATTATCCAAAATTGCAATCCTCCGTCCCCTTCACCCCGGTTGCCGGGCCGCGCCTCCTGGCGAGTGAAGCCGCAGATTGCGAATTACTTTTAGAAGCCGGCAAAGCGGCAACCGACCAGATCGGCGCCTCTTCGTTGCACATCACATTTCTACGAAAAGCGGAGTGGGAAGCGGCGGGCCGTGCAGGCTATCTGCTGCGCAACGATACGCAATTTCATTGGCGCAATCAGGGCTATCGCGATTTCGCACAGTTTCTGAGCGAACTATCGTCGGCCAAGCGCAAGAATTTGCGCAAGGAACGCGATGCCGTGATGAAGGAAGGAATTCGCTTCGACTGGCTGACCGGCGGCGATATCACCGAATCCCATTGGGACCGCTTCTTCGAATTCTATATGGATACGGGCAGCCGCAAATGGGGCCAACCCTATCTGACCCGCGAGTTTTTCAGCCGCATTGGCGCCAGCATGGCGGATCAGATCGTATTGATCATGGCCAAGCGCGGCAGCACCTACCTCGCGGGCGCGCTCAATCTGATGGGCGAAGGCATTCTCTTTGGCCGCAACTGGGGCGCCCTGGAATATGTGCCCTTCCTGCATTTCGAGACCTGCTATTATCAGGCGATCGATTTCGCCATTGCGCGCGGGCTGTCTAAGGTCGAGGCGGGCGCGCAAGGCGAGCACAAATTGCTGCGCGGCTATATGCCGGAGGAAACCTACAGCGCCCATTATATCGCGCACAAAGGGCTGCGGCGGGCCGTGGATCAGTTCCTGACGGAGGAACGCGAAGCGGTGAGTGAACATATCGGTGAACTGGCCAAGCACGGCCCGTTCCGGAAGGAGACGTAAATGGCCTACGACAACAACAATGTTTTCGCCAAGATCCTGCGCGGTGAAATTCCTTCCGTGAAAGTGTTCGAAGACAACAAGACCCTCGCCTTCATGGATGTGATGCCCCAGGCCGAAGGCCATGTGCTGGTGATCCCCAAGGAACCGGCGGAGAATGTCCTGGACCTGTCGCCGGACGGCGCGGCAGCGATGATGGTCACGACGCAGAAAGTGGCGAAGGCCGTGAAGACCGCGCTCAATGCGCCCGGGATCATGCTGGCGATGCTGAATGGCGCACCTGCGGGTCAGAGCGTCTTCCATGTCCATTTCCACATCATTCCGCGCAGCGCGGGCGTGGATCTGGGCATGCATGCGCGAGGCATGGTCGACCCCAAGAGTCTGGAACCGGTCGCCGCGAAAATCAGAGCGGCGCTGTAAAGGTCGTCACCAATATCCGATCATCCGTCCGGCCGTGATGACTGTGAGCCACAACCCGAGTGAAAGCGCGGCATGGATCGCCAGGCGATTCTGCTCCCGCGGTTGGAGCCCGCGGACGTGATGCGCCTGCCAGGCCGCCGAACGGTGCAGAAGCAGGACATTGATCAGCGCCAGTGCGATGGCGGGGAATTTGATCAGCAGGAACGGGTTACCGATATAGTCGCCCGCCTTGGTCGCCAGCATGAGAATGCCGGTCATGACGGCCAACAGAAATCCAACCACCGCCACAGTCACACAGGCGCGTGATAACGCCGCCAGCGGCAGGCCGCGCCACGCGCCCAGCATCCGTAAATCCAGGATCAGGATCGCGCCGAACAGGATCGCAATGCCCAGAATATGGCCCAGATTGACGATGCCATAGGTCCAGACACCGCTTTCCCGCATCGCATGACCAATACGCGATGCTTCCAGCCAGCGCAGGAACAAACCGATATCGGAGGCGGCGGTAATTATTCGCGCTCGGGATAGACGTGGAACTGCCGGTCGCCATAACCGACAAAGATCGTCTTCATCTCATGACGCTTGGCGTCCAGGCTCTTATTGCCGCGCACCGTGACGGTTGCGCCCACCGGGATCAGCCCTTCGGCAAGGCCGGAACGCGCGGCGCGGGCCGGAGGCGCCAGGGTGATGTCCCAAACATCGGCATCGACTTTCACTTTCATGGTGGCGTGCGGGCCCGCCATCGAAACGCCCTGCACCACCGTGCCGGTCATACTGGTGACTTGTTCGGCATTGCCGCCCCATCCGTGATGGGCAAAAGCCGGTGTCGCAATGACCATCGCCACTGCTGTGGCGCGTGCCAACCATGTCATGACCGCCTCCTATTTTTCGATGTTTTCCTTCGTCCTTTTTTCCTTGGGCGCGCGCGGCTTGGCTTCCGCGGCGGCGATGAATTCG
>DASYDX010000003.1:0-7906 GCA_036499345.1 Rhizomicrobium sp.
GCCTTGCGCGATCAGATAGCGGCTGGTGGCGTCCACCAGAATGTCCATCAGCAGCGCGAAGGTCTCAGGCTCTTTCCACGCCAGGGCGCGGATATTTTCGTGATCGGTGCCGCCTTTGCCTTCGATCATGTAGCTGGCGACAGTCCAGGGCGCGCCCGCAAAACCGATCAGCGCGGTATCCGCCAGCGCCGCATCGGCGGCCAGTGCGGCGCGCACGCCCTTGATGGTCTGCATCACCGGTTCGAGTTTGCTGCCGTCATAATGCAGCTTGGAAATCGCGGCGCGGTCGCGCACCGGCTCCAGCCGCGGGCCTTCGCCTTCCGCGAACCACAGCTTTTGGCCCAGGGCATGCGGCACCAGCAGGATGTCGGCGAAGAGAATGGCGGCATCGAGATGATAGCGGCGCACCGGCTGCATCGTGACTTCGATTGCCTGTTCGGGATTGAGGCAGAAGGCGACGAAGTCCTTGGCGTTGGCGCGCAGGGCGCGATATTCGGGCAAATAACGCCCGGCCTGGCGCATCAGCCACACGGGCGGCGGCGACACGGCTTCGCCGCCCAATACCGAAAGCAGCTTCTTCACCATCCGCGTTTTTCCAGACTTTGAATGAATGTCTCGCCCGCTTCGGCGCGGATTTGCGCCCCGATGCGGCGGCCGAATGCGGCGGCATCGCCGCAAGGATCGCCCGACAGCGCCAGCGTCTCTTCGCGCCGCCAGCGTTCGGAACCATCGGGTGTTAGAATCTCGCCCAGGAAATGCAGCATGCCGCTGTTGATGCGGGCCAGCGCGCCGATGGGCGTGCGGCAGGACCCGTCGAGTGCATGCAGAAAGCCGCGCTCCGCCGCCACCGCGATCTCGAATTCCAGAACCGTGATCTTGGCCAGCTTCGCGCGCGTTTCGGCATCGTCGGCGCGGCAGGTGATGCCCAGCGCGCCCTGACCCGGCGCGGGCGGCATATCTTCGAGATCGGTGAGGCTGGTGACGTGGTTGGTCAGGCTCATGCGCGACAAGCCTGCCAGCGCCAGGAAGGTGGCGTCCATCACGCCCATCTCCATCCGCTTCAGCCGCGTCTGGATGCTGCCGCGCAAAGTCACGATCTTCAGATCGGGGCGCAGATAAAGCGCCTGGGCCTGACGGCGCAGGCTGGCGGTGCCCACCACCGCGCCTTGCGGCAGTTCGGCCAAGGTCTTGGCCTTGTGCGAAATGAACGCATCGCGCGGGTCTTCGCGCGACGGGATTGCGGCCAGCACAATGCCCTCGGGCATCACGGTGGGCAGATCCTTCAAGGAATGAATGGCGGCATCGATGCGGCCATCGAGCAGGGCTTCATCCAATTCCTTGGTGAAAAGGCCCTTGCCGCCTGCATCCTGCAAGCGGCGGTCGGCAATGCGGTCGCCGCTGGTGACGAAACTCTCGATGGGAAGCTCGGCTTCGCCGGTAACGCGCGCCAATATCTTCGCGACATGATGCGATTGTGTCATCGCCAAGGGCGAGCCGCGCGAACCCAGCTTGCGCATCAGCGCCACTCCGCGATGGGCGGCATCGAGGACAGAATGCTTTCGACATTGCCGCCGGTCTTCAGGCCAAATGTGGTGCCGCGATCATAGAGCAGATTGAACTCGACATAGCGGCCGCGCCATTTGGCTTGCTCGGCGCGTTCGGCCTCGCTCCAGCTCTGGTCCCAATGGCGGCGCACGATCTGCGGATAAATATCGAGGAAGCCGAGACCGACTTCGCGGGTGAAGGCGAAATCCCTGTTCCAATCGCCGCTGTCGTGATGGTCATAGAAGATGCCGCCGACGCCGCGATGTTCGCCGCGATGGGGCAGGAAGAAATATTCGTCCGCCCATTTTTTGTATTTGGCGTGCCATCCGGCATCGAAGCCGTCACAGGCGCTTTTCAGCCGGGCATGAAAATCGCGCGCATCGGCATGGGTCTGTTCGCGCTGTGCATCCAAGGTGGGATTGAGATCCGCGCCGCCGCCGAACCAGTTCTGCGTCGTCACGATCATGCGCGTGTTCATATGCACGGCGGGAATATGGGGATTGGCCATATGGGCGATCAGGCTGATGCCGGTGGCCCAGAAGCGCGGGTCTTCGCTGGCGCCGCGCACCTGTTTGGCGAAGTCGGGCGAGAAGGCGCCATGAACGGTGGAGACATGCACGCCCACCTTCTCGAACAAGCGGCCCCGCATCATCCCCATCACACCGCCGCCCTGGTCTTGGCCGTCGGCCGACAGGGCCCTGCGCCAGGGGGTGCGGACAAAGCGTGCCGCATCGCCCTTATAGAGTGCGGGGTCGGCCTCGGCCTCCAGCGCTTCGAAAGCCGCAATAATCCGCACCGCCAGGTCTTCGAACCAGGCGCGGGCGGTGGTTTTGCGGTTTTCCAGGCTGTCGGCGGGGCGTTCCATGGGCGGGGGGCGTTCTAGCACGCAGGTCCCCGGGAGCAAGGCGGCGGGCTGGCGCGGCCAAATGGGACGGCAAGCACAGGGACTGATCTGTAAAATAGATCATTAGGAGTAATACAATCCATTGGATTTATCAGTTATGAAGGTGTGGAATACGGGGCGGAAGGTTCCCCATGTCCGATCCCGCCGATCTCCGCTCTCCCAGTGCCGCCGGTGCCGCCGCCGAGGCGGTCATCGCTGCCTTGCCGGGGCTGACCCTGACCGGGGCCATCGCGCTGGGTGCTTTCGCGCTGCGCCAGATTCCGGGCGTGAGCATGTTCAGCCCCATGATCCTGGCGACCATTCTGGGCATGCTGTTCCACAATCTTGTCGGCACGCCCGCCGCCTGCCGTCCCGGCGTGATCTTCAGCCTGAAGCGCATTCTGCGCCTGGGCATTATTCTGCTGGGCTTTCAGTTGGCGCTGTCGCAGGTGATCGCAGTGGGTGGTGTTGGCGTCGCCATCATTCTCATCACCCTGGTGGCGACCTTTGTTTTCACCAAGACGATGGGCCGCGTTTTGGGCGTCGATCCCAAGCTGGCGGAACTGATCGGCGCGGGCACTTCGATCTGCGGCGCGTCGGCGGTGATCGCCACCAACACGGTCACGCGCGGCAAGGATTCCGATGTCGCCTATGCGGTGGCGTGCGTCACCGTGTTCGGATCGCTGGCGATGCTGCTCTATCCGCTGCTGCCGGGATTGCTGCATCTCAATCCCCGCGATTTCGGTCTGTGGAGTGGCGCTTCGATTCACGAGATCGCGCAGGTCGTGGCGGCCTCGTTTCAGGATGGTCAGGTCGCGGGACAGTTCGGCACCGTCGCCAAGCTGACGCGAGTGATGATGCTGGCGCCCTTGGTGATCGGACTTGGCATGATCGCGGCGCGCACGGCATCGGCGGGTACAGGCCCGCGTCAGGCTCCGCCCATGCCCTGGTTCGTGCTGGGCTTCATCGCGGTGATGTTGCTGAACAGCGCGATCAGTGTCGCGCCCGCCGAAAAAGCCCAGATCGTCAGCCTGACCAATTTCCTGCTCTCCATGGCGCTGGCCGCGATGGGGCTGGAGACCGACTTCGCCAAATTGAAGCGCGAGGGCTTGAAGCCGCTGGGGCTGGCCGCCTGCGCCTGGGCCTTTGTTGCGCTTTTCAGCCTCGCGCTCGTCAAGCTCTTCGCCTAAGGTTGGACCGATGACGCTGGAGCAGTTGCGTCTCTTCGTGGCCGTCGCCGAGCGCGAGCATGTCACCCGTGCCGCTGCCGCGCTCAATCGCACCCAATCGGCGGTTTCCGCGGCCATTGCCGGTCTGGAAGAACAATCCGGCGTCACGCTGTTTCATCGCGTCGGACGGCGCATCGTGCTGAGCGAAGAAGGCCGTTTGTTTCTGGCCGAAGCCCGCGCCGTGGTCGCCCAGGCCGATGCCGCCCAGCGTGCGCTCTCCGATCTTGCCGGTTTGAAGCGCGGCCTTCTCACCGTGATGGCCAGCCAGACCATCGCCAGCTATTGGCTGCCCTCGCGCTTGGCGGCGTTCCATGCCCGCCATCCGCAAGTTGCGATCAACGCGCTGGCAGGCAACACCGCCGACGTCGCCGCCGCCGTGTTGGATGGCCGTGTCGAGATCGGGTTGGCGGAAGGCGCGGTCGAAGATCCGATGCTGGAACAGACATTGGTGGGCCATGACCGGTTGGTGATCGTGGCGCCTGCCGGCCATGCCTGGACGAAAAAGCCGCCGCGTCTTGGCGATCTGGAAAAAGAAAATTGGGTGCTGCGCGAGCCGGGCTCCGGCACGCGTTCGGCTTTCGCGGCGGCGCTGGCGGAAAAAGGCGTCGATGCCGCCAAACTGAAAGTGAGTCTGGAATTGCCGTCGAACGAAGCGGTGCGCATCGCGGTGCGCGACGGCGCGGGCGTTTCGGCGTTGTCGGAGCTTGTGGCCGAAGCGGGCGTGAAATTCGGCGCAATACAACCTGTCAAATTTGCACTGCCCGAGCGGCCTTTTCATGCGCTTCGTCATCGCGAGCGCTATCTCAGCCGTAGCGGTTTGGCCTTTATGGATATGGCCAGAAACGCATAAGACACAACAGATATGCAGTATCGGCGAATTTGTCACATCGCCGATACAACCTGTTCGTTATCGCGTTGAGACTCGTCAACGACACCCACACTGGGGGTGCAAGCGCGTGACACGTGCCCCATTTCCGTTCAACTAATGGATGGTAGCACAAAACAGTGTCGATGTGCCGTTAGAAAAGAACGATCTGCGCCGCATATTGGCCCAAGTGGATTTCTCGGAACGCTGCCAGCAACTCGCCGATTATTGGCTTTCGCTCTGTAGCGACACCGCGCTTCCCCAACGTGACAGCATCGATCCCGCTCGCATCAAGGCGCTTCTTCCCGGTATCATCATCTTCGAAGTGGTGCCCGATGTGTCCGTAAGAGTGGGACTGAGTGGCATGGATTTCCGGGGCGCATTGAAGATCGAATTGAGCGGCGCGGACTGGATCGCCAGGACGCCGGCCAAGGATCGCGCCGAACGGCTGAAGATTTTTTCTCAGGTCGCGCGCGGCGCCATCGCGTTCAATCGCTGGTGCTTCACCCACAACGTTCCGGGCGTCGGCGTCGCCATGTGCGAGAAGCTGCTTTTGCCGCTGCGTGCCCGCACGGGCATTCCGGCAATCCCCGTTCTGGGTTTTGTCGATTGGAACGACACAAGACAGAAGAGCGGTTGCAACATCAGTCTGGAACATATCGCGCCGCCCGAACTGATTGGCAGCAGCTTCGCGGAGCAGGCTTCATGACAATGGGCCCGGCACCGGAAGATGAAGAAGGCGGAACGGACGCGCCGGAGCGCCAGGAGGATTCCTGGCAGAGCACGCCGCCGAATGAGGGTGAGCGCGCCAAGATCATCGCGCGTCAGACCTGGCGCTTCATGCTGACCATTTTGGGCGAAGGCTTGAAGGTGACGCCGCTCGATCCCATCGATCACATGTTGGCACTGGCCATCGGCACCGCCAATCTTTCCCACATCGATTCCAGTCCCGAAGCGACGCGGCGCAATGCCGGGCATATCGAGCCCGACGAGATGCGGCGCGGCATCAGCCGGGGCGCCATCGCGCGCACCTTGTCCATGCCTGCCGAAACCGTGCGCCGCCGCGTCAATGCCCTGATCGAGAGCAAGATCCTGATCGAGCGCGAAGACGGCATCATCCTGGCGGCGGACAATCCCCTGGGCATCGGCTCGCGCCAGGATCTGTGGCAGGTCCATGCCCGTCAGTTCGAGCGGCTGCTCCGCGAGCTGCGCTTACGGGGAATTCAGTTCGACTGACGGCTGGAACGCTCTGGCGTTTTAAAAGCGGGCGCGGTTCTGCGACATGCGCGCTTCCGCGATCATGCGGGTAAGCTGGCTGGAGAGCGAACGCCCCGCCAGAAATTGTGCATTCTCGAGATAGCCTTCTTCCGTCAACTGCTGGCGCAGTTCGGGGATATTGGCGACTTTGCCGCTCTTGGCGATCTCGAAAGCGCGCTCGATGACGCTCGGCCGCTCCGGCATGGGACCCTCAATTCAGAAAAGGTCATTATAAACCCCTCCGCCGCGCAGGGGGAGTTTTTTTGCTGTGCCGGGACGGCGCAAGTCCCTGCAAAAAGGGCCTATCCGGCCCTGCGACGTTCCGCGCATCGCCCGTGGCGTCACGCCGTCTTCGTTAACCAGGGCCTTACGGCGCGCGGCCCAGGCCCACCACTTCGCCCGACGCCAGGATATGGCCGCGCATCGCCATGGTGAGCGCGTCGTACGTCATGGCCGGATCGGCGGTGAGGGTGGTGTCGAGTGCGAAGACCTGGAGGTGATAATGATGCTTGGGGCCGGGCGGTGTGCGCGGACCGGCATAGGGCTGTTCCTGGCCGCGCACATTGGGGCCATAGGATGCGCCTTGCGGCTTGGCGCCGGGCGCCATGCCGGGATCCAGCTTGGTGACCGCCACCGGCACATTATACAGCGTCCAATGCAGGATCGGCGCGCCGTCATGCTGTGCATCGGTGTCCTGCATGATCACGGCATAGGATTTGGTGCCCGCCGGGCCCGCCGTCCAGCCAAGGCCGGGAAAGACATTGCCCTTCCAGGCCGTGTTCTCGAACGGAATGTCGCCGCCATCCGGCCATCCGGGCGTGGTGACGGTGAGATGCGCGCCATTCTTGGGTGGGAATTCCTGCAACGCGTTGGGGCGCGACGCTTGCGCAAAGGCGGATTGCGCGGGCGCGGCCAGCATCACAAAAGCGGCGGCCAGGATCGCTAAGGTTTTCATCGCGCAGTCTCCCAAAAGACGATGCGCCAGTGTGGCCTTGTTCGGCCTAAGGGGAAAGACGTTTCGCGGGCGCGCGGCGCCGGAAATCCGGTTCCCTCACGGGTGAGGCTGCGCGGCTTGGAAACGGGGCGTAACGCCGCCATGTGCGGGTGCGATGCCGGGAAACGTACCGCCCCGGCTTTGATAGAGCGAAACACCGAACAGAAAGCCGACAAGCAAAAGCAGCAGCGTGATCGCCATCGTGCGTTTGCGTCTTTCATTTACCCTGTTGCCCACGTTTATCCGCCGCACTCAAACCCCGGTGGGACAGGTGCAATCCCCATGCCGCTTAACAGGGGTGGTTAAAGGCTTTCGTTAAAGGGCATGCCGCGAATTGGTGAATCGCGATCGGATGGGTCATGGTGCGGTTCCCGCGGGAGTGATGCCAGGATGCGTTTCGGTTTTCCGCTTGTTGTGGTGTTGGTCCTGCTGCCGGTGCTGAACGCAGGCGCGGCCGATGCGCCGGGCGTGCGCGTCACGGCCGCGCCGGTGCAGCCGATTCTGGAACGATATGGCGCGGATCGTCTGCTGAATTTCGACATGCTGGTCCGCAACGATGGCCGTGAGACCTGGCGCATCGCCAAAGTCGAAATGAGTGTCACCGATTCCGGCGGGCACCTGGTCACCCGCAAATCGCTCAACACGGATGCCTTTGCCCCAAGCATCGCATTGATCGGCGATCGCATTTTGACGCCGGGCAAGACGCTGGACGTCTTCAATCCCTTTTCGCAATTTCCGGCGGATATGCCGCTCCATCGGCTCACATACGAATTCTGTTTGCAGCGGGAGGCGACACCGGCACAGCAGGAAACCAATCGTCATCGGCTGCCGGATGATTGCGATGCCATGGCGACCCTGGCGGTTGTTCCGCGGCTTTATGACGGCAAGACGAAATTGATGCTGCCGGTGAAGGGCCAGGTCTTCGTCTGGGAAGGCCATGATTTTTATGCCCATCATCTGCGCGTGCCGCTGGGCAGCAGCAAGGTGAAAGCCATGGGCATCACCGCCAACAGCAATGAATTTGCCAGCGATTTTATTTACACCGATGGGCAAGTCCGTGCCTTTCACGGCGATCCGCGCACGCTCTCCAACTGGTACGGCTATGGCAAGCCCATCTATGCGCCCGGCGCGGG
>DASYDX010000004.1:0-16260 GCA_036499345.1 Rhizomicrobium sp.
TTAGCATTTTATGGGCTGGTTCTCAGCCTACGATATCGAGGTCTCTAAAGAAGAACCTGATCTCGTTAGCGGCGGTTTCCGGCGCGTCGGAGCCATGCACCGAATTGGCCTCGATGGATTCGGCAAACTCCTTGCGGATGGTGCCAGGTGCAGCATTGGCCGGATTGGTGGCGCCCATCACTTCGCGGTTCTTGGCGATGGCGCTCTCGCCTTCCAGCACCTGCACCACCACGGGGCCCGAGGTCATGAAGGCGACGAGGCTGGGGAAGAAGGGCCGCTCGCGGTGAACGCCGTAAAACGCCTCGGCATCGGCCTGCGACAGGCGCAGGCGCCGGCTGGCGATCACACGCAGGCCGGCATCCTCGAACTTGGCGACGATCTTGCCGGTCAGATTCCGGCGCGTCGCGTCCGGCTTGATGATCGAAAGGGTGCGCTCGACGGCCATGAAAGCTCCGAAAAGGGGAAAACGGCCGCCTTATGCAACGGGCTTGAGGAAAGGGCAAGGACCGTTATAAGGCCCCACAAATGCTGGCAATTGACAATGTGACGGTCCGGATCGCGGGCCGGGAAATCCTGAAAGGGGCGACCGCCAACCTGCCCGCCGGCCGGCGCATCGGCCTGGTGGGCCGCAACGGCGCGGGCAAGTCCACGCTGTTCAAGGTGATCCTGGGCCAGCTTCATGCCGATGACGGCGAAGTGAGCTGGCCCTCGGCCTGGCGCCTGGGCGCGGTGGCGCAGGAAGCACCCGGCACCGATACCAGCCTGCTCGATACCGTGCTGGAGGCCGATCCGGAACGGCTGAAACTTCTGTCCGAAGCCGAACACCAAACCGACGGCCACCGCCTGGGCGAGATCTATCACCGGCTGGAGGACATCGATGCCTATACCGCGCCGGCCCGCGCCGCCGAGATTCTGGCGGGCCTGGGTTTTTCCGCCGAGGACCAGTTGCGCCCCTGCCGCGAATTCTCCGGCGGCTGGCGCATGCGGGTGGCGCTGGCGGCGATATTGTTTTCCGCGCCCGACCTTTTGCTGCTGGACGAGCCGACCAACTATCTCGACCTGGAAGGCGTGCTGTGGCTGGAGAACTTCCTCCAGAAATATCGCGGCACCATTGTCATCGTCAGCCATGACCGCGACCTGCTGAACACCGCGGCCGAATTCATCCTGCATCTGGAGCGTGGCAAGGTCACGCTCTACACGGGCAATTACGACACTTTCGTGGAAACCCGCGCCGCCAAGCGCGCGCTTGATGTCGCTTTCGCCAAAAAGCAGGAAGCGGCGCGCGCCCACATGCAGGCCTTTGTCGACCGCTTCAAAGCCAAGGCGTCCAAGGCGCGCCAGGCCCAGAGCCGCATGAAGATGCTGGCCAAGATGGCAGTGGTAGATGTTCCGGTGGACGAGCATGTCGCGCCGATCCGGATACCCGAGGCGACACCCGCCAGTCCGCCGCTGATCACCATGGACCGTGCCAGTGTCGGCTATGAGCCGGGAAAGCCTATTCTCACCGGGCTGTCCTTCCGTTTCGATCCCGAAGACCGCATCGCCCTACTGGGCAAAAACGGCAACGGCAAATCGACCTTGGCGAAATTGCTGGCCGGCAAGCTGGAGGCGATGGGCGGCGAATTCATCCGCGCCCGCAAGCTGACGGTCGGTTATTTCGCCCAGCATCAGCAGGAAGAACTCGATACCACGATCACGCCGATTGAAACCCTGTCGCGCTTGCGGCCCAAAATGACAATCGAACAGGTGCGCGGACAATTGGGCGGTTTCGGTTTTTCGTCAGACAAGGCACTCACCAAAGTCGGCCAATTGTCGGGCGGCGAGCGCGCGCGCCTGATGCTGGCGCTTGCGACCTTGGACAAGCCCAATCTTCTGATCTTGGACGAACCCACCAACCATCTCGATATCGATGCGCGCAACGAGCTTCTCACCGCGCTCAATGATTTCGACGGCGCGGTGGTTCTGGTCAGCCATGACCGCCGCCTGATCGAAGCCACCGCCGACCGTCTCTTCTTGGTGGCGGACGGCAAAGCCACGCCCTTTGAAGGCGATCTGGATGATTATCGCCGCTTTCTGCTCAGCGGCGATAACGCCCCCACCCGGCGGATCGAACCCGAAGCCAAGCCGACCAAGGAAGCCGGCCGCCGCGATGCCGCCGAACGCCGCCGGGAGCTCAAACCGCTGCGCGACCGTATCGAATCGGCCGAATCGCAGATCGCCACCTTGCAAGCCGAATTGGCGAAGCTGGATCGCGCTTTGTCCGATCCCCTGCTTTTCACACGCGATCCCGCCAAAGGCAGCGCCGTCTCCAAGAAGCGCGCCGACGCCGCACGCAAACTGGCCGCTGCCGAAAGCCAATGGATTGCCGCGCAGGAAGAGTATGACGGTGCGATGGCTGGGGGCTGACGTCCGCGGAATGGGTTAACGCCGCATCATTTGTGTTTGCCGCCGTACAAACTGTGTTAGCGTCATCAAGGGGCTATGCGGAGAACGCATGTCGGATAACCGCTTTTTCCAGCCGGAAGGCCCATTTTCGTTGGGCCAGATTGCTGGAAGCGTGGGCGCGGAACTCCTTCATCAGGAGCGCTCGGAAGAACTCGTCCATGACGTCGCCGAACTGGCCGATGCGGCCGCCGGCGAAGTGGCGGTATTTTGCGATCCCCGTCACGCCTCCGCCTTCGCGATCAGCCATGCCAGCCTGGTCGTGACCAGCCGCAAGCTCAGCGCCTACCCGCACAATGGCAGCGCGCTGCTTCTGGCCGACGATCCGCGCTGCGCCTTCGCCCGCATCGGCAAACTCTTTTACCCCAAAGGCCAGACACGCGGTGTCATTCACCCGCGCGCCTTTGTTGCCGCCAGCGCCAGCATCGGCGCGAATACCGAAATCGGCTGCGGCGCGGTGGTAGGCGAGAACGTTCAAATCGGCGCCGGTTGCCACATCGCGCCCAACGCCGTGATCGGCGATGGCGTGACCATCGGCGACGGCACCCGGATCGGCGCCAACAGCTGCGTCAGCCACGCGTTGATCGGCGCGAATGTGAATATCGCGGAAAATGTTTCCATCGGCGGTGAAGGCTTCGGTTTCGTGCCCGGCCCCCGCGGACCGATGCGCGTTTTCCAGGTCGGGCGCGTCATCATCGAAGATCATGTCGAAATCGGCGGCAATTGCGCCATCGACCGCGGCTCGCTTGGCGACACCGTGATCGGCGCGATGAGCGCGATCGATAATCTGGTTCAGATCGGCCACAATGTGAAACTCGGCAGAGGCTGCATCCTGGCCGGTCAGGCGGGGATCGCGGGCTCGACCGTGCTGGGCGATTACGTGATGGTCGGCGGCGCCGCTTCGATCAGCGATCACCTCACCATCGGCGATCGCGCCAAGATCGCGGGCAAAAGCGGTGTGATGCGCAACATCGCGGCCGGCGAAACGGTGGCCGGCTATCCCGCCGTTCCCGTGCGGCAATGGCACCGCCAAACCGCTGCGCTCGCGAAGCTCATCGCGCGCACCTGGACCAGGGACTGAGCGCTACTTCAAATTCTGGCGGGCGATGCGGACCCACTCCGCCTGACGGCGGCCATAGTAGCTGGGCGCGCCCTTCACAGATTCCAGAATTTCACGGAACAATTGCAGCGCTTGAGGCTCACGTCCCATCTGCATGAGCAGAAGCGCGAAGCGGCAACGCGCCTCTTCACCCGGATAACGCGGCACCACGACTTCATATTGATGGACGGCGGCTTCGCGCTTGCCTTGCAACTCCAGCGCCCGCGCATAATCCAGTTCCGCATCGGCATCGGAGGCCGCCGGGTCCACTTGCTTGAGACGGAGATAGAGCGCCTCCGCCGCTGCGCCATCGCCCGACAGCATCTTGGCGCGCGCCAAACCCTTCAACAGCGTGGGGTCGCTTTCGCCCAACGGTCCGGACATCGCGCTTTCATACATTTCGACGGCGTCGGCAAAGCGGCCCATCTTGATGCACTCTTCGGCCAATGCGCGCTTGGCGTCCGCGGAGCCGACATTCGCCACCTGCCGCTGCTTTTCGCGAAAGGCGCGGCCGGGATCGGCGGCATTCACGACATTGTCGGCAAAGCGGCGCGCCGGCGCGCTGGACCACATATCGGGCAGCAGCGCGAAGAAGACATAGGCTGCCCAGAGTCCGAAATTGGCCAGGATGGCGAGGCCTCCAATCACAAATCCCGAGATCGAAAGCAGGCCCAGCGCCGCCAGCCACATCGGCGACCGGCCGGTGCGGAAGACGTGATAGACCAGCGCCAGATTGATAACGAAGATGCCGATGGTGATGGGATCGAACAAAACGGAAAATCCTAATTCTGTTTCTCGAATTTGCCGGAAGGCGCTTCCTTCCAATACGTCACGTCATGTCCCGCCGACTTGGCGTCTTTCCAGGCGCCGCGCGCTTCTCCCAGCTGGGCAGCATCGCGGCCGTCGAACAGCATCACCACCCGCGCCAATGCCGACAACCCGACCCAATCCGCAGGCTTCGCCCCACCGATGCAGAACAAAATCTGCGCGCCATTGGGGTTTTCGTCTTCCACCGTGATCAGCACCGGCTGACGCGCGCCATCCCCGTCACCGGATTGGGCGTGCGCCAGAAAAGACTGATCGTCATAGGTCCAAAGCAGATTGTCCAAAGCGTCGGAGCGCTCGGAGCTATCGGTCTTGACGACTGCCCGCCAGCCACGCTCCAGCGACTTCTCGATCAGCCCGGGCAGGACATCTTCAAGCGAGCGCCGTTCCAGATGATAGAAAAGCGTTTCGGTCACGACTCGTAATGCTCGCGCACCAGCTGATCGAGCAGCTTGACGCCCCAGCCCGTGCCCCAGCTCGGGATCATCGGTTTCTGTTCGCCGTCCTGCCAGGCCACGCCCGCGATATCCAGATGCGCCCATTCCGTGCCGTCTTCGATGAAGCGTTTGAGGAATTGCGCAGCGGTGATCGAGCCGGAATTGGCGCCGCCGATATTCTTCATGTCCGCGATCTTGGAGCGGATCATCTTGTCATAGGCCGGGCCCAGCGGCAGTTGCCAGATATTCTCGCCGGTGACGCGCCCGGCCTCGCGAAGGCGGTTCGCCAATTTTTCATTGTTGGAGAACACCCCCGCATGTTCGGCGCCCAGGGCCTGAACGATGGCGCCCGTCAAAGTGGCAAGGTCGATCACGAATTCAGGCTTGAACCGGCGTTGGGTGTAAGTGAGCGCGTCGGCCAGCACCAAGCGGCCTTCCGCATCGGTGTTCAGGACTTCGATGGTCTGCCCTGACAAAGACGTCAGAACATCGTCGGGCCGGATGGCGCCGCCATCGGGCATATTCTCCACCAGACCGATCACACCAACCGCGTTGACCTTGGCCTTGCGCGTCGCCAGCGCCATCATGGTGCCGGTCACCGCCGCCGCCCCGCCCATGTCGCCTTTCATGCCCATCATGGCGGCGCTGGGTTTCAGCGACAGCCCGCCGGTATCGAAGCAAACGCCTTTGCCGACGAACGCGACCGGTGCGCCCTTCTTGCGCGCGCCGTTCCATTGCATGACCACGAGCTGGCTTTCCCGCTCGCTGCCCTGCCCCACGCCCAACAGGGCGCCGAAGCCCTGCTTCTTCATTTCCGCTTCGCCCAGGATTTCGACCTTGAGGCCCAGCTTGGAAAGCGCTTTGACGCGGCGCGCGAATTCCGCAGGGTAAAGAATGTTCGGCGGCTCGTTCACCAGATCGCGGGCAAACAGAACACCGTCCGCCACCGCATCCAGGCCCTGCCAGGCCTTGCGCGCGCCCGCCGCATCCGGGGTCGCCAGCTTCAGCACCTGCAGATGCCGCTTATATTCATCCAGATTGCGGGTACGATATTTATCAAAACTGTAACCTCGCAGGCGCGCGCCAAAAGCCAGATGCGCAGCGATCTCGCCGCCGCGTATTTTCGCGCCCTTCGGAACTTCGATTTCCCAGGTGGCGGTGGTTTCACCCAGGCTTTCCAGCCGCGCCACGATCTTGGCGCCGATCACTTCCAATTCCTTGCCATCCAGAGCCGCCGGTTTGCCAAGCCCGACCAGGAGCAGACGCGACACGCCGGAAGCCTCCGGCGCCACCACATCCATCACCTCGCCGGTCTTTCCCGCAAAACGGGAAAATTTCAGCGCCCGGCTCAAAGCACCCCCGCTTGCTGCGTCGGCCTTGACCGCCGCCGGGGTCAGCACTTTGCCTTCCGAGGCCGCCACGACCCATGCGCCCGCCTGAACCTTGGAGGACGGCGCGGCAAAGGAAATTTCCATGAATATCTCCGGATTTGCGGGTTGGCGAAGGGCCGAAAAGCAATGCTAGTTTAGGTCGAATCGTGTGAGGGGCGAAAGTCCGTGATGACAGCGCCCGCTCCCGGAGCGACATGACAGAAGATCAGCATAACGGTCCGCAGCGCGAACAGCCAAGCCGCGGCCTCAGGAAACTGCCGAAGCTGTCCTGGTATGTGCTGGGCCAAATTCTGACGCCGGTAGCGATTTTGACCCTGCTGCTCACCGGCGTCATTCTGATGACCCAGTCGCTGCGCCTTCTGGATCTGGTGATCAATCGCGGCCAGTCGGCCCCCACTTTCGTCTATCTCTCCGTCCTGATCCTTCCCGGCCTGCTGGTGATCATCCTGCCGATCGCGTTTTTCTTCGGCACACTGTTTACGTTGTCACGGCTCAACGGCGACAGCGAGCTGGTGGTGATGGCTTCGGCGGGCTTCAGCCAGCGCCAATTGGCGGTGCCGGTCTTCATTGCCGCCGGACTTGTGATGATGATCACCTGGGCCTGCGCCTTGTGGCTGATGCCCGCCGGCCAGCATGCGTTGAACGCCAAGGTCCTCGATATTCGCGCCGATATCGGCGCCGCCCTCCTCAACGAAGGCGAATTCAATCCACCGGCGCCCGGCCTGACCGTCTTCATTCGTCAATTGGGCAATGACGGGCAAATTCGCGGTATCCTGGTGCATGACAGCCGTGATGTCCGCCGCCCGATTACCTATCTGGCGGAACGCGGCGTGCTGGCGCAGACCCCGCAAGGCGCGCGTCTGATCATGCTGGATGGCACCGTCGAGCAGAGCGCGCAGAACGGCAAGGAATTGTCGGTTCTGAAATTCCAGCGCGACGTGATCGACCTGGATCAATTCGCCGGCCCCATGCGCACCAATCAGCGCCAGACCAGCGAGCGTTTTCTGGGCGAGTTGTTGCACCCCGATCCGTCCCTGCCGCAAAAAATTCGCGGCGCCTATCTCGCGGAAGCGCATAACCGGCTGTCGCAACCGCTCTATTGCCTGGCCTTCGGCATGATCGCCCTGGCCGCGATCACGCGGGGCCGCCGTCAGCGCGGCGCTCTCGCCATGCGGCTGACCGGCGCGTCTGTTGCCGCCGCCGCGCTCCGGATCGCTGGATATGGCCTGGCCGGGCCTGCATCCAACAGTCCGGGACTGAATATTCTCTTTTATTTGCTGCCCCTCCTGGGCATGGGCGGCGCATTGCTAGTTCTGATGGGCTACAGCCCGCGCGCCATTCTTGCGCGCCGCCGCAGCACAGCGGGAGTGCCGGCATGAGTTGGTCCTGGACGCTTTACCGCTATCTGGCGACGCAATTCCTGGCCGGCGTGGGGATCGTTTATAGCGCCCTGCTGGTGCTCGCCTTTTCCGTCGACATCGTCAATCTGTTGAATCGCACCGCTGGCCATGGCGTCTCGACCGCCGTGGTGATCGGCATGACGCTGCTGCAACTGCCAGATCTGGGTCAGAAGTTCCTGCCCTTCGCCATTCTTTTGGGCGGCGTCTTCACCTTTGCCCGGTTATCGCGCAGCCAGGAGCTGGTGGCGACACGCGCCGCCGGTTTTTCCGCCTGGGATTTTCTTCTGCCGCCTGTGGCCGTGGCGGTGGCGATCGGCGTTTTCGCAGTCACCATTATCACACCGGTTTCGGCCCGCATGTTCGCCCAATTCGCAGGGTTGGAAGCACGCTATGTCAAAGGCGAAGTCTCGCAACTTTCCGTGTCGCAGAATG
Source organism: Rhizomicrobium sp. (assembly GCA_036499345.1). Taxonomy (GTDB): domain Bacteria; phylum Pseudomonadota; class Alphaproteobacteria; order Micropepsales; family Micropepsaceae; genus Rhizomicrobium. The sequence goes on from DASYDX010000004.1 coordinate 8,027, forward strand.
GATTGTGGCTGCGCCAGGGCGATGAGAAACAGCAATCGGTGATTCACGCCCTGCGCGTCGCCGACCAAGGCCAAAGCCTTGAGGATGTGATCGTCTTCCTGTATGGCGCGGGCGATCATTTCACCGGCCGCATCGATGCCAAGTCGGGCCAACTTCAGGAACGCGCCTGGCTTCTGCGCGACGCCTGGGTTTCAGACACCAAGGGCAGGCCTGTGCATCACGACACCTTCACCTTGGAAACGACCCTGACGCCGGAGCAAATTCAAGAGAGCTTCACGTCGCCGGACGCGCTGTCTTTCTGGGACCTGCCCGCGTTCATCCGCGCGGCACAATCCGCTGGTCTTTCGGCCACGCGCTATCAGCTCTATCTTTACACGCTCTACGCGCTGCCGGCGCTGTTCGCGGCCATGGTTCTGATGGCGGCCAGCTTCTCGCTGCGCATTTCGCGCGAAGGCGGCGTCGCCAAGGTGATCCTGTTCAGCGCGGCATGCGGCTTTGCGGTCTATTTCTTCACCGACCTTACGCGCGTCCTGGGCCAGTCGGGCACGGTGCCTTTGCTGCTGGCAGCCACCGCACCCGCTATCGCATCGATCCTGATCGGCATGACGCTTCTGTTCAACCAGGAGGATGGATGAGCCCGCGCCGTTCGGCGCTGCTCAGGCTCCTGCTGCTGAGCGCCGCATTCTCACCTTGGCTGGCGCAGGCCGCGGCGCAGACCGTTGCCGTGCCCCCCAAATCCACGCTCACAAAATCTGCACAGGCCAAATCTGCGCAGACCAAATCCACTGCCGACGGCCAGGTTCTGCTGCAAGCAGACGAAGTCGTTTACGACGGTGACAGCCAGACCGTTTCGGCGGTGGGCCATGTCGAGATCGTCGATCAAGGCCGCATCCTCAACGCCGACAAGGTCACTTACAACCAGCAGACCGATAAGGTGACGGCGGACGGCAATGTCAGCATCGCCGACGCCACCGGCAATGTCGCCTTCTCCGATCATGTCGTGCTCACCGATCACATGCGTGACGGCGCCCTGTCGGGCTTCGGTGCTCTGATCGGCAAGAATGGACGGTTGGCCGCCGCCAGCGCCCAGCGCGTGGGCGGCACCATGGTGATCGCGAACCGGACGGTCTACAGCCCCTGCAAGATCTGCAACGCGCCGGGCAATCGCACGCCGCTATGGCAGGTGAAGGCGGAAAAGGTCGTCTACGATCAGGTCAAGCACCGCATCCATTTCACCGATGCGACGCTGGAAGTGTTCGGCGTGCCGCTGCTTTACACGCCCGTCCTCACCGAACCCGATCCGACGGTGAAATATGCCAGCGGATTGTTGGCGCCGGACGTCGGCAATTCCACCAAGATCGGCTATTTCGCGCGCCTGCCCTATTACATTGCACTTTCACCCACCAACGATCTCACCCTCGCACCACAATTCTCCACGCGCGGCGGCGAGTTGATGGAAACCGAATACCGGTCGCGCTGGAACAATAGCGGCCTCTGGCTGCAAGGCTCGCTCGCCTACAATCCCAATGGCGGACTTGGCGGCAACAATGACGCTCAGGTCTATGACCATCTTTTCGGCTCCGGCCGTTTCGCGCTCGACAATGGCTGGGCCAACAATGACGGCTGGCGCGCCGGGTTCGACGCGCAACTGACCAACAACAGCGCCTATATGCGCTTCTACGACATCTCCTATCTTGACCGGCTGGTGAACGATCTCTTCATCGAGAATGTCACGGGACGCAGCCGCTTCTCGCTTGCCAGCTATTATTTTCAGGGCCTGCGCGCATCCGACAGCCAGAGCCTGATCCCTTACGTCCTGCCCAGGCTCGATTACACCTTCATTCCCACCAGCAATATCGCGGGCGGGCGCTTCCGGCTGGACGTCAACAGTGTTTCGCTGGCGCGCAGCGACGGTCCCGACAGCCAGCGCTTCACCACCGAACTCAATTGGCGGCTGCCCATGGTCATGCCCGGCGGCCAGCTCTGGACCTTGATCGCGGATGCGCGCGGCGACGTCTATCATGTCGACAACAACGATACGGTGGATTTCCCCGACGTGCCGGACAAGAGCCGCTATATCGCGCGCGGCATTCCTTACGTCGCGCTGGATTGGCGCTGGCCTTTCATCACCACCGCACAGAGCGGCACGTCCTACATCCTGGAGCCGCTGGCGCAATTGATCGCCCAACCTTATGGCGGCAATCCCAGCGGGCTTCCCATCGAGGATGCCGACGCGTTCGAATTCGACGACAACAATCTCTTCAGCGTCAATCAGATGCCCGGCTATGACCTGATAGAGAGCGGGCCGCGCGCCAATGTCGGTTTCATGGCCAGCGCCATCTTCAAGGGTGGCGAGATTCAGGGCCTGATCGGCCAGACCTATCGTTTGAAGCCCGACCCTGTTTTTGCCAATTTCACCGGCGAGGACGGCACCTCTTCGGACGTGATTGGGCGGGTCTCGATCAAGTTCCCCCATTTCAACGTCACCGACCGGCTGGATTTGGATCGCAGCAACGGCACGCTCCGGCGCCACGAAGTCTATGTGACGGGAACCTATGGCCGCTCTTCCGTACAGGTCGCCTATGTCCAGCTGCCGGCAGAGGCGCTCAATCTGGGCCTGCCGACCCGCGAACAAATCAACGCCCAGGCCGACATCAATATCTACGAAAACTGGCAGGCCTTCGCGGCCGTGGAGCGCGATTTGCTAGCCGGACAGATGCTCGATACCGAATATGGCCTGGGATATGAGGACGAATGCCTGGCCATTTCGCTGGCCTACCGGCGCAAATACACCTTCGACGCCATCCAGGGCGTCCCCCCCTCGACCTCGCTGGTTCTGCGCTTTTCGCTCAAAACCGGCGACCAGCCGGTCCAGCCTTTCAGCCTGTTCCCCCAGAATGTCTTCAACACCAGCCACCCTTAACCTTGATCGGCCAGGGAAATTCTTTATTCTAGTGCGTGGGTTAGGGGGCAACCGGCAATTGCGGGAGCGTTTGGCCGACCCTGTGATCGGACCAGCGGCAAAGATCAGACCTTGACCATGCGTATTGCCTCTTCTGCGCTGTTCGGTATCGCCGCCCTTTTGTGCGCGGGAACCACCACATTTGCGCAACAAAATCTGGCTGCCGTCGACCCGCCCACGGCCGATGCGCCGCCGACCGCCGATGCCCCGGCCTCCGCGGCCGTGGCGCCGATGCCTACCGTTGCCCCGGTCGCTGCGCCCGCTCAACCGGCACCTGCACCAGCCGCCGCCGCAGCCCCCGCCACACCCGCGCCGGCTACTCCGGCCGCCGCTGCCAAGCCTGCTGCAAAGCCCGCACAGAAAAGCGCCGCGCTGGAGCCGAAGCAGAAAATCTACCGATCCGGCCGCATACCCGAAGGTCCCGAAAGCGAAGAGAGTGACGGCATCGCCGCCACTGTCAACGACATCTCGGTGTCGGAATTCGAAGTGCGTCAGCGCATGGCTCTGTTCATGGCCACCGCGGGCGTTCAGCCTTCGGACGAAGAAAAGAAGCGCATCCGCGGACAGATTCTGGAACAGCTGGAAAACGAAAAGCTGCAACTTCAGGAAGCGATCAAAAAGCACATCACGGTGGCGCCGGGCGAAGTCGACGGCCAGATCAACCGCATGATTGCCGACAATCACCTGACCGTGGCGCAATTGAGCGAAGTCCTGAACAATGCGGGCTCGAGCCTTGAAGCATTGCGGACCCAGCTCACCGCACAGATCGCGTGGGAAAAGACCGTATCGGCCCAATATCAGGACCGCATCAACATCACGCCCGAAGATGTCGATTCCGAGTTGGGCCGTTATGCCGAAGGCGCCGACAAGCCGCATTATCTCGTCAGCGAAATCTTCTTCCCGGTGGACAATCCGGACAAGGACGCCGAAGTTCTGAAGACGGCACAGGGCGTGGAAGAACAGCTCAAATCCGGCGGCAACTTTGCGCTGGTGGCGCGCCAGTTCAGCCAATCGCCTTCGGCCGCCTCGGGCGGCGATATCGGTTGGGTTCATGAAGGCCAGATGGCGCCGGAATTAAATGCGGCACTGACCAAGATGACGGTCAATGCGGTGTCGCAGCCGATCCGATCCATTGGCGGCTACTACATCATCGCCATACGCGGGCGTCAGGAACCGCTGGGAACCAAGATCGACACGCAGGCGGAGGCGCCCGTTACAGCCGACAGCACATTGCCGCTGTCTCGCCTGCTGCTGCCGCTCGGTTCGGCGCCCAGCAAGGAAGTTCTCGATTCCGCGATGAAGATCGCCAACAATCTGCGCGCCAGCTATGGCGGCTGCGAAATGCTGCAAAAAGTGCAGAGCCAGCTCTCCGGCTCGGTCTACATGTCCCTCGGCGACATGAAGGTCGGCGATCTCAGCCCGGATATCCAAAAGGCGCTGAGCGCCACCAAATCTGGCGAAGCGACGGTCCCTTTTGTTTCGGATGCGGGCATCGAAATCATCGGGCGCTGCGACAAGAAGATCGTGGTCCAGACCGCCTATAAGATGCCGACGAAGCAGGACGTGGAAAATCAGCTCTTCCAGCAGCAGATTTCCGCCATGGCGCGGCGTTACATGCGCGACTTGAGACGCGGCGTCGAGATCGAAGTCCGGTGATCCGGGTGCGCCCGCACCGGCCGCTTTGCCTGCCGGCGACGCCATGACGGACCAGAACGCTCCCATCCTGATCACCATGGGCGAGCCCGCTGGTGTTGGACCCGAGATCGCACTTCGCGCTTTCGATCAATTGGGCGGGCGGATCGGAACGCATCCTCTGAAATTGGTGGGCGATAGCACTATCTTCGCGAGCCATGCCGCGTCCCTGCTCCCGACCAAAGCCAAGGTCCGCGTCACGCCGGGCAAATTGGATTCCGCCAATGCGCCCGCGGTGATCGAGGCCATCGAGATCGCCACCCGCGCCTGCCTGAACGGTGAGGCTGCCGCCATGGTCACCGCGCCCATTCATAAAGCAGTGCTGATCGAAGCGGGTTTCTCGTATCCCGGCCATACCGAATTCCTGCAACATCTCACCCAGGCGCCCCGCGCCGTGATGATGCTGGCCAGCGAGAAATTGCGTGTGGTGCCGCTGACCATCCACACGCCGCTTTCCAAGGTTCCCGACGCGATCAATGCCGCGAGCATCGAAGAGACCGCCGAGATCATTCTGAAATCCCTGACGCAGGATTTCGGCATCGCGCGGCCCCGGCTCGCGGTGGCGGGCCTCAATCCGCATGCGGGAGAAGATGGCGTTCTAGGCGGCGAGGAATTGGCCGTGATCGGACCCGCCGTGAGGTCACTCCAGGCAAAAGGCCATGCGGTAACGGGGCCGCTTTCCGCCGACACGCTGTTTCATGAAGAGGCGCGCAAGGCTTACGACGCAGCGCTCACCATGTATCACGACCAAGGCCTGATCCCGATCAAGACCCTGTCCTTTTGGGATGGCGTCAATGTCACATTGGGTCTGCCGATCGTGCGGACCTCGCCCGACCATGGCACCGCTCTCGATATCGCAGGCACCGGCAAGGCCGATGTGCGCAGCATGATCGCGGCGATCCGGATGGCGGCCGCGATGGCGGATGCGCGCAGCAAAGCCCATGGATGACGGCCTGCCGCCCTTGCGGGATGTGATTGCCGCGCATGATCTGGCCGCACGCAAATCTCTGGGCCAGAACTTCCTGCTCGACCTCAATCTGACGCGCCGGATCGCGCGTGCGGCGGGCGCGGAAAATGGCGGCACATTCTATGAAGTCGGCCCGGGGCCTGGCGGGCTAACGCGCGCGCTTCTGAGCGAAGGCGCAGAACGGGTGGTGGCGGTGGAGCGCGATGCGCGCTGTCTGCCCGCGCTGGCGGAAATCGCCAAAGCCTATCCCGGACGCCTGGAGGTCATTCAGGCCGATGCTCTCGCCTTCGATGAACGGGCCATCCTGCCGGAGGGAACGCGGATTGCTTCCAACCTGCCTTACAATGTCGGAACTGGCTTATTGATCAAATGGCTGACGAGCGAGAGCTGGCCACCTTTTTGGTCGAGCCTCACTTTGATGTTCCAGCGCGAAGTGGCGCAGCGCATCACCGCGCGTCCCGGCAGCGAGCATTATGGGCGCCTGTCGGTTCTTGCGGCATGGCGGACCAAGGCGAAAATATTGTTCGATGTGAACCGCAGCGCATTCGTGCCGCCGCCATCGGTCACCTCGTCCATTGTCCGGCTCGATCCTCTGCCTGTGCCCATCGCGCCCGCAAATTTGAGAAAGCTGGAAGCAGTGACGGCAGCCGCCTTCGGCCAACGCCGCAAGATGCTGCGCCAAAGCCTCAAACCGCTGGGCGGCGAGGCGTTTCTGGAAAAGGCTGGGATCGATCCCACCGCACGGCCCGAAGAATTGACCGTGCAGCAATTCGCGGCACTGGCTAACGCATCAGCTGACTGACAAAGCCGGTGATGCCGATCTGTCGGCCACGCTTCATCCGTTCCGCCGCCAGGATAGTCTGCACTTTGGCCAGCGTCGCATCGAGATCGTCATTGATCACGACATAGTCGTATTCGGCCCAATGGCTGATTTCGTTGTTGGCGCGCGCCATTCGCGCCAGCACCACATCCTCGGCATCCTGGGCGCGGGCGCGCAGACGGCGCTCCAACTCGGCATGGCTGGGCGGCAGCACGAAGATGCTGACCAGGTCATCGCCCGCCTGCTGGCGAAGCTGCTGCGTGCCCTGCCAATCGATGTCGAAAAGAACGTCCTGGCCTTTGGCCAGCGCCAACATCACCGGCTCCTTCGGCGTTCCGTAATGATTTCCGAACACGACCGCATGTTCCAGAAAGGCATTGCCATCGACCATGCCGGTGAAATCACTGGGAGACACGAAGAAGTAATCGCGCCCTTCGACTTCGCCCTGACGGGGGCGCCGCGTCGTCGCCGAAACGCTCATGGCGATAGCGGCATCATTCTCCAGAACCCGGCGCGACAAGGTGGTCTTGCCCGCGCCCGAAGGCGAAGACAGAACCAGCATCAAGCCCCGGCGCTGCATCTCATTCGACATTCTGGGCCTGCTCGCGGAACTGGTCGATCACCGCTTTCAGTGCGAGGCCGACGCGGGTGAGCGCGATATCGGCGGATTTCGAGCACAGCGTATTGGCTTCACGGTTGAATTCCTGAGACAGGAAATCGAGTTTGCGCCCTACGGCTTCGCCACTCCCCAACAGCGCGCGCGCATCCTGGATATGGGCCTTGAGGCGGTCGAGTTCCTCGCGCACATCGATGCGCGTGGCCATCAGCGCCACTTCCTGCGCCAGCCGGTCTTCGGGCAAGGTGCTACCGGCCAGCAAATCTTGAATCTGTGTGGCCAACCGGCGGCGCAACGCATCGGACTGAACCGCCGCCAGGCTCTCGGCCTCGGCCACCAGGCGCGCGATCTCATCCACTTGGGCCGAAAGCAGCAGCATCAACTTGCTGCCCTCGCCAGCCCGCGCCCGCGTCAGTGCATCGAAAGCGATCGCCAGGCTCTTGAGAATTTCCGCGTCACGATGGGCGCGCAACACCGGATCGGGCGCTGCGCTTTCCTCCTGCACGATGACGCCTTTCAGCGCCAGAATGCCGTCGATCCGGGCGGGCGCCAGGCCCGTGTCCGCTGCGATCTCCCGCGCCAACTTGATCGCGCTGGCCAGCGCCACAGGGTCCACCGTCAAGCCGCGCGTGGCGGCATCGCTTTCCACCGTCAAGGCGACTTGCAGATTGCCGCGCCGGAACCGTTCCGATGCCAGTACGCGTGCCGGTTGGTCGAGAGAATCGAAACCCGGCGGCGTGCGCAACCGAATATCCAGGCTGCGGCCATTGACGCTCTTGGCTTCCCAGCGCCAGCGCATCCCTTCATGGCTGCCGGTGCTTTCGGCAAAGCCGGTCATGCTGACGATGGTCATGAGACGAACTCCGGAATCGCCGAAATCTAGACGGCGTGCCTGCGCCTGTCACCTTGCATGACGGCGCTTGCGAACAGGCTTGGCGGCGGGTTTGGTCTTGCCTTTGGCAGGCTTGGCCGCTTCGACCGGCGGAAGCCCCTGCTTCGCCCGTTCCACTTTGCGCCAGGCCACGACATTGCGCTCATGCTCCGCCATGGTGGCCGAGAAGACATGCCCGCCTTTTCCGTTGGCGACGAAATACAGATCCGAACTCGATGCGGGTTTGAGCACGGCGGCAATCGAATCCTTGCCCGGATTGCAGATCGGCGTCGGCGGCAGCCCCGT
>DASYDX010000005.1:0-15656 GCA_036499345.1 Rhizomicrobium sp.
ATGCCGGCCATGGCAAGCATGATCATGTGGTGCTGGAAACCGACGCGCCGGCGCGGATCGTGTTCAACGATCATCGCCGCTTCGGGCTGATGACGTTGATCCCGACCGACGGGCTGAACCAGGACACACTGTTCAAGGACACGGGGATCGAACCGCTCTCCCCCGGCTTCAACGCCGCCTATCTGACCAAGGCGCTTGCGGGAAAGAAAACGCCCATCAAATCGGCGCTTCTGGACCAACGCGTGGTGGCAGGTCTGGGCAATATCTATGTCTGCGAAGCGCTATTTTTGGCGCATGTCTCGCCCAAGCGGTTGGCGGGCGCGATTCAGCCGAAGGAAATCGCCGCCCTGATGCGCGCCATCAAAAGGGTCCTTCAGGCCGCCATTGCGGCGGGCGGGTCCACTTTGCGTGATCACGCCCAGGCGACCGGTGATCCCGGCAATTTCCAGCACCGTTTTCTGGTCTATGGCCGCGAGGGACTGCCTTGTAAGGGCGCCGCCTCAAGCAGCGAAGGCGGTCAAAAGAAGGCGTGTGGTGGAACCGTCAAGCGCATCGTCCAGGCCGGGCGCTCCAGCTTCTATTGCCCACGATGCCAGAAATGACACCTCAGGTCCCGAACCTGTTGCGGGGCCGGGCGAAAAGCGCTAATAGGCCGCCTCTTTTCCAAAAGACCAGGAAGACCCATGCCCAATATCGCCTCGTCCCGCAAGCGCGTCCGCACCACGGCCAAGCGCACCGCGATCAACACCTCGCGCAAGACCCGCGTCCGCGGCTTCATCCGCAAGGTCGAAGAAGCGATCACCAAGGGCGACAAAGCCGCCGCCCTAGCCGCCCTGAAGGCAGCGGAACCTGAGATCATGCGCGGCGTGACCAAAGGCGTGCTGCACAAGAATACGGGGTCGCGGAAAGTCTCGCGCCTCACCAAGCGGGTCGCAAAACTGCAAAAATAACCGAAGCCGCTGGAATCGCTCCAGAATTCAAAGCAATACCAAGTGTAGGAAAGGCCCGATGGCGTAATTCGGGCCTTTTTTATTGTCAGTATGCTGACAGTCACGACTCCATTGCGTTTTTGCACTGCACCAAGCGCCGTTCGGCCGCTAACCCACTGATTCGATGCGCTTTGATCCCAAGATGGGATTTTCCGTATACTGCACAATCGCTTAGCTGGATTTGCAAAAGTGAAAAATTTTGTCGAATCAGCACCCGTTCCAGTTTTATTCCTCTTGTGCGGGCCCCGGACTTGATCGTATCGTCCTTAACGGTCGGGGCGGATAGCAAGACATGTCGAAACATAAAAACAGTAATAAGAAAGTATTCGACAGCAACTCGGCCAAATTTGGCAGTAGTTGTCACTATAGATAGGCCTGAATTCTTGAAATTGTGACCCTTTTATGCTGGGAGCCTTTCCCGGCAATGCTCGAATTTTCTCAAGGCCGCAGCGATGTCCTCTTCCACTTCTCCAGAATATGCCGGCGACCTGGGATTGGCCGAGGCTTGGGCCCAATTGGAACAAGATCCGGCCGCGCAGCTGGTCGATGTGCGCACCATCGCGGAATGGAACTTTGTCGGCCTCCCCGACCTTTCCGCGCTCCGCCGCCGCGTCCTTTGCGTGGAATGGCAGGGCTATCCGACCATGCAGCCCAATCCGAACTTTACCGCCGACACCCTGGAGGCCTTACAGGCCGCTGGCGCGGGACATGAGACGTCAGTGCTTTTCCTCTGCCGGTCTGGTGCACGATCCCGCGCCGCCGCCATGGCGATGACACGCGCCGGCTTCACAAAAGCGTACAACATTGCGGGCGGTTTTGAAGGCGACCTCGATGGGGCCGCCCATCGCGGACAGACAAACGGATGGAAGGCCGCCGGGCTTCCCTGGCGGCAAACATAAAGGGACACATCATGCAACGAGGTAGAAACGAACAATAAGCGTCTGAAGAAAAAAGAATTTAGGGACCTGGACACAGGCCTGGCGGACACGCGGCTTACGCGTGCTGAACAAAAAGATGGGTTTTGAAAAATGGTACATTTGACGGGTAAACCAATGCGGCCGGACTGGCCGAACGCTTGGGCAGCGGTACGCGAGCGCATGCGCCGCGAATTGGGTGATCCTGTCTTCGAAGCCTGGATTGGCCCCTTGAGCCTGGAATCTGCGGAACGCGACGAGCTGCGGATCGGCGCCGCCAAACCTTTCGTCCGCAACTGGGTCGCCAATCATTATGTTGCCCGTATCGAGCGCGCCTTCCGCGCCGAAGGCGTAGAGCCTGCGTCCATTTCCATCGTGATCGCCACGCCGGCCACCCCTGCCGTTGCTGGTGGCGTGCTCCGGGAAGCGCCTGCCGCGACCATCAGCTATCTGCCCTCGCCGGTGCGCACGCCGGAAGTCGAGGACGGCACGCGCGGGCTCTGGACCCGCATGCTGCATCCTCAGCAGACCTTTGACAGCTTCATTCCCGGCCCGGCCAATGAATTCGGCCATGGCGCGGCGCGCGCCTTCGCCGAAGGCCAGCAGAGCGACATCCCTCTGCTCTTCATCCATGGCGGTTTCGGCTACGGCAAAACCCATCTGCTGAATGCCGCGGCGTTGGAGTTCCGCAAGCGCGGACGGCGGACCCTGTTCCTGCGGGCCGAAGATTTCATGCGCCACTTCCTGGGCGCGCTCTATCGCAAGGACACGCTGGCCTTCAAAGAAGAGCTGCGCACCGCCGAAGTGCTGATCATCGACGATCTGCAGCATATCTGCCGTTCGACCGCCACGGCGTCTGAGTTCCTTTACACCGTCAACGCCTTTGCCGATCTGCGCCGCCGTGTGGTGATCGCCGCCGACCGCGCCCCGCAGGCCCTGGAAGGTTTGGGCGCCGATGTGAAGTCACGCCTGGCAGGTGGTCTGTGCATCGCGCTCGACAAACCGGACCGGGAGACCCGCTTTTCGATCCTGAAAGCCCGGGCCGCGGAATTTGCCCGCCACAAGCCGGAAGTTGTATTGCCGGAAGCGGTGCTGGACCGCATCGCCGATCTGGAGGATGCCAGCCCCCGCGAAATGATCGGTGTCTTCACCAAACTCGCCACGTATGCCGACCTGACCAAGAAGCCTGTCACCCTGGAAACGGCGGAAGAAGCGGTTGGCCTGCGCGCCGGCCCCGGCATCAAGACGTCGATCGAAGACATTCAGCGCAAGACGGCTGAATTCTACAAACTCGACGTGAAGGACTTCCATTCGCCGCAGCGCGCCCGCCGTGTCGCCCGTCCCCGTCAGGTGGCGATGTACCTGTCGCGCAAGCTCACCACCCGCTCTTTGCCCGAGATCGGGCGCCGCTTTGGCGGCCGCGATCACACCACGGTGCTGCACGCCTGCCGCCGCATTGAGGCTTTGATCGACGAGGATCCCCTGTTCCGGCAGGAGGTCGATTTCCTCAGCCAGATGCTCCAGCGCAAGGGCGAGCTTTAGAGGCTCGAAAAAGCCCGGAAATCTGCCCGTTTCGAAGCGAAAAAACGCCGGTTTTGCCGGCGTTTTTTTTGCGCTTTCCAGGGGCTTTTGCTATGGTCTGACACTTGAGTCTTGGGGCCGCCTTTGGGCGACCGGCATTCGCTCCAAAACACAAGAAATTTGGGGTTTTCCGGACTCCTTTCGATCACCGAAACGCCGTCCGGAAACGGGCACTTGTCAGCGATGGGACGCTTTCTCGGAAGGCGCAAATCAGACCGATGAAGATCAATGTCGAACGCGGCGCTTTCCTGAAGGGACTTTCGCACGTCCAAAGTGTGGTCGAACGGCGTAACACCATTCCGATCCTTTCCAATGTGATGCTGGATGCGGGCAAGAGCTCCCTGAAGCTCACCGCAACCGATCTCGATATCGAGATCGTGGAATCCCTGCCTGCCGATATTCTGCGCAATGGCTCGGCGACCGCGCCTGCGCACATGCTCTACGACATCGTCCGCAAGCTGCCGGACGGCGCCCAGGTGCAGGTGGAATTGCTGTCCAGCGAAGGCGGGCGGCTCGCAGTCTCCGCAGGCTCGTCGCGCTTCGAGCTGGCCTGTCTGCCCAAGGAAGATTTCCCCCAGATGACGGCGGGCGCCCTGCCCCACCGTTTCCGTCTGGCGGCCGACGATCTCAAGCGCATCATCGACAAGACCCGCTTCGCGATCTCAACCGAAGAAACCCGCTATTACCTGAACGGCATCTACATCCATGCCGCCAAGGATGCCACGCCGCCTGTAATGCGCGCCGTGGCCACGGACGGCCATCGCCTCGCCCGCTACGAATTGGAGCTGCCCGATGGCGCAGCCCAGATTCCGGGCGTGATCATACCGCGCAAAACGGTAGGGGAGTTGCGCAAGCTGCTCGACGACGCCGATGGCGCCATCGAGATTTCGCTTTCCGACACCAAGATCCAGTTCGGCTTCAATGGCGTGGAACTGACGTCCAAGCTGATCGACGGCAATTTCCCGCCCTATGAGCGCGTCATTCCGTCGGGCAACGACAAAGCCCTGGCGCTGGAAGCCAAGGAGTTCTCGCAGTCGGTGGACCGCGTCTCCACCATCTCCGCCGACAAGACCCGTGCGGTGAAGCTCAACATCGCCAAGGACAAGGTCACGCTGTCCGTGGTCAATCCGGAATCCGGCACCGCCACCGAAGATGTCGGCGCGACCTACAGCGCTGCAGCGCTGGAGATCGGCTTCAACGCCCGCTATCTGCTGGACATCACCGGCCAGATCGAAGGCAAGGAAGCCCGCTTCCTGCTGTCGGATGCGGGCTCGCCGGCCATCATCGAAGACGCGGAGGACGCACGCACCTTGTACGTCCTCATGCCGCTCAGGGTCTGAGATTGACCGCCGCCGCGGACAAGCGCCTTCCGGGCGCTCCCTACGCCATTCCGGCGAAGCTGGCGGTTACGCGTCTGAGCCTTACCAATTTCCGCTCCTATGCCCTGGGAGAATTGGCGACAGCAGGTGGTGCGGTGGTGCTGGCGGGGCCGAACGGCGCCGGCAAGACCAATATACTCGATGCCATTTCGCTTCTGTCGCCCGGGCGCGGCCTTCGCGGCGCCAAGTTGACCGAGCATGTCCGCCGTGGGCCGGTGCAGCCTTCCGAAGCGTTGTGGGCCGTCGCCGCGACGGTCAAGCGCGGTGACGCCGATTACGAGATCGGCACGGGGCTGACGGAGCAATCCGCCAGCCGTCAGGTTCGTCTCAATGGTGTAGACGCCAAGAATTCTTCCGAACTGGGTGAGATCGTGCAGATGGTGTGGCTAACGCCCGCCATGGACCGGCTGTTCATCGAAAGCGCATCGGGCCGCAGACGTTTTCTGGACCGGCTGGTGCTGGGTTTCGATGCCGGTCATGCCCGCGCTGCCACCCGTTATGAAACCGCGATGCGCGAACGCGCCCGGCTCTTGAAATATGGCCCCCGCGATCCGGCTTGGCTGGACGGGTTGGAAAATGAAATGGCGGAAGCCGGTATGGCCATCGCGACCGCGCGCGATTCCGCGATCCTGCGCCTCAACCAAGCCCTGGGAGAACGCAGTGGCGCGTTCCCTGCCGCGTCCCTCGCACTGACAGGCGAGAATTTCGACACGGCGGAAAGCCTGCGCGATGCGCTTGGCCGTTCGCGCATCCGCGATGCCGAAAGCGGGCGCACAAACGCCGGACCGCACCTGACCGATCTTGCCACGCGTCACACCCAGAAGCGTGCCGATGCGCGCGAATGCTCCACGGGCGAGCAGAAGGCGCTGCTGATTTCGATCATGCTGGCGTTTGCGCGTGAATTGGCAAAGACGCGCGACGGCATGGCGCCATTGCTGCTATTGGACGAAATCGCAGCCCATCTCGATGCCATACGGCGCGCCGCCTTGTTCGAAGAGATTGCCGATCTCGCTGCCCAGGCCTGGATGACGGGAACCGATCTGTCGTTGTTCGAAGGCGCGCGCGCCCAGATCTTCGCGGTGGAAGATGGGCGCTTCCGGGAGGCCGGGGCATGATCCCGTTGCACAGCTTCCTGCTTTATTGCCTGCTCTATGCCGTCGCCATCGCGACGCCGGGTCCGGGCATCATCTCCATCGTCGCGCGCGCTCTGGGCTCGGGTTTCCGCGCCACGATCCCGGCCTGTCTGGGCGTCACGGCCGGCGATCTGATCCTGATGACGCTTTCGGCCTTTGGGCTGGCGCTGATCGCGCAGGAGGCGGCGCAGCTGATGGCGATCCTGAAAATCGGCGGGGGCTTGTATCTGATCTACCTTGGCTACAAATATTGGACGGCTCCGGTTGCCGAACAAACCGAGATGGTTCCGGAAAGCGCCAGCCGCGGTTTTCTCACCCAGTTGGGGATCACGCTTTCCAATCCCAAGGCGATTGCCTTCTTTGTGGCGTTGCAGCCGGTCGCCATCGATCTGAAGCATCTGACCTTCATTGGCTATCTGGAACTGGTGGCGGCAACTCTGGTGCTTATCCCCGCCATCACGATGGGATACGCCGCAGCGGCGGCACGGCTGAAAAATCTGATGGCGAGCGTGAAGGCACGCCGCCGCATCAACAAGGGTTCCGGTCTGATCATGACCGGTGCCGGCATTGCGATCATGGTGAAGTAGATGTCTGATTCCGCACATCAAGTGACCAACGAATATGGCGCCAGCAGCATTAAGGTCCTCAAGGGCCTGGATGCCGTGCGCAAGCGGCCGGGCATGTATATCGGCGACACCGATGACGGTTCGGGCCTGCATCACATGGTCTACGAAGTCGTGGACAATGCGGTGGACGAAGCCTTGGCGGGCCATGCCGACCGTATCGATGTCGAGCTTAATCCCGATGGCTCCTGCACCGTGCGCGACAATGGGCGCGGCATTCCCACCGGCATCCATGAAGAAGAAGGCGTCAGCGCGGCAGAGGTCATCATGACCCAGCTCCATGCCGGCGGAAAGTTCGAGCAAAACGCCTACAAAGTCTCGGGCGGCTTGCACGGCGTGGGCGTGTCCGTGGTCAATGCCTTGTCGGATTTCCTGGACCTGCGCGTCTGGCGCGACGGCAAGGAACATTACATGCAGTTCCGCAATGGCGATGCCGTGGCGCCTTTAAAGGAAGTGGCCGACGCCCCGGGCCGCAAGGGCACGGAAGTGACCTTCCTGCCCTCGCCCGCCACCTTCACCAAAACCGAATTCGATTACGCCACGCTCGAGCATCGTCTGCGCGAGCTGGCCTTCCTCAATTCCGGCGTCACCATCATTCTCACCGACAGACGCGGCGTCGAGGTCAAGGAAGCGCAGCTGCATTATGAAGGCGGCCTGAAAGCCTTTGTTCAATATCTGGACCGCGCAAAGAACCAATTGATCCCTGCCCCCGTCATGATCGCCTCGGAAAAGGACGGCATGACGGTAGAAATCGCGCTGACCTGGAACGACAGCTATCACGAAAGCACGCTGGCCTTCACCAACAACATCCCCCAGCGCGATGGCGGCACCCATCTGGCAGGCTTCCGCGCCGGCCTCACCCGCGTCGTCACCAAATATGCCGAGGACATGGCGGGCGCCAAAAAGGACAAGGTCGCGCTCACCGGCGACGATTGCCGCGAAGGCTTGACCTGCGTTTTGTCGGTGAAAGTGCCCGATCCGAAATTCTCCTCCCAGACCAAGGACAAGCTTGTCTCCAGCGAAGTCCGTCCCGTGGTGGAAGGTGCCCTGATCGACCAGCTCGGCGCTTGGTTCGAACAACATCCCGCCGAGGCCAAAGCCGTGGTGGGCAAAGTGGTAGAAGCTGCCACCGCGCGCGAAGCCGCGCGCAAGGCCCGCGAACTGACCCGGCGCAAAGGCGTTCTCGATGGCGCGTCGCTGCCCGGCAAGCTGGCGGATTGCCAGGAACGCGACCCCAGCAAATGTGAAATCTTCATCGTCGAAGGGGATTCCGCCGGCGGCAGCGCCAAACAGGCGCGCAACCGCGCCAATCAGGCGGTTCTCCCGTTGCGCGGCAAGATCTTGAACATCGAACGCGCCCGTTTCGACAAAATGCTGTCGTCAGACAGTATCGTCTCTCTCATCACGGCGCTGGGCACCGGCATTGGACGGGAAGAATTCAATCCCGACAAGTTGCGCTACCACAAGATCATCATCATGACCGACGCCGACGTGGACGGCGCCCATATCCGTACACTTTTGCTCACCTTCTTCTATCGCCAGATGCCGGAACTGATCGAGCGTGGGCATATCTTCATCGCCCAACCTCCTCTCTACAAAGCCGCGCGCGGAAAATCGGAACGCTACCTCAAGGACGAACCGGAACTGCAGAATTATCTCATCGAAGAAGGCTCATCCGGCGCTGCTCTGACCTTGCATACCGGAGAGACAGTGACGGGCGCGGATTTCGCGACCTTGGTCGGCAGTGCCCGCAATGCCGTGGCCGCATTGGACGGATTTCCGCGCCACTATCCCCGCTTCGTGCTGGAACAGGCCGCAATTTCGGGCGCCATGAATCCGGAAGTCCTGTCCGATGCCAGCCGTGCCTCAGACGCGGCGCACAATATCGCCCAACGCCTGGATTCCCTCAGCGAGGAATTCGAGCGCGGATGGCACGGGGAGCCGACGCCCGATGGCGGTCTGAAATTCTGGCGCGAAGTGCGCGGCGTGCGCGAGGCAGTGGCTATCGATGGCGCACTGATCGCCAGCGCGGACGCCCGCAAGCTGGACCGTATGGCGAATGAGTTGCAGCAGACCTATCTGAAATCCGGCACCTTGCGGCGCAAGGATGAAACGCGGGAAATTCATTCCCCGACCGCGTTGCTCAATGCCGTATTCGAATGGGGCCGCAAGGGCATGGCGTTGCAGCGCTATAAGGGTTTGGGCGAAATGAACCCCGAACAACTTTGGGAAACCACGCTGGATGAGAATGCCCGCTCGCTTCTGGTGGTCAAGGTTCAGCATGCCGACGAAGCCGGCGAACTCTTCGCCAAGCTGATGGGCGATGTCGTGGAACCGCGCCGCGAATTCATCCAGGAGAATGCGCTCTACGCTTCGGTCGATATCTGATGGGGTTTCGTTTTCAGAAACGCATCGATGTTCTTCCCGGCGTCCGGGCCAATTTGTCGAAAAGTGGTGTATCCGCCAGCCTGGGCCCGCGCGGCGCCGATGTGAATATCGGCCGTGATGGCGTTACCACCAATGCCGGCATTCCCGGTACGGGCCTTTCCTATCGCTCAAAAATGGGCGGACCGGGCAGCAAGCTTGGCATTCTCGCCATCATTGCCGGCCTGGGTTTCTGGGCGTTCCAGCACCGGGACAAGATCGAGAAGATCATCGCGCCGCATCCGGCGGCTCAGGCCGTGCCGGCGTCATCTGCTTCCGCAGAAAATCCTTCCGCGATCCGCTATGTACACCGGAACGGTTCGGATCTGCGCCAAACCGAAAGCGCTTCCGGCGCAGTTCTGCAAAAAGAACCCAAAGGTACACAAGTGACATTGCTTGCCACGGATGGTGACTGGTCTCAGATTCAGGACGGGACGCTCACGGGCTGGATGCGCACCAGCATATTGGGCGCCGAACCTCCCAACTGATCAATCCGCGCGGGCACTCACCAGCCAGCAGGCGATCCCCAAACGGATATGGCCCGTGCGTGCCAAATGCGCGGTGAGCACTTCGCTCACGGCGGCCTGCACGCGCCCGCGCATGTCCTCGTCCGCGTCGCGCAGCGCGCGCGCCGTTGGCCCCATCAATTGCGTGACCGCAAAGCTGGCCTTGTCCGGCGACATGCCCAGATCCATCAACCCATCGAATTTTTCGAACGCGACCTGTGAAAAACCCGCATCCGCCAAGATGGCCTGCACTCGGCTGGCATCGGCGAAAGCGAAAGGCCCCGGCGCATGCGGATGCACGGGCTTCTGCTCCGGCAGAATTGTTTTCGCCGCCGCCCATGGCAAAGAAACCCATTCATTCTCTTCGACGCCCCGCCAGCACACAAAAGCCAGCCGCGCCCCCTTCGCCGCGCATTTGCGGATATTGGCGAAAGCGGCAACGGGATCGACAAAGAACATCACCCCGAAACGGGAAAAAATCAGATCATATTCGGGGCGGAACGGGCTCAGCGCCGCGTCGGCTTCCAGAAACTCGATATTGGCGGCATTGGCGCGCCGCCGGGCCATGGCAAGCAGCGGTTGCGAAACATCCACGCCCCTGACGAAACCTGAAGGTCCCACCGCACCCGCCAGCATCATGCTGGTGGCGCCGGCGCCACAACCGACATCCAGCACGCGCTCGCCGGGCCTAGCTGCCGCCAGCTTCAGGATTGCGTCCGCGGCTTCCGACAAATTGCGGTCGGTTTCACTATTGTGCCGGGCCCACTTCTCGCCCGCCGGGCCATTCCAGTAATCGATCTGGGCCCGGTTTCCGGTCACTTGCCGCCGGCCTGGCGCTTGCGCATGGCAAGCGTTCTGAGGCGCAACGCATTCAGCTTGATGAAGCCTTGCGCATCCTTTTGATCGTAAGCGCCCTTGTCATCCTCGAACGTCACCAGGCTTTCATTGTAGAGCGAATAGGGCGAGGAGCGGCCCACGACCGCGACATTGCCCTTGTACAGCTTGAGCCGCACCGTGCCCGCGACGAACTCCTGGCTTTTGTCGATCAGGGCCTGCAACATTTCTCGCTCCGGCGAGAACCAGAAGCCGTTATAGATCAATTCCGCATAGCGCGGCATGATTTCGTCTTTCAGGTGCGCCGCACCACGATCCAGGGTGATGCTCTCGATACCCCGGTGCGCCGCGATCAAAACGGTGCCGCCGGGCGTCTCGTAAACGCCGCGGGATTTCATGCCGACAAAGCGGTTTTCCACCAGATCGAGGCGGCCAATGCCATTGGCCTTGCCCAGCGCATTCAGCCGGGCCAGCAAAGTCGCGGGCGAAAGCGTCTCGCCATCAATGGAAACCGCATCGCCTTTCTCGAACCCGATTTCGATATAGGTGGCTTTGTCCGGCGCCTCTTCGGGCGAGATGGTCCGCTGGTAAACGATACTGTCCGCTTCCTGCGAGGGATCTTCCAGAACCTTGCCTTCGGATGAAGAGTGCAAAAGGTTTGCGTCCACCGAGAAAGGCGCGTCGCCGCGCTTGTCCTTGGCAATCGGAATTTGGTGCGCTTCCGCGAACTCCAACAGCCGGGTGCGGCTGGTGAGATCCCATTCGCGCCAGGGCGCGATGACTTTGACGTCGGGCTTGAGCGCGTAATAACCCAGTTCGAACCGCACTTGATCATTGCCCTTGCCGGTGGCGCCATGCGCCACGGCGTCGGCCCCAACCTTCTCGGCAATCTCGATCTGCTTCTTGGCGATCAAAGGACGCGCAATCGAAGTGCCCAGCAGATAGACGCCCTCATACAGCGCGTTGGCCCGGAACATCGGGAAAACGTAATCGCGGACGAATTCTTCGCGCACGTCTTCGATGAAGATGTTTTCCGGCTTGATGCCCAGCGTCTCGGCCTTTTTGCGCGCGGGCTCGATCTCCTCGCCCTGCCCCAGATCGGCGGTGAAGGTGACCACTTCGGCGCCATATTCGGTCTGCAGCCACTTCAGGATCACCGACGTGTCCAAGCCGCCGGAATAAGCGAGGACAACTTTCTTCACATCACGTTTGGCCATGGAAAATCCTGAATTTGGGGGCGCAGCCAGCACCCGGCTCCGCATCGAAAAATCGCGGGGACTATAGGGATTTTGGTCATTTTGGCTAGCGGCGGGAAAGCCAGAAAATCAGGGAAAGAACCGCACTGACCACCAGGCATGTCACGATGGGAAAATAGAACCCGCCCTGCTCGCCCCGGATCGCAATATCACCCGGCAACCGGCCGAAGCCGAGCTTTCCCAGCACGGGCCACAAAAGCCCCAGCGCCACCAGAACCAGACCCGCCAGGATCAGGCCCCGACCCATCTCAATGCGGCATCCGGGCAAGCTGCTCCGACTGAACCGATGCCAGCGTCTCAGCGGCCAGCCGCGCAGAGGCGCGCTCTTTCACGCTTTCGCTTTTGAGCTGGCCGCAGGCCGCCATGATATCGCGCCCGCGCGGCGTTCGGACCGGCGAGGCGTAACCAGCATTGTTGACGATCTCCGCGAATTTTTCGATCTGAGACCAATCCGAACATTCGTAGGGCGCGCCTGGCCAGGCATTGAATGGGATAAGATTGATCTTGGCGGGAATGCCGGCCAGCAGCCGCACCAATTCGCGCGCATCGGCCAAGGTATCGTTGACGCCTTTCAGCATCACATATTCGAACGTGATCCGGCGGGAATTGGATGCGCCGGGATAGGTGCGGCAAGCGTCCAGCAATTCCTTGATGGGATATTTCTTGTTGATGGGGACGATCACGTCCCGCAATTCGTCACGCACCGCGTGCAGCGATATCGCGAGCCCCGAACCGATCTCGGCGCCCGCGCGGGGGATCATCGGCACCACACCCGCCGTGGAAAGTGTGACGCGGCGTCTCGACAAGGCCAAGCCGTCACCATCCGTGACGATGGCGAGCGCGGTTTTGACATTGTCGAAATTGTAGAGCGGCTCGCCCATGCCCATCATCACCACATTGGTGACCTTGCGGCCCGGTGCGGTCGATGGCCAATCGTTCAAGCTGTCGCGCGCGACCAGCAATTGGCCAATGATTTCTTTCGGCGTCAGATTGCGCACCAGCTTCTGGGTGCCGGTATGACAGAAGCGGCAATTGAGCGTGCAACCCACCTGAGATGACACACACAGTGTGCCGCGATCGGCTTCCGGAATATAAACGGTTTCGAATTCAATGCCCGGGCCGGTGCGCAAAAGCCATTTGCGCGTGCCGTCACTGGAGATCTGCTCTGTCACCACTTCCGGACGGGCCAAGGTAAAATGCTCCGCCATCTCCGCGCGGAAGTCCTTGGCCAGATTGCTCATGGCGGCAAAATCGCGGGCGCCATGGACATAAATCCAGTTCCACAATTGGCGCACCCGCATTCGGGCGCTCTTTTCGGGCACACCGGCGCTCGCCAGCGTCGCCGCCAGCGCGCCCGGGTCCTGCCCGATCAGGGATTTACATGTTGCAGACGGCATGGATCTTGGCCAGCGCATCGGTGAAACCGGCTAGCGAATAGGTGTCCACGGTCTTGGTGCCGCGTGCGGATGTTCCCGCCGCGACCACCGACACGCCTTTGCTCATCAGGTCGATCAGATGGTCATTGTCGCTCAGCGACTTGATCCAGGCGGCGCCTTCCTTGGCTTCGTTCTTCCCGAAGAAGGTGATTTTGTCCGGGCCCACCGCCAGGCTCACGGGCACACTTTCCTTGTATTCATAGCCCGGCACGATCTGAGTCTCGGCCTTGATCTTGCGGGCGGGCCAGTCCGAAACCATCAGGTAAATCTTGTTGCGCTTGGCGGCCCGGGGCTGCTTGGCCCGCGGCTCGGACATGGCATAGCAGACCAGGCTGCTGCCGGTTCCCGTCGAATAGGCGGACCAGTTCCCGAAAACGCCCAGAAGGTTGGCGGCCTCCGCGAATGCCGGGGTCGAAAGGCTCAGCGCGCACAGGGAACCCAGCAGAATTTTGCGAATCATGAATGCTCCAGCCAGTCCGGCGGTGAGTATATGGGGCCGAAATCGGGCGATTTCATGGGGTTCGCGCCATTTCTTCAGAAGAATAGCCCAAGCGGTCTTGCCACCGCAACGCCGGAAAAGCGCCTACTCCCGCAATCCATATCCCCGGGCGTAGAGGCGCCAGGTGATCAGGCTGAGAACGGCCAGCAATCCCAGGGTGAGCGTGATGCCGATCCCTTGCGGCGCCTCATCATATCCGATCATCGCGCCGCGGATGCCGTTGATGAAATAGAAGAAAGGATTGGCATAGGCGAGCCATTGCAGCTTCGCCGGCAGCATCCCGATTGTGTTGAACACTCCGCCCACCATCGACAGCGGCGTGAGCAGGAACACGACCGGCATGTTCAACTGCTCGAAGCTTTTGGACCAGAGCCCGACAATCAGTCCCAGCAACCCAAACACCGTCGAGACGCTGACGATCCAGAACAGGAACATCGGCCAGGATTCGATATGCGTGGCGCCAAAGCCGATACCCATCAACAGAATGCCGATCCCGGTGACGGTGGCGCGCAGCACCACCACACTAAGACTGCCCACAATCATTTCCACATAGGACAGTGGCGAAACCAGCAACTCTTCGACGAATTTGATGAAGCGAGAGAAATAAATCGCCGTCGAAGCCTGAATGAAAGCGGCATTGACGATGTTGAGCATCAGCACGCCTGGCAGCACGAACTCCAGATAGCGGTGACCGCCGATCTGAGAGATCCGTCCGCCCACCACCGAACCGAAAATAAAGATAAACAGCAGCGCCGAAATCCAGGGCGCGATAAAAGCCTGCACGGGAATGCGCGCCATGCGCGAAACTTCGCGCCGCACCATGGTGTAAAGGCCGATCCAATTGATGCCCATTGTCTGGTTCATCTTATTGCCCCGCCACATGGTCGGGCTCGGCCCCGGTCGCGATCAGATACGCGTTTTCCAGGCCGCCCGGGCTGCCGGCGATCTCATCCTTGGTGCCTTCGCGCACCACTCGGCCCTTGTTCACAATCGCGACGTGCCGGCAGAGCCGCTCGACCTCTTCCAGATAGTGCGAGGTCAGAAGGATGGTACGACCATCCTTGTTGATTTCGGTCAGATAGCGCCACAGCACACGGCGCAATTCCACATCCACGCCGGCCGTGGGCTCGTCTAGGATGATGAGCTTGGGATCGTTGATCAGCGCGCGCGCCAACACCACCCGGCGCTTCAGACCGCCCGACAATTCGCGAAACTGTTTCTTCTGGTGCGGGATGAGATCGAAACGCTCTATCAAATAGTCGGTGCGTTCTTTGCGCTGACGGGCGTTCATACCGAAATAGCCGCCCATCCAATCCACGATCTGGCGCGGATTGGCGAAAGGATCGACATTGAATTCCTGCGGGCAGAGCCCTACCAGCCGTCGTGCTTCGCGGTAATTCTTCACCGCGTCGATACCGAAAATCTCGATCTTGCCGGAGGTCGGTTCCGCCACGCCGGTGATGCAATGGATGGTGGTGGATTTTCCCGCGCCGTTAGGGCCCAGAAAGCCGAAAAACTCGCCTTCCGGAATCGTCAGGGAAATGTCTTCGACTGCGACGGTACCGCTGCGATACGTCTTGCGCAGATGGGAAATCGAAAGTGCGGGGGTCATGCTGTGGAACTAACATGCCATCCCAGCCTTGGGAAGCAGGCTAAATTCGCTTACGGCCCTGACGAAAAAGCAGGGCCTGTCAGACTTCGGGACGGGGCTTGGCCAGCGGCGCTCCCCACATGTGCGGTGGGGGTATTTCAGCGCCCTGCCCGCCAGTGGCGACCGGCCGCGCGCCATACCCACCCAGCGAAATCAGCCGATCGTACAAAATGATCGCCCCCGCCATTCCGACGTTGATGGAAAAGCGAGTCGGGATCTTCACGACAAAATCACACGCTTTTAACATCTGCGGCGATAGCGAGAATCGCTCTGCGCCCAGGACATAGGCCGCCCGGGTGGGATGATGGAATCGCGGCAGCTCGACCGCATCATCGGTGATTTCCACCCCCACCAACCGGCACCCCAACGGCAGCCGCAAATCTTCCGGGGCGGCGAAACTGTAAAAGGGAAGCGCCCCCTGCGCCCGCGAG
>DASYDX010000006.1:0-4034 GCA_036499345.1 Rhizomicrobium sp.
GCCCGGCGCAGCTTGGCCGCCGCCACCATTTGCAGCGCCTTGGTGATCTTCTGCGTGGACTTCACGCTTCCGATCCGTACGCGCATTTCCTTTACGGTTGCCATGTGGCGCCCAATCTTCCTTTAAACCGGTTCCTCAGGCGAACGACTTGGAAGTTTCTTCCAGCGCCTTTTTCAGCGTGGCTTCCAGATCCGGGGTCAATGCCTTCTCCTTGCGGATGCCTTCCAGGAATTGCGGATAGGCCGTGCGCAGCTTGCCGAGCAGAGCTTCCTGGAACGCCTGCACCTTGTTGGTGGGGAAGGGATCCAGATAGCCGCGCGTGCCGGCATAAATCACAGCGACCTGCTCTTCGACGGCGAAGGGCTTATACTGGGGCTGCTTCAAGAGCTCGGTGAGACGCTCGCCGCGCGCCAGCATCTTCTGGGTTGAGGCGTCGAGGTCCGAACCGAACTTCGCGAAGGCGGCCATTTCGCGATACTGTGCGAGTTCGCCCTTGATCGGGCCGGCGACGGTCTTCATCGCCTTGATCTGCGCCGACGAACCAACGCGCGACACCGAGATACCGACATTCACGGCCGGGCGAATGCCCTGATAGAAAAGATCGGTTTCGAGGAAGATCTGGCCGTCGGTGATCGAGATCACGTTGGTGGGAATATAAGCCGAGACGTCGTTGGCCTGAGTTTCGATCACGGGCAGGGCCGTGAGCGAACCGGCACCATTGTCTTCATTCAGCTTGGCCGCGCGCTCAAGCAGACGGCTGTGCAGATAGAAGACGTCGCCCGGATAGGCTTCGCGGCCCGGCGGGCGGCGCAGCAGCAGCGACATCTGACGATAGGCGACGGCCTGCTTGGACAGATCGTCATAGATGATCAGGGCATGCATGCCATTGTCGCGGAACCATTCGCCCATCGCGCAACCGGCGAACGGCGCCAGGAATTGCAGCGGCGCGGGCTCGGATGCCGTGGCCGTGACGATGATGGTGTATTCGAGCGCGCCGGCGTCAGCGAGCGTCTTGACGATCTGCGCCACGGTCGAGCGCTTCTGGCCGATCGCGACATAGATGCAATAGAGCTTGGCTTTCTCGTCGGTACCGGCGTTGACGGCCTTCTGGTTGATGATCGCGTCAATGGCGACGGCGGTCTTGCCGGTCTGACGGTCACCGATGATCAGTTCGCGCTGGCCGCGGCCGATCGGGATGAGGGTGTCGATGGCCTTCAGACCGGTCTGCACCGGTTCATGCACCGACTTGCGCGGAATGATGCCGGGGGCTTTCACGTCCACGCGGCGCCGTTCGGCCACGTTGGTCAGCTCGCCCTTGCCGTCGATAGGATTGCCCAACGGATCGACAACGCGGCCGAGCAGGCCCTTGCCGACCGGCACTTCCACGATGGCGCCGGTACGCTTGACGGTATCGCCTTCCTTGATGGTGGCGTCGGAACCGAAGATCACGCAGCCGACATTGTCACTTTCCAGATTGAGGGCCATGCCCTTAATGCCACCGGGAAACTCGACCATTTCGCCGGCCTGGACATTGTCGAGGCCATAAACGCGGGCGATGCCGTCACCGACCGACAGAACCTGACCGACTTCGCTCACTTGCGCGTCGGCGCCGAAATTCTGGATTTCGCGCTTCAGGATCGCGGAAATTTCAGCGGGCTGGATATCCATTTCAGTTTCCTCTCATAGCGGCACGAATTCCGGCCAGCTTGGTACGAATTGACGAATCGATCATGCGCGACCCCACTTTGACGACCAGGCCGCCAAGTAACGTGGGATCGACGCGCGTATCCAGGCGCGGCTCGCGGCCGAGCTTGGACTTGAGCACGGATTTCAGTTCCGCCGTCTGATCGGCAGTGAGTTCATGAGCCGATGTGACCTGCGCCTCGACTTCGCCTCTCAAGCGCGCAACCAGCCGGTCATAAGCGGCGATCACGCCGTCCAGCGCGAAGAGGCGGCGCTTGCCGGTCAAGGTCAGAAGGAATTTCACGGTGAGCGGATGAACCTTCATCAACTCCAGAACCGGTTTGAGCGCGCGCGCCTGGTCCTCATGACCGAACAGCGGCGATTTGATCAAACGGGTGAGGTCGGAGCTGGTCCGCATTGCAGCCTTGAGGCCCGCGAAATCCGCCGCAACGGCGTCCACAACACCCTGTTCCTGGGCCAGCTCGAACACCGCATTGGCATAACGGCCCGCCAATCCGGTTTCATGTGCCTTTTCGGTCGCCACCTTCACCTCATACGGACGGCCGCGCGGATGTTTCCATCTGCTCCGGGCCGCTCGACTTAATCATTTGATTATATTGACTAATATTCGACGGCTGCGAGTCACCCTCACAGCGCGGAAGCCAGTTAGCATGCGCGTTACGCGGGCGCAATATTCGCGCTTTAGCCAGACTGTCGCGGTGGGGGCCGTCCTTGACCTGGGCGGGGTGAGACGCGATATGCCCGCTGACCGTACATCCTCGGACCCCATGATCGAGATTTCCCAGCGATTCACTTTTGACGCCGCCCATCAATTGGACGCCGGAGCGCCCGAGAACCGCCGCCTCCACGGCCATTCCTTCTATGTGGAGGTCACCTTACGGGGCGAGACGGACACCGGGACCGGCTTTCTGCGCGATTTCGGCCAGATCGATGCCGCCCTGAAAGAAGTCCGCGATCTTCTCGATCACAGGCTGCTGAACGACATTGAGGGGTTGAGCAATCCTACCCTCGAGAATATCGCCCGCTTCATTCATGCACGCGCCAAAGCGTCGTTGCCGGAAGTGGCGCGGGTGAAGATCGAGCGGCCTTCTTACGGCCAGTCCTGCACCTATGAAGGCGCGTAACATTATGGCCAAAAAACTCACCCAATTGGGCCGCGATGTGGCGCAGCCCGCATCCCCAGACAAGGCCGTGCTGGAAGCAGTGCCAAATCCGCATGTCGATGCGGCCTATGTCGTGCGCTTCACCGCGCCCGAATTCACCACGCTGTGCCCGATCACGGGTCAGCCCGATTTTGCGCATTTCGTGATCGATTATGTGCCGGGAAGGGCGATTCTGGAATCCAAATCGCTGAAGCTGTTCCTGAACAGCTATCGCAACGCATCGGGCTTTCACGAAGCCACCACAATCGCCATCGCCAAGCGCATCGCCGCCACGATCAAGCCCCGCTATCTGCGTATCGCCGGTTACTGGTATCCGCGCGGCGGCATTCCCATCGATATTTTCTGGCAGACCGGAAAATTGCCCGCGGGAACCTGGGTGCCGGATCCTGGCGTCGCGCCCTATCGCGGCCGGGGATAACTCTCACTTCCTTGCGCATCGGAGCGTCTTGCGCTTATCGTAATAAGAGCATATACCCTCATTTAGGGGCGCATTCTCTTATTGGAGGTGCCAGTGGAAAAATTCGGCGTTCGGGATTGCAATTGTGCCAGCCTGCGCAAGGCCGCACGGCGTCTCACCAGCTTCTATGACAATCAGCTCGCACCCAGTGGCCTGCGCGCCACCCAGTTCGCCATTCTGGCGCTGGTCAATGAGCTGGACGAGGTTTCGGTCAATGTGATTGCAGAGCGGCTGGGGCTGGATCGCACCACAGCAGGCAAGAATTTGCGCCCGCTGGAACAGGCCGGTCTGGTGGAAGTGGTATCCGCGAAACACGATGCCCGCCAGCGCGCCATCAGCGTCACGCGGGCCGGACATGCCGCATTGAAAGTCGCAGTGCCATTGTGGCGCCAGGCGCAGAGCCGTTTCGAAGAAGCGAATGGCCCCGAAAAAGCAGCGGCGCTGCGCGATACCCTTAAAGAACTGGTTCTGGATCCCCGCTAATCAACGCTAATGGAGAGACACATGCGCTTCCCAATTTATGCGGCCGCGTTTCTTGGCTTGATGTCCACCACCGCTTTCGCCCAGACGCCGGCACCGGCCGTACCCACCACCAAGATTCTGGCGATCTCCCATTCCACGAGCAAAGCGCTGACACCGGAACAGCGCGCTCAGATCATGCCGCATGAAGTGCATGACACGGTAGACGCCTATCTCAATGGCAAGATCGA
>DASYDX010000007.1:0-7716 GCA_036499345.1 Rhizomicrobium sp.
AGAACGCCGTGGTGGTGAACACCTGTGCCGTGACGGCGGAAGCCGTACGCCAGTCGCGCCAGGCCATTCGAAAATTGAAGCGCGAACGTCCCGGCACCCGTATCATCGTCACCGGCTGTGCCGCCCAGACCGAACCGGACACCTATGCCGCCATGCCCGAAGTGGATGCGGTTTTGGGCAATCAGGAAAAGCTCACGGCGGCGGCCTATGCCGATTTCGGCCAGGGCGCGTCGGAACGCGTGCGCGTTAACGACATTATGAGCGTGCGCGAAACCGCGCCGCAAATGGTCGATCATTTCGAAGGCCGGGCGCGCGCTTTTCTGCAAGTGCAGAATGGCTGCGATCATCGCTGCACCTTCTGCATTATTCCTTATGGACGCGGCAATTCCCGCTCCGTGCCGATGGGCGCGGTGGTGGAAGAGGCGCGCAGGCTGGCGCAAAACGGCTTCGCGGAAATCGTGCTCACCGGCGTCGATCTCACCTCCTATGGCGGCGATCTGCCGGGCACGCCCAGCCTGGGCCAACTGGTCTCCAGACTGCTCAAACTCGTGCCCGAGCTGAAACGCTTGCGGCTTTCCTCCATCGATTCCATCGAGGCTGACGACGCGTTGATGCGCGCCATCGCGGAAGAAGAGCGTTTGATGCCGCACTTCCATCTGTCGGCCCAATCGGGCGACGATATGATCCTGAAGCGCATGAAGCGCCGCCATGGCCGCGCCGACACGATTGCCTTTTGCGAAGCGGTGCGGCGCGTTCGTCCCGACGCCGCCTTCGGCGCGGACATCATCACCGGCTTTCCAACCGAAGACGAAACCATGTTCCAGAACAGCCTGAAATTGGTGGACGATGCGGGCCTGACCCAATTGCACGTCTTCCCCTTTTCTCCGCGCAAGAGCACGCCCGCCGCGCGCATGCCCCAGCTCGGCGCCGCCATCGCGCGGGAACGCGGCGCACGTCTACGCGCCAAAGGCGATGCCGCCCGTGCCGCGCATTTCCAGTCTCTGGTGGGTCAACGCCGCTCCGTGCTGGTGGAAAAGCCCGGTTTCGGCCACAGCGAATGCTTTGCTCCGGTAGCGATTGACGGCACCACAACCTCCGGGAGCATTCTTTCCGTTGTCGTCACCGGCCTGACTTCGGATCGCCTCACCGCCCGGATCGAACAAGCTGCCGCATGAGAACCTTTGGAGAAGCTCCGCCGGAAGAAACCGGCCTGTTCGCGCGGCTGAAGAGCGGTCTGGCCAAATCCAGCGCCGGACTTGCCGGTAGCATCACCGGCCTGTTCACCAAGCGGAAGCTCGACGCCGCGACCGTAGCCGAGCTGGAAGAAGCACTGATCCGGGCCGATATGGGCGCGGCCGAGGCCAAAAGGCTGGCGGTGGCAGTGGCCAAGAACCGTTATGACAGCGAGATCAGCGACGCCGAAGTGCGCGCCATTCTGGCCGGCGAAATTGCCGAGATCCTGAAGCCGCTGCAAAAACCCCTCGCCATCGACCCGGACAAGAAGCCGTTCGTGATCCTGGTGGCCGGCGTCAATGGAACCGGCAAGACCACCACCATCGGCAAGCTGGCCCGGCGCCTTGCGGGCGAAGGCAAGAAGGTTGTGTTGGCAGCAGGGGACACGTTCCGCGCCGCGGCCATCGAACAGTTGGGCGTCTGGGCCAATCGTGCGGGCGCAAGCTTTGTCTCCGGCAAGGCGGGCGGCGACGCGGCGGGGCTTGCCTTCGAGGCGCTGGAAAAAGCGCAAAAAGAAAATGCCGATATTCTTCTGATCGACACTGCGGGCCGTCTCTCCAACAAGACGGGACTGATGGCCGAGCTGGAGAAGATCGCGCGCGTCATCAAGAAGCGTGACGCGACCGCGCCGCATGCGGTGCTGCTTATTCTCGACGCGACGACGGGACAAAATGTCCTCACGCAAGTCGAAGCGTTCGGCAAGGTCGTGCCGCTGACGGGCCTGATCATGACGAAGCTGGACGGCACGGCGAAGGGCGGCATTCTGGTGGCATTGGCCGCCCGCTCCGCGCTGCCGGTTCATTTCATCGGGGTTGGGGAAGGCGAGGCCGATCTGCAGCCCTTCCGCGCCGAAGATTTCGCGCAAGCCCTTATAGGGACATCATGAATCCGCAGCTTCGCCGTCTGGCCCTGGATCTGGGGCCTCTGGTTATTTTCTTCACGGCCTTCCGCTTCGCGGGCATTTTCACCGCGACCGCCCTCTTCATGGCCGCGGTGCTGGTCTCACTGGCGATCGGTTGGCATCTGGAGAAAAAACTTTCTCCCATTCCCGTTCTCACCGCCATTCTGGTGACGGTCTTTGGCGGGCTGACGCTCTATCTGCACAATGACATCTTCATCAAGGTCAAGCTCACCATCCTTTATGTGATCTTCGGTACGACCTTGTTGGTGGGGCTGCGCTTCAATCGCATTTTTATCAAATATGTTTTTGCCGAAGCCTTCGAGCTGACCGACAAGGGCTGGCGCGGACTGACATTGCGCTGGGGGTTTTTCTTTCTGCTCCTCGCGGCACTCAACGAGATCGTGTGGCGCAACACCACCACTGCGACCTGGGTGTCCTTCAAGGTCTGGGGCATCATGGGTCTGATATTTCTGTTCGCCCTTGTGCAGACTCCGTTCCTGCTCAAGCATCACCCCAACCCCGAGCAGTAGATTTCTTCACCACTCTGTTTACGGACGATCGGCGCAACAGATGTGCTGCCGCGTGGCAGACATACAACGCTTTGTGTCTTTTCGAGACTTGGCAATACGATAGCTAAAAAAGATGCAATCGCATCGTGGCGGTCAAGGAAACAAAATATCGCGCCTCGAAAAAAATGCGATGGACTCGTCCGTACAAATTCTTTTTAAGACTGGCGCACCGCCGCGCATTGCTGTTTAGTGCGCCTCTCACCTTCGGTCTGGCATTTGTCTTCGCTGCGATCCGATTTTCGTCCGCGTTGTTCTGGGGGTTCTGAATGTTGAAGGGTCAGCGCAAGGCGAATGGAGGCTTCGAATTGTCCGAAGCGCCGTCGCACCTGATCCGTCGCTGTCAGCAATTCTATGGCGACCTCTATGCACGCGAAGCCGGATCGCGCGAGCTGACCAAGCAGCAATTCACTCTGCTCTGCGCGCTGGAGCATAATGACGGCGCCAGCCAGACTGTTCTGGTCGAGATCACCGGTATCGATCGTTCGACCTTGGCGGAGATGGTGCGCCGGATGTTGGAGCGCGGCTTGCTTTCGCGCGAACGCACCGAAGAAGATCAGCGCGCCAACGCAGTCGCGATCTCGCCCACCGGGCGCAAGGCCTTGCGCGCGGCACGCAATGCCGCCGACCGGGCGGAACGGGCGCTGCTCGACGCCCTGCCCGCGCCGGAGCGGTCGAAATTCGTGAAGTCGCTGTCCCAGATCGCGTCCGCCGCCGAAGCCTACGCCGCCAATGGCGCGACCAAGGCGCAAAAAGCGGCCCGCCGGAACGGCAAGCGTCTCTAACCTCATGAGCGAGAAGCGGCGGGCCTCTTTTTTATGGCCTATCGCTTCGCTATTTGAGGCCGGCCCGCCGGAACGGCAAGCGCATCTGATTTCTTTCTTAAATACGGATATCGAGCATCGCGCCCGGACGGGACGGCGCGGCTGACTGCGGCATTGCCGTCGCAGGATTTTCCGGCATCGGCGCGACCTGTTTCAGCGGCAGGGGCGCAAACTCATTTTTCTCCAAGGCTGCAGCAAAGCCGGGCGCGGCGGCCTGCGCAGGGGCTTTGGTCTGGGCGGCCTGCTGGCTGGCCAAAAGGGTTTGGGCACTGATCTGCATGCGCCCAATTTAAGAAAACAGGGTTAGGAAGACCTTAAGAGCGGCCCGGCGACCAAGCTAAGACGCTTTCTTGGCCTTTTCGATTTCGGGCAGAAGCTGTTCGATCATGGCTTTGGCCGTCAGCTGTCCCACCAGCTTGAAACGGACGATGCCCGTGCCGTCCACCACATAGGTTTCGGGCACGCCATAAACACCCCAATTGATCCCGGCGGTGCCATGGGTATCGGCGACAATGCGCGAGAAGGGATTGCCATGTTCGTTCAGGAAGTCGCGCCCCGCGCCGGGCTGACGTTCTTCATAATCCACGCCATAGATGACGATGCCGGGCATCTTCGCCAATTCCATCAGCTGCGCACTTTCCAGGCGGCAGGGCACGCACCAGCTGGCGAAGAAATTGATCACCGTGACATGCCCGGCGGCGAGATCGGCGCGGGTGAAACCCGGCGTGGCATCGTCTATCGCCGCAAGCTCGAAGTCGGGTGCGGGCTTATTGATCAGCGCCGATGGCAGCAGATCGGGCGAGCCCTGCCAAAGGCTGTGGAACAGAAATCCCGCCAGCACCAGAAATCCCACCACCGGCACGGCATAGAGCCAGCGCTTCATGGATTGTCCCGCTCCAGTTCCGCGAGTTTCTTTTTGGCGGCACGCCAGGCGGCAACGCTCTGCCAAGTCACGGCGACAAGCGCCAGTAGAGAGACGCCATACGCCGGCCAGATGAAAGCGCCATAGCCGCCCATGGCGAGAAAGCTGTTCATCCCGCCCTCTGCATCAGGCTGCGAGTGCGTCGGTTCACGATCTCGGTACGGATTCGCACCATCCAAAGCGCAGCGAACAAAAGCGTATAGCCCAGCGCCATGGTCAGCAGCGGCCAAAGGAAAATGGGCGCGATCTGACCGGAGACGATGCTCTCGCCCTGATGCAAGGTGTTCCACCAATCGACCGAGAATTTAATGATCGGCAGATTGACCGCACCGACCAGCGCCAGGATGGCAGCGGCGCGCGCCGCGCGCATTTCATCTTCGATGGCATTCCACAGCGCCATGTAACCCAGATACAGAAACAGCAGCAGCAGGAAGCTGGTGAGGCGTGCATCCCACACCCAATAGGCGCCCCACATCGGCCGTCCCCAGAGCGAGCCGGTGATCAGACCCAGCGCCGTGAACACTGCGCCCAACGGCGCGGCGGCGCGCGCGGCGGTATCGGCCAGGGGATGACGCCAGACCAACGAGAAAAGTGAGGCAAATGCAATCGCGCCATAGGCCAGCTCCGCCACGATAGCGGCGGGCACATGCACGAACATGATCGTGACCGTCATGCCCTGCTGATAATCGGGCGGAACATGGAAGCCGAGCCACAGCCCGGCCGCCAACGCGATCACCGCCGCACCCGAAACCCAGGGCAGCAGCGCGCCGGATAGGCCCATAAAGACAGCAGGATTGGCGTAGCGGAACATGGATCAGACTTAGCCTTTTTTTCCCAATCCTACCCTGCGAGATTTAGTCTTACGCATGCTGCAGCTGCGAAGGGCGACAATAGCACGGCGGCGGCCGCAAAGGCGGACAGCAACCCCAGCGCACCATTGGGCAGATTGTCCAGTGCCGCAGAAACCGCGCCCGCGCCGAAAATCACCACCGGCGCCAGCAGCGGCAGCACGATCAGGGGCAGGATCAGCCCGCCCCGCTTCAAGGACAGGGTCAGGCTGGCGCCGATAGAGCCCACCGCGCTGACGGCGGGCGCTCCGATCAGAAGCGAGATGAACAGAGCCTGGGTCCCCGCCCAAGGCAGACCGAACAGCAGCGCCAGCAACGGCGACAAGAGCGTGAGCGGCAGACCGGTGGAAAGCCAATGAGCCAGAAGCTTGGCGAAGGCGACCTGCTCCAGCGA
The DNA here is from genome assembly GCA_036499345.1 of Rhizomicrobium sp. Lineage (GTDB taxonomy): Bacteria > Pseudomonadota > Alphaproteobacteria > Micropepsales > Micropepsaceae > Rhizomicrobium. Next base: position 5,689 of record DASYDX010000007.1, read on the forward strand.
CAAGGGCGACAGCGCGATCAGATCCAGGCTGCCATCGTCATAGTCGCCCTGATAAAGGCGATCGAGCGACAGCAGCGCCGACAACACCGCGCCCACCCACAAGACACCGCCCGCGATCCGCGCCAGCAGCTTGAGATCGGCGCCCACGCCGAGCGGCACCAATGTCGCAACCAAGGCAAAGAACGCCAACGCCAGCGCGGCGCCGCCACCCGACCGCGCCGCAAGTTTGAGGTCGCGCAAAAGAAGACTGACAAACGGTCCGTTCATGCCGCCTCCAGCCGGAGCGTGCGGGCATCGATACCCAGCGGATCATGTGTGGCGGCCATTACGATGCCGCCGCCAGCGCAATGCGCCGTCATCAATTCCGCGGCCAGCGCGCGCCCCGCCGTATCCAGCGCGGCAAACGGTTCGTCCAGCAGCCACAACGCGCGGCGCGACAACAGCAGCCGCGCCAGACCCAAACGCTTCTTCTGGCCCGCCGACAAATAACGGCAAGGAAATTCGCGCTGACGCGCAATCCCCACCCGCTCCAGCAACGGCAGCACCGGTGCCTGCGCGCCATGCAGGCGCGCGAAGAATTCGAGCTGCTCGCGCACGCTCAGTTGCGGTTTGATACCGTCCAGATGCCCCAGCCAGCCGACATGTCGGCCGCGCTCTTCGCCATCGCTGATGGGCCCCTTGTCGGTATCGAGAATGAGACTGCCTTCGGCTGGCGTCAGAAACCCCGCCACCAGACGCAGCAATGATGTTTTTCCCGCACCGTTGGCCCCTTCCACCACCAGCGCTTCGCCCGCCGCGACGCGAAAACCCAACCCGCAAAACAGACGCCTTTCCCCGCGCGCGCAGGCCAGATTTTCAGCGGTGAGAGACGAAATCATGGCAGCGAACTAGCACGAAATCCCGGCGCGAGGAATTTTGCCACCAGCTCCGGCGCGAGGGATTTTCCGATCTGGCTAGGAGCGTCGCCCGGGCGGGCGTATAGCCCGTGAGGACGCGCGACAACGCCAGAGCCGAAAAGAACCGCGCCCTTAGCCAGGCTCAGTACATGTGCTGGCCACCGTTGATGGAGATCGTCGATCCGGTGATGAACCCCGCATCATCGGCCACCAGAAACAGCACACCGCGCGCGATCTCATGCGCCTGACCCAGCCGCTTGACCGGAATGCGGGCGACGATCTTCTCCAACACATCGGCGGGCACGGCGGCGACCATATCGGTATCGATATAACCGGGCGCGATGGCGTTGACGGTGATGCCCTTGGCTGCGCCTTCCTGAGACAGCGCCTTGGTGAAGCCATGGATGCCGGATTTGGCGGCGGCATAATTGACCTGGCCATATTGACCGGCCTGGCCGTTGATCGAGCCGATATTGACGATGCGCCCGAAGCTGCGGTTCAGCATGCCGTCCCAGGCCGCTTTGCACATGTTGAAACAGCCGCCGAGATTGGTGTCGAGCACTTCGTCCCAGGCACCCCGGTTCATCTTCTTCATGGTGGCGTCGCGGGTGATGCCGGCATTGTTGACGATCACTTCGACCGGACCCAGCGCCGCTTCGACCTTGGCCATGCCGGCCGTGCATTCGTCGAAGGACGAGACGTCCCATTTGAAAGCGGCAATGCCGGTGCGGGTGGAAAAGGCTTTGGCACGCTCGTCATTGCCCGCATAATTGGCGGCAACCTTATAGCCCGCATCCCTAAGCGCCACCGAGATCGCCTCACCGATACCGCGCGTCCCGCCCGTAACCACCGCAACCCGTGCCATCGAACGTTCCTCTTTGTTTTGCGCCGTCAGACGCTGCCTTTTTTCTCAACTACCAGAATCCGCGCCGCTCCGACAGGATGGGCGACATGTTCGTCGCCGGTTTCGGCGAACATGATGTCTCCCGGCATCATGTGCTGAACCTTCTCGACCCCATCCTTGCGATAGTGCATCGCAACCGCGCCATCGAGCACGACAAAGACTTCGCTGCCGTCATTGACGTGCCAAATATAGGGCTGATCGGTCCAATGCAGGCGCACGCTGGCGCCT
>DASYDX010000008.1:0-1704 GCA_036499345.1 Rhizomicrobium sp.
GCCGAAGCCGCCACTCTGGCTGCCAGGTTGTCTGAGGCAATTAAGCGCTTAGCTTAAACACAATGCATCCAGCACCGGCTTTCTTCCGCCGCGCGGTAAAGCCGCTGGCGGGGGAAGACAGATGGGGGCCTTTAAAAAAGACCCTGCTGGCGGCGCAGTTGCAGCCGGCGGGGAGCCTGCCTAACTCTTCAAGCTCGCTATCGCCGGAGTGTCTCATGCCGACCTTGTTCGATCCGCTGCAAGCGGGCGCCTTAAGCCTGCCCAATCGTATTCTCATGGCGCCTCTGACCCGGTCGCGCGCGCACCCCGAGAGCCGCGTTCCGGGCGATCTGGCCGTGGACTATTACAGCCAGCGGGCCGGGTTCGGCCTTATCCTGACGGAAGCCACCAGTGTCAGCCCCATGGGCGTGGGCTATGCCGCCACGCCGGGCATCTGGTCGGACGCGCAGACCGAAGGCTGGGCGAAAGTGACAAAGGCCGTACATGACAGGAACGGCCATATCGTATTGCAGCTCTGGCATGTGGGCCGCATTTCCGATCCGATTTTCCTGAATGGCGCCTTGCCGGAAGCGCCTAGCGCCGTGCAGCCCAAAGGAAATGTCAGCCTGGTCAGACCCGCACGGGCCTATGTCACGCCGCGCGCGCTCGACGCCGCTGAAATTCCGGGCATTATTGCAGCCTATCGGCGCGGGGCGGAAAATGCCCGGGCTGCCGGTTTCGACGGCGTCGAAATTCATGGCGCCAATGGCTATCTGCTCGATCAGTTTCTGCAGGATTCCACCAATCACCGCGACGATGCCTATGGCGGTACGCGCGAGAAACGTGCGCGCCTGATGCTGGAGGTCGCCGATGCTTGCGCCGAGGTTTGGGGCGCAGATCGCGTCGGCATGCATCTGGCGCCGCGTATGGACAGCCACGATATGGGCGACAGCGATGGACACGGCACGTTCACCTATGTCGCGCGGGAATTGGGAAAACGCGGACTGGCCTTTCTTTGCTCGCGCGAAAAGCAGCAATCCGATTCCATCGGGCCGGCGATCAAGGATGCATTCGGCGGTGTCTATATTGCCAACGAAGGCTTCACCTTCGACAGCGCATCGAAAGCTCTGTCGGATGGCGCCGCCGATGCTGTGGCGTTCGGCAAACTCGCCATCGCCAATCCGGATCTGGTGACGCGCTTTCAGGAACGCGCGCCGCTCAACGAATGGAATGCGGCAACCTTCTATTCCGGCGACGCATCCGGCTATGTCGATTATCCGGCTCTTACGGTGGAACCTGCCTGATTTTCGCCACACTGGAACCAATTACGGCGCTGGTAATTCTCTTGTCAGAATTCACCCGAACAGGAGAGCGCCATGAAGAGCACAATTCGAATCGCCGCCGTCTGCGCCTTGATGTTGGGTGCGGGCACTATCGCCGCCTCGGCGGATGCTTGCAGCGGCCGCTCTCATGACACCGGAACCGCTTTGGGTGCCGGTGGTGGCGCGTTGATCGGTGGATTGGCGTCTCATAGCATTGCCGGTGCGGTGGTGGGTGGCGTCGCGGGCGGTTTCGCCGGCAATGCGATTGCGCGCAATGAAGATTGCAACGACCGCAGCCGCAGCCATTACCGGCATCGCGAACGTGATAGCTATATCGGCCGCGATGGGCGCCGTCACTATCGCTGACTTTGAAAATCCCCGGAGTGCCGCTCCGGGGATTTTT
>DASYDX010000009.1:0-5312 GCA_036499345.1 Rhizomicrobium sp.
GTTGCCCGCGCCCATCACCACACTGCCATTGATCACGCCTGTGGCGCGGTTGGTCAGTGTGTTGTCGAAGTTGCTGGTGATGGAGATCGCCTGGCCGTTCTGGCCGGTGATGGTGCCCGCATTGTCGATGGTGACGGCGCCAAAGGCGTTGCCCTTGTTGCTGTCATCCACCGTGATGGCGCGCTCGCCAGAGACGATCAGACCGCCCAGTTTGTTGGTGACCGTGCCGCCACCAATCGCCAGCGCTTCGTTCAGCGAGCCCGCCGAAGCCGGATCGACGCCGACCGCCTGGATCGTGCCGGAATTGGTGATGTTCACCAAATAATCGACATCGATGGCATCGCCATCCGCGTTGACCGCATTGCCGGTGATCACACCCGTGGCGGTGTTGGTGATGGTGGTGATGCCGCTGGTGGTATCCAGATTGATGCCGCCGCCATCCTGGCCGGTGATCGCGCCGCTATTGTTGACGATCAGATTGGATTTTCCGGTGATGCCGTGACGGGCGCCGGTGATGTCGCCGCCTTGATAATTGTTGACCGTGCCGGCATTGGCGCCGAAATCCACACCGTCATTGCCGCTGTCGGTGCCAGTGGCGGCGCTGATGTTGCCGCCGATGATCTTGCCGTAATTGTCCAGCACGCTGTTGTTGCCGGCCTTCACGCCATCGGCGTCGGCGGATTGCAACAGGCCCGTAGCTTCGTTGGTGATGTGCACGCTGCCATTGGCCGAGACCAGATCGGAGAAATCGATCGACTGGCCGCTGCCCGCGCCATTGGTCTTGATGGTGCCGAAATTGTCCACCGTGACCGCGTAAGCGGCGGTGAGGCTGCCGCCGGTCAGGCTGCCCGCGCTGATGCGCACCGCATCGTCGGTCGAAGAGATCAACGCGCTGCTGTTGCTCGCGCTGCCATTGGTCAGGCTGTACTCCTTGAGGCTGGTCAAGTCCGCGGGCTTGTAATTGATGCCGCGCGAGGCCGCCGCGGTGGTCTGGACCGTGCCATTGTTGACGATGTTGAAGTGACCGCCGCCCAGCTCCATGACGCTATTACCGGCGCTGGTGATGAAGGCGCCCGCATTGTTGGTGATGTTGATCGTCGCCGGCGAGGTGATGGCCGCAAAATCCAGCGCCTGCTGCGCCCCCGTGCTGGAAATGGTGCCCGAATTGGCAATGGTGACCGTACCGCCTGCGATATCCTTGTTGATGCGGAAGGCATCGACCGTGGACGTCACCGTCGAACCGGCCGTCAGATTGTTGAGCGTGAAGCTCTGTGCCGTCGTCGCTTTGGTGTTCGCGTCGATGCCACGGCCCGTGGTGCCGTTGATGGTACCGGAATTGTTGATCATGGCAGGGGTCGTGCTGCCGCTGGTGTCCCAGGTGACCGCCGGATTGCCATCGGTGACGGTCAGATTGCCGCTGCTGTCGATAGTGCCGAGATCGCCACCCGCCAGGGCCTTGGCAGTACCGTCGCCGGCGGAGACGATGAAGCTGGCGGCCTGAGCCGCCGGCATCACACTGATAAGAGCCGCGCTGGCCAGAAGAGCGGTACGAAAATTCCGGACAATGCGCAGCATGACAAATCACCCCTGAAAATGATGCCGGCAACCTAGGGGGCAGCCATGACACATCGGTGACGCAAGCCGCCGCCGCCCGCAAAGTGTGTTCAAATTCTGGGAGATAGACAGTTCAGACCGGTGGGATTTCGAACGACCCATGCGGCACGGATCAACACAGCACCTCGCGCGCCAACAGTCCGGCGAGCCAATCCGCGAAAATCTGCAAACGCTGCGACAGATGGCGCCGGTGTGGGTAGAGCAACGTCACCGGCATGGGCGCCGCACGATGACCGGGCAACACCTCGACCAGCGCGCCGGTGGCAAGCTGTACTCTCACATCGTAAGCCGGAATTTGAATGAGCCCGAGCCCCGCCAGACAACACGCGATATAGGCTTCGGCACTGTTGACAGTGACGGAGCCGGACATGGCCTGCGCCCGCGTCAAGCCGCCCTCGATCCATTCCCAGTCTTCGACCCGGCCGCTGGAAGGCGAGGCATAACGAACCGCGCGATGGTGCGGAAGGTCGGCAGGCGTCACCGGCACACCGTGGCGGGCGATATAATCCGGGCTGGCGATGTTGATCAGCGGCAATTCGCCGAGCGAACGCGCGATCATGCCAGAATCCGCCAGCGGCCCGACCCGCAGCGCGCAGTCGATGCTGCCCTCGACCAGATTGACCGCCCGATCGGTGACACCCAGCGCGATATGGATGTTGGGATAGCGGGAAAAAAAATCGGGCAAGGCGGGCGCAATGATAAGCCGCCCGATCCGGCCCGGCACATCGATGCGCAACATGCCGCTCGGCCCTCCCGCGGCCTGCTGGAACAAACCCTCGGCCTCTTCGACATCGTCGATCAGCTGGAGGCAGCGTTCATAGAACGCCAAACCATCGCGCGTCGGCGTCACCCGGCGTGTCGTGCGATGCAGCAGCCGCGTACCGACCCGCGTTTCCAGATCCTGGATCGCGGCCGATACCGAAGAGCGGGGCATGCCCAGCATATCGGCGGCACGGGTGAAGCTCGAAGATTCGACCACCTGCAAGAACGTTTTGAAAAGGTCGATACGGTCCACGGCCCATCCCTATTGTTCGATAATCCTGACATGTAATGTCAAAATGATCGCCTTTATGGGGACAATATCAATCCCAAATTACACCTGACGGAGCCTTGAGCGGCTCCGGCCTTCACAAGGAGACAGGTGCGTATGGTTGATCACAGCATTAAGGGTAAGACGGTCCTCATCGCCGGCGGCGCGAAGAATCTCGGCGGGTTGCTCGCCCGCGATCTCGCGGAGCAAGGCGCGAAGGCCGTCGCCATTCATTATAATACCGCGGCCACCAAAGCCGCTGCCGATGAAACGGTTGCCGCGATTCAGGCGGCGGGGGCCAAGGCTGTCGCGCTTCAGGCCGATCTGACCACGGCAGGCGCCATGGAAAAGCTTTTTGCCGACACCATCGCCGCTATCGGCCGCCCCGACATTGCGATCAACACAGTCGGCAAGGTCCTGAAGAAGCCTTTTGTGGAGATCAGCGAGGCGGAATATGACGAGATGACTGCGGTCAATTCGAAATCCGCCTTCTTCTTCCTGAAGGAAGCCGGTCGCCATGTGAATGACAATGGCAAGGTCGTCACCCTGGTGACGTCACTGCTGGGCGCCTATACGCCCTTCTATGCCGCGTATGCCGGCACCAAAGCGCCGGTCGAACATTTCACGCGGGCGGCGTCGAAGGAATTTGGGGCGCGCGGCATCTCGGTGACGGCAATCGGACCAGGCCCGATGGATACGCCCTTCTTCTATCCGGCCGAAGGCGCCGATGCGCAGGCCTATCACAAGACCGCGGCGGCGCTGTCGGCCTTTACCAAAACCGGCCTCACCGACATCGTGGATATCGTGCCCTTTATCCGCTTTCTGGTTTCGGACGGCTGGTGGATGACCGGTCAGACCATTCTCGTCAATGGCGGCTACACCACCAAGTAAAGCGTTGCGATCACCCTGCGGGATGCAGAAATGCACCCGCAGGGGCTCCGCATCTCATCACTTTTCACGCTTCAAGCGTTCGGGCTTGTTGGCGTAAGCAACGATATACGCGCCCATATCGCGCGCCGCCCCTGCAACCGGAAATCCCGACGCGCGAGACCGGCGGTGCCGGATTCCGGCATCACCCGCCGAAACGATAAGGCGCTTCACCGCGCACGAGCGCGAGCCGGGGCCGAAGGGCGCCGATCTGCGACCGATGCAGCGGCAGGATCAGATCGACATCCTTGCCGTCGGAATTGCTGAGGCTGTTCCAGACACGGCGCACACGGAACGTGTCATCCGCAATATCCGCGCCCAGCAGCAGGCAATGGATGACGCCATTGTCGTGCAGCAACATGGAGGCGTCGGCCGCCTCGCAGAGAGCCTGCCAGACTTTCTGTTGCGCCGCGTCCACCGCCGCGAGGCGGAAGAGCACGATACGGTCAATGGCGCGAACCGTGTTGGAAAGCCGGTCGAGCGCGGCATGGATCTGAGGATCCGCGGTATCGCGCAGCTCCTTGCTATCAGCCGCATAACCCAGGCGGCAGATCGCCAGATACTGTTCGGCGATGGTCGGGGCGGCGACAAGGGCCCTGCGGAATCGCGATGCTTCCTGCAATCCTTCGACAGTCTTCAAGGCCCGGTCGAGCCCTCCGAGCAGAATCTGCAAGGGCGTGTCGGCGACGGGGTCGGCCATCTGATCGTTCAGCGCTTGCTCGGGCCCGCGCCATGCGCCCGAACATATTTGTTCCCGAGATCCTGCGCCGAGGAAAGATACCAACTGTCGGCTTTGGCGCTGCCTTCCGAGGCGATCCGCTTGCGATACTCCGGCATCAGACGCCCGGTCTGGCCGGCGACATCACGGGCAGCCTGCATGTACCAGGCCTTGGCCGTTTCGGGGCCCTCCGCCGCGCTCCGGCGTTTATATTCCTCCGTCAAGATAGGCATCACCGCATCCTGAACCCGCTTCGCCAAGCCCGGGCTGATACCGGAGCCGCTCCCCGTCTGCGCCGCGCCGCTGGACGATTTGCCGGATGGGCAGAACACGGGGGACGACAGGCACAGGGTGCTGTTGGCAAGACTCGCCGGACCCATCATGGCCGCAGCCCCGCCATAGGCGTTCCCCAGATCTACCGTTCCTCCCGCCGAATATTGCGCGAAGGCCAGCGTGGGCGCCGACAAGCCCCCCAGAACGGTGATCGCCATCAGCGTGCGCCGCATGACCATTCCTCTTCCCTCCGTCGAAGTCGCCAAACGATTCCTAGTTAGGATAGCCATCCATTGTCGGCAGTTTTGAGGCGCTGCTTAAGGCTAGCGCGGCCTTTCTCTCGTGTAAGCCTGCGAGCATAATGTGGCAGCCGGGAATCCCGACGCATCGAATCTTTTTTAAAGGGGGATGGCGGAGGGATTGCGAAAAACATGCTCAAGGCATGTTTTTCATCCTCGCTATGCTCGGATCGCTCGCGTTGCGCGCGCCCAAATCGGCTGTCGCCAATTTGTCGAACAAGAACTCGTCCACCGCTCCGACTGAGCCAAACCAAACGGCCCCACAAGGGGGCCGTTTGGTTTGGCGGAGCCGGAGGGATTCGAACCCTCGATAGGGCTTTACAACCCTATAACGGTTTAGCAAACCGCCGCCTTCAGCCTCTCGGCCACAGCTCCAATCCAACTTCAGCCCTAAGGCCGAAGGCTTCTTCTTATTGCCCGCTTGCGCGGGCGGGGCAGCCTCTCGGCCACA
>DASYDX010000010.1:0-1705 GCA_036499345.1 Rhizomicrobium sp.
ATGGAAGGCGGCGCCATCGGTCTCACGCTCTTGATCGCCGCCATGGCGATGATGCTGCTGGCCGCTTATGTCGTGTTTTTGACTTCATCTTATCTGGAGCGCTTTTTGGGCCGGCAAGGTCAGGCGGTCTTTGGTCGATTGTTGGGCGTGATGCTGGCGGCGCTCGCCGTGCAATATGTCGCCGATGGTGTATTGGCGCTCAGTACCAGCCTTACTTGATCGTCATGATGGGGGCTGATCGCCCCGACCCGGCTTTCACATTGCTTGGCGCAAGCAGCGCAAATCACCTAGCATCGCCCGCGCATTCGGGTCGGAGGGGACAATGAAACTTTCACGGCGTGCCGTCATGGCAAACGGAGTGGCGGCATTGGCGATGGCGCCCGGTCTGGCGCGAGCGGCGGTGGATGCAGGGGCTTTGCACAAAAGGCTTTTGTGCCTGGACACGCATCTCGACATGCCGGCCAATCTGGCGCGACCTGGCTGGGATGTGATGCAACGGCACAATTTTGCGGAAGATTTCACCCAGGTCGATTATCCACGCGCGGTCGAAGGCGGTCTGAAGGGCGGTTTCTTCGCCATCTATACGCCGCAAGCGCCGGTGACCCCTGAAGGTATGAGCGCCATGCGCGATGCCGCTTTCTTGCGCGCTGCGGAAATCCGCGAGATGGTGGCGGCCCATCCCGACAAATTCGAACTCGCTTTCCGGGCCGAAGACGCTAAGCGCATCTCGTCCAGCGGAAAAATCTTCGTCTATCAGTCGATCGAGAATTCCGGCATTTTGGGCAATGACCCCACCCTGCTCAGAAGCTTCCACAAGCTCGGCGTGAGGCTGGCCGGTCCGGTTCATTTTCTGAACAACCAGTTCGGCGATTCCGCTACCGATAAGAAAAAGTGGGGCGGCCTTTCCCCCTTGGGCAAGGAATTCGTCAAGGAAGCGAACGATCTTGGCGTGATACTCGATTCCAGCCACGCATCGGATGATGTTTTCGATCAGATGCTGGAGATGTCGCGCGCGCCGATCATCTGCTCGCATTCCAGTTGCCGCGCCATCAACAACCATCCCCGCAATCTCGACGATGCCCGGATCAAGAAGCTGGCAGCCAAGGGCGGCACGATCCAGATGAACTCGGTTTATCTGATTACGGTTCCGCGCAATCCCGAACGGTCAAAGGCCGAATCCGCCATTTCGGATAAGCTGGAAAATCTCAGCGGGCTGACACCGGCAGAGGCCACCGCCGTTGTGCGTCAGGCCGCCGCCGACACCAAAGCGCTGGACAAGAAATATCCCGCGCCGCGCGCCAGTCTGGACGATTACATGAAGCATATTCTCCATGCGCTCGATCTGGTGGGGCCCGAACATGTCGGCATCGGCGCAGACTGGGATGGCGGCGGCGGTGTCGCCGGATTGGAAGATATCACGGCCATTCCAAGGATCACCGAGCGCCTGGTCAAGGCGGGCTATACAGAAGCCCAGCTACAGAATTTCTGGGGCGGCAATGCGCTTCGCGTTCTCGGTAAAGCCTATGATGCGCGAAAGAAAAGCTGACCGCCTTCTCGCCTTATAAAAAATCCCCGGAGCGGCACTCCGGGGATTTTCAAAGTCAGCGATAGTGACGGCGCCCATCGCGGCCGATATAGCTATCACGTTCGCGATGCCGGTAATGGCTGCGGCTGCGGTCGTTGCAATCTTCATTGCGCGCAATCG
>DASYDX010000011.1:0-4108 GCA_036499345.1 Rhizomicrobium sp.
TTCCACCAGCATGCCGCGGTAGAAGCGCGCCACGGTGGGCGCGAACAAAGGCGGATGCGCAAGCCCTGCGCGGGCCTGCATTTCCGGAATATGTTTGTGCGCCAGCCCGAGCCCGTAGGCACGCTGCACGGTTTCCACAAAAACCGGTGAATCCGTTTTCTCGAATTCCTCGATCATGCTCTTGCCACCGCCGGAATAGCCGGAGACGCCATGCACGGTGATGGGGAAATCGGCAGGGATCAGCCCCGCGCGCACCAAAGGCCGCGCCAGCGCGAGAAAGCCCGTCGCCCAGCAACCGGGATTGGCGACACGCGTGCTCGAAGCAATCGCCGCAGTGCTGTCCGCTTCCAGTTCGGGTAAGCCATAGGTCCAGCCATCGGCCACGCGAAACGCAGTGGAGGCATCGATCACCCGGACGTTGGGATTGTCGATCAACGCGACGGCCTGGCGGGAGGCCGCGTCCGGCAGACAGAGAACGACCAGATCGGCGGCGTTCAAGGCGCGGGCGCGCGCTGCTTCATCCTTGCGCTCGGCTTCTGGCAGAGCGACCACCGAAAGATCCGCGCGATCCGCCAGGCGCTCACGAATTTCGAGCCCCGTGGTTCCGACCGCCCCATCGATGAAAATCTTCGCCGTCATGTGCCTTACCCGATTTTGGCCCGTCTTAGACTATTTTGCCGCTCCGGCAAGCAACGGGGCCATGGGCCTGGTGCATGGCAGCTTTTCAATCTCATGACAGGGGTCTAGCATCCACACTGGAAACGGCTGGTTTTGGGGGCTTGAATGGACCTGAACGCAATCGTCGGGAATTTCCGCAACACCGTCACCCAGCATTATTTCGACATGAAGGGCCGCGTGGGACGCGAACGCTTCTGGTATTTCGTTCTCGCCTGCGCAGTGGTGCAGATCGGTGCCTCGATCCTGCAGTCGGTGGTCTTTTTGCCCGTCGCGGCGCTGACCGGCCTCGCCTTGCTCCTGCCCATGGCGGGCATGGGCGCGCGCCGGCTTCAGGATACGGGGCGCGACGGCAATCTCGTGTGGCTTGGAGTCATACCGGCGGCGCTGGGGCAAATCTTCCAGCTCTTCTTCTTCGGTCCCTTTGGGATATTCGGAGAAATCGCTTACGCGCTGACGATCGGCCCGCTTCTGGGAATTGCCGGACTGATCGCCGCGGTGGTGCTGATCTATTTCTGGTGCCAGCCCGGCGATGCGGACGCGAATGCCTATGGTGCGGCGCCTGATGGCAGCATACCCGCCGTCACGCCTTAAATTTTGAATGGGCTTAAAACGAATGGCGGCGGACCCAGCCGGGTCCGCCGCCATTTTCACATTCAGTTATTCGGCAGGCTGTAAGCGATATAGTCGCCCGAATAATTGCCGCCGCTGACCGCGACCACAATGTACTGCTTGCCGCCAACCGAATAGGTCATCGGCGAACCGGATTGCGGCGCAGGCATCAGTACCGCGCCGACCTGCTGGCCCGTCTTCTTGTCATACGCCCGGAGCATGGCACCGCGCGGATGTTCCGCCGTGGTGGTGAAGAGCGGGTCGCCCATGACCACCAAGCTCTTGGTGATGACCAGACCGACATTGCCCGGCTGACCGGTCTTGGGGATGTTCAATCCCTTCAACGCCGGATTGTTGCGAATATCGTCGGGCGTGTCGCCATGCGGCACCTGCCAGGTGATGTTGCCGCTATCCAGGTTGATCGCCGTCAGTGTTCCGTAAGGCGGTTTGACCAGCGGCATGCCATCCACATTGCGCGGCGGCGGCGGGCCGATGGGCTTTTGCGGATTGGCGGCAAGCGCGGCCTGAAGCTTGGCTTCATCCTCGCTCACCTTCGGCGCGTCGGCGGCGCTGCCAAAGCCAGGACCGCCGCTGATGCGGAAGGGCTGACCGGCGGTGCCGAGCAGATATTTGGAATCCGTCAGCCCCGGAGGCGGTTCGACCAGACCCATTTGCACGATACCGGTGTTGGAAGCCGGCGCGAACACCGTGTGCAGCTCCGGATCGTAACCGGCGCCCGGCCAGTTGGTGCCGCCGCCGAAATTGCCGATGGTCAGGACCGCGCTGGGGAAACCGACCTTGCTGATGATGGCGGGCGAGAACATCGGACCAAGTTTGTAATTCTCCTTGATGATCTTCTCCGCCTTGGCGCGCAGCTCCGGCGTGTAGTCGATGAGATCGCTCATCGACACGGATTGACGCGCGTAAGCCGCGGGCTTGGTCGGGAAAGGCTGCGTCTTGGACGTCTTCTCGCCCGGCACATCGCTTTGCGGCACGGGCTTTTCGATGATCGGCCAGATCGGCTTGCCGGTGACGCGATCGAAGACATAGAGGAACGCTTCTTTGGTGGGCAGCGCCACCGCCTTGATCGCCTTGCCATCAACATTGATGTCGGCCAGCAGCGGCGGCGAGGACAAATCATAGTCCCAGATCGGGTGGTGCACGATCTGGTAATACCATTTGCGCTTGCCGGTCGTCAGATCGACACAGACCAGACTGTCGCCGTACAAATTGTTTCCGGGACGCGCGCCGCCATAGGTATCGTTGGTAGGATCTTCGACCGGCAGATAGACACTGTTCAACTCCGGATCGACGGTGATGCCGGTCCAGACGCCAGTGTTGCCGTTCTTTTCGGCCGAACCATTTTCCCAAGTCTCGTAACCGAACTCGCCCTTTTGCGGAATGGTGCGGAATTTCCACAATTCCTTGCCGGTTCGCACGTCCCAGGCGCGCACAAGGCCCTTGGTGTTGTTGGCCGTCAGCGGCTGCATGCCTTCCTTGAAGGCAGAGCCCGCGATGATCACATCCTTGACCACGGTGGGCGTGGTGTGCAGGCCGATTTCACCCTTTTCGAGATCGATCTGTTCGCCCGCGCCTTTCACGGCGCCGATCTTCATGTCGATGATGCCGTGATCGCCGAAGGATTCGACGGGACGGCCGGTCTTGGCGTTGAGTTCGACCATGCGATAGCCGGTCGTCACATAGATGATGCGCTCATCGCCCTTACCGTCGGTCCAATAGGACACGCCGCGACCCGAAAGCTGGCGCGGCGCCAGCGCGGCGCGCGGGCCCTCTTCCAGGCTGTAGACCCATTTCAACTCGCCGGTTCTGGCATTGAGCGCAACAACCGCGCGGCGCGAGCCAGCGGTGGTGTAAAGCATGCCGTTGACTTCGACCGGCGTGCCTTCGAGTTTGAATTCCGGCCGCGAACCGAGACTGTCGGTCTTGAAGTGCCACGCCATTTCCAGCTTGTTGAAGTTGGAGGCGTTGATCTGATCCTGGGGCGAATAGCGCGAGCCCGACGGGTCCGCGAAATACATCGGCCAGTCGCCTTTCGCCGTCGAGGGCTGACCTGCGTTCTGCGCCATCGCTTGAATGCCGAAAAGTGTGGGCACCAGCGCGATCGCCGCGACCGATGAGAGACGCCGCAATTGTGATTTGGACATATGTTTCCCCCTGTTGCCGGAAACGAAGCGAAGAAGGCCACTTCGCCGGATCTGTGACAAAGAATTCATAGGCAATGGAGGCCGACAATCCAGCGCGTTCTTGTCGCGAAGTTTGTCAGCCTCCTTATGCTGCGCCGCAGAAAAACTGCGCCGGCTAAAGCCTATTTGATGGCCGGATTCACGTAGCCATGCTCCAGCACCTTCTTCGGATCGGGCCGCACGCTGAGGTAGGTGACTTCGCTGGTGATGTCCGTCCAACCATGCGCGACACCCGCTGGGATCACCGAGATATCGCCCACATTCATCTTGCGGGCGACGTAATTGCCGACGATCTGGCCGCTGCAGGACGGTCCGTTCAAGACCTTTGTCACTTCGCTGTCGGCGGCGGAACGATGGCCATTCAGAATCTGGCCGCCCGTCACCAAGGTGCCCGAACCGGAGATGACGATATACGTCTCGGCCGTATCATCATGCGAAATGCCGCCCGACGCAGCCGGCTTGGAATTGGCAGGCATGGAGGTCGTGCCACAGGCTGCTGTCGTCGGCGCTTGCGGTGCGGCGCCTGCCGGACGCGGCGTCGTGGCACCGCGCTTGATCACGGCGACGGACAGCTGATAAGCGCCCAGATCCAGGACCCGCAATGTGTGGTCCACGGA
>DASYDX010000012.1:0-56811 GCA_036499345.1 Rhizomicrobium sp.
ATGCGGGATCAGCTTCTTGTCCTGATCGAGCACGCCTTCGACATCGGTCAGAAGGATCAGGCGCTCCGCCTTGATGGCGCAGGCCACGGCGCCCGCCACCGTATCGGCGTTGATGTTGTAGGTCTCGCCCTTCGGTCCCACGCCGATGGGCGCGATCACCGGGATGATTTCCGACTTCATCATGGTGTGCAGGATTTCGGGATTGACCCGTTCCGGCTCGCCGACAAAACCCAGATCTTCGACCACCGTCTTGCCGGTGGCGGCGTCGGTCTTGGTCAGTGCCAGTTTCTTGGCCACCACCATGTTGCCGTCCTTGCCCGACAAGCCCACGGCACGGCCGCCCGCGGCATTGATGGCGGTGACGATGTGTTTGTTGATCGAGCCGGTCAGAACCATCTCGACCACTTCCACCGCCGCTTCGTCGGTGACGCGCAGCCCGTCGATGAAGCGCGACTGGATGTCGAGTTTCTTCAGCATGGCGCCGATCTGCGGACCGCCGCCATGGACGACCACGGGATCGATGCCGGTCTGCTTCATCAGGACGATGTCCTGGGAAAAATCGTCGGTGCCACCGGAGCCGGTCATGGCGTTGCCGCCATACTTCACCACGATGGTCTTCTGATCGTATTTGAGAATGTAGGGCAGGGCTTCGACCAGAACGCGCCCGGTCTGGCGCCAGCGCGCCATCAGCCGCAAATTTTTCTCGTGGTCGCCTTCATCCGCCATCTGGGAATGCCCGGTAAAACGGGGGCCTTATACGCGGGTTGGTGTTGTCGCGCCAACTTTTTCGAAGCAAGCACCGGCTTTCTTCCCCCGCGCGGCGAAGCCGCTGGCGGGGGAAGATGTCTGCTAGCGGGCTTGCCCGCGTGGCAGACAGATGGGGGTAAATTAAACTAAGGCAGCGATGCTTTGGCGCAATCCCACCACCCCCGTCCCATCCCGGGAAGAGGTGGCATGAATTTCTTCTAATGCGGCGGTGTGGCGGCGGGCTTCCGCCGCCGTCTGCGTCAACACCGTCTCGATTTCGGCGGGCTTGAGTTCGTCCGCCTTGGTCAGGACGATGCCGTAAGAGACCGCGGCGCGGTCCAGCAATTCCATCACCGCCTTGTCGATCTCCATCACGCCGCGGCGGCCGTCGATCAAAAGCGCCACCCGCTTCAGGGAGGCGCGGCCGGCCAGGTAAGAGAAGATCAAAGTCTGCCATTCCGCCGCCAGGGTCTTGGAGGCTTTGGCATAACCATAGCCGGGCAGATCGGTGAGGATCAGCTTGCCGCCCAGATTGAAGAAATTGATTTCGCGCGTGCGCCCCGGCGTATGGCTGACACGCGCCAGACCCTTATGGTTGGTCAGGGCATTGATCAGGCTCGACTTGCCCGCATTGGACCGGCCCACCATTGCGATCTCGGGCAGGCTTTGCGGCGGCAGACTGTTGATGTCGCCGGTGCCCCAGAAGAAATCGCACGGACCGGCGAACAGCTTGCGCGCGAATTCGACTTCGGCCTTGTTCACGCCTCAGGCTTTCTTTTTCGAGAGTTTCAAATTCTCGAACAGATGCACTTCGACGCCTTCCTTGCGCATGATGAAATATTGCTGCGTCACCGAGAGTAGATTGTTCCAGGTGTAATAAATCACCAGGCCAGCCGGGAAGGTGGCGAACATGAAGGTGAAGATCAGCGGCATGAAGGTGAACATTTTGGCCTGCACCGGATCGGTCGGCGCGGGATTGAGCTTGGTCTGAACGAATTGGGTGATGCCCATCAGGATCGGCCAGATGCCGATCGACAGATATGCCGGCACAAAGGCCGGGATGTGATAGGGCAGCAATCCGAACAAATTCAGGATCGATGTCGGATCGGGCGCCGACAAATCGTGGATCCAGCCATAGAAAGGCGCCTGGCGCATTTCGATGGTGACGAACAAAACCTTATAGAGCGAGAAGAAGACGGGGATCTGGATCAGCATCGGCACGCAGCCGGTGAGCGGATTGACCTTCTCGCGCTTGTACAGCGCCATCATTTCCTGCTGCTGGCGCTGCGGATCGTCCTTATGCGCTTTCTTGATCTCTTCCATATAGGGCTGGACTTTCTTCATCCGGCTCATGGATTTGAAGGAAGCGTTGGCCAGCGGGAAGAACAACAGCTTCACCACCACTGTCAGCATCAGAATGGCGATGCCGAAATTGCCGATGAATTTGTAGAAAATGTCGAGCAGCCAGAACAAAGGCTGGGTGAGGAACCAGAACCAGCCCCAATCGATCGCCTTGTCGAAATGGGCGATGCTTTCGCTCTTCTGATAGCCGCGAAGAATGTCCACCACCTTGGCGCCCGCGAACAGCCGGTGCGTGACGGAAGTGTCCGCGCCCGCCGCAAGGGTGCGCGCGCCCAGCCGGTAATTGGCCTGATAGGCTTTGTCGTTGCCCAGCTTGGAGCCCAGATAGGCGCCGTTAAAGGCTTCGCCCTGGGGCGGGATGACGGCCGCCATCCAATATTTGTCGGTGATGCCGACCCAGCCGCCGGTCGATGAGAAATTCTTGGGCGGCGTACCTTCTTCTTTGAAGTCGTCATATTTGGCATCGACTTCGCTGCCTTCGGCCACGCCGACAAAGCCCTGATGCAGGACCCAGCTGGTCTGTTCCTTGGGCACGCCTTCGCGCGCGACATAGGCGAAGGGATAAATCGTCTGCGCTTGGCCGGACTTGTTCGCGACATCGTCCTTCACGCTGAACATATATTGCGCGTCGACCGAGATGACGCGGGTAAAGACAAGGCCCTGGCCATTGTCCCAGGTCAGCGTCACCGGGTGGCCGGGCGACAGCGCGCCGCTGCCCTGTTGCGCCCATACGCTCTGATCGTCGGGCACTTTCTGGCCGATCCAGCCGAATTGCGCGTAATAGGGATATTCGGTGCTCTTGGGGGCGAGCAGCACGATCTCCGGGCTCTTCGGGTCCAGGGTCTCGTGATATTTTTTGAGGCGCAGATCGTCGAGCTTGGCGCCCTTTAGTGCGATCGAGCCATCCAGCAACGGGCTGTCGATGA
Organism: Rhizomicrobium sp.; assembly: GCA_036499345.1. Taxonomy (GTDB): domain Bacteria; phylum Pseudomonadota; class Alphaproteobacteria; order Micropepsales; family Micropepsaceae; genus Rhizomicrobium. The sequence goes on from DASYDX010000012.1 coordinate 3,036, forward strand.
CGACGCGTGCACCGCTCGCGGCCAAAGCGGCGTCGCGCGTCATGCGCTGCGTGGCTGCGGACATGCCGGGTATCTGGCCGGGCGCGCTGGGCGTGGCCGGTTGTCCCGTAGGCGTTTTCTTTTCCTGCTTCGCCAGCACGGCCTGGCGCGCTTGCTCGGCCTTCATCTGGGGCCCGGCGACGAAATATTGCCAGGCAAAGATCACCAGCGCCGAAAGCGCGATGGCGAGAATCATATTGTTGCGGTTGCCGCTCATGATCTGGATTTCACGCTTGAGGATGTTTGGGGACGGGATCGAAACCCGAGGCGCCGCCAAGCCAGCTTATGGGATGGCAACGGATGATACGGCGAAAGGCCAGCGCAATGCCGCGCACGGGGCCGTGGGTTTGAATGGCCTCCAGCGCATAGGCCGAGCAGGTGGGCTGGAACCGGCAGGCGGGCGGACTGAGCGGCGAAAGAAAATGACGGTAGAAATGGATCGGCGCGCAGAGGGCGAAAGTCAAAAATCGCGTCATGCGTCCTCAAACCTGATTGCCGGTGGATTGGGCATCCAGCTTCCGGTGCGCTGCTCGCGTCGCCTCGGCGATGTCGCCCTTAAGGGCAGAAAAATCGCGGACCAGGATGCCCGCGCGAGCGACAAGAACATAGTCATGGCCAGCACGGCCCGAAAGGGGAAGAAGTGCATATGCCGCGGCGCGCAGGCGCCGCTTGGCGCGGTTGCGGGCCACGGCATTGCCGATTTTTTTGCTGGCGGTGAAACCAAGGCGGAGCGTGTTGTCGGAGGGTTCCGGCGTCGGCGCCATTTCCAATGTCACAGAGCCTACGACACGGCGCAGCGTACGGGCCGCGGCCAAAAAATCGGCGCGCTTCCTCAACCGGTCGATACGCAGACCTTTGATTTGCAGCCCGAGGGCTGGAATGTCAGGCAGAGAGCTTCTTGCGGCCATGGGCACGGCGGCGGGCCACGACCTTGCGGCCACCCGGCGTCGCCATGCGCGAACGGAAGCCGTGACGGCGCTTGCGCACGATTTTGCTCGGCTGATAGGTGCGCTTCATAGGCGGCTCCAGAGGCGAAAAGAGCGCGGTTTCTATGGCTCTGGGCCGCTGCTGTCAACCGCTGCTATTCTGAGGCGCGCAATAAAATTACATTCGCGGCAGAATAGCGTTTTGGCTTAAGGAAAGTGCCGTCATGACCTGGAATCCTGCCACCTACCTTGCCGTTGGCGGCCAGCGCACCCGCCCCGCCGCCGATTTGCTGGCTCGGGTGCCGCTGAAAAACCCCGGCCGGGTGATCGATCTGGGCTGCGGGCCGGGCAATTCGACGGGATTATTGGCCGCGCGCTGGCCCGAAGCCCGGCTGGAAGGGTTCGACAGTTCCCCCGCCATGCTGGAGGAGGCCAAGGCCTCGGGCGTCCCGGCCACCTGGATCTTGGGCGATATCGCGACCTGGGTGCCGGATGCGCCGTACGACCTGATTTATTCCAACGCGACCTTTCAATGGCTGCCGGATCAGGCGGCGTTGCTGCCCCGGCTGATGTCCTTTGTGCGGCCCGGTGGCGTGTTCGCCTTCCAGGTTCCGGTGAATTTCAACGCCCCCAGCCATGTCCTGATGCGCGAGACGGCCAGCGATCCGCGTTGGAAAGCCAAGCTTGTCAACGCGCGGGAGACCGAACGGGGCAACGCCGCGATCTATTATGACTGGCTGAAACCGCAATCCGCCTCGCTCGATATCTGGGAAACCGAATATCTGCAGGTGCTGGAAGGCGAGGATGCCGTCTATCGCTGGGTGTCCGGCACGGGTCTGCGTCCCTTTGTGCAGGCTTTGGACGGCGCGGATCGCGAAGCCTTCATCGCGGCCTACAAAGAAAAATTGAACGCCGCCTATCCGCGCCGTGCCGATGGCACCACGCTCTTTCCGTTCCAGCGCCTGTTTGTGGTGGCGGTGAAGGCCTGAAACAAAAAAGCCCCGCTTTGCAGCGGGGCTTCTCATTCTTTCTCAAACGCGCGCTTAGCGGACAAAAACGCGCACTTCGCTCGACGCCGCACCGGCATCGGTGGACGAGGCCACGTTCAAGCGCGAAGCGGGCACGCCCATATCGGTCATGGAGCGCATCACATCCTGGGCATGACGGCGCGCCGTGGTCTGGGCGATCTGCACCGAAGCGGCATTGCCGCGGGTCGGCGCCACCGCCACCACCTGGAAGCTGGCATTGGGGCGCGACTGCAGCGCCTGATTCAGCGCTGCATACAGGATCTGCTGATAATCGACATTGGGGCGGTCGAAGCGCACCACCACCAGCGGTGTGCCGACGCCGGCGAATTGCAGATTGCTGGTCGCCGCGGCCGCGGAAAGGCCCGGCGCGCCGCCATAAAGCTCGCCCGATTTGATCGAGTTGGACAGGACCGCAAGGTTGCCGCGCTCATTGGCGGCATACGCCGTCTGGCGCTGCACATTGTCGGAGACTTCTTTCAGCAGACGGTCGATCAGGACGATGGTCTGATTGGTCTCGTCTTCCAGCAATTGCAGCTGGCGATGATCCTCGTCCACCGCGCCCGAGACGTTGAAGGTCGCGCCGATCTGGTTCAGCACGAAATGGGCGGTGGAAGAATCATTGGTGACGTCGGTGCCCAGCGCCGTCAGCTGATTGATATTGGCCGACAACGCATCGAGCGAGGTCTGGGCCGAATTCCACTCGCTCACCAGTTCGGGATTGCCCTTGGTGGTGCCGATCTGCAGGCGGGCGGTGATCCGCGCCTTGGATTCCTGATAGGCGGTGGCCGAAGCCGCGCCATTGTTGCGCAAATCCGCCATGCGCTGGGCATTGCCGCCCAGTTTGCTTTCCAGGCCCGAAACCTGGGCGCGGAGGGTCTGGATGGTTTTGTTGACCTGGGTGCCGGTGTCGCTGCCCGGATCGATGGTGATCGGATTGATGGTTGCGACCAGGGCGCCGCCTGCCGCGGACGGCTGCGGTGCTTCGGCGCTGGGGGGCGGCAAAGGCGTGCCGGGACCACCCGCAGGCGCGGCCATATCGGCAGCCGCCACATCCGGGCCGCCGTCTTCGAACATATTGTCCAGATCGGAGCAGGCAGCGAGGCTCATGCTCGCGCCGAATACGCACGCCAGAAGAAGGCCCGATTTGAGGCCTCGTTTGGCTGGATTTCCCCTCATTACTGCTCTCCGCTGCCGGCGCCCCTGCCCCAAATTAAAGGGGGGCGGCACGCATCAATTCCCAACCCATCCGGCCAACGCCCGCTGGCCAGGACCCGGGGGTTTAGTCTTAACGGGGCCCAGAGAGACGGACAAGGGCGTGGAGCCCCCCGCTTTCGCCATTTTACACAATCGTCGCGAGGACTTGGCGGGGTTGGCCGCCCGTCCGTGCACCGGAAATGGGCAGCGGCGCCAGGTCGCGGATAAAGTGCTGGTCGCGCTTGCCTTTGGGGAAAGGCCTGAATAGGTTCGCGCCCTTCAAACTGGTACGCGCCCGTAGCTCAGCTGGATAGAGCACCAGACTACGAATCTGGGGGTCAGAGGTTCGAATCCTTTCGGGCGCGCCAGTTTTTCTTAGTGCGCTATGCGCACTTAGAAAAACTGAGCGCCACGGAGGACCGCGCAGCGGTCCGAGTGGGCGCCAGCGTGTCGGTGGTGGTTTAAATCCGTGCCATCGAACAGGCATAGTCTGCGAGCGACGCCAGAGCTCGGCAGGAACGGCATGACATCAGAAAATTCGATTTCAATCCGCCGTCCCGAAGATGCACCGGACGCGTTCGCGCATGCCTGGAACCTGCACGACATGGACGCGCTCGGTTCGCTGTTTGAAGAGCATGCGACCTTCGTCAATCGATTCGGTCATTATGTGCGAGGCGTGGCCGAGATCGTCGAACTTCATCGTCCCATCCATGAAACGATCTATCGCGACTCGACGCTGAAGAATGAACTGATCGACGCGATTCCCATCGGACCCGACGCAACGATCATCCATTTTTGGAGCCGCTTGAGCGCAGGCAGTGCCCATCCCGCCGGTTCGCATCAAGTCGATACATTGATCCTTGCCGTGCTCACGCGGCGGACGGATCTGTGGCGAATCCAAGCTCTTGAGAATGTCACTCTGACAAATCCCCGGACCGGAGAGATCGTCCTAAGGCCCTGAGCCGGTGCATGCAACATGTCGATGACAGCTACCCTGCACGCTCGCCATGATGCGCAGGCTCGACTAAAATAATGTGCGTTCATCGGGAGAATAGTCATGGGACAATATTCGGCGCGGCGGTTGGTCTGGACTGTGGCGATGGGCCTGACCCTGTTCGGCGCCGCGCCGCTGTGGGCGGGCAATCTCGCGGCCGTGCCGATGACCATGACGCCCATCTACATGAACACCTCTTTCAATCTGATGATGATCGATGCCACGCGCCGTCGCGCCGAGATTGCCTATGGCCCGTCACGCGAATCCGGCAGCAGCAGATCGCCCATCTCGCGCGCGCCAGCCGGATCGGAATCCGCGGCGATCGCCGATTTCACCGTGCCCAGCAACCCTGCGGTCTCAGCCCAGGTCAAAGCGGCGTTCCTCGACGCCATCCGCGCCCACAATAGCCCGGAAGTCACCGCCGGGATCGCGGACATCTTTCAGCGCAAGCCGGTCCGCGCCGCCTATCTGGAAGCGGCGAGCCCCTATGACATAACGGACCGGGACTTGCGCGATGTCGTTGCTGCCTATCTGACCGTTGCTTGGATGACGGCCAACAAGGCGCCGCTGCCGACGCGCGAACAAGTACAGGGCCTGCGCCACCAGGTTGCGGATGACCTCGCCAAAGTTTTCGCCGCCGCGGATGCGCGCACGCGCCAGACCATTGCCGAGCAGATGATGTACCAGATCGTCTCGACGATCTATGCGCGGCAGGATGCCGAGAAGGCCGGTGATAGCCAGACCTTGCAGCGGATGGCCGACCAGACCAGCACAGCGTTCCGCACACAAAAGCTGGACCTGCGGGCTATCGCGTTGACCGATCAGGGCTTCAGCCCGCGCTGAATCCTACTTCACACCCGCCACATACAAGTGATGAAAACCGGTTCCGGGCAGGAACACTCTGATCCGCCCGCCGGCCCGCAATCCCAAAAGCGCTGCGCCGATGGGCGACAGAATGGAAATCTGTTTTTCGCCATCCGCATAATGTTCGGGATAGACCAGCGTGCGGTATGGGGTCGCTTTGTCCCAATCGAGCCGGTAGCTGATATCCCGGCCCGGGGCGACGACGTCGCCGGGCAGCGCGCTGTCATCGCAAATCGATGCCCGGCGGACTTCGGCGCTCAGAAAAGGTGCAATCCGGTGGCGCAGGCGGAACGCTTCCGCAATCAGCCTTTTCAGGCTTTTGCGCTGGGACCGGGCAATGACGATCTCCGGCTGTTCGGCGGGCATGGAAGCCTCGTATCAAGCATTGCGATATCAAGGCAGGTATGGACCGAAGCCGGGCTTTCAAGAATGCCGGCGGATATTTCGTCTTTGCAGCGCAATATGTGCCGTGCAGGACAAAAGGTGACTACGGCGCGGCCGCTCTCTAGATTCACCGGGCAAGAGGGTCTGAAACAAGATGCAGAAGATAGAAGACCAGGTCTTTATTCTACTGGTCGTTCTGGTGACGATTGCCTTTGGCTGGATTCTGGAACCTTTCTACGGCGCCATCCTGTGGGGCATCGTGATCGCGGTTCTGTTCAATCCGCTGTATCTGTCCTTGCGAAAATTTTTCGGCAAGCGGAACAATCTGGCGGCGGCCACCATCGTCCTGCTGGTGATCGCAATTGTGATCTTGCCGCTGATCGTGATCAGCGCGTCCTTGGGGCAGCAAGCTTCGGGCCTTTATGACCGCATCCGTTCGGGCAATCTGGATTTCGCGCTCTATCTTCAGCGCATTCTGGATGCGCTGCCGGGCTGGGCGCGTGAAGCGCTCAATCAATTCGGTCTCACCGATCTGACGGCGGTGCGTCAGAAGCTCACTGCCGCGCTCGGCACGGGCAGTCAATTGATCGCGGCACGAACACTCAGCATCGGACTCAGCGCCTTCGATTTCGTCCTTGGCCTTGGTGTGATGCTTTATCTTTTGTTCTTCCTGTTCCGCGACGGGGCCAGCTTGCTCGACCGCGTGAAGACGGCGATGCCGCTTCGTCCGGCGCAAAAGACCATCCTGCTCAGCCGGACGGCGGTGGTGATCCGCGCCACCGTCAAAGGCAATATTTCCGTCGCCGCGGTTCAGGGCATTCTGGGCGGGCTGGCCTTCTGGGTTCTGGGTATTCCCGCGCCGCTTCTATGGACGGTGGTGATGGCGTTTCTGTCGCTGCTGCCGGCCATCGGCGCCGGTATCGTGTGGGCGCCTGTTGCTATTTATCTGCTGGCAACGGGAAGCGTCTGGCAGGGCGTGTTTCTCTTTGCCTATGGCATCCTGGTGATCGGCCTGGTCGACAATCTGCTCAGGCCTTTTCTGGTGGGGAAAACCACCAATCTGCCGGATTATGTGGTTCTGATCTCGACCTTGGGCGGGATCGAAGTGTTCGGCTTGAACGGCTTTGTCGTGGGGCCGCTGATTGCCGCGCTGTTCATGGTGATCTGGGAAATCTTCCGCAAGACCGAGCAGGCGGTAGACTGAAGCGGAAGCGCCGCTACCAGCGCAGAATGCGCGGGCCCAGCATCGCGCCCACGAAACAGCAGGCGACCACGCCCAGGCTGTACCAGATCAACAGAAACGGCGCCGCCGATTCCTGGCAATGCATGGCATAGGATGCAGCGCCGAAGCCGCCCGCCGCCAATCCCACCATTGCGCCCGAAAAAACCAACCGTGTCGGCGCCAGACCGCGCACCGCCCAGGCCAGTCCGACCAGCGGCGGCAAGGCCGCCGCCAGAATGCGCCAGGGCGCGGCGGCAGCGGAAAAGCCCATGATCAAATGTTCGCGCAGATTGGGCGGGCCATCGACAAGTTCGATCACCGCCAGACTTCCCATCATCGCGGTGGGCAAGAGCAGCCACAAAAGCAGATTGCCGGTGCGCACGCCCGGCCGCGCCAGCCGTTCCACCGCCCACAGCGCGATGGCGCCGATGCCGGAGACATAAGCGAGCTTGACCCAGAAAATGATCGTCAGGGTCGCCGTCGCCATATCGGGCCGATACCCGAAAATGATCCCGACCAGAACCAGCGACAGCACCAGACCTGCGCCCAGCCCGATGGCCAGACGTTGCGCGACCGGCGGGCTCTGGACAGGTTCCAGATCCGCAACCAAACGGTCCACCATGCGGTCGAGAGAAATCTCGGACCGGGCGGCAGGGGCGGATATCGGATCGGATGGTTGCAAAGCCGTAACAAAATCAGAGGGTGGAGCGCTCCTAGAGTAGCGCGATCTTTATGGTCTTTCGCCGCCTGAGCCTGCGAAGTTACAGGCGGTTCCCGATTTTCCCGGAATCGGAATAATTCCGCCATCGCATCGGGCGCCCGATTGCCGATAGTTCGTCATTGTTGCAGTATTCCCACTTCCAGGCTGAAAGCCTTGCGATGTCCGATAAAGAGTGGTCAGGCCTGATGAGGGCCGCGCAGAAGGGTGACGGTATTCGCTACCGTCAGCTTCTGGACGAACTGCGCCCCTGGTTGAAACGTTATTTCGGGACGCGTCTGCCGCCCGCAATGGTGGACGATGCGGTGCAGGATACGCTCTTCGCGCTGCATGAGAAGCGTAACAGTTACGACGCCACGCGTCCCTTCGGGCCTTGGCTGGTGGCGATTGCACGCTACAAATGGATCGACCGGTTGCGCGCCTTGCGCAAATCCGCAACCCAGCCCGTGGGCGAAGATCTGGCGGTCGAGGATCATGGCGAGGCGGTGCAAAGCGCCACCACCTTGGAAAAGCTTCTCTCCGAATTGAAACCGGCCCAGGCCGAAGTCATTCGCTTGGTAAAGATGCACGGCTTCAGCATTGAGGAAGCCTCGGCGCGGACCGGGCAGTCGGCATCTCTGGTCAAGGTCAATATCCATCGCGGCATCACCCGCATGATGATCGCCGCGCAGAAACAGATGCAGACCGATGGCTGAAAGCGGGAGGGCCTGGCTTTCGGGCAGGGCCGTCTTGCTGGCATTTCTGTTTGCGATCTCCTGGGTCGCACGGGCGCAAGCGCAGCCCGCGCCACGCCAGCTGCCGGACGAAACGATCACGGTGGGCGGCGGCACGTTGAATATCGTTTTCAATGACGGCGCGCCGGGTCTTGATCGCGCAGCCGTGGTCGATTGGATTCGCACCAGTGCCCAGGCCGTGACAACGTATTTCGGCAAATTTCCCGTGCGCGAAGTCCGTCTGGTGGTGATCGCCAATGACGGACGCGGCGCAGGCGGCACCACTTTCGGCTTTCGTGGCGGTTCGCTGATCCGCCTAACGGTAGGGCGTCATGCCGACGCCGCCGCGCTGAAACGCGATTGGGTGCTGGTGCATGAGATGACCCATCTGGCGCTGCCGCAATTGCCGCGTTGGGCGCTCTGGCTGCAGGAAGGAAACGCCACCTATGTCGAACCCATCGCCCGCGCCCAGGCCGGGCAGATGGATGTGGCCGAGGTGTGGAAATGGACCATCGACGAAATGCCAAGCAGCCAGCCGAAACCGGGCGAAGGCGGCTTGAACGACACCAGCGATCATCATCGCACTTATTGGGGCGGGGCGGCTTTCTGGCTGATGGCCGATGTCCGTATCCGCGAGCGCACCCGCAATCGCATCGGCGTGCAGATGGCGCTGCGGGCGATCAATCGCGAAAGCGGCGGCAACACTGCCGAATGGACGCCGGAACAATTGATCAAAGTGGGCGACGCCGCGACCGGGGGAACGGAACTGGCGGATTTATACGCCCAGATGGGCGTGACGGGATCGCCCGCTGACATAAATGCTTTATTGATCCGGCTGGGCGTCGGCCTTCGCGGTGGCGAAATCATATTCGATGACAATGCGCCCCTGGCCGCAATTCGGCGCGCCATCACGGTGGTTCCCGCGACGAATTGAGACAAATCGATTTTGCCGTCGATATTCCGCCCCAATCGAGGTCTCTGCTGTAACCCTCGGTTCGGGACAACCGAACGTAAAGGCAGCCACGCCAAAAGGCAGGCGCAACAAACGGAGACGTTTCCATGAACAACCTCAAGACTGTCACGATGGCCTCGGCCGCCGCTCTCTTCGCGCTCGCCGCTGTCGGCACCCCGGTCCTGGCGCAGGGCATGGCCGCTGCCGGCTCGGTTCATTGCTATGGCGTGAACAGCTGCAAGGGTCAGTCGGACTGCAAGTCCGGCAACCATGCCTGCAAGGGCCAGAATGCTTGCAAGGGCCAGGGCTTCAAGTCGATGTCGGCCGATGCCTGCACCAAGGCCGGCGGCAAGACCACGCCGTAATTTCAGATTATCGTCGCGGCGGATGTTCTGCCGCGTTTCGTCTTGTGGGCCCGGTCGCGAACAGCGCCGGGTCCATATGACTTTCTGGGAAGGCCGATGACCGACATTCCGATCTTCGAAGGCTTCGGTCTTGGTCTGCGGCCGCCGCATTTCAACGAATTCCTGGAGGAAGATGTTCCGGTCGATTTTGTGGAAGTGATTTCCGAAAATTTCCTGGTGGCGGGTGGGCGCCCGCTTTACGTCCTGGATCAAGTGCGCGAGCGTTATCCGGTCGCGATGCACGGCGTTTCCATGTCCATCGGTTCGGCCGATGGTGTGAAGCCGGATTACCTTGCCCGCCTTAAAAAACTTGCCGACCGGGTCGATCCGCTTTTTGTGTCGGACCATTTGTGCTGGACCGGGATCGACGGCTTCAATTCGCACGATCTTCTGCCCATGCCCTACACCGAAGAGGCGATGGATCTGGTCTGCGCCAATATCGCGCGCGCGCAGGATGTGCTGGAGCGCCCGCTGTTGCTGGAGAATGCCTCCACCTATCTCACCTTCGCCGGCGACCGGATGAGCGAATGGGATTTTCTGACAGAGATGTGCCGGCGCACCGGCTGTTATCTCCTACTCGACGTCAACAACATCTATGTCAGCGGCACCAATCATGGCTTCGACACAGATGCCTATCTGGCGGGCATTCCCGCGGATCGGGTGCGTCAAATGCATCTGGCCGGGCACAGCCAGGGCGAAACGCTGCTCATTGATACGCATGATGAGCCCGTGCCCGATCCAGTCTGGGCGCTTTATGAAAAAGCTTGCCGCCGCTTTGGACCGCGCGCCAGCATGATCGAGCGGGACGATAATATTCCGGCGCTGTCCGAACTTCTGACCGAACTCAACATGGCACGGAGCAAGGCGCGGTTGCGGGAACAGACGCCATGAGCCTGTTCGATCTTCAGCGCGCCTTCCGCGATCATATTCTGGCGGGCGACGACGTGCCGTTGAATACCGTGGCGCCCGGCGCGATGCGCGGGCTTGGCGTTTATCGCCACGCCTATCGCGCGCAATTGGTCGCCAGCCTGCGCGACACTTTCGAAAAAACCTGGGCCTGGATGGGCGATGAGGGTTTCGATACCGTTGCCCGCGCCCATATCGCGCGCCATCCGCCCCAGAGCTGGACGCTCAATGATTACGGCGCGGATTTCGCAGGAACCGTGCGCGCGCTTTATCCGGACGATCCGGAGATCGCGGAAATCGCCTGGCTGGATTGGCGCTTGCGCCGCGCCTTTGAAGGTCCCGATGCCGATGCGATCGCGCCGGAAAAATTGGGCGATGTCGATTGGGACAGTGCGGTGTTGATCTTCCTGCCCACGCTCACCCTGGGAGAAGTCGAGACCAACAGCGCCGCCATCTGGGGTGCGATTGCGGAGGGCGAAGGTGTGCCTGCCGCCAAAAGACTGCCACAGCCCGGCGCGATCCGCGTCTGGCGCAGCGGGTTGACGCCCCGCTATCGCAGCATCGAGATGTTTGAATATCGCGCGCTGGTGCTGGCGATGGCGGGCTCCAGCTTTGCCGATCTTTGCACGCTGCTGGTGGAAAATGGCGACAAAGACCAGGCAGTGCAGCGTGTCGGCACTGCGCTGGCGGGCTGGTTGCAGGATGGTTTGATCAGCGCCGTGCGGCAGGCATAAGCCGCCTCAACCCTTCTTGGTGTCGAACGCCTTATATTCATGGGCGATGCTGGCTTCGATCAAGGTCCGCCACACGGCTTCGGCGATGGCGGGTGAAAGGCCTGCGCGTCCCGCCTCCGCCACCACATTGCGCACCACTTCTTCCACGCGCGGCGTGTCGCGCACGGTGTTCCGGTCGGCCTTCAGCACGGCGGCGCGTTCGATATAGGTCTGGCGCCGGGCCAGCATCGCCACCAATTGCCGGTCCAGCCTGTCGATGGCGACGCGCAATTCCGGCATGGAATGGCAGTCCTGCGGCGGCGTGATCTGTTCGGTCATAGCAACGCTCTCGGTCGGAGAATGCCGCCTTTTACAGGTGGCGGCCCGATTTCCCAATCCCTATACTTTTGCCATCAAGGGGAGGCGGGCATGACGAATTTCAATAGGGATCGTCGCCGGATTCTGGCAGCGGGCGGCGCCGTTGCGGCAGGCGCGTTTTTGCGGGTTCCGCGGGCGCTGGCGGCGGATAGGTCACCTGTGGCCAATACGCGTTATGGGAAATTGCGCGGCACCACCGACGGCCCGGTGAAAATTTTCAAGGGCGTTCCCTATGGCGCTTCCACGGCGGGCGCGAACCGTTTCATGCCGCCCAAACCACCGATGCCCTGGCGTGATGTGCGCGACGCGACAGCGCTGGGCAATCGCGCCCCGCAAACCGACGCGACCGGCTTCATGGAAGAAGAAGTGGTGGCGCTGGACCGTACCCAGCAAAGCGAAAATTGCCTGCGCCTGAATATCTGGACCACCGGCCTGAATGATGGCCGCAAGCGTCCGGTGATGTTGTGGTGTCACGGCGGCGGCTTCACCGGCGGGTCGGGCGGCAATGTCCGCTATGACGGCACCATGCTGGCGAAGAAGCATGATGTGGTGTTGGTGACGATCAATCACCGGCTGAATGCGTTCGGCTTTCTTTATCTCGGCAAGTTGGGCGGCGAAAAATATGCCGATAGCGGCAATGTCGGCATGCTCGATATTGCCGCTGCGCTGAATTGGGTGAAGGACAACATTGCCGAGTTCGGCGGCGATCCCGGCAATGTCACCATTTTCGGCCAGTCGGGCGGCGGCAGCAAAGTCACCACCGCCATGGCGATGCCTGCGGCGCAAGGGCGCTTTCATCGCGTCATCGCCGAAAGCGGGGTGCTGCTGAAAGCGATCACGCCCGACGAAGGCAGTGAGATTGCCGCCCGTATCCTGAAGCAATTGGATATCGCGTCGGGCGCGGTGGATCAGCTACAACAAATTCCGTTCCAGAAGATCATCGCGGCCTTGGGGCCGATGGGGCCGTCCGGCCGCTTCGGGCCGGTGCAGGATGGGCGCAATCTGGTTTCCGGCAATGGTCCCTTCGATCCGGTCGCGCCGTCATTGTCCGCGAATGTGCCGCTGATCCTGGGTTCGACCCTGACGGAAATCACCTTCCTCAACACCACGCCGCTCGATCCCATCGATGACGCCACCTTGCGCGCCGATATCAAGCGCACTTTGAAGGTGGACGATGCCGCGACGGAAAATCTGATCGCGCTCTACAAGAAAGATTTCCCGCAGGCCGACAATGTGCGGCTGTATCAGATCCTGGCCAGCGACAATTGGCTCACCGCCAATGTTGCGCTGACGGCGGAACGCAAGGCGATGCTGGGACGCGCGCCAGCCTATGTCTATCATTTCGAAAAGCCCACGCCCGTCCATGACGGCAAGCTGGGCGTGCCGCACACGCTGGAAGTCTCGTATGTCTTCGACAATCTTGACGGCGCGACCGATGATGTCGTCACCGGCAAGGGTCAGGATCGCTACCCGCTGGCCGACAAGATGAGCCGCGCCTGGACGCAGTTTGCCCATACCGGCAATCCCAATGTTTCGGGTCTGCCGCAATGGCGGCCCTATTCGGCGTCGGATCGGGCGGTGATGGTGTTCAACGACCGCTGCGAACTCCAGGTCGATCCGCGCGCCGAAGCGCGCAAAGCGATCACAGAGCTGCACATGGCACAGGGCCAGGTCAGCCGCGCCTGATCACGACGCGCCGCACGTGAAATTCGCGGCATCGTTGGTGTCGCCCACGCCTTTGTATTTTGCGACTTGCGGGAAGCGGCAGATCGGCCGTGTGCGATCCGCTTTGCCCGCGGCCATATGGGTTCCGGTGAAGCGTTCCGGCGCTTTCTTCGCCGTCACCCATTGATCCAGCGCGGTGACGATATCGTGCTCGCCATCGGCACTGACGGCGGGACCGGCAGCGCCAAAATTTCCCGTGCCCGGGCCGCCCGCACAATGAAAGATGCCGGGCAGCATGAACAAGCGCAGGAAGGAATCGGCTTTAGCCTGACCCTCTTTGGCGACGATCTGTTGGTAGAAATCCAGGCTGGCATAAGGCGAGATCTGCTGATCCGCCCAGCCGTGATACATGATCAACTTGCCGCCGCGCCGGTTGAAGGCGGAAAGATCGGGCTTGACGTTATAGACGTCGGCGATGGTCTGTTTTCCCACCACCTTGGCCGACAGCGCGCGGTCGGTGTCCTTGTCATAGTCGAATTTGGTGTTGTCGAAATCCTTGTCCTGGAACACCGAATAACGAAAGAAATCGAAGGCCGAACCGCCAGGCGTGCCGCCCGCCCACAGCCTGGCCCAATTGCCTTCACTGCCGCGCGCCAGGCCCTGGAAGATGGGCGTTCCATCCGAGCGCTTGGCGCCGGAATAGATTGCATTGGCCGCCGCCGCCTGTACGGGCGTCAGGCATTCGCTCGCCGCTTCGCCTTCTTTGCAGAGCAGCGAGGCCGGATCGAAATGGCATTGGCGGGGATCTTCGATCACCCCATCTTTCACGCCGTCCAGCGCATCACAGGCTTGAATTACGCGCTTGTGCAGCAACGCGGCGCTTTGCTCCGTCAGCGCAGTCGGGTCTTGCAGCGCGGCGCGGCTGTTCCAGGTGGCGTTGACCATCTGTGTCGCCCAGTGCCAGGCAGGCGCGCCCGCGACGACGCCGTCATAATCGTCGGGAAAGCGCGTCGCTTCCATCAGCGCGTGATGGCCGCCCTGCGAACAGCCCACGAAATAGGCCTCGCTGGCTTTGCGGCCATAAAAATCCTGCACTATGGTTTTTGCCGCGACGGTCGAAAGATGCAGGGCGCGATACGCGAAATCGATCATCTTTTCGGGATGGCCCAGCGCCCAGCGCTGTTCGCTGCCGCCATTGGGCGCTTCGGGATCGGTGATATGGCCATTGTCGGTGGACATGGTGGCATAGCCCGCTTCCAGCGCCGTCAGCATTGCGCCGGGCGAAATCGCGCCCGCCGATGCGCCAGAACCCACCGCCTGGAATTTGCCGTTCCAGACCGATGCGGGCGGCATCCAGATTTCGTAGCCGATGCGCGAATCCGGCGTGGGGTTGGCGACGCCCACCACCCGGCACAGCGGCTGGGCGATGCGCGTCTTTTCGACGGTGGTGCCCTCCGCGTCATATTCGGCGGTCAGGATCCGCATGCCCGGCGCAATGGTCCGGCCTGCAAGCGCCTGGCAGCTGGCGGCATCACCATTGCCTTTGGCGGGCGGGGCGGCTGCGTGACCGGCGGGCGCCGTCATGCCCAGCACAGGCAGCAAGGCAAAAACCGAGGCGAACGCTTTCAGGCGTGAAATGCGCGGCATGAACCCCTCCAGACCGGATGGGCGATCCTCTTCCGACCCAAGCGGCGGGTCAAGGAGAGCGACGGCCAGCAAAAGTGCGCAGCGTGCAGAGCACGCGAAGCGGTTTTGCGAGCGGCGCCGTAGGCGCCAATGAATGATTGGGCGCGTCCGCGCCCGGGACGCGCGACCGTGACTCAAGTATGCGGCGGGCTGTGGAGATAGCTCTCGACCAGCGATCCGGCGATAAGCCGCCAGCCATCGACCAGGACAAAGAAGATCAGCTTGAAGGGCAGGGAAATGATCACCGGCGGCAACATCATCATGCCCATGCTCATCAGGATCGAGGCCACGGCCATATCGATGATCAGGAACGGCACAAAGATCAGAAAGCCGATTTCAAAGGCGCGCTTCAGTTCCGACAGCATGAAGGCGGGGGCCAAAGTGGTCAGCGCCGTATCTTCCGGCTTGGGCGTGGGCTTGGTGTGTGCCATGTCGGAGAAAAGTTTGAGGTCGGCGTCGCGCACATGCGCCAGCATGAATTTCTTCATCGGCACCATGGCGGCGGTGAAGCCCTGCTCGGCGGTCACTTGATTGTTCATCATCGGTTCGACGCCTTGGTGATAGGCATCGGTCAGGGTCGGCGTCATCACGAATAAAGTCAGGAACATCGCCAGCGACACCAGCACGCTGTTGGGCGGGCTTTGCTGCAGGCCCATCGCGGTACGCAGCAGCGACAGCACGACGACGATGCGCACAAAGCTGGTCATCATGATCAGGATCGATGGCGCGATCGACAAAATGGTGATCAGAGCGACGATCTGCACCATGCGGTCGGTGAAAAGCCCGCCGCCGGTGACATCGATATTGAGGCCCGAACTGGACGCTGCCGCGCTGGCATTGGCAGCGGCCGGCGCAAGCGTCGCCGCCATCGCGAGATTGGGTATCACCAGAACCGCCAGCACGAGCAACAGCGGCAAGAAGGATCTTATGTGCTTCATAACGCCAGATTTTTGGGAGGGATGTTGTTTTCGACCAAGCAGACGCCGTCCGGACTTGAGAAGATCAGATGCTCGACATTGTCCCGGCGCACGATGAAAAGCCGCTGGCGCGGGCCGATCATCAAGGTCTCGACCACGGCGAGACGTTTCTGATCGACCGCCTTGGTCACGCCCGGCACGCCCCAGCGGCGCGCGGCCAAACCGGCGCCGCCGATCAATGCCAGCACCAGAAACAGAGCGCCGATATAGCGGAGGATTTCAATCGTCATGGCCGGGAGTAAAGGATCGTCAACCTTAATCGCGAGTTAAGGGGCGGCAGAAAATGCCCGGCAAATTTCGCCGCCATTAAGGCGCGCTTAAGCATGGCGGCATCAGGATGCGGAGGAATTCGAAGGCTAACAGAAAGTTACCAGCGATGAACCTGCCCGACGTTCCTTTGATGTCGATGCTGAAAACCCGCATGAACTGGCTGCATCAGCGCCAGGATGTGCTGTCCCAGAATGTCGCCAACGCCGATACACCGAAATATGTCGCGCACGACCTGAAAGCGTTGGATTTCAAGGACGCGTTGCGTTCGACCAGCACGTCTCAGGCTTCGAATTTGCGCGTGACGGATGCCAAGCACATCGCCATCCGTCCGCCGGGCTCGATCAAGTTCGACGATATTGAAACCCATGACGTCGAAGCCAACCCCAACGGCAATTCGGTTTCCCTGGAAGCGGAGATGATCAAGGTCTCCGACACCCAGGCGCAATTTCAGGCCGCGGCCAATATCTACGCCAAGGCGATGAACCTGATGCGCACCGCCATCGGCCATTGAACAGAATATAAAGGAGAACAGAGATGGATTTCTCGACTTCCATGGCAGTCACCGCCGCCGGCATGCGCGTTCAATCCGAGCGCATGAAGGTGATTTCGGAAAACATCGCCAACGCCGATTCCACATCGCCGACGCCGGGCGCCGATCCTTATCGCCGCAAGGTTCCCACCGTGACCTCCAAATTCGACCGCGAGTTGGGCGTTCATCTGGTGGAGAATGGCAAGACCATCCGCGACAAGAGCGAATTTCGCAGCCAGTACGATCCCGGCAATCCCAATGCCGACAAACAGGGCTATGTGAAGCTGCCCAATGTTGATCCCTTGATCGAAATCATGGACATGCGCGAGGCCCAGCGCTCCTACGAAGCCGATCTCACGGTGATGGATGCGACCAAGCAGATGCTAGCTAAGACCGTAGATCTCTTGGGTAAGTAACCCCCATCTGTCCGCCACGGCCGCAAGCGGCCTAGCAGACATCTTCCCCCACCAGCGGCTTCGCCGCGCGGGGGAAGAAAGTCAGTGCCTGCTTTAGCAGTGATAGGAGTTTTTCATGGCCATTCCCGCCGCAGCCCTTGCTGCATATCAGAATGCCGCGCGCATGGCGCAGGGCGCATCCGCGACATCGGGCGCTGGCGCTGCGGCGCAGGCGCCGGGCTCCAACTTCTCGGATTTCCTGTCCGGGGCGGTGAAGGATTCCATCGCGACCATGAAACAGGGCGAGCAGGCCGCCACGGCCCAGGTCAACGGCAAGGCCAATATCGTTGATGTGGTCAATTCCGTGAATGCCGCCGAACTTACTCTCGATACCGTGGTGGCGGTACGTGACAAAGTCGTCGCCGCCTACCAATCCATCATGAGCATGCCGATTTAATTCGCCTGACGCTTCGGCAAGCTCAAAGGCCTCACCCTGAGCCAGTCGAAGGATGAGATTTAAGGAATAAAAGTATGGACCCCGCTTTCGCCATCGATTTTGCCCGCAACGCCATCATCGTCCTTTTGGAAATGATCGCGCCCACCATGATCACCGCTTTGGTGGTTGGTCTTGCCATCGGCCTGTTGCAGGCGCTGACGCAAATTCAGGAACAGACTCTGGTGTTCGTGCCCAAGATCGTTGCGGTCTTTGTGGTGCTGCTGATCTTCCTGCCTTTCGCGGGCGCGGCGCTGGGCGGGTTGATGACGGATATTGCGGCGCGTATCGCCGCCTACTGATTTTCTGGCCCTGTCGCTTCGCCATTGGGGGGCGGAATGCACATTCAGTTGTCCGAATTGTCGGGCGCCATCGTCACTTATCTTCTGGTGTTCTCGCGGGTCGGCGCGATGATGATGCTGTTGCCCGGCTTCGGCACCATGGGCGTGCCGGCGCGGGTGCGCCTGGTGCTGGCCCTGGCGATTTCGCTGGCGCTGATGCCGACGGTGCAGAACCAATATCCTGCCACTATGCCCCAAAGCTTCATGCCGCTGGCTTTGCTGATCGGCCAGGAAATCACCGCCGGTGTGTTGGTGGGCGCCATGGCCGCCGTGATCATGAGCGCCTTGCATGTCGCGGGCTTTCTGGTCGCGTCCCAGATCGGTCTTGCCTATGCCCAGACCCTCGATCCCACGCAGAATACGCAGGGCGCCGTGGTGGGCAATTTCCTTACCCTTCTGGGCACGGTGATGATCTTCGCCACCGATCTGCATCATCTGGCGATCGGCGCCATCGCAGGCAGCTATCGCATGATCCCGCCGGGCGCGACCTTGCCCACCGCCGACATGGTGCAGCTGGTCATCCACTTGGTCTCTTCGTCTTTCGCGCTGGGCTTTCAGCTGGCCGCGCCGTTCCTAGTGTTCGGCTTTGCGGTGTATGCTGCCCTGGGCGTGCTCGCCAAGCTGATGCCGCAGCTTCAGATTTTTTTCGTCGCCGTGCCGATCAACATCATGGCGGGCTTCGTCATCATGCTGGCGATGCTGGGTTCGATGATCACGCTGTTCTTGAATTACTACACCACTTCCATGGCGGTGTTTCTCTAAGCCATGGCGGACGACCAGGATAAATCGCAGCAGACCGAAGAGCCGACAGCAAAACGGCTCGAACAGGCGCACGAATCCGGCGACGTCATCAAATCCACCGAAGTCACCGCGCTGGTGCTGCTGGCGGGTGGCACGCTCGCCATCGCCATGTTCGGGCGTTCGACCGCGGTCGGTATCGCCCAGTTGCTGACCATTTTCATCGAACAGCCCGAACAAATGGCGGTGGATGGCGCCGGGCTGCTGTCGATCAGCCGGGGGCTGTTGTTGCATCTGGCATTGCTGCTGGCGCCCTTCATGGGTGTGATGATGGCGGCCAGTGTCGCGGGTCATGTGATGCAGAGCCTGCCGTCGCTCAACCCCGACAAGCTGGCGCCGGATTTTTCCAAGCTTTCGATTCCGGCTGGTCTCAAGCGCATGTTCGGTCCGGAAGGCTGGACCAATCTGCTCAAAGGGCTGGCCAAGATTGGGATCGTCGGCATGGCGATCTGGACCCAGCTCTGGCCCGAACGCGTCACACTGGAATCCATGCTCACCCAATCGCCTGGTGATGTGGTCGGCGACATGGACCATCTTCTATTCAAGGTTCTGATCGCGACCCTTTTGGCGCTGATGGTGATCGCGGGATTGGATTATTTCCTGCAGCGCCTGCGCTTCATGCAGCGCAACCGCATGTCCAAGCAAGAGATCAAGGAAGAATATCGCGCCAATGAAGGCGATCCCGCGATCAAGGCCAAGATCCGCCAGCTCCGTCACGAGCGGTCGCGCAAACGCATGATGGCGGCGGTGCCCACCGCCACCGTGGTTATCATGAACCCGACCCACTTCGCGGTGGCGCTGAAATATGAGTCCGGCAAGATGGCCGCCCCTATGTGCGTCGCCAAAGGCGTGGACGCGCTGGCGCTGCGCATCCGCGCCCTGGCCGAAGACCATGATGTGCCGGTGATCGAGAATCCGCCCTTGGCGCGCGCGCTCTATGCCAGTGTCGAGCTCGACGAGCCCGTACCGCCCGAACATTACAAAGCCGTAGCCCAGGTGATCGGCTATGTCCTCCGCTTGAGCGGGAAACTGCGCTAGAATTAACCCTTTCCCGCAATGGTTTATGGGTTGGAAACCATTCGTTAACCGAATCCTGTAAAGTGCGGTTGATGCAGGCTTCCCGCCCGATTACCGCGCTCACCCTCGGCCTCCCGGCTGGGGCCTGGCGTTGGGCCGCTCTGGTGTTCGGCGTGGTGGCCTTGGCCGCGGCCGGCTTGGCGCTGGCCCGGCCCGAAGATGCCGGTTTTGCCGGCTATGCCTTGATGGGCGGGATCGGCGCTGTCGCCTCTCTTCTTCTTTATGCCGTTTGGCCGCGCGAAGGTCTGAAGACCGAAGACGCCAAGCGGGTGGCCGAAGCCGCCGCCCGCGCCAATGTCGCCTGGGTGATCACCGGGCCGGACGGCGCGGTCCTGGACTGCAATCCCGTTTATCGCCGCATGGCGGGCACAAAAGATGGCGACGCCACCGCACCGCCCGAATTGGCACTGGGCGGCGAGACGTCCAGCGCGGTGCTCTACCGGTTGTCGCGCGATGCGGGCGAAGGCCGCCCCCGCGAAGAAAGTTTTGCGGTGATGCCCGGCGTGGAGCTGGTCGCCGCGGTACGCCCTTTGAAGGATCTGCGCACGGTCTGGTGGTTTTCGCCCCGCTTGGCGGCCACCACGACGGCGGCGCCCGCCGCACCCGCAGCCCAGAACGATCTTCGCGCCACGGCGCCGGTTCAGGCCGATGCTTCGGTGGTGGCGCTTCTGCATGATGCGCCGGTGGGTGTGGCGCTGACCGATGCGCGCGGCATTCTGCGCGACGCTAATCCGATTTTCGCGAAATTCTTTGGCGCGGATGGCGCGCTGGCCGGTCGGGATGTCACCGATCTGGTGGAACAGGGCGAGCGCGCGTTGTTGCGCTCACTGATCGGTGCCGTATCGGAAGGTGAAGGCGCGACCCGGCCGCTGGAATTGCGGCAGGGCGAGCGGATGGCCGAATTGTCCGTCGCACCCGCGGATGGCGGCGCGGTGCTTTATCTGACGGATGTTTCCGAACAGAAGGCGCTGGAGATCAAATTCGCCCAGTCCCAGAAATTGCAGGCGGTGGGCCAGCTGGCGGGCGGCGTCGCGCACGACTTCAACAATCTTCTCACCGTCATCATCGGCAATTGCGAATTTCTGCTGATGCGCCATCCGGCGGGCGATCCGTCGTTCAAAGAGATCAACGAGGTTCACCAGAACGCGCTGCGCGCCGCCGCCCTGGTCAGCCAACTTCTGGCCTTTAGCCGCAAACAGACGCTGCAGCCCAAGACCTTGGCGCTGGCCGATACGGTAAGCGAATTGGCGCAGATGCTGCGCCGGTTGTTGCGCGAAGGCGTCGAACTCAAGCTCGACAATGGTTCGGACCTTTGGCCCGTCCATGCCGACGAGACCCAGATCTCCAACGCTGTGATCAATCTGGTGGTCAATGCCCGCGACGCCATGCCGGGCGGCGGCACCGTCACCATCATCACCGCCAACGACGCGGTGCGTGAGCCGCAATCGCTCGGCACCGCGATCATGCCTGCGGGGCAGTATGTGCGCATCGAAGTCGCCGATACCGGCACCGGCATCGCCAAGGAACATCTGGGCAAGATTTTCGATCCCTTCTTCACCACCAAGCCGGTGGGACAGGGCACGGGCTTAGGGCTCGCCACCGTCTATGGCATCGTCAAGCAATCCGGCGGTTTCATCACCGTGGACAGCGAAATGGGACGCGGCACCAGCTTCAAAATCTATTTGCCCCGCCATCGTGTCGAAGCCAGTCCCGTGCCGGTCGAAGCGCCGGTCGCGGCCCCGGTGCGCGACGTCACCGGCCAGGACACCATCCTTCTGGTCGAGGACGAAGATGCGGTGCGCAGCTTTGCCGCACGCGCGCTGCGCATGCGCGGCTATCATGTGCTGGAGGCCAGCGGCGGCGAAGAAGGGCTGGAGATCGTTCAGAAGGGCGAGCAGGAAATTCATCTGGTCGTCACAGACGTGGTGATGCCCAACATGGACGGCCCCACCATGGTGCGTCATGTGAAGGCGCTGAAGCCCGGCCTGCCGGTGATCTTCATGTCGGGCTATGCCGAGGAAGCCTTCCGCCGCAATGACGAGAATGCCGCCGATCTGCATTTCCTGCCCAAGCCTTTCGGGCTCAAGCAATTGGCCGCCAAGGTCAAAGATGTGTTGTCCGGCGCTGCGCCCGGTTGATCGCTTGCGCGGCCCCGGTTTCCCGCTACAGTCCCGCGCCATGACACTTCGCCTTGCTGCCGCGCTCACAGCGGCCCTCGCTCTCAGCGCCTGCACCGACGCGGACTGGTCGCACTCCATGAATGCTGTTGGGTTGGGCGATTCCGATACGCCCGAAGGGGTGAGTGAGATAACGCCGCCCGCGCCGGTGGCTGCGCCCGCGCAGACCGCGCAGGCCGAACAATCCGGCACGGCTTTCTGTGCGGCGGTGGCGCGGCAGGATTCCGAACGAGGCGCCTTCGACACGGAAACGCGCGAAGGGATCTTCAACCGCAACTACCGGCAGTGTCTGAGCATCTTCGGCACCGGCGCGGCGCAATAGCGCGCCTCTCTTAAGCCTTCACATAGACGAAGGCTTCGAGACCCGATTTCAGGGTCACGGCGATGCGCTTGTAATCTTCGACTTCATAGCGGTCGGCGCTGGCCAGATCTTCGGCTGTGATCTCGAACACCATGCCCGGTACCTCATCGCTGGGCGCGCCCGCCACCAGAATGGGATGAAAGCGCTCGCCGCTCTGGGCGAAGACCGCCGCGTCGGTGATTTCCACCATCTCCCTTTTCCATCCCGGCAGGATATCGGGCGCGCCTTTCAGCAGCCGTCCGAATGACGCCATCTGCACGCCGGGCTGTTGGAGGGTGCCGTAAGAGAATAGGTGAATCATGGCGTCCAACCTAGCCCATCGGGGGGCCGGGCCAACCTCTCAGGGGAAGAATCAGCCCGGCCGCCCAGGGTGTCTGGCAACCCAGACGGGCAAAAGTTCCCCGATCAGAACGTCATGAGAACAATATCTTGTATTTTTTATGAAAAACAACGCTTTAGCCAGTATCTTGCAAATGAGAACAAACCATGTACTTTCGCGCAATCGCACCGCGGCCAGGATTCGCTTGGGGATCGACCGGCGCTGTGAAATAACCGGAGGACAGGCATGGCACAGGCGGCGTTACGGGTGGTTTCCAAGGAAGACAATGCGGATCGCAAGCGCGCGCTGGAAGCGGCGCTGAGCCAGATCGACCGCGCCTTCGGCAAAGGCTCGGTGATGAAGCTGGGCAGCCGCGATCTGGGGCTGGCGACGGACGCCGTCTCGACCGGCTCGTTGGGCCTGGACATCGCGCTGGGCATCGGCGGCTTGCCGCGCGGCCGCGTGATTGAAATTTACGGCCCGGAATCTTCGGGCAAGACAACCTTGGCGCTGCATGTCGTTGCCGAGGCGCAGAAAAAAGGCGGCATCGCCGCCTATGTCGATGCCGAACACGCCCTGGACCCGGTTTATGCCCGCAAGTTGGGCGTCGATATCGACGAAATGCTGATCTCTCAGCCCGACACCGGCGAACAAGCCTTGGAAATCACCGATACCCTGGTGCGGTCCGGCGGCGTGGACATTGTGGTCATCGATTCGGTGGCGGCGTTGACGCCCAAGGCCGAATTGGAAGGCGAGATGGGCGACTCTCTCCCGGGCTTGCAGGCTCGCCTGATGAGCCAGGCGCTGCGCAAGCTCACGGCCTCGATCTCCAAGTCGAACACCATCGTGATCTTCATCAACCAGATCCGCATGAAGATTGGCGTTATGTTCGGCAACCCGGAAACCACCACCGGCGGCAATGCCCTGAAATTCTATTCCTCTGTCCGGCTCGATATCCGCCGCATCGGCGCGATCAAGGACCGGGACGAAGTGGTGGGCAACCAGACCCGCGTCAAAGTGGTCAAGAACAAGGTCGCGCCCCCCTTCAAACAGGTCGAGTTCGACATCATGTACGGCCAAGGCGTCTCCAAGGTCGGCGAGTTGGTCGATTTGGGCGTCAAAGCCGGGATCGTCGAGAAATCGGGCTCCTGGTACTCCTATGACGGTTCCCGCATCGGTCAGGGCCGCGAGGCCGCCAAGACGTTCCTGACGACCAATGCGGACATCGCCGCCAGCATCGAGCAGGCCATCCGGGCTTCGGCGGGTCAGATCGGCCAGAGCTTGGCCCATGGTGATGCCGAAAAGGCGGAAGCCGAAGAAGACTAGGGCTGCCCGGCCCAACCAGTTCGAGTCATTTCCGTTTCGCAGTCGGATGTGACTCCTCGGCAGAAGGCGCTCCCGTGAGGGGGCGCCTTCTGTTTTTAAGCTCTAGCGCAAGGGGGGCGGCCATGCCGCCGCCGGAGATGACAAGATTTCGGCCGCCCGCTACAAGCTAAACCCATGAAAAGCCTCTCCGACATCCGCGCCAGCTTCCTGGATTATTTCGCCGCCAACGGTCACGCCAAGGTGGCGTCCTCACCGCTGGTGCCGCGCAACGACCCGACCCTGCTCTTCACCAATGCGGGCATGGTGCAATTCAAGAATACCTTCACCGGGACGGAGAAGCGGCCCTATGTCCGCGCCACCACCGCGCAGAAATGCGTGCGCGCCGGCGGCAAGCATAATGACCTGGACAATGTCGGCTATACCGCCCGCCATCTGACCTTCTTTGAAATGCTGGGGAACTTCTCCTTCGGCGATTATTTCAAGGAAGACGCGATCAAATTCGCCTGGGAATTCCTCACCCGCGATCTGGGTCTGCCCAAGGACCGGCTCAGCGTCACCGTTTATGCCGATGACGACGAAGCCTTCAAACTCTGGGGCAAAATCGCGGGTCTGCCGGACCAGCGCATTATCCGCATCGGCACCTCCGCCAATTTCTGGTCGATGGGCGATACCGGCCCCTGCGGCCCCTGTTCGGAAATCTTCTTCGATCATGGCGACAGCGTCTGGGGCGGCCCGCCGGGCTCGCCCGAGGAAGACGGCGACCGCTTTGTCGAAGTCTGGAATCTGGTCTTCATGCAGTATGAGCAGGTCGACAAAGAGACCCGGCTCAATCTGCCCAAGCCGTCCATCGATACCGGCATGGGGTTGGAGCGTATCTCCACCGTGTTGCAGGGCGTGCACAGCAATTTCGAGACCGATCTGTTCCGGCATCTGATCGCCGCATCGGAAAGCACCTCCGGTGTGAAGAGCGATGGCGATGCCGTGTTCAGCCACCGCATCATCGCCGATCATTTGCGTTCGACTTCGTTCCTGATCGCCGACGGTGTGCTGCCGTCCAATGAAGGGCGCGGTTATGTTCTTCGCCGCATCATGCGTCGTGGCATGCGCCATGCGCATCTTCTGGGCACGAAAGATCCGTTGATGCACCGGCTGGTGCCGACGCTGGTCGCAGAGATGGGCGCGGCCTATCCCGAACTGAAGCGGGCGGAAGCCTTGATCGCCGAAACCTTGAAGCTGGAAGAAATCCGTTTCCGCGAGACATTGGCGCGCGGGCTGAAGCTTCTCGACGAAGCCACCCTCGGCATGAAAGACGGCGACCGCCTCACCGGCGATGTCGCGTTCAAGCTTTATGACACCTATGGCTTCCCGCTCGATTTGACGCAGGAATCCTTGCGCGCGCGCAACATTGCGGTGGACCAGGACGGTTTCACGGTTGCGATGGAGAAGCAGCGCGCCGAAGCCCGCGCCAGCTGGACTGGTTCCGGCGAAGCAGCGAATGACGCGCAATGGTTTGCGGTCTTCGACGAAGTCGGGCGCACCGAATTTCTGGGCTATGACACCGAGGAAGCGGAAGGTCAGATCCTGGCCATCCTCAAGGACGGCAAGCGTGTCGAAAGCGCAAGTGCGGGCGAAACGGTGCAGATCCTCGCCAACCAGACGCCCTTCTACGCGGAGTCCGGCGGCCAGGCGGGCGATACCGGCCTGATGCTGTCGCCCAAGGCCGAAGGCAAGGTCACGGACACGTTGAAGAAGCTGGCCTCCATGCATGTGCATATGGTCGAAGTCGTGCGCGGCACCTTGTCGGTCGGCGATGGCGTCGATCTGAAAGTAGATCGCGAGCGCCGCCGCGCCACCCGCGCCAACCATTCCGCCACCCATCTGCTGCACGCTGCGCTGAAGCGCGTGCTGGGCTCGCATGTCAGCCAGAAAGGTTCGCTGGTGACGGCGGATCGTTTGCGCTTCGACTTCTCACATCCCAAGCCGGTGACGGCGCAAGAGCTGGAGCGCATCGAGGCGCAGGTGAACGAAGTCGTTCGCCAGAATTCCGATACTTCGACGCGGCTGATGGCGACCGATCAGGCGATCGCGGCGGGTGCCGAAGCCTTGTTCGGCGAAAAATATGGCGACGAAGTGCGCGTGCTGACCATGGGCGAGGATCTCGAAGACCCGAAAGCCTATTCCGTGGAGTTGTGCGGCGGCACCCATGTGCGCCGTCTGGGCGATATCGGCATTTTCACCATCCTGTCCGAAAGCGCCGTGGCGGCGGGCGTGCGCCGCATCGAAGCGCTGACCTCCGAAGGCGCGCGCCGTTATCTGTCGCATCAGGCCGAACTGGCGCGCGAAGCGGCAGCCGCGCTCAAGACCAATGCCGGCGATCTGCCGGGCCGGGTTGCGGCGCTGTCCGACGAGCGTCGCCGCCTGGAGCGCGAATTGGCCGACGCCAAAAAAGCGCTGGCTTTGGCCGGACCTGCCAAGACGGATGGCGATGACGGCCAAAAAATCATCGCGGGCATCAAGACGGTGCTGCGCAGTGTAGATGGCGTGGCGCCAAAAGACCTCAAAGGCCTGGCGGACGACGCCAAGACCAAACTCGGCTCGGGCGTGGTCGCGTTCGCCGCCGCCGCGGATGGCAAGGTTTCGCTGGTTGTTGGCGTGACCGACGATCTCACCGCGCGCATCAGCGCGGTCGATCTGGTGCGGCTAGGCGCAGAAGCTTTGGGTGGTAAGGGCGGCGGTGGCCGTCCCGACATGGCGCAAGCCGGCGGCCCCGACACAGGAAATGCCGGAGCCGCGCTGGCCGCGATTGAGAAACGTCTTGGCGAGCTTGCGCCTGCCTAGACGTCTTTAGCCCATGCTGAAGACGCAGATCTTGTTGCCGGTGGGATCGCGCATATACGCGCCGTAAAAGCCCGACGTCGCTTCTGGCGGCCGGAAGCCCGGCGCGCCTTCGTCGGTGCCGCCATTGGCCATGGCGCCCGCATGTGCTGCCTTCACCGCGTCCGGGTTCGGCGCCAGATAGGAAATCATGATGCCGTTGCCGCCCATGGCTTCTTTGCCGTTGTGCGGCTTGCACAGCATCGTGTGGCAGGATTTGAAACTTTTGTCCTCGCTGGCCGGGCCATAGCCAGCCCAACCGCCTTCGAAGAATTTGCGCTCGTCGCCCAAGGCCTGGAACACGGCGTCATAGAATTTCACCGACGCATCGCTGTCTTTCGCGCCGATGGTGACATAACCGATTTTTGTCATGAAATTTCTCCCTGAAATTGCGGGCGCAGCCTCCCTTAGCCGGAGGAACATATCAAGAACTATCTTTGATATTCTCGCGCTTCTACAAGCTCAGCATGCGCTATCGAAACTTCCTCACCCTGAGCCCGTCGAAGGGTGAGACCAAAGTTAGGCGATAATGTCGGGAAGCAGCGAATTGTTGATCTCGGTGATCTCGTCCTTCAGCTGCAGCTTGCGCTTCTTCAGACGCGACAAAGCCAACTGGTCGCCGCCGCCCGCGGCCCACAACGCATCAATGGCGGCATCGAGGTCGCGATGCTCCTGCGCCAGCGTCGCCATCTTGGCGCGCGCCACCACTTCGTCGGGGCGGGTGACTTGTCCACTCATGTCCGCTTACCCCGCTTGGGTGTGGGCAAATCTTCGCCCCAGCGTTTCATCGGCCATTCCATTCCCAGAAGATCCAGCGCCTTGCCGACCACCTGATCGACCAGGTCGGACAGCGTTTTCGGTTCGGCATAGAAAGCAGGCACCGGCGGCAGAATGATGGCGCCCATTTCTGTCAGCGCGGTCATGGTGCGTAAGTGTCCCAGATGTAGCGGCGCTTCGCGCACCATCAGGATCAAGGGCCGGCGCTCCTTCAACATCACATCGGCGGCGCGGGTGAGAAGATTGCTGGTCACGCCGGTCGCGATCTCGCTCATGCTGCGCACCGAGCAGGGCGCCACGATCATACCGGCGGTCCGAAAGCTGCCGCTGGAAATCGGCGCGGCGATGTCGTCGATGCCATGAACATGATCGGCTTTGGCTTCCACCTGTTTGGGCGATAGCTTGGTCTCATAGGCGATGGTCACACGGGCGGGTTTGGTCATCACCAGATGCGACTCGATTCGCAACTCGCTGAGCGCTTCCAGAAGCCGGATGCCATAGGCGACGCCGGACGCGCCAGACAGCCCGACAACCAGTCTTTTGCTGCTATTCCTGGAATTTTCCACCCGTCCCATGACCATCGTTTACATCTCGCGCGCCCCCGCCGAAAGAGGCTCGGTTTCAAAACTTTTGGGCGTGACAGGTAGCAGGCTTGGTGCTTTAATTTTTCTGCCCAACCGACGAGGTGAAAGCATGAAATCTGAAGGACAGATCGAGACTCTCGCTGTTCAGCATAAGAAATTGGAAGACGTTATCGCCACCGAAATGAGGCACCCCGATTGGGATGAAGCCCGGGTGGCGGCGCTAAAAAAGCAAAAACTCCGAATTAAGGATGAATTGGAGCGGCTGAAAGCCCTCCATTAGGCCTTACGCTTTCGCCCGGGCCATCGCCCGCACGAACAAGGCCAAAGCTCCGAACTCACAGATCGCCGCCGCGAAGAAGGCCGCGCCCGGAAAATGTACCGGCGCGCCGTCTCCGGTGAACCAGGCGAACAAAGTCGGCATCGCCCACATCGCCATCACCGATGTCAGGCTGGTGACGCTGGAGGTTGCGCCCTGCAACTCGCCTTGTTCGGTCGGCGGCACACTGTGGGACATAATGGCGCTGAGCGCGGGTCCGCCCACGCCGCCCAAGGTGAACGGGATCATCCAGGCGTAGAACATCCAGGATTGCGTCGCGAACGCATATCCCAGATACGCGATCCCGCCGAAGACAAAGCCCAGATACACCGCGCCACGTTCGCCGATACGCGGCACCACCAGTCTGGGAAGCACGCCGAAGGAAATTGCTGTCAGCACACCCACCGCGACCAGCGACCAAGCGACATCGCCTGGGCCCCAGCCGAATTTCAGCATGGTGTAATAGCTCCAGGTCGAGGGCAGGGAATCGTGTGCGAATTGCACCAGCACCAGAACCGCCAGCAGCATCGCAAGATGCGGAAAACGCGTCAGCGCTTTGAGTGAGCCCAGCGGATTGGCGCGCCACAATTCAAAGCGCCGCCGCCGTTCGGTGGGCAGAGATTCGCGCAGCACCAGCAAGCCGAACAAAGCGTTGGCGAAGGAAAGTCCGGCGGCGACAAAAAACGGTGCACGCAGGCCGAAATGCTCGCCGACAAATCCGCCCAGCGCCGGGCCCAGCACGAAACCCACACCGAAAGCGGCGCCCACCAGCCCGAAATTGGCGGCGCGTTTTTCCGGCGGCGAAATGTCCGCGATATAGGCGTTGGCGGTGGGATAAGCTGCGCCCGCGATGCCGGACAGGATGCGGCCCACGAACAAAAGCGTGATGGTGGGCGCAAAGCCGGTGAGCAGATAATCCACGCCCAGCATCGCCAGCGACAAGATCAGTACCGGGCGGCGGCCGAAACGGTCGGAGAGATTGCCGATCAGCGGCGCGAACAGAAACTGCATCGCGGCGTAAGAGAAGAACAGCCAACCGCCCCAGCGCGCCGCGCCGGACAGATTCTGATGCGTGAGCTCCGCGATCAGGCCCGGTGACACCGGGATGATGATGCCAAGGCCGATCGTGTCGATCAGCATGGTGAGGAAAATGAACGCCAGTGCAAGCCGGCTGGGCTTGACCGGCTCCGTCATAATTTGCTGGCGCGGTCGCGCAGCACGAATTTCTGGATCTTGCCGGTGCTGGTCTTGGGCAGCTCCGTGAAAACCAGGAAGCGCGGCGCTTTGAACTTGGCCAGATTTTCGCGGCAGAAGGCGAGAATATCCTCTTCCGTCACCGCGTCATGGCCGCGCCGTTTTTCGACAAAGGCGCATGGCGTCTCGCCCCATTTCGGATCGGGCTTGGCGACCACGGCAGCGAATTGCACGGCGGGATGGCGGCTCAGAACATTCTCGATCTCGATGGACGAAATATTCTCGCCGCCGGAAATGATGATGTCCTTGGACCGGTCCTTGAGCTGAATATAGCCATCGGAATGCAGCACGCCCAGATCGCCGGAATGAAACCAGCCGCCGGCAAATGCCGCACGCGTGGCATCGGGATTTTTCAGATAACCTTTCATCACGATATTGCCGCGGAACATCACTTCGCCCAGCACATCGGGCGCCTGACGCTCCATGGTTTCTGGGTCCATCACGGTCAAATCTTCCAGCGCGTGATAGCGCACGCCCTGCCGCGCCTGACGTTTGGCGCGTTCGGCGCCTTTCAGCGTGCTCCACTCTTCGTGCCATTCATTGACCACCGCCGGGCCATAGACCTCGGTCAGGCCATAGACATGCACGATGTCGAAACCGGCATCCGCCATGCCCGCCAGCACCGATTCTGGCGGCGGTGCGGCCGCGACCAGAAACGTGACGCGCTGATCGAAGCTGCGGCGTTCTTCGTCCGTCGCGTTGAGGATCGTGGACATCACGATGGGTGCCCCACACAGATGTGTGACGCCATGCTCTGCAATCGCCTGGTAGATCGCGCCTGCACGGACCCAGCGTAGACAGACATGGGTGCCCGCATTGACCGACAAGGTCCAGGGGAAGCACCAGCCATTGCAGTGAAACATGGGTAAGGTCCACAGCAGCACGGGATGGCGCGCCATATTGCCCGCCAGGATGTTGCTGTAGCCCATCAAGGCCGCACCGCGATGATGATAGACCACGCCTTTGGGATTGCCGGTGGTACCGGAAGTGTAGTTCAGCGAGATCGCGTCCCACTCATCGTTCGGCATGCGCCAGGCGAAATCCGGATCGCCCTGCGCGACGAAGGCTTCGTAATCCTCGCCCAGCGCCGCGCCGGTTTGCGGAAATTCGGGATCGTCATAATCGATCACCAGCGGCGGATGCTTTGCCAGCTTCAGTGCTTCGCCGACGGTGGCGGAAAATTCGCGGTCGGTGATCAGAATTTTGGCGCCGCCATGATCCAGCATATAGGCGATGGAGGTGGCATCGAGACGGGTGTTGATCGCGTTTAGCACACCGCCCGCCATCGGCACGGCGTGATGGGCTTCCAGCATCGCGGGCGTGTTGGCGAGTACTGCCGCCACCGTGTCGTTCTTGCCGATGCCATGCAGCGTCAGGGCGGACGCCAGCTGGCGGCAGCGGCGATAGAAATCCGCGTAGGAGAGGCGTTGGCCGCCATGGATTATCGCCAGCCGGTCCGGGAAAACCGCCGCGGCCCGCTCCAGATGGGTGAGCGGTGTCAGGGGCTGGAAGTTGGCCGGGGTGCGGGGCAGCTCGTCATAAGCGCTGCGGGGTTTGGGACGCGGCTGGGCCGCCGGACGCAATTGCCGCTTGGCCCGCACGCGCGACGGCGACAGGCGTTGCGAGGGTTTTTGGAGTGCCTTGGGCACCGCTTTGCTGGCCGGTTTGGCCACCGGTTTGACGGCGGGTTTTTTGGCGGTGGTTTTGATCTTCTTGGGCACGGGCGTTTTGGCGCGTGCGGGTTTGCGGGCCGCGCGCTTCTTCGCGGGCCGAACCTTTTTCTTTGCGCGTTTGCGTGCAGCAGCCATGGTCGGGCACGCTATTGAAAGCCTCGGTAAACGGCAAGATTGACCGGCGCCTGAGGCTTGCTAGAAGGGCCTGGATGAGCGCCGCCCCCAATCCCGACAGCCCCAAACCGCGCGGCCTGCGCGCGATTTATGACTGGACTATGGCAAAGGCCACCGCGCCGCGGGCCGAATGGTGGCTGGCCGGTTTTGCCTTTGTCGAGGCGAGCTTTTTTCCCATTCCGCCGCATCCCGTACTGGGTCTGATGTGTCTGGCCGAGCCGAAAAAAGCGGTGCGGTTCGCGTTTATCGCGACGGTGGCTTCGGTGCTGGGCGGGCTGCTCGGGTATGCCATCGGCCGTTTTCTCTATGACACAATCGGCACAGAGCTTCTGGCGTTGCTGGGTCTGTCGCGCAGTTTCCCCGCTGCGGCTTGTTATCTGCGCGAGTATGGCGCCGAGATCATCATGATAAAGGGGGCGACACCGATCCCCTTCAAACTTTTGACGATCACCGCCGGCTTCATCGCCATGCCGCTGGCCACCTTTATCGCCGCCAGCGCGGTCAGCCGCGCCATCAGCTTCATGATCGTGGGCGTCCTGTTCCGCCTGTTCGGCGCGCCGATCAAAGCCTTTATCGACAAATATCTTGGGCTGGCGGTCGCGGGGTTTGCGGTGCTGGTCGTGGGCGGCTTCTTGGCCTTCACGCTTGTCGGCGGCAAGGGGCATGACGCGCAAGACCGGTGCGCGACAGCGACCGCGCCCGTTTAAGAGCGCGGTTCGTCACAAAGCAGAAAATTGAGAAGCGTTAGTCCTGTTCCAATTCGCTGGACAGTTTCCACTCATCGCCATCCGGCGGTGTGTCGGACGGTCCCGAACCAGGCGCCAGGCTTTCACTGACCGGCCGCAACATCGCGCCCTTCTTGGCGGCGCGCTTCTCGGCGCGCTCATGCTTGGCGGCAGCGCGGCTGACGGCCAGGTCGAGCTCAAGCTGCGAGCAGAGGCCCAAAGTCACCGGGTCCACCGCCTTGATGTTGGTGGCGTTCCAGTGCGAGCGCTCGCGGATCTTCTGGATGGTGGCTTTCGTGGTGCCGACCAGCTTGATGATGTCGGCGTCAGCAAATTCCGGGTGATTGCGGATGATCCAATAGACCGCGTCGGGCTTGTCCTGACGCTTGGACACCGGTGTGTAACGCGGCGCGCGCTTCAGGCGCACATTCGGCATCTTGTGCTTGGGCGCGGCCATCTTCAGGCGCACCTTAGGGTTCTTTTCCGCTTCTTCGATCTGCTCGCGGGTGAGCTGGCCCGATGTCACCGGGTCCATGCCCTTGATGCCCTTGGCCACGTCTTCGTCGGCGATGCCTTTCACTTCGAGGGGATGCAGGCCGCAGAAATCGGCGATCTGCTCGAAGGTGAGACCGGTATTGTCCACCAGCCAGACGGCGGTGGCTTTGGGCATCAGCGGCTTGTTGTCGGCGGCCATGGCAAAATTCCTTTTGTCCCGGGCGGGCTTTTCCAGCCCGTCCCTTCGCTCGCAATCCATTGTCGAGGAAGACGGGCTTTCTAGCCGAAAACCCTGTCTTTGGACAGGATTTTGTCTTGACGAATGTGTGGTATGTATGTACCAAGATAACATGGAAACGATTGAACGCGTCCAAACCGGGGTCCGCTTGGAGCGACGAACCCTGAAGGTCCTCAAGGCATTGGCGGAATCCCTGGATCTGTCGCTGGGCGACCTGCTGGAAGGGATCGTGTTGCACGCCTTCGAGGGGAAAGCCCCGTTCGGGGACAAGACCCTGGAGCAGATCGCCCTGCTGAAGCAGGTCTATGACCTGACCCTGACGGCGGCAGACGCACATCGCTTGAAAGAAGCCGATGGAATTTCTTGAGCGATTTCTGGCTGGTGAAATTCCACCCCAGAATTTCCGCCATGCCGATCATGTCCGGGCCGGGTACGAGCTTCTTCGCACGCGCGAATTTTTGGATGCGGCCAAAATCTATTGCGGCGTCCTGAAACAGATGACGGCGCGGATCGGAAAACCGGAGGTATTTCATCAGACCGTGACCTTGGCTTTTCTGGCGCTGATCGCAGAGCGGATGGAAAGCGGACGCGAACAGGATTTCCAGAGTTTCGCGGATGCCAATCCCGACTTGATGGAAAAGAGTGCGCTGGCGCGCTGGTACTCGCCGGAAAAATTGCAAGCGCCGTTCGCGCGCCGCAGTTTTGCACTGCCCGACCGGGCGCCCTGAATTCAGCCGGGGATCAGCACGATCTTTCCCATATGATCGCCGGACACCATGCGGCGATGCGCTTGCTGTGCGTCCACCAGCGCGAAGCGCGTGTCGATAACGGGCTTGATCCGGCCGGCGCCGACCAAGGGCCAGATCTTTTCCGCCAGCGCATCGCGGATCGACTGTTTTTCGCGCGCCGAGCGTGCGCGCAAGGTCGTGGCGGCCAAGGTCAGGCGTTTACGCAGCATCGGGCTCAGATCGAGCGCGACCTTCGCGCCGTTCTGATAGGCGATGTTGACGATGCGGCCCCAAACCGCCGCAGCAGCCATGTTGCGCTGAACATAGTCGCCGCCGACCATATCCAAAATCACATCTACGCCGCGACCTTGTGTGAGCTGGCCCGTGACGGCGACGAAATCCTCCGTGCGGTAATTGATGGCCCGCCGTGCGCCCAGGCTTTCGCACACGCGGCATTTCTCATCGCTTCCAGCTGTGGCGAAAACTGTGAAGCCCAGGGCCGCAAACATCTGAATCGCGGCGACACCGATGCCACTTGTGCCGCCATGAATCAAAAGTGTCTCGCCCTCCTTCAAGCGGCCTGCATCGACGATATTGGTCCAGGCCGTGAACAGCGCTTCCGGTAGGCCTGCGGCATCGATGGGATCGAGATTTGGCGGCAGCGGCAAAACGGAGCCCGCTTCCGCCACTGCGTATTCGCCATATCCACCACCCGGCAGAAGCGCGCACACCGCATCGCCGTTTTTGAAGCCGCTGACATTTCTGCCGACGGCGACGATGGACCCGGAGACTTCCAGGCCCAATGTTTCCGGCGCTCCCGGCGGCGGCGGATAGGCCCCTTGGGCCTGCAGAATATCGGCCCGGTTAACGCCTGCGGCAGCGACCTTTATGAGAATTTCATCTTCGCCAGGCTCGAGACGCGGCAGTTCGGCGAGTTCCAGCCGATAATCGGGGCCGGGATTGTGCAACGCGATTGCTTTCATCGATCAGCTTGCCAGTGGAACTTTGCATCCGCACACTAACGTTCGAAGTCGTTAACGCCAAGGAAGTGCAATGGATCTGGACGATCTGGCGCCGCGCAAAAAGCCGCCGCAAATTCAACTGGGAGAGGATATTTCCGCGCTTTCCGCGCATGAATTGGAAGTGCGCATCGCGTCTCTGGAAGAAGAAATCGCGCGTTGCCAAAAAGCGATCGAAGCGCGTCTCGCCACCAAATCGGCAGCGGAAAATTTCTTCAAACGCTGACCGTAGTTAATATGCACATCACGAATTGGGCAGGAAAAAGAATTCGCGCAGTTTACCAACAGTAATGCTTTGCGCGCGTATCTTGGCTTGCTAGCGTCGGCGCGTCGGGCAAGTTGGGGATAGTATGCAGCATAGTGATGTGGAGTCCCTGCAGAGCGTGCCGCCCCCGCCGCGCTCTTTTACCGGCTCTGCTTTGTTCGTTCGCACCTTCGATGAGGGCATGGCGCTGGTCGAAGAGACTGCGCGCTATCTCGATGGCCCGGGCCGCGAAGAAGCGCGCAGCCTCTCACGCAAGGGCGCGATCCTTTATGCCGGCGAAAGCATGCGCGTCACCACGCGGATGATGCAGGCGGCAAGCTGGCTCTTGGTGCAGCGCGCCGTGCATGACGGTGATATGGAACCGGCGCAGGCTTCTTCGGGCCGCTATCGCCTGGGTTCGAAGGAAATTTGTCTGGGCGCTTCGTCGGAGAATGTCGACGAATTGTTGCCCGAAGCGTTGCGCGATCTTCTGGTCCGCAGCGACAGTCTTTACCGCCGCATCGCCCGGCTGGACGATGTGCTGTTCGGCCGTGGCCGCGACAGCGTGCCCGGCGCCCATCGCCAATGGAACCGCCTGGAACAGGTTTTCGGCGGCGAGCCCTGATTTTCCCAAGCGGCAAATAAAAAAGGCGGCCCGTTGGACCGCCTTTTTCAAATCTCTTTGCCGCAGGGCTTATTTCACAAAGCCAGCGAACTTCTTGTTGAAGCGCGTCAAGCGGCCGCCGCGGTCCATCAGCTGCTGCTGACCGCCGGTCCAGGCCGGGTGCGTGGTGGGATCGATATCCAGCGTGATCTTCTGCCCAGGCTCGCCATGGGTGGTGCGGGTCTTATAGGTCGTGCCGTCGTTGAGCTGGATATCAACGAAATGATAGGCGGGGTGAATGCCCTTTTTCATGGGAACGGCCTTTTTTCCAGTGCAGAAGCGCGGGCTTATAGGCAAAAGCCCCCGTTCTGGCAAGCGGCGCGGCATCGCGCTCTTTGTCGGGGGGTATTCCTCTCTATATAAGCCCCTGGAACCTTTGAAGATCAGGCAGATGGCCCGGGGAGATGTGGAGCAGGGACGTTTGTCGAGCCGGGCTTCGTCCCGCTCCTTGACCCCGCTCAGGCGTATTCTGCCGTTCCTCAGCCCTTACCGGGGCCGGATCGTCGCCGCCTGCCTGGCGTTGATCGCCTCCTCCTCCGCCACTTTGGTGGTGCCGACGTTGGCGCGCGGCCTTATCGATCACGATCTGTCGGTCGATCAGGCCGAGAGCCTCAGCCATTATTATCTGCTGTTCATCGCCGCGGCGGCGGTGCTGGGCCTGGCATCCGCGACGCGCTTCTATTTCGTCACCTGGTTGGGCGAA
Source organism: Rhizomicrobium sp. (assembly GCA_036499345.1). Taxonomy (GTDB): domain Bacteria; phylum Pseudomonadota; class Alphaproteobacteria; order Micropepsales; family Micropepsaceae; genus Rhizomicrobium. The sequence goes on from DASYDX010000012.1 coordinate 39,353, forward strand.
CGGGTGGTGGCCGATATCCGCAAGGCCGTGTTCGAGAATGTGCTGGCGCTGACCCCCGCCTTCTTTGAAGTCACGCGCACGGGCGAAGTTCTGTCGCGCCTGACCGCCGATACCACTTTGGTGCAGACGGTGGTGGGTTCGTCGGTGTCGCTGGCGCTGCGCAATCTGGTGACCGTGACCGGCGCGCTGATCTTGATGTTCGTCACCAGCCTGAAGCTCGCGCTGCTGGTGCTGGGCGCGGTCATCCTGATCATGTTGCCGATGCTGGTGTTCGGCCGCTGGGTGCGCCGTCTGTCGCGCCAAAGCCAAGATTCCATCGCCGAAACCTCGGCCCGGGGCACCGAAATTCTGAACGCGGTTCCCACCGTGCAGGCTTTCACGCAGGAAACCTTCGAGCGCCGCGAATTCGGCGTCACGGTGGAGCGCGCTTTTTCCTATGCCAAAAGCCGCACCGTGGCGCGCGCCGTACTCACGGCGGTGGCGTTTTTTACGGTCTTTGCCAGTCTTGCCACCGTTGCGATGGTAGGCCTGCAAGACATCGAGGCCGGGCGCATGACGCCGGGCCTGTTGGTCCAGTTCATCTTCTATGGCGGGTTGATGGCGGGCGGCGTCGGCGCCTTGTCGGAAACCTGGGGCGATCTGCAACGCGCGGCGGGCGCGTCCGAACGGCTGATGGAATTGCTGCACGAAAAGCCTGCCATCGCGGCGCCTGTGCGTCCTGTGCCGCTGCCAGCGCGGCCCCAAGGCGGCGTCAGCTTCGAGCATGTCACGTTCCACTATCCCACCCGGCCCGACAGTGCGGCGTTGCGCGATTTCTCGCTTTCCATCGCGCCAGGCGAAGCGGTGGCGCTGGTCGGGCCTTCGGGTGCGGGCAAGTCCACCGTCTTTCAGTTGATGCTGCGGTTCTTCGCGGCGCAGGAAGGCGTCGTGCGCTTTGACGGGATCGATGTCGCCGATCTCGATCCGGTGGTTTTGCGGTCCGCCATCGCGGTGGTGGCGCAGGACCCGGTGATCTTCTCCGGTACCATCGCTGCCAACATCGCTTATGGCCGCGAAGGCGCCAGCCGCGAAGAGGTCAAGCGCGCCGCCGATGCCGCTGCGGCGAGCGAATTCATCGAAAAGCTTCCCAATGGTTTCGACACCCTTGTGGGCGAGCGTGGCGTGACCTTGTCGGGCGGTCAGCGCCAACGTCTGGCGATTGCACGCGCTATTCTGCGCGATGCGCCGTTACTGTTGCTGGACGAGGCGACCAGTGCGCTGGATGCCGAGAATGAGCTTCTGGTGCAGCGGGGCCTGGCCAATCTGATGGTGGGCCGCACCACCATCGTCATCGCCCATCGGCTTGCCACCATTCAGAAGCTGGCCCGCATCGTGGTAATGGACCAGGGCCAGATGGTGGGCGAGGGTAGTCATGGCGATCTGGTGCGCCAGGGCGGGCTTTACGCCCGGCTGGCTGATTTGCAGTTCGGCCCCACACATCCCGCAGAGGCGGCACAATAATGCGGCCCTTGGCAAGATCCGGTGTGACCTGGTTGGTGGTGCTGCTGGTGGTGGCCGTGTTCTTCGGCCTGCGCTGGAGCACGGCGGCGGGCGTGTTCACCAGCTTCGACGCGAAGGCACCTGCAATCTGCAAACCGATCGTGGGGCTGGAAGGGCCAGAGGATTTCGAGGTCGATGCCGCGCATGACGCCATCATCGTCTCCTCCACCAATCGCCGCGCGCCGAAGGACAAACCCGATCCCCGCGACGGGTTGTATTTCCTGAAGCTGAGCGCGCCGCAAAGCCCGGCCGTGAAGCTGGACGGGGTGCCGAAAGACTTCCATCCGCACGGCATCAGCCTGTATCGCGCGGGCAATGGCGATCTGACCCTGATGGCGATCAATCATCACGCCAGCGGCATGAATTCGGTCGAGATTTTCGGCTTGTCCTATCAGGACGGTGCGGCAAAGCTGGCGGCCAGGGCCAGTATTGCGGGCGGGCTTCTGGTCAGCCCCAACGATATCTTCGCCGTGGGGCCCGACCGCTTCTATGTCACCAACGATCACGCCACCACCACGGCGCTGGGCCGCTTCGCCGAGGATTATCTGATCTGGCCGCATGCCGATCTGCTCTATTTCAACGGCACCAATTTCCGCATTTCCGTGCAGCGCATGGCGTTCCCCAATGGCGTCTATGTCACCCCAGACGGCAGCCATCTTTATGTGACGCTGACCACCGAGCGGCGGCTGGTGGCGTTCTCGCGCGAGCCTTTCTTCGGCAGCCTGACGGAAATCGGCGCTCTCTCTATACCTTCGCGGCTGGACAATATTTCGGCGGATGCGCAAGGCCGGCTGATCGTGGCGGGACATCACAGTCTTCTTGACGACAATCATTTCCGCGCCGATCCCACCAAGCCTTCGCCCTCGGAAGTTTTCCGCGTCACCCTCGACAAGGCGGGCGTCCCCACCGGCTATGAGACGATCTTCGCCAATGATGGCGGTTTGATCGGGGCTTCCAGCACGGCGTCGATGGTCGGAAAACGGCTGCTGATCGGCTCGGTCCTGGATGCCAAGATCCTGGATTGCCGCGCCGAATAGCGCATAAAAAAAGAGCGCCGCGAACGGCGCTCTTTTTCAAACCCTCTTCAAAACATTCAGGCGACGGCGACGGCTACCTGTTCCGGATCGTGCGGATCACGCAGCACATAGCCGCGGCCCCACACGGTTTCGATGTAATTGTCGCCGTCGATCGCCGCCGCCAGTTTCTTGCGCAGCTTGCAGATAAAGACGTCGATGATTTTCAGTTCCGGCTCATCCATCCCGCCATAGAGATGATTGAGGAACATTTCCTTGGTCAGAGTGGTGCCCTTCCTCAACGAAAGCAGCTCCAGCATCTGATATTCCTTGCCGGTCAGATGAACGCGCTGGCCGTCCACTTCGACGGTCTTGGCGTCGAGATTGACGGTGAGCTTGCCGGTGGTGATGACCGACTGGCTGTGACCCTTGGAACGGCGAACCACGGCCTGGATGCGGGCGACCAGCTCGTCCTTGTGGAAGGGCTTGGTCATGTAATCGTCGGCGCCGAAGCCCAAGGCCTTAACCTTGGCTTCCACGATGGCGTTGCCCGACAGGATCAGGACCGGCGTCTGCACCTTGGCGACACGCAGTGCTTTCAGGACCTCGAAACCGGACATATCCGGCAGCTGCAGGTCCAGAACGATGATGTCGTAATCATAGAGTTTACCGAGATCGATCCCTTCTTCCCCGAGATCGGTGGTATAAACATTCAATCCCTCGCTCCGCAGCATCAACTCGATGCTGCGCGCCATGGCGCTGTCGTCTTCAATCAGCAGTACGCGCATGTCAGCCCCTCTTAAGTCCCATGAATCACCCTCGGCCCCTGCCGGCAGGGTTAAACGGTTGCCGGAGGGTAAGTGCAAATGGTTAACAGCGCCTTTAACGCCGGGTTCCCTCTTCAATCCCCAGAAATCTGCGTTTATGGGGAGCGGGCAGCCCGATAATGCCTTGATTCGATTTGTTAAGTTTACCGCCATTTAAATTTTCGGCGGCAAAATGCAGGCATCTGAGCCGCAAAGAGCGGCCAAAAGGACCCGGATGCGCGCGTTGCTTAAGGAAATCGAGGCTCTTCCCACCCTGACCCGGTTCGGCCGGGTGGCCCGAATCGAGGGCCTGGGTGTTGAAGTGACAGGCGCCGTGGGCGGGGTCACGCTGGGCGGTCAAGTTCGCTTAAGTCTCGGAAACGGCAAGAAAATCTCCTGCGAGGTGGTTGGCTTCCGGGATGGCCGCGCCCTGGTGATGCCGCTGGGTCCGCTGGACGGCATCTCGCTGGGCGCTCGGGCCGATTTCGAGAACAAGCCCGCCAGCATCTATCCCTCCAAGGCCTGGCTGGGCCGGGTTCTGAACGGGTTTGGCGAGGCTGTCGACGGAGCCGGAGCTCTACCGCAAGGCACGGTCGCCTATCCCCTGAAGGCCGCGCCGCCGCTGGCAACCTCGCGCGCACGGGTGGGCGCCAAGCTGGATCTGGGCATCCGCGCCCTCAACGCTTTCGCCACCTGCTGCCTGGGGCAGCGCATGGGTATTTTCGCAGGTTCCGGTGTGGGCAAATCCACCTTGATGGCGATGATGGCGCGCAATTCCAACGCCGATGCCATCGTGATCGGGCTGGTCGGCGAGCGTGGCCGCGAAGTGAAGGAATTCATCGAAGACGATCTGGGTCCCGAAGGTCTTGCCCGCAGCGTTGTCGTGGCCGCGACCTCGGACGAAGCGCCGCTGGTGCGCCGCCAGGCCGCCTATGTGGCGATGACCGTGGCCGAACAGCTGCGCGATCAAGGGTTGAATGTTTTGCTGCTGATGGATTCGGTGACGCGCTTCGCCATGGCCCAGCGCGAGATCGGTCTGTCCGCCGGCGAGCCGCCTGCCTCCAAAGGCTATACGCCCACCGTCTTCGCCGAACTGCCGCGGCTTTTGGAGCGTGCCGGTCCTGGCCATCGCGACGGCATGGGCTCCATCACCGGGCTCTTCACGGTGCTGGTCGAAGGCGACGATCACAATGAGCCGGTGTCGGACGCGGTGCGCGGCATTCTGGACGGGCATATCGTTCTGGACCGTGCCATTGCGGAACGCGGCCGCTTTCCCGCCATCAATGTCCTGAAATCGGTCAGCCGCGCCATGCCCGGCTGCAACACGCAAATCGAGCAAAACCTGGTTTTACAGGCCCGCGGGCCCATGACCATCTATGAAGACATGGCCGAATTGATACGCCTGGGGGCCTATAAGACTGGCACGAATCCTGAAGTGGACAACGCCGTAATGCTTCACCCGAAGCTCGAAGCCTTTTTGACACAGAAAAAGGACGAGCTGGCGGGTTTAAGCGAATCTTATGCGGCGCTGTCTGACATTCTCGGCGGCGCAGGGAATGGGAGGGCGTGATGAACCGAACCGACACTCTGCTGCGTTTGAAGCGTTTCCGCGTCGATGAAATGAAGCGGCGCATCGCCGCCATCGAAGCCATGCGTACCGACCTGGAACGCAAGCTGGCGGACCTGGACGAAAATGTCGCCCGCGAAAAGCAGCGCGCCGGCGATTCCGATATCGGCCGCCTGGCATTCCCGTCCTTCCTTCGCTCCATCGATGCGCGCCGCGAGAATTTGCGCAACACCCTGCGCGAGATCGAACGCGAACAGGCCTCCGCCCAGATCGATCTGGGCAACGCCTTTGAAGATCTCAAGGCCCTGGAATTGGCCGTCGAGCAGCAGGCCAAACGCCTGGCCGAAATCGAAACCCGCCGGAGCCAAGCCCGGATGGACGAGATGGCGTTGGTCCGCCATCTCCGCAAACACACTCTTCGGAGCGCATAAGGGCGCTGGCCTTTTGGCCGCGGGCGGCGTCGGACGTCCTCACGGGCTGTACGCCCGCTCCGGGCGATCCTCCTGGCCCGCAACCAAAATGCTGCGCGCCGGAATGGGGTTTGGCGCTCACCTGTTGAACCCTTCAAAAGCTCGGTTACCATCGCGCTAACTGAGTCGGGTTGGGGCCCATGTCTTTCTCGGAAACGATCGCGCCGTTCCTGGGCCGCTTGGCCTTGGGCTGGTTCTATGGCGTCGGCGCCTTCAACATCATCATCAACTGGCACCAGATGGTCGAGCAGCTCTCGGCCAAGCATGTGCCCATGCCGCCCCTGGTCCTGATCCTGGCTTTCGCCCTGATGGTGATGGGCACCTTCTCTCTGGTGGTCGGCTATCACACCCGTCACGGCGCGGTGCTGCTGTTCGCCATGACCATCGTCGGTGCGGTGGTGCTGCATGACTATTGGCACATCGCCGATCTTGCGCAGCGACGGGCGGAGTTCGAAATCTTCTCCCGCGACATTGGCATCTGTGGCGGTCTTTTGATGATGATGGGGTTGGGGTGTGGGCCTTTCGGCTGGGACAACCGCCCCCCGCCTGGAGCTAAAAAAAGGCGCTGATCTTTTGCCTTCTGGGTTCGTCGCGCGTGCTGTGAGCAGCGGCGCGCGAAGCGGGTGAGCAGGTCCGGTGGACCTGCGATAGCGGCGAACGCCGCGAGCTTTGCGAGCGGCCGGGTTACGCGCACCGACACAGAATTCCTGCGTCATGCGCTCCGGGCGACGCTCCTAGCCAGAGAACAAAATTCTGCGCGTCTATTTCGGTGGAAGATGGGCCGGTTTGCACCTCCACCTCTCACCATGGGCGGGCTTGACCCGCCCATCCATCGTGCAACACCTTTGGCGTGCAGCCAAAATTTTGTGCGCCTAGTTCAGTAATAGATTGGCCAATTCGCGCGGAGACAAGGTCTCCAGCGGTGCGGCGGGATCGGGCGAGCGGGAGACATGCGCCAGGCGCGCGCCTTGCGTCACCGCTGCGGTCAACGCGCCATACCGGCGGGCCATGTCCAGGCCTGTTACGATCAACCGGTCGAGATGAAAGTGGGCGATGGTGTCACTGATATCTTCCGCATCCGCCAGCGCGGAGACGACGCCGATGGTTTGCATATGCGGCCGCTCGCTGATGCAGCCGAAAGCGGCACGGGCCCGCAGATTGCGGGGATTGAAGCCCTGGGTATCGATCACCATCAGTTGATTGTGCCCGGCCTGAACTGCGGCATGAACCAGTTTGGCGGCAACGGTGCTGCGCCCCGCGCCGGACGGGCCGATCAGGAAAATCCGTTCGCTGCGAGAAAGATCGAGCGGCGTGCGCCGCATGCGGGCGGCCAGCACCCGCGTCAACGCTTCATCGATTCCGCAAGGTTCGATAGCGGCGGCTTCGCGCAGAAAGGCTTCGATCAACTGTTCGGGCAAGCGGTGACGCTTCAACGCCTCGGTCAGTGCAGAACGGCGGCTGGCATCCTGACCCGGAAAGGTCAGAAGCTGCGCCGTGCGTTGCACCAATGCGGGCATGATCAGATCTGCCCCAAAGTGCGCAAACGGACAGAAGCGTGAATTTCGTTCTGGCTCATCACCACGGTCTGAGGCCGGAAACGCTCCACGATGGAACGCAGGAAGGGGCGGATCTGCGGACTGGTCAGAAGCACCGGCACTTCATTCTTGGCGGTGGCTTCTTCATAGCGTTCGCGCACGGTCTGAATGAATTGCTGAAGTTGCGATGGCGCCATGGCGAGCTGGCGTTCTTCGCCCTGGCCGACAATGGATTCCGCGAAGGCCTGTTCCCAGGCCGGTGACAAAGCCAGAAGCGGCAGATAGCCGCCGGGCGCCAGATTGGCGTGGCAGAGCTGGCGGGCGAGGCGGGCGCGGACATGCTCGGTGATATAGAGCGCGTTTTTGGTGTGACCGACTGCTTCGGCGATGCCTTCCAGAATGGCGGGCAGATCGCGGATCGAGACGCGTTCCGACAGCAAGGTTTGCAGCACGCGCTGAACACCCGTGACGGAGATCTGGGTGGGGATCAGTTCTTCCACCAGCTTCTTGTTCTCCGGTGGCATGTCGTCCAGCAGCTTCTTGGTCTCCGCATAGGAGAGAAGTTCGGACATATGGGCTTTGAGAACTTCGGTGAGATGGGTGGTGAGCACCGTGCCCGGATCGACCACGGTGAAGCCGCGGAACGAGGCTTCTTCGCGCAGCGAGCCGGTGACCCATGTCGCGGGCAGGCCGAACGCGGGTTCGGTCGTGTGGGTGCCGGGCAGGTCGATGGGCAGGCCCTTGGGGTCCATGATGAGATAGGAGCCGGGGAAAAGTTCGCCCTTGCCGGAATCGAATTCCTTGATGCGGATGCGGTACTCGTTGGCGCCCAACTGCATATTGTCGAGAATGCGCACCGCGGGCATGACGAAGCCCATCTCCTGTGCCAACTGACGGCGCAGCGCCTTGATCTGATCGGTGATGCGATGGCCCTGCACATCGTTGATCAGCGGCAACAGGCCATAGCCCAGTTCGATGCGCAGCAGATCCAGCGCCAGCGCGGTGGCGATGGGCTCTTCCTTGGGCGCGGTGTCCGGCTTTGCTTCTTGCGCCAGTTGAATGGCGGCACGCGCGTCCTTGCGCTTGAAGGCATAAAAGGCGAGCGCGCCGGTGGCGCCGGACAAGCCGCCGAACACCAGGGTCGGCATGCCGGGCAGGATCGCCACGATGCCCATCACGCCAGCGGCCATGCCGAGCGCCTGGGGATAGAAGGAGAGTTGGCTCATCAGGGCCTTGTCGGTGGCGCCTTCGACGCCCGCCTTCGACACCATCAAGCCCGCGGCGGTGGACACGATCAGGGCCGGCATCTGCGACACCAACCCGTCACCGACGGTGAGCAGAGTGAAGGTGTGGGTGGCGTTGCTGAAGCTCATGCCCTTTTGCGCCACGGCGATAATGATGCCGCCGATGACGTTGATACCCACGATCAGAAGGCCGGCAATGGCGTCACCGCGCACGAATTTGCTGGCGCCGTCCATGGCGCCGAAGAAATTGGATTCCGCTTCGATGGTCTTGCGGCGGATTTTGGCTTCCTTTTCGTCGATCAATCCGGCGGAAAGGTCGGCGTCGATCGCCATCTGTTTGCCGGGCATCGCATCCAAGCTGAAGCGGGCCGCGACTTCGGCGATACGGCCTGAACCTTTGGTGATGACCACGAAATTGACGATGATCAGGATGGCGAAGACGATCAGGCCGATGACGAAATTGCCCTGCATCACCAGATTGCCGAAGGCTTCGATGACGCGGCCGGACGCGGCGGTGCCTTCATTGCCGTGACCCAGGATCAACCGGGTCGACGCCAGATTCAGCGCCAGCCGGAGCATGGTGGTGATCAACAGGATGGTGGGGAAGGAGCTGAATTCCAGCGGCTTGCGAATGAACACCGCCGTCATCAGGATCAAAATGGAAAAGCTGAGTGAGAATGCCAGCGCCACGTCCAGCAGCCAGGTCGGCAGCGGCAGGATAAGCACCACCAGGATCGCCATGATGCCGATGGCGAGGCCCAGATCGCTCTTCTTGATATGGTCCAGGACCTTGCCGGGCGTAAGGTCGAAGCCGCCCGTCGGTGCCGCGCTGGTGATGTCTGTCATGTGCTAATCAGCCCGCGAGTCTTTGTTCGCCATGGCCGGGAATGGAGAGCCCGGAGTCGGAATATTCGCGCAGCTTGTTGCGCAAGGTGCGGATCGAGATGCCCAGAATGTTGGCGGCATGGGTGCGATTGCCCAGACAATGATCGAGCGTATCCAGGATCAGATCGCGTTCGACATCCGATACGGTGCGGCCGACCAGATTGCGCGTCGCCACGGCGGCAGAGGTGACCGCGTCGCGCACGGAGGAATCGAGCGGTGCGGGCGACTGATGGCCGACTTGGGTGCCATCGGGCAGGCGGATGGCTTCGGGCAGAATCTCCGGTCCCTGCGCCAGCAGCACCGCGCGGTGGATGGTGTTCTCCAACTCGCGAACATTGCCGCGCCAGGTATGCGACAGCAGCAGGCGCTCGGTCGGACCGGCCAGCGGCCGGAACGGCACGCCATTGGCCTCGGCATATTTGCGGGCGAAATGCTGCGCCAGCGCGCGGATATCCTTGGGCCGCTCGCGCAAGGCGGGCAGGCGCAGATTGACCACGTTCAAGCGGTAAAGAAGGTCTTCGCGGAAAGTGCCGTGCTTGACCGCATCGGCCAGGTCGCGGTTGGAGGTGGCGATGATGCGGATATCGACCTTCACCGGCTTGGTGCCGCCGACGCGGTCGATCTCGCGTTCCTGAACCGCGCGCAGCAGCTTGGCTTGCAGGCGCGCGTCCATCTCGCTGATTTCGTCCAGCAACAGGGTGCCGCCATTGGCCTCTTCGAATTTGCCGATGCGCCGGGCGATGGCGCCGGTGAAGGCGCCCTTCTCGTGGCCGAACAATTCGGATTCCAGCAGATTTTCCGGGATGGCGGCGCAGTTCACCGAGATAAACGGCTTATCAGCGCGCGCCGATTTGCGATGGACATAACGCGACAGGACTTCCTTACCGGTGCCGCTTTCGCCGGTCACCAGGATCGAGGCTTCGCTGCCCGCGATCTGGTCGGCCAGTGCCAGCACGGCGCCCATGGCGTCATCTTCAAAGACCAGCTGATGGGATTCATCGGCGACCGCGGCCAGAACCGCGGCGATCAATTCGGCGTCGGCGGGAAGGGGCAAATATTCCTTGGCCCCGGCGCGGATTGCTTCGACCGCGCGGCGGGTGTCGGTACCGATGCCGCACGCGACCACCGGGGTGCAGATGCGTTCGGCGGCCAACCCGCGCACCAATGTGCCGATTTCCAGGGTCACATCGCAGAACACCAGATCCGCACCCGCGCCGCCGCGCAGCGAGCCCAGTGCCTGTTCGATCGAGACGGCATGGGTGACTTTGGCCCCCCGCTCCATCGCGATCTTGGTGGCTGCTCCGATTTGGCCGTTGAGGCCGCCGACAATGAGAAGACGCATGCTATTTGCTCCCGCGGGTCTTACGACTGACCGGCCTTGATGATTTCCGTCATGGTCACGCCCAGCCGGTCCTCGACCAGCACGACTTCGCCGCGCGCCACCAGACGGTCATTGACATAGATGTCGATGGCTTCGCCGACCTTACGGTCCAGCTCGACCACGGTGCCTTTGCCCAATTTGAGCAACTGGCTCACTTCCATCGCGCTCTTGCCCAGGATGGCCGAAACCGTCACCGGCACATCGAACACCGCTTCCAAATCTTGGGCGGTATGCTTCTGCACGACATCGGCGTTTGTTTCGCCGTTCAGCAGCGGCGCGGGCTGAGCGCCCTGCGCATTGCTTAGATCGGGCAGATCCACATTGTCGGTGCCGGACATGGCTTATCCTTTCAAGGCGTCTTTAATGTCGAGAAACGGCGCGCGATCAGCGCGTCGAGAGCGGCTTCGATGGCGGCTTCGCTGCGCTCGCTGCCGCCGCCGCGCCATTCGATGCGGCAATCGGCACCGGTGATGGCGGGATCGGCGGCCAGCATCACGCGGCCGTCATAGCCTTCTTCATGGGCAATATCGGCAACCTTGGCTTCCAGCGCCGCGATCACGCCGGGAGCGGCGCGCAAAGTGACGCGGGGCTCGCCGATGGCCTGGTGCATGGCTTCGCGCAGGGCGTTTTCCACATCGCCCGCGGGCAAGGCGGCGAGTGCGGCAGGCGCAATCTTTTTCGCCGCGGCCAGCGCAAGTTGCGCGGCTTCGGCGCGCAGCGCTTCGATCTCGGCATGACTATTGTCCAACGCCGCGCGCAGCGACACGATCAGGGCGGCGGCGGTACGCTCGATGCTTTCGCTGGCGCGGACGGCGGCATCGGCGGCGCCTTTGGCTTCGGCGCGGGCGCACATGGCTTCGATTTCTTCGATTGTCAGGGTCTGTTTCTGGCGTGCGCGCGCGGTGTCGGAAACCACGTCGCTGGGACCGCGGAATTCGGTGTCGAAGGTGAATTTTGCGCTGGTTTTGCTGGTCATCAGTAGATCAGCTCATCTTCGCTGTTGCCGCCGGCAATCATGATCTCGCCCTTGTTGGCAAGATCCTTGGCGACATTGACCATGCGCATCTGGGCTTCATCGACGTCTTTCAGACGCACGGGGCCCATCGCTTCCATGTCTTCGCGCAGGATCTTGCCCGCGCGCTCGCTCATATTGGTGAAGAAGACGTCGCGCAGCCCATCGGTTGCGCCTTTCAACGCCAGGCCCAGCTTGTCCTTTTCGACATTGCGCAGCAGGGTCTGGATCGAGCCCGGATCGAGCTTGGCGAGATCTTCGAAGGTGAACATCAACGCCTTGATCCGTTCGGCGCTGTCGCGCGAACGCTCTTCCAGGGCGGTGATGAAACGGCTTTCGGTCTGGCGGTCGAAATTGTTGAAGATTTCCGCCATCTGTTCATGGGCGTCGCGTTTGGCGGTGCGCGCCAGATTGGACATGAATTCGACGCGCAATGTCTGTTCGACCTTGTCGAGAATGTCCTTCTGCACGCTTTCCATGCGCAGCATGCGCTGCACCACTTCCAGTGCGAATTCTTCCGGCAATGCGCCCAGCACGCGGGCGGCATGTTCGGGCTTGATCTTGGACAGCACGACCGAGACGGTCTGGGGGTATTCGTTCTTGAGATAATTCGCCAGCACGCTCTCGTTCACGTTGGCGAGTTTGTCCCACATGGTGCGGCCGGCAGGACCGCGAATTTCTTCCATGATCTGGGCGACTTTCTCGCCCGGCAGGAAGCGGGTGATCAGCCGTTCGGTGGATTCATAAGAGCCCATCAACGAGCCGGTACCCGACATCTGCGACACGAAATCGATCAGGAGCTTCTCGGTGACGCCGGACGAGATCGAGCCCAGATTGGACATGACCTGGGAGATTTCTTTGACTTCTTCCTCGTCCATCATCGACCAGAGTTTGGCGGAATGATCTTCGCCCAAGGACAGCATGATGATCGCGGCCCGCTCCGCACCGGAGAGGGAGCGGATATCGTCCCGGACAGCTGGTTTGACGTTTTTCGCCATGATTATACCGGTTGATGCAGCCAGGTGCGGATGATCGCGAGCGCCTCTTCAGGGTGCGAATTCACCACTTCACCGATTTTCTTGACCGAAGATTCCCGCGACATCTGATTTTCGATCTGACTGAGATCGATGCCCGGCTGAGCCGGCAGAACGCGCACGGGCGCCGGTCCGGCATTGCCTTCGCCGGGCGCAGACCCGCTGGCCTGTCCTGGCGCCGGGAGTGCGCCCGCGACTGGCGATCCGTTGGTGAGCTGAGCGGTGGTGGCTTGCGTCGGCGGATTGGGCGCGAACATGCGCGCGATCAGGGGGCGGGCCACGAACAGGCCGATCAGAAGCGCGGTCACGCACATGATCGACGCTTCGATGATCTTGAACCAGTAAGAGGAGTCCAGCCCCAGAAGCGGTGCGGGCGCGGGCGTGGCATCGCCGGCATCGACGCGGGCGAAAGCCATATTGGTGACCTGCACCTGGTCGCCCCGCGCCTGATTGAAGCCCATCGCGGATTTCACCAGGTTGGTGATCTGGGTCATCTCGGCGGCGGTGCGCGGCGTGTAAGGGGCTTTGGCGCCTTCACCCGTCACGGTGCCATCCACCACCACCGCGACGGACAGCGCCTTGATATCGCCGCCATCCTGGGTGGAGGTCGTCACTTTCTTGGAGATTTCGTAATTGGTGGTCTCTTCGGTGCGGCCAGAGTTGGATTTGCTGTTGTCGCCGGGTGTGGTGCTGGCCGCGTTGGGCAGCGCGTTGGCGACCGAAACCGCATTCTCCGTGCTGCCGGATGTGTCGGAAGCATTCTGCTCCACCGTCTGAGTCGAGCGCACCACTTTGCTGTCGGGGTCGTAGCTCTCCGAGGTGGTAGAAGTGTGATTGTAATTCACATCGGCGGCGACTTGAACACGGACATGGCCCGCGCCGACCACGCTGGCGACGATGGATTCGATGCGCTGACGCAAACGGTCTTCGTAATCGGTGGTGCTTTGTTCCTGATTGGCCGCGACGGCGTCGGCGCCGCTGCGATCATCGCCACCGGCCAGAAGATTGCCCCGGTCGTCCACGATGGCGACGCGGGCGGGCGTCAGCGACGCGACGGCGGCGGCTACCAGATGTTGGATGGCGGCGACCTGGCCGCGGCCCATCACGGTGCGGGTCTTCAGGACGACGGAAGCCGAAGGCGTTTGTTCGTCACGGGAAAAGACCTGGCGTTCCGGCACCACAAGATGGACGCGAGCGCTCTGCACCCCATCGATGGTCTGGATCGAGCGGGACAATTCGCCTTCGGTGGCGCGCAGCCGGTTGATGTTCTGGACGAAGGCAGTGGTCCCGAAGGCATCCGACTTGTCGAAGATTTCATAGCCCACACCGGCGGCGGGGAGATTGTCCTGAGCCAGCGCCATGCGCAGTTTGGTCACCTGGTCGGAGGGTACCAGAATGGTGCCATCGCCCTTGGCGTCGTATTTCACATTCATGCCGTCCAGCTTGGCTGTGACGGCGGCGGCGTCGCGCGGCTCCAGCCCGCCATACAAGATGGTCTTGGGCGGCTCGGTGATCGCGCCGGCGATATAGAGGAAGAAGGCCGTCAGGACCGCGGCGACACCCGCCATCACGCCAAAGCGTGCGGCACCGACTGCCTTGAAAAATTCGGGCACGAGCAAAATCCTCCCAGCCAGGAACCAGTCCTGCTAGGCAAACATTGCCGCCCTTGTGGTAAAATTTGGCTTAAGCATAAGCACGGGACTTTTCCGCGCCCCGGAAAGCTTTTCTTAAGACCTTCGCCCAGCCATCGCGCCCGTATTTTCTACGCGGTCAGTTGCGATATTGCTGAACGCGCGTGGCGCGCAGGCCCGCCAGACCGAAGCGGTCGATGGCATGCTGCCAGGCGAGGAATTCTTCCACCGTCAACGTATAGCGGCGGCAGGCTTCGTCCAGGCTCAGCAAGCCGCCGCGCACGGCGGCAACGACTTCAGCCTTGCGGCGAATGACCCAGCGCCGTGTCGAGGGGGGCGGAAGATCGGCGAGCGTCAGCGGACTCCCATCGGGGCCGATGACATAGCTCACACGTCCTTTGCGCTCTTCCATCATCACGCTACTCCCAAACCACGACTGGCGGCTAAATTAGCCTTTGCGCCTTTAAAAAAAGGCCAAGAGCCGTGGTAAATGAACTGATAAAGGGCTCCTTAGAATGCCCACGAAAAGCCTTTGTTTTTGGGCTTTTCGTGGGTTTATTCATCATCGTTAATTGGACGGCAATTGCTCGAGTTCCTGCAGCATCTGATCGGCGGTGGTGATGATGCGCGCGCATGCCGAATAAGCGCGCTGAGTCGTGATCAGATTTGTGAACTCGGTGGCGAGATCGACCGTCGAACCTTCCAGCGATTTGGACTGGATGAAACCGGCGGTACCGGAATTGGCCAGGTTGATGTTGGGAGCGCCGCTGGATTTGGTCACGGCATAGGCATTGCCCGACATCTGACCCAGCCCGTCCGGGTTGGTGAAGGTGGCAACCGGTATCTTGTAGACGTCTTGTGACAGGCCGTTGGAGAACTGCGCCGTCACGGTGCCGTCCTTTCCGACCGTCACGCCGGTAACGCTGCCATAGGGCGTGCCGTCGATATGGGTGCCGTTCAGGACCGAGGGCGCGTCGGCCTGGGTAAGGCCGTCGCTGCCGCCGACCGTGCCCAGGTTGAGCGAGATCGTCTGCGGATCGAGACCCGAAGTCGAAAGCTTCCAGGGAATGGTCAGATTGACATTGCCCGAGGCCGGTGACGCGCCGTTCACGTTGGAAAGCGTGCCATCGGAATTGAACGCGACCGTGCCTTCCGAAATCGGACCGGTTGCCGTCAGGTTGGTGGAATCGCCGGCATAGCTGGCTTCATAGGCCCAGGTGTTGGCGGCGGTCTTGATGAAGGAGAACGTGACCGGTTGGCTGCCGCCCTGGCTGTCGAAGACATCGACCGTACGGGTGAAGTCCGGCGATACCGTGCCGGCGGTCATGTCGCCCGCGGTATAGCCGGCATCGACTGTCGAATTCGAATCCAGATTGGCCTGCACGGTCAGTGTGCTGGTGGATTGCGCTGCGCCGGAAATCGACGAGACATTGACCAGGCTGAGCGCGCTGGCGTCGGTAGGCACATTGCCCGCGGCGTCCAGCTTGTAGCCCAGCAGATAAAGGCCCGCAGTGTTGACCAGATTGCCGTTCACATCCGGCGTGAAGCTGCCGGCGCGGGTATATTCGCGGGTGCCGCTACCGCTGGCATTCGACGAAACGACGAAGAAGCCGTTGCCCGAAATCGAAAGATCGGTGTTCGAGGACGTCGTGGTGGGCAGGCCCTGGGTGGTGATGTCCTGGCTGACCGAGACGGCCACGCCGGCCGAGGCATTGCTGCCCACGCCATTCTCGGCATTGAGAAATGTCGAGAAGTTGGCGGTGGCTTCCTTGTAGCCGACGGTGTTGACGTTGGCGATGTTGGACGATGTTGCGCTCAAGGCCGCGCTGTTCGCGCTGAGGCCGGCAACGCCGATATTCAAAGATCCGTAGAGACTCATTTTCCGTTTTCCTTGCGCGGGTTTTGAACTTCGTTCGCCGCCGCCGCGATTGAGGTGCTGCTTTCGAGCGCCTTATGATTCAAAAACTCAATTCGTCGCGTTTGCGATATTGGCAATGTCGCCAAGCCCGATTTCCATGCCGCCGATCACCAATTGCGGCGTGCCCGATGTCATGTCGATTTCGCTCACCACGCCGGCGCTGGCGATTTGGGACGTAACGGCCGAACCGTCCGAAGCCTTGGCACTGACCGCGAGGGTGTACGTGCCGTCGGCAAGCTGGTTGCCGTGAACGTCCTGGCCGTTCCAGTTGAACTGGTGATTGCCGGAAGCGGTTTCGCCGTTGGCGGAATAGACCACATTGCCGTTGGCATCGGTCACCGTCAGTGTGTTCGAACTGGCGGTCGTGCCCAGGCTGTAGGTCCATGATGCCGCGCCGTTGGTCAGCGAGGCATTGCCGTTGGTCACCGAAACTGCTTTGCCCAGATAAGAGGTCGCGTAGGCACCGAGCTGGGTGGAGCCCTGGGTGATCAGGCTCTTGAGGTTGGTGTTGGTATCGATCTGCTGCTCGACTTGGCTGTATTCGACCAGCTGCTGCGTGAAGGTGCTGGAATCCATCGGGCTGGTGGGATCCTGGTTCTTCAGCTGGCTGGTCAGCAATGTCAGGAAGGTGTTGAAGTTGCCGGACAGCTGCGACATCGCATCGGAATTGGCCGCGGCACCAGAGGTCGCGGCGGCGGGAGTTTGTGTCGTGCTGGTAACGGGCGTTGTCATGGCATCTGTCCTTTAGACATGGATATCGACGCGGGCATCGGCGGCCGCGCCATTGACGGAAAGAGCGGTGGGAGTCTGGGCCGCCTGGATTGTGCGGGTGGCGGTGAGATTGGTCCGGCGGCCCTGGCCGGCGCCGGCATCGTCATTCTGGCGGTCCTGGCCGCGCAGTGAAAAATTCAGCCCGCTCTGCGAAACATCCAGGCCCGCATCGCGCAGCGCCTGTGTCAGGGTCGGCGCGTCCTTTTGCAGAAGATCGAGCGTCTGGGGTTGGTCGGCGGTCATATGCGCCTGGGTCTTGCCGCTGGCATCGATCGAGAGCCGGACATCCACGCGGCCCAGTTCGGGCGGATCGAGACGGATTTCGAACTGCTTGGCGCCGCTCAGCGAGCGTGCGGCAACGCTGACGGCGAGCGCGCTCAATGTGGGCGTGGGATCTGCGTCGGACGCGGCGATGTGGAGCGCGGTGGTGACCGCAGCGCCGCTGGTGCTGGCGCCCAGAGGAGCCGCGACAAAATTGCCTGTCACCATGCCTTGCGGCGGTGTGGGCGGTGGCGGCAGCGCGGGTTGCGCAAGCGGCGTGGCTTGCGGCGCGTCGGGCTGCGGCGCGCTGTCTGCTGCCGCGATATGCACCGGCTTGCTGTCGCTGCCGGGCGCAGTGGAGTCCGTTCCGTTCGCCGTATCTTTGCCGGGGA
>DASYDX010000013.1:0-11588 GCA_036499345.1 Rhizomicrobium sp.
TCGAGACTCGCAACCTGTGTCATGGCATCCGCGGTCTGGCGGATCGCGGACAGCACCGTGCCGTTATAATCGGAAACGGCGGCATCCAACTCCGCGGTCGCGCCCGCATATTCGGCCCGGATCTTGCCCGCATCGAAGATCGGCAGATGGATCGCCGGGCCCGCGCCATAGGTGAAGGCATCGCTCGACAGCAGATTGGAAAGACCAATGGCCTGGAAACCGACCAGAGCCGTAAGATTGATGTTGGGGTAGAAATCCGCGTGCGCGGCTTCGCGGTTCTTGGCGGCCGCCTCGATCCGCGCCTGCGCCGCCAAAATATCGGGGCGGCGCGCCAGAAGATCGGCCGGCATAGTGACCGGCAGCGGCAGGGACGAGTCCAGATGCGGCGCGGGACGCGTGATCGTGGCATAGGCCGAAGCGCCCTGCCCGGTCAGCGCCGCAATGGCATGAACATTCAGATCGCGCTCGGCGGTGGTGCGTTTGACGTCCGCACGCGCCAGCGCCAGCAATGCCTTGGCCTGTTCCACCGCATTGGCGTTTTCCAACCCGGCATTGAACCGTCCCTGGGCGAGTTTGAGAATCTCCTCACGCTCGCGCACGCTTTCCTGGGCGATGTCGATATCCTGATAGGCCAGAAGAAGGTTGATGTAAGTCTGCGCCAGTGCGCCCGACAGCGCCAACCTTGCTGCTGCCGCGTCCAGCCCTGCGGCCCGGACATTGCTGCGGGCGCGGTCAATGATCGCCGCCTGTTTGCCCCAGAAATCGATATTCCAGGTGAGATTCGCCGCGACCTGGCCATACCAGCGATACGTCCCGCCGAATGGCGGCGGGATGATATAATCCTTGCTGAACAGCAGCCGCTGTTCCTGGCCATCGAGAGTGACTTGCGGCAGATCATCGGCGCGCGCGCCCGAAAGCTGCGACTGCGCTGCACGGATGCGCGCCAGCGCGCTCTGCAAAGTGGGATTGCCCGCCAAGGTCAGTTCCGCCAGACGATCCACTTGCGGATCGTGGAACGCCTTCCACCAGGCATCCTCGAAATGCGGCGCCGCCTCACCGGAAAGCCCGAGATTTTCCGGCGCCAGCGCACGCATCTGGGGCGTGGTCGTCGGCGCGGATACGCAGGCAGATAGCAACAGAGCAGACAAAAGAGCGAATGACTTTTTCATGAATGAATTTCCCGCCGATGACGGTGTTCGCGGCGTTCGCTGCGGCGCCGAACTCCGGTGGATTCCTTTTCCCGCCGTTTGCGCAGCTTCAGATTGTCCTGATCGCGCATTCCCTCTGTCGCCGCGGTCAGCCGCGACAGAAGTTTAATCAGAAGTTTGATTTCCAGATGACTGAAATCGCCCAAAAGCGCATTCCAATGCTCCACCACCCGCGGCAGCAGAATTTCCACCATCGTCAGACCTTTGGGTGTCATGCTGAGGGTGACGACGCGGCGGTCAGTTTCGCTGCGGACGCGCTGAACCAGATCGCGCTGTTCCAACTCGTCCATGATCCGGGTCAGCGATCCTGCATCGTGACAAATGTCGCGGGCAAGCGTTGCCGAAGTGGAATGGCCCCATTCCCGCAAGACCATCAGCACGGTCCATTGCGAGAAGGTCAAAGACTGGTCCGCGAACAGCGCTTCCATCTGCGGCACCATGAGATTGGACGTCCGCCGGATCAGGTAGCCGACGGAATTCTCCATGCCGTAATGACCGGTGCGATAGAAAGGCCGCATGTCCCTGTCCCGCGTAAGGGCAACAATTGCGCGAGCAATCATTGCTTCGGCAAGCATATACGCCCCTGGCTGGAACGGCGCACCCCGCATTTGCGTCTTGCCAGCGTTGCGAAAATGGCAGACCTAGGAGGAACGATGCCCTCCTTCGTCTATGTCCTGATTGCGCGAAACAAAGCTGGAAAGACCAGGACTTATGTCGGTTGGACTCTGGATCTGGACCGGCGGCTGTCCGAGCATAACGGTGGGGGCGCCAGGGGCGCAAAATTTACCCGCGGTCAAGCTTGGACCTTGGTCTATGCCGAGAAGCATCGCACCCGCCGCAAAGCGATGGCCCGGGAATATGCGCTGAAGCAGGACCGCGCCTTCCGGGCGGCGCTCCGTTCGCCATGATCCGGCTTTTCTGGCACAGTGAGACGGGCAAAGGGCTTCGCACATGATCTTCGAGCAGGTTCCGACCGGCGGATGTCAGTCCTATCTCATCGGATGCGGCGAGACCCATGCCGCCGTCCTGATCGACCCCAATCTGAAACAGATGGATCACTATCTGGGCCTGGCGGCGAAGGACGGCCTGCGCATCCGTTATGTGCTCGACACCCATACCCATGCCGATCATTTCTCCGCTGCCAAGGAACTGGGCCGTATTCTGAAAGCCAAGGTGGTCACCCATCGGCTCTCACCCGCGCCCTATGCCGATTTCCGGCTTTGCGACGGCGAAATCCTGCGGGTGGGCGAAATGCGGCTGACGGCGCTGCACACGCCCGGTCACACCCGCGATTCCATGTGCATGGTGGCAGAGGACCGCGTCTTCACCGGTGATACGCTGTTGATCGGCGGTACCGGGCGCACCGACCTTCCCACCGGCGATCCCGAAGCGTTGCATGACAGCCTGTTCAACCGGCTGCTCAAGCTCGACCCTGCGCTCAAGGTCTATCCCGCGCATGACTATAAGGGGCGCAGCCATTCCACCATCGGCGATGAGATCGCGAACAACCCCCGGCTTCAGAAGCGCGAGCGCGATGCTTTTGTCGAAATGATGCGCGCGCTCAATCTGGAAGCGCCCACCCACCTCACCGAAGCGCTGCGCACCAATATGAGCGGCGGCAAGACCGTGGCGCAGCTTCTGTCCGACGCCGCAGCCAATATCGCCTTCATCTCGATGGCGGAGTTGGCCGAACGGGTGAAGCGCAACGATCTGGAATTGGTCCTGCTGGACGTACGGGAGAAGGACGCGTTCGCCGCCGGTCATATCCCCGGCGCGAAGCATTTGCCACGCGGCCAGTTGGAATTGCGCGTCAACTCCGAATTGCCTGACCCCACCCAACGCATTCTGGTCTGCTGCGAGTTCGGCCAGATTTCTACCCTCGCCGCCGCGACCTTGCGGGAGCTGGGCTATACCCATGCCGCCGCGCTGGATGGCGGCGTCAAAGCCTGGCGCGAGAGCGGTTTGCCCCTGACGAGCCTCTGATTTTACGGTTATCGGCCCGTTAACCTCGGGCCGCCTACTCTTCCCCGCTTTTTTCGGGGAATTTCCGGCATGTGCGGCATTGCGGCGGCCATCAATTGGGAGGGCGCGGAAGACGCCGTCCGGCGCTTGATCGCGGGCATCGCGCATCGCGGCGACATCACAGATCCCATCGCTGCACCGGCCAAGAACATCGCCATGGGCACGCGGCGACTTCGCATTGTCGATCCGCGTCAGGGCATGCAGCCGCAAGCCTCTTTCGACGGCCGTCTGCAGGTCTGCATGAATGGCGAAATCTACAACCACGCCGCGTTGCGCATAGAGCTTGAAAAGCTCGGCATTGTTTTTCGCACAGAAAACGACACCGAGGTTCTGGCGAATGCGCTTCAGGTCTGGGGCGCCCAGGCCTTCAAGCGCCTGAACGGCATGTATGCTTTCGTCGCGGTCGATACGGCGACAGGGGAATTTCTCGCGGCGCGCGACCCCTTTGGCGTCAAGCCGCTCTATCTCATCCAATCCGGCACGCGCTTTTTGTTCTGCTCCGAGATCAAGCCGCTTCTGAACGCGAGCCCGGACGGCGATGTGATGCTGCTTCCGCCGGGCTATCTGCTGACACGCAATTTCTGCCGCCAATTCTATCAACTGCCGCAGCCCGCTTCGCCCGGTATGGGATCGGCGAAAGACCTCGACGCCATTCTGGCCGAAGCAGTGCGGATGCGCCTTCCGTCCGATCTACCGGTGGCGGGCCTCTTTAGCGGCGGCATCGATTCTACTTTGATGATGCACTATGCGCGCCGCCATCGGCCCGAGATGCCCGGCTATATCATCGCGGGCCCCGACGCGCCCGACCTCCAATATGCCAGGGATTATGCCGCGACGTCTGGCATGGACATGCGCGAGGTCGCGTTCGATCCGCAAAGCGGCGAAACACTTTCCCTGCTGGAAACCGTGGCGGGCGTGGCTGAGGCGTTCGAGCCCGCCATCCTGCGGCCCAGTCTTTACGCCTATCTGATTTCGCGCCGTATTCACGAAGACGGCTTCCGCGTCGCCTTGTGCGGCGAAGGCGCCGACGAGCTGTTTGCGGGCTATGGCCCGCTCGAGCACAGTTTTGCGCAATCGACGGCGCTGGGCCGCAATGTGCAGGAACAGTGCCTGTCGATGATGCACCGAGCCAATCTCCAGCGTGTGGATCGCTGCTCGATGAACTTCGAACTGGAAATCCGCGAGCCGTTCCTGGATCCGCTCTTGGCCGAATATGCACTCGGCCTCGATGCCGCCGCGTTGCTCAAACCGGTCGCAGGCTATCCGCGAGGCAAACAGCCCCTGCGCGCGCTTTACGATCTCTATCCCCATGAATTGCCGACCGCGATCCGCGACCGCCGCAAGATCCATTTCGACGAAGGCGCCGGCATCGCGTCGGAAAGCGATGCCTGGGCGGAATTGTTTGAAGCAGCCGTCAGCGATCGCGAATTGCAGGAAGGTATTCGCGAATACGCGGCCTTCGAGATCACTACCAAGGAAGAATTGTTCTGCCTGCGGGCGCTCGCCCGGCAGATGGATGTGCACCGTGTCTCACACTTGAAAAGCCGCACACGGCTTTATGTGCCGGAAAACACGGCGGCACTTCCCGAAGCGATGGCGCGGCTCAGGCCTGCCGGAAGCTGATTATTCCGCCGCCGCGCTGTTGCGCCGGTCGAACGAATCCCACACGCCGCCCTGACCGTCCCAGGAACCGCTGGTGGCGCCCTTGGAATATTCCGTCGCGCGCTGCTCGAAGAAATTGGCGTGCTCGACGCCGTTCAGGATTTCCACCAGCCAGGGCAGCGGATGCGGCTTGATCTGTTTGTAGCCGGATTCCGTTTCCTCGAAATTGCCGAAAGCGGGTGACAATTTGAGCTGGGTCAGCCGCCAATCGGCGATATAGCGAACATAGGATTTGATGTCGGCCGGGGTCATGCCCTTGATGTCGCCCAGACTGAAGGCGAGATCGACGAAACGCTCTTCCAGACCGACCATGGTCTTGGCGACATCCATAATGTCGTCGCGCACCGTCTTGGTGACCGCACCGGTCTCTTCGTTCCAAGCGTGATAGAGCTTGGTGATACCCTCGCAGTGCAGGCTTTCGTCGCGCACCGACCAGGACACGATCTGGCCCATACCGTTCATCTTGTTGTGGCGCGGGAAGTTCAACAGCATCGCGAAGCTGGCGAACAGCGACATGCCTTCGGTGAAGGCACCGAACATGGCCAAGGTACGTGCTACGTCGGCGACCGTGCCCACGCCGAATGTGTGCATATAGTCGGCCTTGGCGCGCATCGCGTCATAGTCGCGGAAGGCTTCGAATTCGGTCTTGGGCATACCCAAAGTCTTCAGCAGCAGTGCATAAGCGTCGATATGCACCGTCTCCATATTGGTGAAGGCGGCCATCATCATCTGCACTTCCAGGGGCTGGAAGATCGGGATGTAGCGCTTGAGGTAATTGTCGCCGACTTCGACGTCGCTTTGCGTGAAGAAGCGGAAAATCTGAGTCAGCAGCCCTTTTTCGGCGTCGGTGAGATGGCCGGACTGCCAATCTTTGATGTCGGCGCCCAGCGGCACTTCTTCGCCCATCCAATGGGTCTGCTGCTGGCGCTTCCAGCATTCATAGGCCCAGGGATAGCGTTCCACATCATAGGTGCCGCTGGAGGTGAGAAGACCCACCTGCCCCGTTCCGATCAAGGAACGCGGATCGACGCTGCCGAGATTTATTGACATGCCAGGCACTCTTCATAATCGGTGCGGGTTTCGGCCACGACCTTGCTGGCTGTCTTTTCCAACTGGCCCGCGAAACCGGCGCGGCTGATCGACTTGGAGCGGCAATAATAGAGGCTCTTGATGCCGCGCTCCCACGCCGTCCAATGCAGCATGTGCAGATCCCATTTGTCGATGTCGGCGGGCAGGAACAGATTGAGCGACTGGCTCTGACAGATGTAGGGCGTGCGGTCGGCGGCGAGTTCCACCACCCAGCGCTGATCGATTTCGAAGGCGGTGCGGAAGACGGATTTCTCTTCTTCCGTCAGCTCATCCAGATGCGCCACCGAGCCTTCATGCTCGACAATGGATTGCCATACCGCCGGGGTGTTGAGCCCCTTGGGTTCCAGCAACGCCTGCAGATAGGGATTGCGGACTGAGAAGGCGCCCGACAAGGTTTTGTGGGTATAGACGTTGGCCGGGATCGGCTCGACGCAAGCCGAAGTGCCGCCGCAGATGATGCTGATCGACGCCGTCGGCGCGATCGCGATCTTATGACTGAAACGGGCCTTCATGCCCTTCTCCGCCGCATCCGGGCAGGCGCCGCGTTCTTCCGCCAAGATGTAAGACGCCGCATCAGCTTCCCGGCGTATCTTCTTGAAGATACGGAGGTTCCACGACTTCGCCATGGCGCTTTCCATGGGAATATTCTTGGACTGGAGGAAGGAATGGAAACCCATCACGCCCAGGCCGACCGAGCGCTCGCGCAACGCGGAATATTTCGCCCGCTTCATGCTGTCGGGCGCGGTCTCGATGAAGCTGGTCAGCACATTGTCGAGCATGCGCAGCACGTCTTCGACAACGCCTTCCTCTTCCGACCACTGGTCCCAAGTCTCGATATTGAGCGAAGACAGGCAGCAGACCGCCGTACGGTCTTCGCCCGTATGATCGATACCGGTCGGCAGCGTGATCTCGCTGCAAAGGTTTGAGGTATTAACCTTAAGTCCCAGTTCGCGCTGATGTTTCGGCAAAGCGCGGTTCACCGCATCGATATTGAGAATGTATGGTTCGCCGGTCTGCAGGCGCGTTTCCAGAATGCGTTGCCAGAGCTGGCGCGCATTGACCTCGCGCAACACTTCGCCGGTCTTGGGGCTCTTCAGCCCGAACATCTTACCGTCCCGCACGCAATGCATGAACTCGTCGGTGATGTTGATGCCGTGATGAAGGTTCAGGCCCTTGCGGTTGAAGTCGCCAGAGGCCTTGCGGATCTCCAGAAACTCTTCGATTTCCGGATGGGTGATGTCGAGATAGACCGCCGCCGATCCGCGGCGCAGCGAGCCTTGGCTGATCGCCAGAGTGAGGCCGTCCATCACATGGATGAAGGGAATGATGCCGGAGGTCTGGCCGGTTTTCACCCTTTCGCCGATGGAGCGGACCTTGCCCCAATAGGTACCGATGCCGCCGCCATTCGAGGCCAGCGCCACATTCTCGTTCCAGACCCCGACAATGCCGTCGAGCGAATCCGACACGTCATTGAGGAAACAAGAGATCGGCAGGCCGCGCTTGGTGCCGCCATTGGACAGGATCGGGGTCGCGGGCATGAACCAGAGCTGGCTCATCGCGTCATAAAGGCGTTGGGCATGGCCCACATCGTCGGCATAGGCGCAGGAGACGCGCGCAAACATGTCCTGGAAGCTTTCGCCCGGCATCAGATACCGGTCGATGAGCGTCGCCTTGCCGAACGCGGTCAGAAGAATGTCGCGTGAACGGTCCAGAACCAGATCGGCCGGGGTGGGCCGGGAAAACAACGGACCAGGCATGGGGGCATGGACGGAACGCGCTTCCGGTTCCCGCTCCACGATCTCGCGCACCCGAACAACCGGAGCGGCAGCCGCCGACTTCTTCACCAGCTGCGGGCGATAGGGCGTCTCGACCAGCTGTCCCTGGGCGTCGAAATCGCCATGAAAGTCGAGTTTGCCAGCTGCCGACATGTAGGCCCCCAATTCATTCCTCGGACCCGGCATTCTGCCCAAATCCGCCGCTAAAAAATCCCGTTGGCACAGTTACCGACAGGGGAATTCTC
This sequence comes from Rhizomicrobium sp., assembly GCA_036499345.1. Lineage (GTDB taxonomy): Bacteria > Pseudomonadota > Alphaproteobacteria > Micropepsales > Micropepsaceae > Rhizomicrobium. The sequence continues at coordinate 8,002 of DASYDX010000013.1, forward strand.
GGGCTTGGCCGGACCATAGTATGGCCCACCAGATGCCTCCGTTACCCCTAGAAGTATGACAAATCGGACAACCCTGCCGCCATATCTAGTGCCCCAAACACGGGTTGCGTCAAGGCGTTTTGGCCTGTGGATAAGCCCACAAGCAAAAAATTTTCATGGCAACAGAAAATCAACTTTCACATTCGCGCCTTGACCACGGACCTCAGACTCAACTCCGAAAACTTCCTGGATCAGAGAAGCGGTCATCGCGCCCTCGCCCGCCACCCGGCCCTGCTTTAGAGCCAAAATCCGCCCGGCATAGCGTGCCGCCAGGGTCAGATCGTGGAGCGAAGCAATCACGGTATGTCCCTGCGCCGCCCAGGCGGCCAGCCGGGCCATCGCTGCGAAAGCATGCACCGGATCGAGGCCCGTGACGGGTTCGTCCACAATCAGGACATCGGGCCTGCCCACCAGCGCACGCGCCAGCATGGCGCGGGAGAATTCGCCCCCCGATAAAGTGGTCGCCGGCTGCTCTCTGCGCTCGGTCAGATCGTGCGCGGCCAAGGCATCGGCGATGGCACCTTCGAAGCCGGACGGCAGCGGCCCCAGGGCCGGCAGATGTGCGGTCAGGCCCAGCGCCACCAGTCGCTCGACCGACAGCGGCCATTCGCAAACCGGATTCTGGGGAAGAAAAGCGCGGCGCTGGGCCAGGGTCCGGCGCGGGATCTGGTTCAAGGGTACGCCGTCCAGGCTGACGGTGCCCCGCTCCGGCGTCAGCAATCCCGCCAGCGCCGCCAGGAAAGTGGATTTGCCTGCACCATTGGGACCGATCACGGCGATGAAGTCGCCCGGCCCGGCCGTCAACGAGACATCCTGAAGGATCGTCCGGCCATGGCGCGTCACGCCGACCTGTTCCGCCAGAAGCACACTCATGGAGCCCTCTGCTTCAGCCGGATCACCAGCCAGAAGAAGAAGGGCGTACCGACCAGGCTGGTGAAGACCCCCAGCTTCAATTCCGGCCCCAGATGGATGAGCCGCGCCGCGATGTCCGCGATCAGCAGCAGCAGAGCACCGCCCAGTGTCGCGGGCAGCAGAATGCGGCTGGGCTGATGACCGACAAGGGGACGCGCCAGATGCGGCGCCACCAAACCGATAAAGCCGATCGCGCCGGTGACCGAGGTGGCTGCACCCACCGCCAGCGCGGTCCCGGCGATGGCAGCGATCCGCAGCCGGTTGAGATCGACACCGAGGCTTTCCGCCTGCGCCTCGCCCAGACTGAGCGCGTCCAGCGCCCGTCCCGTAGTGGCCAGCAGCACGCCGCCGATCAGAACAAATGGCAGAACCAGCCAGACCTGCGCCCAGCTCTTGTCCGCGAGCGAACCCAGAAGCCAGTTCATGATCTCGTAAGCCGCATAGGGATTGGGCGCGAAGTTCAGCGCCAAGGCGATACCCGCCGCGGTCAGACTGGACACCGCCGCGCCCGCCAGAACCAGCGCGATGGTGCCGCCGCCCCGTCCCAGGCCGAATGTCAGCGCACAGGCCGCAAGTGCGCCCGCGATGCCCAGAAACGGCCCCGCCACCACCGATATCGCCGTGATGCCGAAATAGATCGCCAGGATCGCGCCCAGCGCCGCGCCGGTCGAAACACCCAATAGCCCCGGCTCCGCCAGCGGATTGCGGGTCAGCCCTTGCAGCACAGCACCCGAAAGGCCCAGCGCGCCGCCGACAAGAAGCGCCAACACACTGCGCGGCAAACGGATGCCGCCCACGATCAGCGAAGGCAAAGCGTGACCCGACAAGATTTCTTCCGGCGGCAACCAGACCCGCCCAGCCAGAAGCGACAGAATGAAAGCGATGACGAGAAGAAATGCCAGGATCAGCGGCAGCCGTTTCATGGCACCCCGCCCGGTTGCGCCATGGCCGACAGCAATTGCTTGCGCAGCTGCGCGGCCGCTTCTGCGCTTTGCGGCACGCCGCAATTGAACAGCGCCGCTGGATAAATGACACGCCGTGAACCGAAGAGTTTCAGCAGAACGGGATGGGCATTCTGGTCGGCGCGCAGACTGGGCGTGTCGATATAGTCGTCGCCATAAGCGAGCACATCCGGCCGCGCGGCGATCAGACCTTCGACATCGGTATAGGTTTCTTCGGCGGCGATATTGGTGCCTCCCGCCGCTTCCAGCACGGCGTTGAACATAGTGGCGCGGCCCGGCACGAAACCACCCCCGCCCCACCCCATGACCTTGATTGGCCGCGTGGGCCGGGTCGCGGCCAGGCGCCGCAAACTCTCGTCCATCTGTGCGATCAGAGCATCCGCCCTTTCCGGCGCGCCCACCGCCTCGCCCACCATTCTGGTGACGGCCCGGATCTGCGCAAAATTTTCTGCGGGCGGCACTTCCACCACCCGCGCACCGCTTTGCACCAGGATCGCGCGCATCTGCGGACCGGTGAAGCTGTCAGTGAGGATCATGTCGCGCCTTGTGGCCAACACTTCCTCGGCGCTGTTGTGATTGACGGGGATGTGGGCCGCCTGCGGCCATATCTTAAGCGCTGCGGCTTCGCGGGACAGGAAGGTGACCGACGCGATACGCGACGCCGGCACCAGATCCATCAGCAATTCGTCGGTACAGATTTTCAGCGACATGATGCGCTGCGGCGGCGGCGCGGCCATCGCCTGTCCCGTCGCCAGGACAAGAAAGACAGCCGCGCCGATCCTTTGCATCATTCAGAAATTCGCCTTGATGCCCGCATAGAAGGCCCGCTCCGGCTGCAGGAAGCCGGTGGGATTCTCATATGCCTTGTCGAACAGGTTGGAGACCCGGCCAGTGACCGCGAAATTATCGGTCAAGGTATAGGTCGCCGCAATGTCCGCGGTGAAATAGGGATGGGCGTTCAACCGCGAGATCGAGAAATCCCGGCTGCCGTCGATCCAGCTTCCGACATAGAGAAGGCTGGCATCGAGGCTGAGCGCCTCCATGGCCTGCCAGCGCGCATCGGTGCTGATCTTATTCTTGGGACGACGCACCAGTTCCAATCCCGTGCCGCGATCCTGCGCCTCGGTATAGGTGTAGTCGGCACGCAGCTTGAGCGTGTCGAGCGGTTGCCAGGCGAGATACGCTTCCAAGCCTTGGGTCCGCGCCCGCCCGATATTGACGTTGGTGGAGAAAGTGACGGGATCGGTGGCGATCAGATTGCGGATGTCATTGTGGAACCAGGTGAGCCCGCCGGTCACGCCGAACAGGGTCTGATCCACACCCACATCATAGCCTTCGCTGGTTTCCGGCTTCAGGTTCGGATTGGCGAAGAAGAAGAAGGCCGGAAAATCTTCATACAGCTGAACCAGCGACGGCGCCTTGAAGCCGGTGCCAAAGCTGGCATGCAGGCGTGTGTCGGTCTGGGTGAACGCCAGAACCGGCGCGACATGCCAGGTAGTGCGGCTGCCGAAGCGGCTATTGTCGTCATAACGGACGCTGACGCTGTTGTAGAAATCCACGCCCTCGCCCAGAAGACCCGGCAGGCTGGATTGCAACTCGCCATAACCGGCATTGGTGGTGATGCCGGCGCTGAGCGGCACATGAACGGCATCGCGCGTGGTTTCCGCGCCCAGG
>DASYDX010000014.1:0-18262 GCA_036499345.1 Rhizomicrobium sp.
CATCCCGCGCACCGGGCAGACCACCTATAATATCGGCACCCTGGTGACCAAGCATCTGGTGATCGCGGGCGAAGGCCAGCTCACCAATGGTCCCGATCATCCGCGCGGCGCGATGCTGCGCGCCTATGATCAGGAGAATGGCAAGGAAGTGGGGGCGGTGTGGATGCCCGCGCCGCAATCGGGCACGCCGATGACCTATATGGTCAACGGCAAGCAGTACATCATCGTTGCGATCAGCGGCGGCAATTACTCCGGCGAATACCTCTGCTTCGCGCTGCCGGACAATAGCTGAGGCTCCTCACCCTTCGACAGGCTCAAGGTGAGCTCTGATGGTTTGGACATAAAAAAGGGCGGGAGATAATTCCCGCCCTTAATTTTTGGGTCGCGCGTCCGGACGGAAAACCGTTCCGCGCCGTGCCGGCGCTTCCCGCCGGCACGCTGCCGCTACCGGCTCCTGGCCGTCGCTTCTTAGGCTTGCAACACCCGCTTGTGCAGACGGCCGATGGCGTCCAGCGCCGACAGGACCGCACCTTCCTGCCAGGCGGGCAGGCGCGAAGCATGTTCACCCGCCAGCACGATCCGCCCGTCGACGGCGCAGAGATTGTTGTAGTTCTTGGCGCGGTTCTCTTCCGTCCAGCGGCCGGAGCAGCCCAGCGTCCAGGGTACGCGATGCCAGGAGATGCCGACGCCGCTCTTATACTCTTTCATATATTGCGGATGGATCTTCGCGCCCTGTTCCAAGGCCGCCTTGATCTGGTCCTGGGCCGGTAACGCTTCGAACTCATAGGTGCGCGGGCTGTCGGAGAAGATGTAACCACCCAGCAGCACGCCGCCGCCTTTGCGGTGATAGTCGGTGGACGGGTAGCTGATGTTGGAGATCGGCTGGTCGGTGTAGGTGATGCCGCCATAGATGCCGTCATCTTCTTCCCAAAAGCGGCGCTTGAACTCCAGGCCGACTTTATAGGCCGCGTCATAGGCCAGGGAATTGATGGCGTTGCGCATCGGCGCGCCCACATTCATGGGGATCTGACCCAGAACCGTGGCAGGGATGGTGCAGACGCACCATTTGGCGGTGGCCTTTTGCGGGGCACCGCCGGTCTTGGAGTCGATATAGCTGACGGTGACGCCGTTGCCGTCCTGCTGAATGTTCGTGACCTTGCAATTGTATTTGATCGCACCGGTCAGCTGTTTGCCGAAGGCTTGGCCGATCATGCCCATGCCGCCAACGGGCTGGAACAAAGGCGTCTGGAATTCATAGATCTTGCCCGCGATCACCGAGAACCACATGCCCGCGTTGAACAGCTCTTTCATCGGGATGGGATCGGAATCGACCGGCAACGGTGCAAGCCCGCCGCCGGGATCGGTCTTGAAGCCGCGCATGTTGCTGGCCGCTTCGCTCTTTTTGTATTCGTAATTCTTGTCCAGCGCGCCCCAGAAGCGCAGCACCTGAAGCAAGCCGTCTTTCTCATCCTTGCTCATCGGAGCGTTCAGCTTGTCCGACACCGTGGCCTTGGCGAGAAGCTCGCCGACATAGCCGTCGAAATCCGCCGCGATCTCGCGATGGCGCTTGGGCTTGCCGCCGAAAGCCTTGGTCGAATGCACATAGGCGTTGTAGTTGACCATGTTGAAGGATTCGAGCTGGACGCCGAATTCCTTGCAGTAATGCAGCAAGCCGCGATGGTGGTAGGGAATGCGCCAGGGTCCGGGATTGAAATACAGGCCCTTGTCGAAGGTGATCTTCTGGGTGACGCCGCCCATTTCGGTATAAGTGTCGCCGCCATGCAGCGACCAGTTCCGCCCGCCGGGGCGGTCGTTATATTCCAGCACCTGCACTTTGTAGCCGGCCTTGCGCAGTTCATAGGCCGCGGTCATGCCCGCAAGGCCCGCGCCCAGCACCAGAACCGTGGCGCCCTTCACATCGCCCGACAATTTGATCGGATTGTTGAAGTTCGATTCCCCGGCATACCCCATGGCCACCATGGTCTCGTACATCATGGCGCTGCCCGCCGTGGTTCCGATCAATTTCAGCAAGGATCGGCGGCTGACGGGATTCTCATTCTGATTGCGCACGGACATCTCCCTTTCGACGCACAGATAGTATGCTGGCGTTGCCAAGTTCGGGAAGTTGCCGGGCGGCATCAACGCGAGCCATTTGGCAGGCGCATACCGCCACTGCGGCGCTTTCTCGCAAGGGCGCAATCGCGCCACCTAACAGGAATTTAATCTATATATTTCAATGAGTTATCTGTCGGAATCGGTGGCTGAGAAAACCTCACATCCCAAATGAAAAATGGTGCGCCGCAATATCGGGTCGCTGCGGCTTTACAGGAATCCCGTTCGAGATGAGATTGCCCGCGACTTGGTGGAGCAGCGTGCCTTGGGAGGCGGGGCGCGCGAACGAAGTGCAGCCATGTCATCCCCTCGGAGGAATAATGAGTACCAATCGTAGAGAAGCCATCGGTGCCATCGGCGCCGCGGTGGCGGCTACCGCCCTTGCCGGCTCCACCGCCGCCAATGCGCAGGCTTCGCGCAATCTCGGCAGCAAGCAAAAGACGATGTTCTGGGTCGCAAGCACCACGCCATGTGACAAGAATTTGAAAGTCGATCTGGGCGCGATGAAGGCCCAGGTCCAATGGTTCAAGCATCAGGGCGCCGACGGTATCGTCGTTCTGGGCACCACGGGCGAATATCCTTCCTTCTCGGTCGCCGAGCGCAAAGCGGTGATGGATGTGGTCGGCAAGAACAAGGACGGGATGAACATCATCCTCAGCCCCGGCACGCCGAACTTCCCCGAGACCATCGAGCTTTCCAAGCACGCCGCCGATCATGGCGCCGATGGGCTGCTCGTCATTCCGCCCTTCTATTTCAAGAAGCCGGAAACAGCGGGCCTGATCAAATATTATTCGTTGCTGTTCGATGCGGTGCCGCAAAGCCTGGCGGTCAATCTCTATCACATCCCGGGCACCTCGGCGGTTCCGATCACCACCGAATTGCTGAACGGCCTGAAGCATTATTCCAATCTGGCCGGCATCAAGGACTCCAACAACGACATGCCGGAATATGTCGAGTTCGTGAAGAACTTCCCCGAGCTCAACATGCGTACGGGCATCGGCGGCAATGGCCGTCTGGAATACGCGCTCGATCACGGGATGGGTGCGATCCTGGCCGACGGCAATCTCTTCACCAAGCAATATGCCGAAGTCTTTGCGGCCTTCCGCGCCGGCCAAGACTATAAGACGCCACTGGGCAAACTGCGCGACCAGGAAAAGCTGCTGCGCGATGGCGACGTGAACTCTTATGGTCCGATGAAGTATGCCTTGAGCCTGCAAATGGGTTCGCGGCAGACCTATCAGCGCCCGCCGTTCCTGGATGTGACCGAGGAACAGAAGGCCGCAATCCAGCGCGGCCTGGCGCAGATCAAGGAAATGGGCTGATCCGAAAAGGCGGCGGCTGCAGGGCCGCCGCCTCTTTCGCGTTGCGTTCGAACGCAAACAAAATGATTTCACCAAGGGGCAGAAAAAGAATGATGAAGACGAAATTGTTGGCAGGGGCAGGCCTGGTGGCCATGCTTCTGGGCGGTTCGGTTGCGTTCGCGCAGACCGGCCAGAATGTGGATTGGACGTCTTACACCGGCGATATCACCGGCAGCCGTTTCAAGCCGTTGGACCAGATCAACGCGTCGAACTTCTCCAAGTTGGAAGTGGCCTGGCGGTTCAAGACCGACAACATGGGCAACCGCAAGGAATTCAAGCTCGAAGGCACACCGCTGGAAGTCAATGGCGTGCTCTATGCGACTGCCGGTTCGCGCCGCGCGGTCGTCGCGCTGGACGCGGTGACGGGCGAACTGATCTGGGTGCATGGCGAGAAAGAAGGCGCGCGTGGCGCTGCTGCTCCGCGTCAGCTGTCGGGCCGTGGCCCGTCCTATTGGACGGACGGCAAGGAAGCCCGCATTCTTTATGTCACGCCGGGCTACCAGCTGATCGCGCTCGACGCCAAGACCGGCCAGCGCGTTCCCGGCTTCGGCAACAATGGTTCGGTGGATCTGAAGGCCGATGACGACCAGAAGATTTCTCCCGATCTGACCACCGGTGAAATCGGCTGGCAGTCGGCGCCGACCGTCGTGGGCGACCGCGTGTTGGTCGGCTCGGCCTTCCGCGAAGGTTTCACGCCGACGAGCTTCAAGAACAACAAAGGCTCGGCGCGCGCGTTCGATGTGCGCACCGGCAAGCGCCTCTGGCAGTTCCGCACCATTCCGCAAAAGGGCGAGCCCGGCGCGGAAACCTGGCTGGACAATTCCAACGAATATACCGGCAATACCGGCGTGTGGACCGAGATGACGGCCGATCCGGTCGCCAATCTGGCCTATCTGCCGGTCGAGCAGCCGACGTCGGACTTTTATGGCGGCAAGCGTCCCGGCAACGGCCTGTACGGCAACAGCCTGGTGGCGGTCGATCTGGATACCGGCAAGCCCAAATGGCACTTCCAGTTCATCCATCATGAAGTGTGGGACTTCGACATGTCGTCCCCGCCGCTGCTGATGGACGTGAATGTCAACGGCAAGGCGATCAAGGCCGTCGTCAATCCCAGCAAGATGGGCATGCTCTATGCCTTCGACCGCATCACCGGCAAGCCGATCTGGCCGATCCCGGAGAAGAAGGTCGAGAAGGGTACTGCGCCTGGCGAATGGTATTCGCCGACCCAGCCCATCCCGTCCAAGCCCAAGCCCTATACCCGCACGGGTACGTCGGTTGACGAGCTGATCGACTTCACGCCGGAGCTGCGTGCCGAAGCGGTGGAAGCGGTCAAGAAGTACAAGATGGGTCCGATCTACACCCCGCCGGTGGTGTCGAACGAGAATGGCCCTATCGCGACCATCATGGTGGGCGCTGCCAATGGCGGCACCAACTGGCCGGGCGGCTCCTTCAACCCGGAAAACCACACCGTCTATGTTTATGGCTGCAATTCCTGCATGTCGTTGACGGCGCTGGTTCCGCCGCCGCCGGGTTTCACCGATCTGCCTTATGTCGAAGGCCGGGCCGGTCAGCGCGTGGTGATGGTCAATGCAGCCGGTGCCGATCAGGGCGCCGACGCGGCGCCTGCAGCCAAGCGTGCGGCCCCTGCGGCTGGCGGTGGTGGCGGCGGCAGCCGCAATCTGTCGATCAAGGGCTTGCCGCTCTTGAAGCCGCCTTATTCGACCATCAGCGCCATCAACATGGACAAGGGTGACATCGTTTGGCAGGTCGCGCATGGCGACACGCCGGACAACATCCGCAACAATCCCGTGCTCAAGGGCGTGAATGTTCCGCGCACCGGACAGACCGGCTTCAACATCGGCACTCTGGTCACCAAGAGTCTGGTGATCGCGGGTGACGGTCAGCTGACCACCACGCCGGAGCATCCGCGCGGCGCGCCGCTGCGTGCGTATGACCAGGCCACCGGCAAGGAAGTGGGCAGCGTTCTTCTGCCTGCGCCGCAGTCGGGCTCGCCGATGACCTATATGGTCAATGGCAAGCAGTACATTGTCGTCGCCTCTTCGGGCGGCGATTACTCCGGCGAATACATCGCTTATACACTGCCGGATAATCAGCAATAATCGGTCAGTTTTGTGACTGGGAAGCGGCTCCGCCTTACAGGCGGGGCCGTTTTCTTTTGTGCGGCACCCTGGAACCGAAGCGGTGCGCAGCCTATTTTCCGTTGTCCCCCACGAGGCTCTCTCATGACCAATGCAGCGAAATCCGGCAGTTTCTCCATTGGCGGCAAAATCTCGGTTCACCGTCTGGGCTTCGGCGCCATGCGGATCGTGGGTGACGGCGTCTGGGGGCCGCCCAAGGACAAAGCCGAAGCGCTGGTGACATTGCGCCGGGTGCCGGAACTGGGCATCGACTTCATCGACACGGCGGATGCCTATGGCCCCGATATCTCGGAAGATCTGATCCGCGAGGCGCTCTATCCTTATGACGGCGTTCTCGTCGCCACCAAGGGCGGGCTCACCCGCACAGGCCCCAATCAATGGGTGCCAAAAGGCGATCCGCAATATCTGATCAATGCCGCGAAGAAGAGCCGCGACCGGCTGAAGGTCGAAACCATCGCGCTCTGGCAACTGCATCGCATCGATCCCAATGTGCCGCGCGGCGAGCAATTCGCCGCCATCAAAACGCTTCTCGATGATGGTGTGATCGCACAGGCCGGCCTCAGCGAAGTTTCGGTGGAAGAGATCGAAGCCGCGCGCAAAGTCTTCCCGGTCGTGACGGTGCAGAACCAATATAATCTGGTGACGCGCGGCAGCGAGGATGTGCTGAATTATTGCGAGAAGAATGGAATCGGATTCATTCCCTGGTTTCCGTTGGCGGCGGGCGACCTGGCCAGGCCGGGTTCGCTTCTCGATGGCATAGCCAAGAAGCACAACGCGACGCCCGCGCAGATCGCATTGGCCTGGGTGTTGAAGCGTAGCCCGGTGATGTTGCCGATTCCGGGCACCGGAAAGGTCAAGCATTTGGACGAGAATACTGCCGCCGCCGAGATCGTGCTCAGCGATGTGGACTTCGCGGCGCTCGACAAAGAAGGCCGCAAGCAACAGTGAAGTTCATGCGCGGCGTTGGGTCTGCAATCGGGCGGGCTCGACGCCGTAGCATTGATCAGGTGCGAAGGCCGGAGGAGATAGAATTTTCCGAAGCGGCTTGAATGCTCGCGGGATCGGAGAGAACCGCCAGCCAATCCTGACGGCTGAAGCCTGCCGTTTCGCGGCGGCGCGCCGCATCGATCAAAGCCGGTAGCTGCGGATGCGGCGCCTCGGCGGGCGGCGGTATTTCTTCCAGCAGCTTCAGATGCAGAGCGCGGATTTCCGGATCATCCAGCACCAGCTGGCGATAATCACCCGACCGCGCGGCGGCTTCGCGTTTCTCGACCAGTTGATGCGCACGCTTCAAAACCGGGATTACGCCGGTCTCACTGGGCACCATGAAGAGATTGTCGCGCGCCATGGCTATGCCCAGCTTCAGGCTGGAGCTGATCTGAACCAGGGGAATGGAAACAATCATGCCCAACAGAAGTGGCGCGAACCAGGCCAGACTGTCTGGTGCAAATTTGTAAAACACCACCGACATGACAATGCCGATCAGGGTGTGTGGCCAATATTCCCGGAACACCACCCAGAACGGCAAGGCGCGGTCGTCGCGGGTCTGCGTGCCCCAGCCCGTGGCGCGGCCCAGCATGATGTTGATCAGCATCCAGGTGTGCGCCAGCATCACCACCGGCGCCAGCAAGGTGGCGAAAATACTTTCCAGCACCACCGATCGCAGAATGCCGGAGACGCCGCCATGCGCCTTCACCGCTTCGGGCTGGGCCAGAAGCACCATCAAAGCCAGCAATTTCGGCGCATACAGCAAAACCAAAGTCGCGGTCACCAATTGCAGCAATGGCTTGGTCTGCGAGACCGACAGCGCCAGTTCGGGATGACGTCCGGCGAAGGAAAAGGGCTCGGTCCCGTTGGGCAGAAACATTTCCAGCAGTGACGTCAGCAGCAGAAGAAACCATAGCGGCGACGACAGATACGACATGATGCCCATCGCCAGATGCAGGCGCGAGGGCATGCGCAATCCTTGCGCCAGAATGATGCGGGCATGTTGCAGATTGCCCTGCATCCAGCGCCGGTCGCGCTTCAAATGATCATAGACGGTGGGCGGCGGCTCTTCGTAACTGCCGGTGAGATCGGGCGCCATCCACACCTCCCATCCCGCGCGTTGCAGAAACGCAGCCTCGACGAAATCGTGACTCATGATCTCGCCGCCAAAGGGCGGGCGGCCGGGAAGTTTGGGCAAACCGCCATGCTGCTGGAACGCGCGCACCCGGATGATGGCGTTGTGGCCCCAGTAATTGCCGTCAGGGCCTTGCAGCCAGGCAAGCCCGGCATTGTAGGTCGCGCCATACGCGCTGGATGCGAATTGCTGAATCCGGGCGAAGAGGGTGCTGCGTCCCACCAAGGTGGCGGGCGATTGGATCAGCGCGGCGCGGGGATTGGCGTCCATCAGCCGGACCAGCGAGGCCAGCGTCTCGCCGCTCATCAGGCTGTCGGCATCCAGAATTACCATGTAATCGTAATGCGAGCCCCAATTCTCACAGAAGTCCTGAATATTTCCGCTCTTACGCCCGATGTTGCGGTGGCGGTGGCGATAAAAGACGCGCGCATCCGGCTCCAGGCTGGCGCGCAATTCCTTCCAAGCCACTTCCTCGGCAATCCAATTCGCCGGTTCGGTGGAATCGCTGAGAATGAAGAAATCGAAGCCACCCGTCGCGGCGACGGAATCATAGATCGCCTGCACGCCGGAAAATGTCCGCGTCACTTCTTCATTGTAGACCGGCATCAGGATCGCGGTGCGCGACTTGGAATAAGCGGGTCCTTCCGCCAAGGGCAGAAGCCTGGCGGCGGTCAGGCGCGCGAACGCGCCGAACACCGCCATCCAGAACGATACGGTGATCCAGCCGAACAGGACGGCGAAGAGTGCGAGGAACAGAAATTCCAGCAGGTCGAGGTCGTCAACCAGCAGCACCTGGTAAAGCTTCGTCACCGCTGCTGCGGTGGAAACGATAACCAGAAACAGGAAAAGCCATCGCCGTGCAGCGATGTCAGACACGGCGCTTGGTGGTCGTGCTTATCGGAGCGGGAAGGGCGGGGACGGTCTCGGCCATCAGCCAGTCCACGCTGGCGGTAAACAGGCGGGCAAAGGTCCAGGGCACGACCGGCTGTGCGGGCATGGCAGTGGGACGGCGCGTCGGCATACTCGCGGGAAGCATTTCGCTCTGGAAAAGGTGACTGTCGCGGTCCATGAAAACCATGCTCTCGTGATGTCCTGATGACCTAAAATTGCCAAACATTACGGCGAAATCATGGATCGGGTGGGGTGAATCCACGGCCCTATCAGGGCTGGGTCCGCCCCAACTTTTCCATCTTTCATCCGTTTATTCCCGCACCCCATCCGGAGTCCTTGATGATCGACCGACGTCTTTTGCTGGCCAGCCTTGCCGCCGCCGGTGCCCTGCCGGCGCTTCCCGGCCTGGGCGCCCCCGCTGCCAAGGCGCCAGCCCCCGGTTTGCGGCTGGGCAAGTCTCACATTTTCTCTTTCGAAGGCCTTAAAGATCAGGCCCGAAAGTTGGCGGCGTCTCCATACAAGGCGTCCGAGCCCCCTGCCAAGGCCATCATCGAAGGGGTGGATTTCGACAAGGTCCAGAAAATCCGCTTCCGCCCCGAAGACGCCCTGTGGCGCGGTGTCGCTGGGGCCGATCCGGTCGCCTTTTTTCATTTGAACAAATACTCCGCCGATCCGGTGACCATCTACGCTCTTCAGAACGACGGATCGGGCCGTCAGGTTGCGCGGGAAGTCGTCTACACGCCCGACTATTTTGACTATGGCACCTCGGGCCTCGACCCCAAGCCGCTGGCCAAGCTCGGATTCGCGGGCTTCCGGATCATGGAAAGCCAGACCTCGCCGGTGGATTGGCTGGCGTTTCAGGGGGCGAGCTATTTCCGCTCCTCCGGGCAGGACGGCCAATATGGCGCCTCGGCGCGCGGGATCGCCGTCAACACCGCCCTCCAGACGGCGGAAGAATTTCCCCGCTTCTCGCAATTCTGGTTGGCGCATAATGGCGCCACCGTCACGGTCCATGCGCTGCTGGAAGGCCCCAGCATTACGGGTGCCTATCGTTTCGATTGCGCCAAGAATGCGGCCACCCAGGGCGGGGCGGTGGTGATGAACGTGCATTGCGATCTGTTCTTCCGCGCTGACATTTCGCGGCTGGGGGCGGCGCCGCTCACCAGCATGTATTGGTATGGCGAAAATCAGCGCGAGCGTGCCGCCGATTGGCGCCCGGAAATTCACGACAATGATGGGCTGGCGATCTGGACGGGCAAGGGCGAACGCATCTGGCGGCCGCTGATCAATCCGCCGACTTTGCAGACCAATTCTTTTGTCGACACCAATCCCAAAGGCTTCGGGCTGATCCAGCGCGACCGCGATTTTTCGGATTATCAGGATGACGGCGCTTTCTACGACAAGCGCCCCGGCATCTGGGTCGAGCCGCGCGGCAATTGGGGCAAGGGCGCGGTCCAGCTGGTGGAGATTCCCACCGAAGACGAGATCCACGACAATATCGTTGCCTATTGGCGGCCCGATCAACCGATCAAAAGCGGCGACACTCTCAGCCTGGACTACCGGCTCTACTGGCAGAATGCCGAGCCCAATTATCCCAAAAGCATCGCGCGCGCGGTCGCGACCCGCATTGGACGCGGCGGCGTGCCGGGCGCAAATCCCTGGCCCGCCAACAAGCGCAAATTCGTCATCGACTGGCAGGGCGGGACGTTGGGCGATTTACAGCAGCGGTACGATCTGACGCCGGTGGTCAATGTCTCCAACGGCAAGGCCGAGGGCGCTTATGTGATCAAGGTTGTCGGCACTGATCTCTGGCGTTCGCTGTTCGATATCACGGTCGACGGCAAAGGGCCGATCGATCTGCGCTGTTATCTCAAGCTGGGCGACAAGACGCTTACGGAGACTTGGATCTATCAATATTTTCCATAAACCCCAGCTCGTTCGGGATGCTGTGGGCGATGTTGCTCACGGACAGGGAATTCTGATCCACATTCGGCGGCACCAGATCGCCGGATTCCCAGGAGAAGAACAACAGGATCGTGTGATTGGTCTGGTGCGAGAAGCCATATTGCGGATCGCTGGTGGCGATCAGCTTTCCGGTTTTGGCGTCGTAACCGGTGGCGACGAATTTCGCGACGCCCTTGTCCTGGGCGGTTTTAAACAGCGCGATCTCAGGCACTGAGACGGATGTGCCTACCGGCAAGGCGGGCACTTGCAGCGCGGGAATACCGATCAGCAGCGATTTCTCATCGGTGGACAGCGCCCCGGACGCGACATTGACGATGGCGTCGGCATGGCTGCGGTCGTCCACCACATCCAGGCCTTGGCGCAGAAACTGGGTGCGGATCGCATTCAGGGCGTAGCCATCGTCATAGCCCTGGAAATATTGCCGGTCGATATAGACCTTGGTGCCTTTGGGAATGGCGAGCGACAGATCGGCCGCGGCGCGGTCGGCGGCGGTGGAAATCAAAAGCTGTTCGGTGGCCGTGCGTTGCGGCACGCTGGCGCGCTCGGTGGTGCAGGCGCTGAGAAGAAGCGCTGCCGTCAGACCAAGAAGCAGGCGCGGCAAGATATGGATCGGCATATGCCGACGACCCTTTCTCCCCTGCCCGGAAAAATGTTGGCACAGCTGCGCTGGAACTTGAACCCGGATTTCAGGTTAAAGATTTTACAGCGCCCATTGTGTCGCAAGATACAGCACGCCCGCGCCCGCCAAGGTCGCGATGGTGGTCCATAGCCGGGGCATAGCGCGCTGGCTTTCCGGCAGAAGATCGCTGGCGCCGATATACAGAAAGAAACCCGAGAAGCCGCCCAAGAGCAGCGCCAGAAGGTCTTGCGGCGGCGCGACCAGAAGGCTCAACGCCGCGCCCAGGATCGGTGCTGCGGCATCCACCATCAGCCAGCGCAACGCGGTTTCGCGCGCGCCGCCATTGCGCACCACCACACCGACCGTGTTCAGACCATCCGAAAAGTCATGCACCAGCACAGCGACGGCGACGACAACGCCCACCGCCGCGCCCGCTTGAAACGCCAGGCCCACAGCAAATCCATCCAGCAGACTGTGCGCGGAAAGGCTTCCCGCACCGATCCGTCCGCGCCAGGAATTGCCGCCAACGGGTGCGCCGCGTCCACTCGCCAGACGGTCGAACAGCAAATAGAGAAAGAAGCCGATGGCCGATGCGGTGATGATGACCCGCGGCGGATGCGAATTCAGGCTCAGCGCTTCGGGCAGCAGATCGAAGAAAGCGACCGCGATCACAGCGCCCGCGCTGAAGCCCAGGACCAGGGGCAGGCGCTCGCGCAAGCTGAGTGCGGCCAGCCCGCCCAGCATCGTCGCCGCGGCCGCGCACACCGCGACCGTCATCACCCAAAGCGCTGTCATAAAGCTGCCCTCTCTGGTTCGGCTTCTAACGCATGCCGGCTGCGGCAGCGAGCCCTCCGACGTTGGAGAAAGAGCCCAGAAATCATGCGGTTATGCCGCTTGCCGGAAATGGGCGTGGCCGCCCATGGCCGCGGTTAACCATCTGCAAAATATACGCTTTTCCCAAAGCTGGCGGAAAAGGAATGTGCCATAGTGAGACACAGGCCCAAGGAGCGCCCATGGCGAAGGTGCATTTTCTGATCTGCGTGGCGGGCTTTGCCTTGCTGGCTTCTGCGCCTGCCATGGCGGCCAAGGGCAAGCCGCACCCTCGTCAGACGCGGTCCCATTATAGTTATGCGCTGGCGCACTCGGTGCGCGAAGGCTTCCGCGAGATGCCGCAGGGTCGCTATCACAGCCGCGAAGATTTCTACGCCGCGCGCGAAAGCTATTACCGCCAGAGTGGCGAGATCGTGGAAAATCTGCGCGGTGATTTCACGGGCGGCGTCGGTGCTGGCGCCGATGCCTTCATCGACGGTTATGGCCAGACGCATTTCTATGTCGGCAGTTTTCGTGGGCTGAACCGCCTGCCGCATGGGCCTTATGGCCCGCAGCGTTTCGCGCCGGGTGGCCGCGCCTTCTGAAAAAGCTCAGTGATGGAGTGCGGCGCGCTGCTGTTTCGCGGCGGGGTGATGCACGATCGCAGCCACCGGAATCGTCGCGACATAAATCAACAAGCCGATGGTCAACGTCGCCCAGGGCCAGATCACCAGCAGCATCACCAGGATGCCGCCGATAAGTCCCGCCAGAAAACGATGCTCGCGCGAGATGCGCATATGCTTAACCGACGGGGTAGGAAGACGGCTCACCATCAAGGCCGAGGTGATGGCGATCATCGCGCCCGCCACCCAGGGCTCGTGCACGATATCGGCGTCCCACTGAAAGCTGACCAGAAGTGGTAGCAGCATCATGCAAGCCGCGGCGGGTGTGGGCAGGCCGGTGAAATAAGGATTGGCTTTGCTGGCACCTTCGTCGCGCGCGCTTTGCACATTGAAGCGCGCCAGGCGGATCGCGCTGCAGGCGCAGAAAATCAACGCGGCGATCCAGCCCGCCGTGCCCATGCGCGACAGGCTCCAGGTGTACATGATCACGCCGGGTGCGACGCCGAAGCTCACCAAGTCGGCGAGGGAATCGAGTTGTGCGCCGAAGCGCGTATCGGCACCCAGCATGCGCGCGGCGCGCCCATCCAGCACGTCGAAGATCATGGCGAAGACCACGCAGGTCACGGCGATCTGCCATTGACCCATCAGCGCGAAGCGGATGCCGGTGGCGCCGCTGCACAAGCCCAGCAATGTCAGGGTCGAAGGTACGAGCTTGCTGATCGAAAGATCTTCCAGCCTTTCCAGCCGCGCCGCCACGAGTTGGCGCGCGCGTTGCCGGCGCGTGCCGCGCACACGCTTGGCGGGGAGGATTTCCGGCTGCTCGCTTTCGCTCACGTCTGTCCTTCAAACCTGGCCAGTATGGTCTCGCCGGCCTGGGTCTTCTGTCCGGCGGCGGCAAGGATTGTACAGCCCGGTGGTAAATAGACATCCACCCGGCTTCCGAAACGGATAATGCCAAATCGGGCGCCTTGCTGCACCCCCTGGCCCTGGGTCACGTCGCAAACGATGCGCCGGGCCACCAGACCGGCGATCTGAACCACGGCCAGATCGCGAGTTCCATCGGTTCCCTGCGGCCTAAGGCGCAGCGACATGCGCTCATTGTGCACGCTCGCCTTGTCGAAGGAGGCGCTGAAGAATTTGCCGGGGCGATAAGCCTTTGCGATCACCGAGCCGGTGACCGGATTGCGGTTCACATGGACATTGAAGACATTCATGAACACGGAAAGCCGCGGGCGGGGCGCTTCGCCCAGACCCAATTCCTTGGGCGGCGCTGCTTCGACGATAGGCAAAAGCACGCCATCGGCGGGGCAGATGATCAAGGCAGGGTCGATGGGCGTGGTGCGCTCGGGATCGCGGAAGAAGGCGATGCACCAAAGCGTCAGCGGCAGAAGCACCAGACCCGCCCAGGTGGCGAACACGAACGCCAGCAAATTGACGGCGGCGAAGAGCGCTATGAAGGGCCAGCCCTCGCGGTGAATGGCGAGTTTCACGATGCCGCTCTTGTCTTGTCGCTGCGATGGACGAACACGGGTCTCTCCAAAAAAGAAAGGGGCGGCATAGCCGCCCCTTCAGGTCGGGTTTGGCCGGTCAGGCCGCGCGGCCGCCGCTGAACGGGAAGGAGCCGAACGCGCCCGCCTTGACGCTGCCGGAGAGCTTGTCGCCATCGACATTGCCCGAGAATTCCAGCGTCATCGGCATGGGCGAGGTGATCGAGGCCGACCAGCTCAGCGCGTTGCCGTCGACTTTGCCGTTCGCCAAAGGCTGGGTGCCCTGCATGGCGGTCTGGGTGCCGGACAGTGCGGCGCCGTCTGCCTTCAGATCCAGGATCGCCTTCTGGGCGCCCATCGGCGAATTGATCGTAATTTCCCATTTTCCGTCGATGGCCATGTCGGTCTCCACTGAATGACGAGGCATTGTCAGGGCGGGCGGTTCGGCACGCAAGCCCGCGCCAGACCGCGCGGCCACATGTCACAAATTCAAGGGTTTAAGGCCGCCGAGGGTTCTTTTTGGCGTCAGGCATGCTAACGCCTGCCCATGAGCAAGCGCCCCACCATCGTCATCAAGCCCCGCGAGGGCCGCCGGGCCCGGGCAGGCGCCCCCTGGATCTTCTCCAACGAGATCGCCATGGAGCAGGCCGCCAAGTCCCTGACCCCCGGCGCGGTCGTGGACGTGAAATTCGATGACGGCCAGGATTTTGGCAGCGGCTTCTTCAATCCCAAGAGCCTGATCGGGGTGCGGCTATTTGCCCGCAAGACCGGCATCGCGGCGGACGAGAATTTTTTTGTGGCGCGGCTGAGCCAGGCGCTTGCCCTGCGCGCGCGTCTTTACGCCCGGCCCTTCTACCGGCTGGTCCATGCCGAAGGCGATGGCCTTCCGGGTTTGGTGATCGACCGTTTCGCCGATGTGCTGGTAGTGCAGATCACCATCGCGGGCATCGAAGAAAAACTGACCCCGCTGCTGGCGGCGCTTAACAAGGTCGTCAAGCCGGAGACGATTATCCTGCGCAACGATACGCCGTCGCGCGCGCTGGAGGGGTTGGAGACATATGCCCGTGTGGCGCAGGGCGCGGCGGGCCGCGTCGCGGTCGAAGAAAATGGCGCGCGCTATTTTGCCGATCTGGGCCAGGGCCAGAAGACCGGCTGGTATTACGACCAGCGCGACAATCGCGCTTACATCGCCGCACTCGCCAAAGGCCGCACGGTGCTCGACGCCTATAGTTATACCGGCGGCTTCGGCATTCTCGCCGCCAAGGCGGGTGCGAAAGAAGTGATCTGCCTGGATTCCTCGGAACCCGCGCTGAAGCTGGCGGAAGAAAGCGCCGCCGCCAATCAAGTTTCCGTCCGGGCGTTTCAGGGCGACGTCTTGGAAGAGATGGCGCGGCTCAGCACGGCGAAAGAGAAATTCGATATCGTGCTGGCCGATCCGCCGCCTTTCGTGAAGGCGCGCAAAGATCTGGAGCCGGGCGCCAAGGCCTATCGCAAGCTGGCGAAATTGTCGGCGGAGATTGCCGCGCCGGGCGGCCTTCTGCTCCTGGCGTCCTGCTCGCACAATATTCCGCTCGACCGTTTTGCTGCTGAATGCGCGGCGGGCATTTTGAAGAGCGGCCGCACCGCCAGCCTGATCCATAGCGGCGGCGCAGGCGCCGATCATCCGGTGCATCCGATGCTGCCGGAGACGGCATATCTCAAAGCCCTGGTTTACGCGCTCGACTAAACACCACAGCGCGAGGAATTTTGTTCGTCCGGGCAGGAGCGGCGCGCGGAGCGTGCGGTAGCACGTGTGCACGCGCGACGAACCCGGCGGACAAAGGTCCGCGCGCTAGATGGTCACCTGGGTACCAAGCTCTACCACGCGCCCTGGTGGCAGGTGATAGAAGCGTGCAGGGGCCTGGGCGTTGGACGCCAGCCACATGTAAAGCGCCACGCGCCAGCGGCTAAGGCTGGGATGTTCGCCCGGCACCAGCGTTTCGCGGCCTAGGAAGAAGGTGGATTGATCCATCTCCAGCGCCAAACCATGCGCGCGTGCCGCCGCCAGCGCTTCGGGAATATCGGGGCTTTCGAAAAAGCCATACACGAAGCGGGCGGTGAAGAAGCCTTTGCCCAGCTTCTCGACTGTGATGCGCCGGGCGGCGGGCACGAAGGGCGTATCGGCGGCGGAAACGGTTGCCAGCACGATGCGCTCATGCAGCACTTTGTAATGCTTCAGGCTGTGCAGCAGCGCGCCCGGCACCACATCGCTGCGGGGGCTGAGAAAGATGGCCGTGCCCGCGACGCGTTGGGCGCTTTTATCGGCACGCTCCAAAAACAGATCGAGCGACAGAGCGCCTTCGCGGGCTTTCTCCAAATGCGCACGGCGCCCTACGCGCCAAGTGTCCATGATCACGAACACGGCGGCGGCCACAGCCAATGGCAGCCAACCGCCCTGGCTTATCTTCAAGGCGTTCGATGTCATGAAGGCGAAATCGATCAGGCCCAGCGCACCGAAAACGGCATAGACCACGGGCCGGGACCAGCGCCAGCGATGCACCGCGACAATGGCGACCAGCACGGTCGAGATCACCATCACGCCGGTCACGGCGATGCCGTAAGCCGCCGCCAGCGCGTCCGACGATTTGAAAATCAGCACGATCAGCACCACGCCGATGCAGAGCATGGCGTTGATGCGGGGCACGAAAATCTGCCCGCGCTCCGTCGCCGAGGTGTGGCGGATTTCCATGCGCGGCAATTGTCCCAGCTGCACCGCCTGACGGGTGATGGAGAAGACGCCGGAGATCACGGCCTGTGACGCGATGATGGTGGCCAGCGCCGACAACGCCACCATCGGGTAATGCGCCCAGTCCGGCACCAAGGCATAGAACAGGGTCGAGACGCTTTGCGGATGTTCCAGCAGCAAGGCGCCCTGACCGAAATAATTCAGGATCAATGCGGGGAAAGCAAAATACAGCCAGGCGCGCCGGATCGCGTCGCGGCCGAAATGGCCCATATCGGCATAAAGCGCTTCGCAGCCCGTCACCGACAACACCACCGAACCCAAGGTGACGAAGGCGGTCCAGGGTTCGGCACGGAACAACGCCAGGCCATAACGCGGATCGGCGGCCCAGAGAATTTCGGGAGAGCGGGCAATGGCGATGGCGCCCAGAACCGCGATGATGATGAACCACAGCACCATCACCGGTCCGAACAATTTGCCGATCTTTTCGGTGCCCCGACTCTGCAACAGGAACAGCCCGATCAGAATCGCTAGGGTGACCGGCAGCACCAGCGTCGCGAAGGCACCGGATCCCGCATTCAAGCCTTCCATCGCCGACAGCACGGAAATGGCGGGCGTGAGCATGCCGTCGCCGTAAAACAGCGCCAGCCCCAACAGCGCCGCGATACCGATGGCGGTCTTGGCGGCGCGGCTGACGGGCGCGCGATGGGCGAGCGCGGCCAAGGCCAACACGCCGCCTTCGCCATTGTTGTCGGCGCGCATGATGAAGACGACATATTTGACCGTCACCACGATCACCAGCGCCCAGAAGATCAGGGACAGCGCCCCATAGACGGCAGGTGATCCGTTCAGATGCCCGCCCGCCGCCAGCGCCGTTTCGCGCATGGCATAAAGCGGCGAGGTGCCGATATCGCCGAAGACGACGCCCAATGCGCCCAGGGTCAGGCCCAGGTCGCGTTTGAAAGAAGGTTTGGCGGGTGTGTCCAAGATCAGATCGCGGTCTGGGTGCCGAGTTCGACAACCCGGTTGGGCGGAAGATTGTAGAAGCGTGCGGGCGATAAGGCGTTGCCGGCGATGGCACGATAGAGCCAGTTGCGCAGGCGTCCCAACTCGGAATGCTCGGACGGCACCAGGGTTTCGCGGCCGATGAAGAAGGTCGCGGTGGTGATGTCCAGCGCCAGGCCAAAGCGGCGTGCATCTTCCAGCGCTTGGGGCACATCGGGGGTTTCGAAGAAGCCGTAATGCACCTTCACCCCGAAAAAGCCTTTGCCCAGTTTTTCCACTTCGATGCGCTGATGGGCCGGGACAAAGGGCCGGTCCTCGACGATCACATTCAGGATCACCACGCGCTCATGCAGAATTTTGTTGTGCTTGAGATTGTGCAGCAGCGC
>DASYDX010000015.1:0-6026 GCA_036499345.1 Rhizomicrobium sp.
TATCTGTTTGGCCGCGACGAAGCCGTGCGCTATCTCAGGACCGGATGAGCGAGATTTTCTCCGCGGACGCAGTCGTGATCGGCGCCGGTGTTGTCGGCCTGGCTGTGGCGCGCGCATTGGCGCAGGCCGGACACGAAACCATCATTCTGGAAAAGAACAGCCATATCGGGATGGAGACCAGCGCCCGGAACAGCGAAGTCATCCATGCCGGGCTCTACTACCCGCAAGGATCACTCAAGGCTCAACTTTGCGTGGAGGGGCGCAAGCGCCTTTATGCCTTTTGCGAAAGCCATGGCGTACCGCACAAGGGGCTGGGCAAATTGATCGTCGCCAACCACCCGCATCAGGAAGAACAGCTCTCCACGATCCTGCACGCCGCGCGTGATAACGGCGTCAGCGATCTGACGCGCCTCAGCAAGAACGAGATCGTAGCGCTCGAACCCGAACTTGCGGTATCGGCAGGTCTCTTCTCGCCTTCCACCGGCATCATAGACAGCCATGCCTACATGTTGGCGCTGCTGGGCGATGCCGAAGCGGCGGGCGCCAGTCTGGCACGCGAAACAACCGTCACATCCGTGACCCGGCATGCAAACCGGTATCGGCTCACGGTGCACAACACCAACGAAGCCATAACGATAGAGGCCCGCCTTCTGGTCAACAGCGGCGGCCTCTGGGCGCAGCAGATCGCGCGCGCGATCGAAGGGCTGGACCCGAAACTCATCCCTCCGACCGCCTTCGCCAAGGGTCGCTACACCAGTTTGAGTGTTCGCAGCCCTTTCCGTCATCTCGTTTATCCCGTGCCGGAAGCCGGCGGGTTGGGTGTGCATCTGACTTTGGATATGGCCGGCGCCGCCCGCTTCGGTCCCGATGTCGAATGGCTTTCGACGGACGATCCCGCCAAGATCGACTATGCTGTGCCACCCGATCTTCCCGTGCAATTCGCGCCGCGTGTCGCTGCCTATTGGCCGCGGGTGACTGCCGACATGCTGTCGCCAGGGTATTCCGGTGTGCGTCCCAAAATCGGCGGACGTGAAAATCCCAACGCGGATTTCCGGATCGACGGTCCGAAAACGCATGGCTTGCCCGGTCTGGTCAATCTGTTCGGAATCGAAAGCCCAGGCCTCACAGCCTCGCTGGCAATCGCCGAAATGGTCGAGGAGATGCTGCGTGACACTTGAAAAACTGGGGCTGGGAACGGTCCAGTTCGGCCAGGCCTATGGCATTTCCAACCAGCGCGGCCAGGTTCTGGCGGAAGAAGCCGCCGCAATCCTTTTGCGCGCGTCACAGGCCGGTATCCGGCTTCTGGATACTGCCGCCAATTACGGCGAAGCGGAAAATATTCTGGCGAAGCTGGACACGGCGCACTTTCGCATTGTGAGCAAGACCATCGGATTGAAGAATGGTCTTGAAGCCTTGCTTGCCCGCGCGCGGCAATCGGCGGCGGCACTTGGGGCAGATACTTTGCTTGTCCATGCGGCTTCCGATCTTAAAGGCGCGGAAGGCCAAGCCTTGTGGATGGCTTTGCAGCAGCTGCGCGCGGAAGGCGTTTTCCGTAGGATCGGCATTTCCGCTTATGTCGCGGAAAACCCCGTCCGGCTGGCCGAGCAATTTCAACCCGATGTGATGCAATTGCCCTTCAGCCTACTGGATCAACGCTTACTGGCGGATGGCACGCTTGCCCGGCTGGCCGGTTTGGGTGTCGAAATTCATGCCCGCTCGCTATTCCTGCAAGGATTGCTTTTCCTGATCGACATTCCCCCCAAACTCAATGCCGCCGCCCCCCACCTCGCGCAAGTCCGAAACCGTTTGCAGGAGGCAGGCACAACACCGCTCGCAGCGGCGCTGGGTTTTGTGCTGGCGCGGTCGGAGATCGCGTATGGACTGGTCGGTGTGACGTCGCTACAGGAACTCACGGATATCATCGACGCCACGCAAACACCCCTGCCGGATCTCGACTGGGCATCTTTCGCATTGAACGACGAAGTGGCGCTTACGCCGTCGCTCTGGTGAGCGCACCCACGACCCGGCGGACATCCGCTTCCGTCATGGCGGGAAACATCGGCAAGGTTAGAATATGGCGCGATGCTGTTTCGGCGACCGGGCAAAGACCGGCCGGATAGCCCAGCTTGACGTAATGGGAGTGACGATAGACCGGCGCATAGTGAACGTTCGCGCCAATGCCGTCGGCACGCAGCCGTGCAAAGACATGATCCCGGTCGATGCCGTCCATTAGACGGATCACATAGAGATGATGCGCATGGGTGCGATCCCCATGTGTCTTCAACGGCACCACTTCCGCCAGCCCCGCCAGGGCTTCATCGTAAAGAGCGGCGATGCGTTGCCGCGCCGCCACCCAACTGGACAAACGCCGCAACTGCGCCAATCCCAGGGCGCATTGCACGTCCGGCAATCGATAATTGAAACCCAGCTCCGCCATATCATAAGCATGCGCACCCGCGGCTTCGCGCGAGCGATGGTCGCTGTCGATACCGTGATTGCGGAAGCGGCGCATATGGGCCGCCATACCCGCATCGTCCGTCACCGCCATACCGCCTTCGCAAGTGGTGAGATGCTTTACGGGATGAAACGAAAAGCAGGAGATATCGGCAAGCGTGCCAGCGGACTTGCCTTTATATGTTGCGCCCGGTGCATGACAGGCATCGGCGATAACACGTATGCCCCGCGTGGCCCCCAGCGCCTGAAGCGCATCGTAATCGGCAGGCTGCCCCGCATAATCCACCGCGACGATGGCACGGGTTTTCGGCGTGATACGGGCCGCGACCGACGCGGGATCGATCAAAAGCGTCTCGATTTCGACATCGGCGAAGACGGGCGTTCCGCCTTCATAAAGCACCGCGTTCGAAGAAGCCGCGAAGGTGATGGCGGGCACAATGACCTCATCCCCCGCACCAATATCGAGGGCCCGCATGGCGCAATGAAGCGCAGCGGTGCCGGAATTGACGGCAACCCCCTCTTTGGCGCCGACATGCGCCGCGAAAGCCTGTTCGAATTCCGGCACGCGCGGACCGGTGGTGAGCCAGCCGGAAACCAGCGCCTCGACCACGGCTTTGACATCGGCATCGCCGATTTCCTGACGGCCATAAGGCAGGAAAGCCGGTTCCGTCATCGCACCCGCCGGATCGCGATCAGGCATGGGCGTGCTGCAGCAAGGTCTGCAAGCCCCGCGCATCCAGCCTTTCGGGATTCGTGTCGCTGGAATAGCTGAACCCTTCTGCAACCGCGCGGCCGCCCCGGCGCAGATACGCGTCGCGGGCATCGCTGGCGAAGCCCTGCAGGATCACATAGCGGTCGTCCAACTCGACCGTCGCATGCGCGTCATCGGCGGGGATCATGGTCTCGTGCAGCTTTTCGCCGGGACGGATACCGATCACATGTTGCTTGAGGTCCGGGCTCACCAGAGACGCGAGCTGGGGAATGGTGGTGGACGGGATTTTGGGGACATAAATTTCGCCGCCCCGCATCATCTCCATGCTGGAGAGCACGAAATTGACGCCCTGGGTGAGCGTGATCCAGAAGCGGGTCATGCGCGTGTCGGTGATGGGAAGGCTATCGGCGCCCTGGTCCGCCAGTTTCTGGAAAAACGGCACCACCGATCCGCGCGAGCCGAAGACATTGCCATAGCGCACCACAGAAAAGCGCGTGCCATCCGCGCCCGCCAGATTGTTGGCGGCGACGAAGATCTTGTCGGATGCGAGCTTGGACGCGCCATAAAGATTGACGGGGTTGGCAGCCTTGTCGGTCGACAGCGCCACCACGCGCTTGACGCCACGGCGCAGACAGGCCGTCACCACATTCTCGGCGCCGAAGACGTTGGTGCGAATACATTCGAAGGGATTGTATTCGGCGGTTGGCACCTGCTTCATGGCTGCGGCGTGAACGACATAATCCACATCGCGCAGCGCCAGATCGAGCCGGTCGCGGTCTCGCACATCGCCGATGAAATAGCGGATGAAGGGGTATTTCTCGGTGGGAAAATCCTGCGCCATTTCGAATTGCTTGAGTTCGTCGCGGCTGAAGATAATCAGACGCCGTGGCTTGTACTGCGCAATCACTGTCTTGAGGAAATGCTTGCCGAAGGATCCAGTACCGCCAGTGACCAGGACGGACCTGTCATTGAGATCGAGCCAGGGCTGAGAAAAATCGCGCAAGACCGGCGTGATCGGCGACACATTGGCAGTAAGGCCCTCCTCCCGGACAGCAGATTTCCGGGCAATGGTGGCGCGAGAGGACATGGGAAATTCCTGTTTAGACGCCGCGAGTGTCGCCGCACCTTGGTTAACGGCCTCTATACGATAACCTTATCGACGGATTGCGGACGGTTCAGGGCAGCTTGCGCCTTGAAAATTAACGCTTTTCCGGCCAGAAGAGACACGATTTACGAGGGATTTCCATGCGCATCGCGATGATTGGTACGGGTTATGTTGGGCTGGTTTCCGGCGCCTGCCTGTCTGAATTCGGCCATCAGGTCGTCTGTGTGGACAAAGACGCCAGCAAGGTCGCGAGCCTGCGGTCGGGCGGCATTCCGATCTTCGAACCGGGCCTGGACGAAGTCGTCGCCGCCAACGTCAAGGCAGGCCGTCTTTCCTTCGAAACCGATATCGCCGCCGCCGTGAAGGGCGCGGGCGCGGTCTTCATCGCCGTCGGAACCCCCAGCCGGCGCGGCGATGGCCATGCCGATCTCAGCTATGTCTTTGCCGCGGCGGAAGAGATTGCGGCCTCGCTGACCAACTATGCCGTGGTGGTGACCAAATCGACCGTACCGGTCGGCACCAGCCGCCAAGTCGAACAGATTATCCGCAAGACCAACCCCAAGGCGGAATTCGACATGGCGTCGAACCCGGAATTCCTGCGCGAAGGCTCTGCCATCGAAGATTTCCGCCGTCCCGACCGCGTGGTGGTGGGCTGCGATACCGACCGCGCGCGCGATGTCATGCGGGAAATTTATCGCCCGCTCTATATCAGCGAAACGCCCATCGTCTTCACCAGCCGCGAGACCAGCGAGCTGATCAAATATGCTGCCAACGCGTTCCTGGCGACCAAGATTACTTTCATCAACGAAATGGCGACCCTGTGCGAGAAGGTCGGCGGCGATGTCCAGGATGTGGCACGCGGCATCGGCCTGGACGGCCGTATCGGTGGAAAATTCCTGCATGCGGGGCCCGGGTTCGGCGGCTCCTGCTTTCCCAAGGATACCCTGGCCCTGGTCAGGACGGCTCGTGAGATGGGCGCACCGTCGCAGATCGTCGAAGCCGTCGTCGCCGTCAATGACGCGCGCAAGGTGGAGATGGCCAAGAAGATCGAAACCGCGTTCGGCGGCGTGAAAGGCAAGACGATTGCCGTGCTGGGTCTGACCTTCAAACCCAACACTGACGATATGCGCGACGCGCCCAGCCTGGTGATCGTCCCGCACCTGCAGGCCGCCGGCGCCACCATTCGCGCTTACGATCCCGAAGGCCGCAAGGAGGCCGCCAAGCATCTGACGGTGGATTTCCGCGACGATACCTATGACACCCTGGACGGCGCCGACGGTGTCGTTATCCTGACGGAATGGAACGAATTCCGCGCCCTGGATCTGGCCAAAGTGAAGGCATCGCTGAAACAGCCGCTGATGGTGGATCTGCGCAATATCTATCGCCCGGCGCTGATGGCTCAGGCCGGCTTCCGCTATGTCAGCGTCGGCCGGGCCGACGCCGGCGTGTGATATAGCGCCCATGATCCTCGTCACCGGCGCCGCCGGATTTATCGGATCGCAGGTGACGAAGGCGCTTCTGGCGCGGGGCGATGCCGTCCTTGGGGTGGACAGCATCAACGATTATTACGATGTCGCGTTGAAGCAAGCGCGTCTGTCGGAATTGGAAGGCATTAAGGCCTTTCAGTTCCGTAAGCTCGACATTTCCGACCGCGACACAATGCTGGCGCTGGCAAAGGAATTACCCGCGCTTTCCGGCATCGTGCATTTGGCTGCGCAGCCCGGCGTCCGCTATTCGCTGATCAATCCTTACGTC
>DASYDX010000016.1:0-8629 GCA_036499345.1 Rhizomicrobium sp.
CGCATCAAGCGGTTGGCGGTGATGGACGAGGACGGCGCCAACCCGATCTATCTGACCAAGGGCGACTATCTGGTTCTGACGCCGCGCTTCAATCCCACGGCGCAAATGATCGCCTACATGTCCTACATCGCCACCAAGCCGCATGTGTATCTGTTCGACCTGGAAACCGGGCGGCAGGAAGAGTTGGGCAATTTCCCCAACATGACCTTCTCACCGCGCTTCTCGCCGGACGGCAATCGGGTGGCGCTGACATTGGAAAGCGGCGGCAATTCGGACATCTATGTGATGGATCTGCGCTCGCGCGCCGTGACGCGGCTGACCAGCGATCCGGCCATCGACAGCGCGCCGTCCTTCTCGCCGGACGGGCGCCAGATCACGTTCGAATCCGACCGCGGCGGCTCCAAGCAGATCTATGTGATGAATGCCGACGGTTCGGGCCAGAAGCGCATCAGCTTCGGGGCAGGCGAGAATGGTACGCCCGTCTGGAGCCCGCGCGGCGATCTCATCGCCTTCACCAAGCAGCAGGGCTCGCATTTCACCATCGGGGTGATGCGGACCGACGGATCGGGCGAACGGATGATTACAAACGCCTATCATGATGAAGGCCCCACCTGGGCGCCCAATGGGCGGGTGGTGATGTTCAGCCGGGAAGCGTCAAACAATCGCGGATCGCAGATCTGGTCTGTCGATGTCACAGGGCGCAACGAACAGCGGGTGCTGACCCCCGGCGATGCCTCCGACCCGGCTTGGTCGCCACTCATCCAGTAATGGATTGTTTCTAATAAGTTTTTTGAAACCGCCGTCTGATTTCCACAAACGGGATTTATGACAATGGCGATATTTCGGCACATTCCGGCCCGACCGGATTGGCAATTAAGAATGGAACTCTAAACTCCGCATTAGTGATTCGGAGGGCATACCCGCCCAAAATTTGGCTCTTTTTGTCGTTTTGTACGTTTCGCCTTCGGACGTCCATTTGAGCCGCTGCGCCTTCACTTTCCTCGGGAGACCCATTGCCATGATCAAATTTTCCAGCAGCTTGAAATTTGCCGCCCTGTCGGGCGCGTTGCTGCTCGGCGCCTGCACCCACAAGCAGGAAGCCACCAACACCGCCCCGCCGCCGGCCCCCCCGCCGCCGCCGATGGCAGCCCCGGTCCAGACCGGCATCCTGCCGGGCAGCGCCCAGGACTTTAAAGTCAATGTGGGCGACACCGTTCACTTCGCGCTGAACCAGTACAATATCGAAGAAACCGACAAGGCCACCTTGTCCAAGCAGGCCGCCTGGCTCGCCCGTTATCCTTCGGTCCGCCTGACTGTTGAAGGTCATGCCGACGAACGCGGCACTCGCGAATACAATCTCGCGCTCGGTGCGCGCCGCGCCAATGCGGTGAAGGAATTCCTGGTCGCCCAGGGCGTTCCGGCCGGTCGTCTGGAAACGGTCTCGTATGGCAAAGAGCGTCCGGTCTGCACCGAATCCGGTGAAGATTGCTGGTCGCAGAATCGCCGCGGCGTCAGCGTCATCACGGGTGGCGCGGCTTCGTGATCGCCGTTTAAAGTATAAGAGGGGCGCGGGTGGTCGCACTCGCGCCCTTTTTCTTTGCAGTATAGTTCTGTCAGTCTCGAGGACAGGCCATGAACACCCGCACCGCTCTTTTCACCCTCAGTCTGCTGCTTTCCGGCGCAGTGGTTTCCGCAATCCCCGCCCATGCCCAACTCTTCGGCGAAAGCGATGAAGAGAAAGCGGCGCGCCAGGCCCATGAAGACGGCCAGGATTCGCAGATCAATCAGCTCAATGGCCGGGTCCAGCAACTGGAAGACCGGGTGCGCGGCCTGACCCAGAGCCTTTCCACCGCGACCGGGACCACGGAAGAACTGGCGCATCAGATTCAGGATCTGCGCCAGAAAATCGACGCGCAGCAAAAAGACTTCGCTTATCGTCTTTGCATGATCTCCGCGCAGCAATTGGGCGCGGATGCAGGCGATCAGGGTTTGAATTGCGGCGCCGCGGGCGCCGCCACACCGGCACCGGCCGCTGGTGGGAATTTCCAGAATTACCAGCCGGGCTCGGCCTTGCCGCCTTTGGGCGGTGGCAACGATCAGGGTTTCAATGCGCCGCCGCCGGGCGCGCCGCAGCAGCTGGGCCGTGGGCCCGGCACTCTGGGAAGCCTGCCGATGAACAGCGGGCCTTCCATGGGCAGTGGCGGGATGCCGCCCCGGAATGCTTCACCCGTGGGTCCGTCCGGCGCGGGCGGTACGGCGCAATATGATCGCGCCATGAATCTGCTCGCCAAGGCGCAATATACCGAAGCCAGTGCCGCCTTCCGTGGCTATGCCGATGCCAATCCCAGCGACAATGATCTTTCCGCGCAGGCGATCTACTGGATCGGCAACATCGCCTACGTGCAAAAAGACTATGCCACGGCCGGCCGCACCTTCGCCGAACAGATCAAAAAATACCCCGACAGTATCCGCAGCCCCGACAGCATGTTGAAGATGGGACAGTCCCTGATTGCACAAGGGCAGACCAGCGGAGGATGCACCACCCTTGCCGCGCTCAAAACCAGATACCCCAAAGCCGCGCCTCAAACGCTCGACGCTGCTGCCGCCGCGCGCAAAGTCTCCTGCCGCTAGCGGGAAGACCGCCGCACGCGCGTCTGCTCTGAGCGCCGATTTCGCGGCAGCGATGGATGCGCTTGGTGCGCCCTGGCCCGGCGCCGTGGCGTTGTCGGGCGGCGGTGATTCTCTCGCCCTGATGCATCTTCTGGCCGGATGGGCCAAAGCGGACGGACGGCCCCTGCCGGTGGCATTGATCGTGGATCATGCCCTACGGCCCAACTCGGCATCAGAAGCGCGCAAGGCGGCGGACTTCGCCCGCAAAGCCGGTCTTGCTGCCCATGTGCTGACCCGGAAGGGCCCAGCCCCGCGTTCCGGCATCGAAGCCGCCGCGCGCGATGCGCGCTATGGCCTGATAGGCGAATGGATGCGCGGCCATGACATCGCCACGCTCTATGTCGGGCACACGCTGGACGACCAGGCCGAAACTTTTCTGCTTCGGTTGGGGCGGGGCAGCGGCTTGGACGGGCTGTCGGCCATGCGGCGGCTGGCGCCGTTTCCGATTCCTTCTCTTGGTGATCTCAATCTGGCGCGTCCGCTTCTGGGCTTTTCCCGCGCCAGCCTGCGCGCTTTTCTGAAAGCGCGCCGCCAGATCTGGCTGGAAGATCCGATGAACAGCGAAGCGCGTTTTGCCCGCAGCCGCATTCGCGGTCTGATGCCCGCATTGGAAGCGGCTGGTCTGTCACCCACACGGATCGCCGATGCCGCCGCGCATTTGTCGCGGGCGCGTGCCGCCCTGGAGCTGGCGGCGGAAGCCGTGCTGACCCGTGCCGCCCGTCCCGATGCGGGGCGGATGCTGCTCGATCCCGGCGCATTGATGGCGGCGCCGCGCGAGGTGGGTTTGCGGGTTCTGGCGGGGTTGTTGATGGGGGTGTCGGGTGAGACCTATCGCCCCCGCTTCGAGGCGCTGGAACGGCTTTACGACAGTGTCGCCGCCGGAAAATTGGGACGGGGTGCGACATTGCATGGCTGCCGCCTGTTTCCGGCGCCCCGCGCGGTCCAAGCGTTTGGGCCGGAAACGCTGGTTCTCGCGAGGGAAAGTTCCAGAAGGACCCGTTAACCGGGTGTGTGGGCGCGCATTGCGCAAGGGCCGCGAAACTCTTAACGTTTTCCTGGCTGGCAATGCGCTACTGACACCCTATCTAATACATTGTGCCGGGGTGACGGCGCGCATGCTTTGATTGGCTTTTGGTGATATTGCCGATGGTCAAAATTGAATTGCCGCAGCCCCAATGGGCTGGAGTGGAATGAAAGGACGCCGGTTTTGAACAATTTACGCAATCTCGGCCTGTGGATCCTGATCGCGGTCCTCTTGGTGTTCTTGTTCAACCTGTTCCAGGGCACGGGGTCGCACACCGCCGCGAGCACCATTCCTTATTCCAAATTCACCGAACAGGTCGTCCAGAACCAGGTTCGGAAAGTCACCTTCCAGGGTGAGCAGGTCAAAGGCGAGCTCACCTCGGGCCAGGCCTTCACCACCACCGTGCCCAGCAACGACACCACGCTGTGGCCGACCCTGAAGGCGCACAATGTCGAAACCGCCGTGACCGCTGCCGATGAAGGCATGCCGTCGCTGGTCGGTATCTTCGTCAACTGGTTCCCCATGCTGCTGTTGATCGGCGTCTGGGTGTTCTTCCTGCGCCAGATGCAGTCGGGCGGCGGCAAGGCGATGGGCTTCGGCAAATCGCGCGCCAAGCTCCTGACCGAGCGCCAGGGTCGCGTCACGTTTGAAGACGTGGCCGGCGTGGACGAGGCCAAGGACGATCTGAAGGAAATCGTGGACTTCCTGCGCGACCCGCAGAAATTCCAGCGCCTGGGCGGCCGCATTCCCAAGGGCGTGTTGCTGGTTGGCCCGCCGGGTACCGGCAAGACCCTGCTGGCGCGCGCCATCGCGGGCGAAGCCAATGTGCCCTTCTTCACCATCTCGGGCTCCGACTTTGTCGAAATGTTCGTGGGCGTCGGCGCCAGCCGCGTGCGCGACATGTTCGAGCAGGCCAAGAAGAATTCGCCTTGCATCGTCTTCATCGACGAAATCGATGCGGTCGGCCGCCATCGCGGCGCCGGTCTGGGCGGCGGCAATGACGAGCGCGAACAGACCCTCAACCAGCTGCTGGTCGAGATGGATGGCTTCGAGGCCAATGAAAGCGTCATCCTGATCGCCGCCACCAACCGTCCCGACGTGTTGGACCCGGCGCTGCTGCGTCCCGGCCGTTTCGACCGTCATGTCGTCGTGCCCAATCCCGACCTGGCGGGCCGCGAGAAAATCCTGCGCGTGCATCTGCGCAAAGTGCCGCTGGCACCGGACGTCGATCCGCGCGTGTTGGCGCGTGGCACGCCCGGCTTTTCCGGTGCCGATCTCGCCAATCTGGTCAATGAAGGCGCGTTGTTGGCCGCCCGCCGCGGCAAGCGCGTGGTCATGATGACCGAACTGGAAGACGCCAAGGACAAGGTCATGATGGGCGCGGAACGCCGCTCCATGGCGATGAGCGACGAAGAGAAGAAGCTCACGGCCTTCCATGAAGGCGGCCATGCCATCGTGGCGCTGCATGTCATCGGCTCCGATCCGATCCACAAGGCAACCATCATTCCGCGCGGTCGTGCGTTGGGCATGGTGATGCGCCTGCCGGAGCGTGATCAGCTTTCGCTGACCCGCCAGAAGATGCTGGCCGATCTGTGCGTCGCCTTTGGCGGCCGCATCGCCGAAGAGCTGGTGTTTGGTCATGAGAAAGTGACCACGGGCGCCCAGAGCGACATCGAACAGGCCACCCGCATGGCACGCGCCATGGTGACCCGGTTCGGCATGTCCGACAGCCTGGGCCCCATCGCCTATGCCGAGAATCAGGAAGAAGTGTTCCTGGGCCATAGCGTGTCGCGTACCCAGAACATCTCCGAAGCCACGGCGCAGAAGATCGACTCGGAAATCCACCGCATCGTCGATGAGTGCTATGCCAAGGCGAAGGACATCCTCACCACGCATCAGGCGGACCTGAATGTGCTGGCGCGTGGCCTGTTGGAATATGAAACCCTGACCGGCGACGAAATCATCGCGCTGCTCAAGGGGATTCCGCCGGTTCGCACGCCGTACGAAGACCCGATCCTGCCATCGCGCGGTGAAGGCACCTCGGTGCCGGTCGCGGGCAAGCCGCGTGGGAATTCCGGCCCAGGGCCGATTATCTCCCCCGAGCCGCAGCCTGGTCACTAAACACCGGCAATTGTGTTAGATGGGGCGGCTTCGGCCGCCCTTTCTTTTTGATCTGTGCAGTATGAAAATTCTCGGCATTCTCAACATCACGGAAGATTCCTTTTCCGACGGCGGGCGGTTTTTGGTGCCTGACGCGGCTGAGGCGCATGGCGCGGCGATGCTGAAGGCCGGTGCGGATATTCTGGATATCGGGGCCGCGTCCTCGAACCCTGACGCTCAGCCCGTGCCGCCCGAGCTGGAGATCGAGCGATTGAATTCCGTTCTGCCCGCGCTGAAGGAGAAAGGCGCGGTCATTTCCATCGACAGTTTCGTACCCCAGGTGCAGCGCTGGGCCCTTTCCCAGGGCGTCGCCTATCTCAACGACATTCACGGTTTTGCGGAGCCCGCTTTCTATCCCGAACTGGCGAAGTCGAACGCGCAGCTGATCCTGATGTATGCGGTGCTCAGCCGGGGTATCGCCACCCGCGATGACATCCCCCGGGAAGAAATTTTCGACCGCGTGGCGTCATTTTTCGAAGGTCGGATCGAAGCTTTGACCCGCGCCGGCATCGATCGCGAGCGGCTGATCCTGGATCCCGGCATGGGCTTCTTTGTTGGTAGCGATCCGGAAAATTCGCTCATTCTTCTGCGCCGTCTGCCGGAACTGAAAAAACGCTTCGGCCTGCCGCTGCTGATATCGGTGTCGCGCAAATCCTTCCTGCGCAAACTGACGGGCCGTCAGGCCGGCGAGGCCGGTGCCGCCAGCCTGGCAGCGGAATTGTTTGCCGACGCCAATGGCGCCGATTATATCCGCACCCATGCGCCAGGAGCGCTGCGAGACGGTCTTAACGTGTTGAAAGCCATAGGGAATGGCCGTTAACTTCCCGCAACGGGATTGTGATAAATTCCTCCCGGACATCAGGATTTTTCCATGACGCGCAAATATTTCGGAACCGACGGCATCCGTGGCCGCACCAACGCCTCCGTGCTGACGCCGGAGATTGCGATGAAGGCCGGCATGGCCGCTGGCCGCATCTTCACACGCGGCGCCCATCGTCACCGCGTCGTGATCGGCAAGGATACGCGCCTGTCGGGCTACATGATTGAGAATGCGTTGGTCGCGGGCTTCACCGCTGTCGGTATGGACGTATTCCAGTTCGGTCCGTTGCCGACGCCCGCCGTCGCCATGCTCACGCGCAGCCTGCGTGCCGATATCGGCGTGATGATCACGGCGTCGCACAATCCCTATCACGACAACGGCATCAAGTTTTTCGGCCCCGACGGTCAGAAGCTTTCGGATGCGGTGGAGCTGGAAATCGAGCAGCTGATGGATGGCGGTCTGGAATCCGGCCTCACCACCGGCACCGGCATCGGCCGCGCCAAGCGCATCGATGACAGCCAATCGCGCTATATCGAATTCGCCAAATACACGTTCCCCCGCAATCTGCGGCTGGACGGTCTGCGCATCGTGATCGATTGCGCCAATGGCGCCGCTTACAAGGTTGCGCCGGAAGTGTTGTGGGAATTGGGCGCCGATATCGTGCCGATGGGCGTGACGCCTGACGGTCTCAACATCAATCTGGATTGCGGTTCGACCGCGCCCGATGCCATGTGCGCCAAGGTGCGCGAAGTGCGCGCCGATTTCGGCATCGCGCTGGACGGCGACGCCGACCGGGTGGTGATGGCGGATGAGGAAGGCAAGATCATCGATGGCGATCAGATTCTGGCGTTGATCGCCAAAAGCTGGTCGAAGAACGAAATGCTCAAAGGCGGCGGCGTGGTCGGCACAGTGATGTCGAACCAGGGTCTGGACCGCTATCTGAACGGGTTGGGCCTCAAACTGGCGCGCGCCTCGGTGGGTGACCGCTATGTGCTGGAAGAAATGCACAAGGGCGGCTTCAATGTCGGTGGCGAACAATCCGGCCACATCATCCTTTCGGACTTCTCCACCACCGGCGACGGCCTGATCGCGGCATTGCAGGTGCTGGCGGTGCTGGCGCAGGAAGGCAAGCCTGCCTCTGCGGCGGCCCATCTCTATGAGCCCTTGCCGCAGATTCTGGAAAATGTGCGCTTCAAGAAGGGCTCGCCCCTCGACGACGCCAAAGTAAAATCTTCCATCGACGCGGCCCGCGCCAAGCTGGGCGATAATGGCCGGGTGCTGGTGCGCAAATCCGGCACCGAGCCTCTGATCCGCGTCATGGCCGAAGGCGAAGACGAAAAGACAGTTCGCGCCGTGGTCCGCGCCATCGCGGGCGCCATCGAAGAGGTTGCCGCCTGACCGCTGGAACAATACCGCGCCTGCTGATTATTGCCGGTTCGGATTCTTCGGCAGGGGCGGGAATTCAGGCCGATCTGAAGACCGCGCAACGCTTCGGCGTTTATGCCCAGACCGCGATCACCGCCGTGACGGTGCAGGACACGACGGGCGTTCGCGCCATTCAGGTGATGACGCCCGATATCGTGCGCGGGCAAATTGACGTTGCTTTGAACGATATCGGCGCCGACGCGATCAAGATCGGAATGCTCGCCAATGCCGGCGTCGCCGCTGCCGTCGCCGACGCACTACTGCAAACCGAGATTCCTCTGGTGCTCGATCCGGTGCTGGTTTCCACCAGCGGCTCGCTGTTGCTGGAACCGGCGGCGCTGGAAATTTTGAAGCTCCGGCTTTTGCCGCGCGCTGCCATTGTCACGCCGAACCTGCCGGAAAGCGCGGCGCTGGTGGGCATTCTGCCGACCGACGATCATACCGTGCATCAGGCAGCCCAGGCGTTCGCTTTGCTGGGTGCCAAGCGGGTGCTGTTCAAAGGTGGCCACGATACCGGCGCGACGGTGCGT
>DASYDX010000017.1:0-50852 GCA_036499345.1 Rhizomicrobium sp.
GCGAGCTGATTGTCTGTGCCGCGCAGCCCTTCGATCTGGGGTGAGAAGGCCCGCACATACTCCGCTAGCGCTGGCAGATTATCGCGCTTGGGATCCACGGTGACGAACAGGATCTGAACATCCCGGCTCTTCACCTTGGCCAGCATGCCGGTCAGATTGGCTAGGGTGGCGGGGCAGACATCCGGGCAATTGGTGTAGCCGAAATAGAGCAAGGTCACCTTGCCGCGATAGGTCTCACCGCTCACGGGCTTGCCATCGCTGGCCCGGGTCAAATGGAAATCGAGCCGCGGCATGGCGCCCGAAACATCGGTCATATGGAAGCCGGAGCGGCCGCAGGCCGCGAGCATCAGGGCCAATAAGAGCGCCGCGTACCGCATAGCCGCGTCCATATCACGCTTTGGCGCCCTCCCGAACCGCGCGTAAAGTCGCTGGCCATGACGCGGATTTCCCCTACGATTTCGGGCGCGATTTCTCCCTGGGCCTGGTATGGCGCGCTGCTGGTGGCAGGCGCGGTGCTTTGGGCCGTGGTTCGCTTTTTTCCCGCGGGATTACCCGTATTCCTGCCCTGGGAATTTCACTGGGTGGAGTTTCTCGCCACCGCCCTGGCGCTCGTCTGGTTCTGGCGCGGCCTTTCCATTGTTCCCGCAGACGAGAAACCGGCCCTCTGGCGCCAGACGTGTTTCGTCCTGGGCGTGCTGTCCTTTTACATCGTGCTTCAGACCCGCATCGACTATTACGCCCAGCATCTTTTCTTCGCCCATCGCTGGGCGCATTTCGTCCTGCACCATGCCGGCGCGTTTCTGATCGCGATGGGCATGGGCGGTCCTGTCCTGTTCGCGGGCATGCCAGATTTTCTGAAGCCGCTGATCATGGCGCGCCCCGTCCGGGCGGTTATGGATTTTCTCCAGCATCCCGCCATCGCGCCGATGCTGTTTGTGGGGTTGCTCTATCTCTGGCTGATCCCGGTGATCCATACCCGGGTTATGCTGGACGAGAACCTCTACATGGTCATGAACTGGACCATGGCCATCAACGGCGTGATGTTCTGGTCGCTGGTGCTGGACAGCCGCCCCAAGCCGCCGGCCCGGCTTTCGCACTTGATGCGGGCGCTGATGATCCTGCTGATCGAGCTGCCGCAAATGGTGCTGGGCGCGATCCTGTCTCTGTCGATGACTGACTTCTATCCCGTCTACAATATCTGCGGACGGGTGGTGGATATGACCCCGCTCAGCGACCAGCATTATGGCGGCCTGATCATCTGGCTGCCGGGCACGCTCACCAGTTTTGCCGCCATGATCGTGGTGCTGGTGACCATGCGGCTGAGCGAAGAAAAGGCCGAGCGGGAGAGGCAAGCTGCCTGACCGGATCGGCGTTATAGGCGGACCATGAAGATCGTCATTATCGGTGGCGGTGTGGCCGGTTTGGCCATTGGCTGGCGCCTGGCGGAGGCTGGGCAGGTGGTCACCGTCCTGGAACGCGGGCAACCGGGCAGTGGTGCGACGGGGGCATCGGCCGGGATGTTGGCGGTGACCGCTGAGCTTCAACATTCCGGCCCGGAAGAAGTAGATTTTGCAAAATATTCAAATAGCTTATGGCCATATTTTGCGAAAAAACTTGAAGCTGAAAGTGGGCGCCAAATCCACTTCGCCGCTAAGGGAGCGCTGCTGCTCGCGCGCGATGGGGCGGCTCTCGAACAGCTGAAACGGCAAGCCGCGGCCAAGCTTGAACTGCTCGACCCGGCGGGCGTGCGAACCATTGCACCACTGGTGACGGGTGACATTGCGGGTGCCCTTTGGTCGCCCGGCGAGGCCCAAGTCGATAGCCGGGCGCTCGGTCCGGCACTGGCGCTCGCGTTGCAAAAAGCGGGAGGGCAGGTTCTGGCGAACGAAGCGGTGATCCGGCTTGAGCGCCGGTCTTCGGATGGCCGGATCGTGAGCGCCCATACGCCGTTCGGCCATTATTCCGCCGATGTCTTTGTCCTGGCCGCCGGGGTTTGGAGCAGTGCGCTTGACCCTGTCGCGGAGCCGGTTGCGCCGGTGAAGGGGCAGATGATCCGTCTTGCGCCGCCATCGGGCCAAGCCCTGCCGGGGCCTGTGATCTGGGGCAACGGTGTTTATGCCGTCTCGCGCGCGGACGGATTGGTGATCGGTGCCACCATGGAGGATGCCGGGTTGGACACGGCGACCACCACCCAAGCGCAAGACTATCTGCGGGGGGCGGCGGAAGTGTTGATGCCGGACCTGCGCAACTGGACCCTTGCGGCGCATTGGGCGGGCTTGCGGCCCCGCGCGCCGGACGGATTGCCGATGCTGGGGCCGACCGTGGTGGAGGGGCTGTGGCTTGCCAGCGGCCAATACCGCAACGGCATCCTGTTCGCGCCCGCCGTGGCTGAAACTATGGCCGATCAGATTTTGGGCCGCGCCTCTGTCATCCCCGCTTTCGACCCCCGGAGGTTTCGGGCATGACCGATTTCGCACTTCATCCCCGGCTCGCGGGGGACACGGTCTTTGTTGTCGACTGGCCGCTCAGCCGGGTGCTGCTGATGGAAGATGCGCGTTACCCCTGGCTGGTGCTGGTGCCGCGCTTGGCCGGACTGGTCGAGATCACGGACCTGACCGCAGCCGACCGGGCCTGGTTGATGGAGGAGGTGGCGCGGGCAGGCGATGCGGTGCGCGGGCTCGCCTCTGTCGCCAAGCTCAATATCGGAGCCCTGGGTAATTTGGTGCCGCAACTTCATGTTCATGTCGTGGGGCGGCATCCCGGAGATCCGGCCTGGCCCGGACCGGTCTGGGGCCATAGCCCGGCCACACCGTATGAAACCAGCGCCCGCGCGGCGCTGGTCGATCTGGTAAGGTCTCTTTAACCATAAGGCGTGATCTTGGCGTCATGCAGGTCGGCGCCACAGATACCAATAGCGTTGTTGCGGCGCTCCAAAACGCTGCCGCCGCGACCGGCTCCGATTTCCATTATCTGCTCGGCACCGCCATGCGGGAGTCGAGCCTAAAGGCCAACGCCCAGTCCAGCACCTCCTCGGCGGCGGGGCTGTTTCAGTTTGTCGATCAGACCTGGCTGGGATTGATGAAGACCCATGGCGCCAAATACGGCCTGGGCACGCTGGCCGACGCGATCAATGTCCGCCCCGATGGAAAATACCGCGCTGCCAGCGACGCCGATCGTCAGACCATTGTGGCGCTGAAAAAAGACCCCAAAATTTCCGCCCTGATGGCGGGCGAGTATGCCCGCGCAACACAAGGCGCGATGGAAACCACTCTGGGACGCCCGGTCTGTGGCGGCGAACTCTACGCCGCGCATTTTCTGGGCCCCGATGGCGCGTGCAAGCTGATCAAGGCCAGCCAGAGTTCACCAGCCGCCAGCGCGCCGGAGCTTTTTCCGCTGGCCGCTTCCGCCAATCGCGCAGTGTTCTTCCATGCCGATGGCAGCGCCAAGAGTGTGCGCGAGATTTATGATTGGGCGATGCAGAAGCCGGGCGCCACCCGGACCATCGCGACGGCAACACCGCAGGCCGTGCCGCAATCGCTCGATGCGTCCGCCGAAAATCCCGGCGCTCGCACCGCGGCGGCCCGCGCAGTGGATGCCAATATCGAAGCGCTTCTGGCGGGTGTGATGAACTGGCAGCCGAAAGGGTTTTTCGGGGCGCAAGGCTCGGCGCCCGTGTCATTCGGTTCAGGGTTGCTCGAGCTTTTCTCGTCCGCGCGCAACCGGCTTTAGGCGCCGAGAATTTCGGCGACGCGCGCTTCCAATTCTTCCGCCAGCGCCAGCGCCACCTTGTTGGACAGATCCATCACCTTGTCGCGATAGATGACATGGATGGCGTTGACATGGGCGTCCACCAGACCGAGTGCGAGGGGGGCGTTTTGCGGCAGATCGTGGATCAGTTGCGACAGCGAGCCCGCCACGCGCGCAATCAGCGGGTAATTGAAGGTTGCGGCTTGGCCTTTCATGTCATGCGCGGCCCGGAGCAGCCCGGCGCGCGTCGTGACGTTGGGGTCGGCGGCGAAGGCATCGCGCGCCGCCACCAGGCGGCGGACATCGTCCTGCGCCCAATTCGCGAATTCGCTCTTGAGTGCTTCCATCGCGCCTTCGGCGCGGTTGATCGCCGCCATATCCAGGCCGACGACGGTGCCGCCGACTTTTGCCTTCAGCATGTTGGGCGGCATGAAAAGCTCGATGGGCTGTTGGCGGGACATAATTACTCCTACTCCGCGGCTTCCGCCGGTTTTTCCACGCGACGTTCCGGACCGCGATATTCCGGATTGCCGCGACGGCGGCGGCAAGGGCCGAAATAGCTCTTTGTACGGACGAATGGCCTGGGACTTTCGATCACCGACATCAGCCGGCTCATCATGGTCTTGACCGAGACGGGCTTGGCGATGAACTCATTGATGCCGGCATCGCGTGCCTGGCGCACCCGGTCGATATGGGTGTGGCCGGTCAGCATGATTACGGGCACAAAGGGGTTGGGGGTCTGCGGGTCGGTGCGGATCATTTTGACGACATCGAGCCCCGAAAGGCCTTCCATCATCCAGTCCAGCACCACCACATCGGGATTGGATTCGCGCAAAATCGCCCAGGCGCGCTCGCCGCTTTCGGCTTCGAAAATTTGAATGACGCCGAATGCTTGCAGGATAGTGACGACGAGCTTGCGCATATGGACATTGTCGTCCACCACAAGGATCTTCAGCCTGTCGAAGCGATACCCGCTCATCCCGGATTCCGGCCCGCCACGGCCCTGAACTGGGGTGCGGTACTGGCATTTGTAGCTTAATGGGCGTTAATGACGGGTGAAGCGAAACCCGGTTTCCGGCGCGGATCCGGCGCTTAATCCGAGAATTGCTCGGCCAGAATACGCTCATCCAGATTGTGACCGGCGTCATACAACATGGTCATGGCGATGGAGCGATCTTCGGCGATATCCACGGCGCTGACCTCGCGGACTTCGAAATCGTCGGCCACGGCGCTGACAGGACGTTTGGCGCTTTCCCGGATCTCGAAACGCACCTTGGCGCGGTGGGGAAGGATTGCGCCACGCCAGCGCCGGGGGCGGAAGGCGCTGATCGGGGTCAGCGCCAGCAGCGCGGCATCGATCGGCAAAATCGGTCCGTGTGCGGATAAGTTATAGGCCGTGGACCCTGCAGGTGTGGAAACCAGAACGCCGTCACAGATCAATTCTGCGATACGGACCCGGTCGTCCACCGAGATCGCGATCTTGGCGGCCTGGCGGGTTTCACGCAGCAGCGAGACTTCGTTGAAGGCGAGTGCCTCGACCGGTCCCTTGGCGGTGTGTGCGATCATGCGCAAGGGATGCACGACGGCGCGTTCCGCTGCCGCGAGCCGTTCGATCAGATCGTCGGTGCGATATTCATTCATCAGGA
Source organism: Rhizomicrobium sp. (assembly GCA_036499345.1). Classification (GTDB taxonomy): domain Bacteria; phylum Pseudomonadota; class Alphaproteobacteria; order Micropepsales; family Micropepsaceae; genus Rhizomicrobium. The sequence continues at coordinate 5,394 of DASYDX010000017.1, forward strand.
ATCCGACCGAGCCCAGATTCATGCCGTAAATCGGCTTTCCCGTGCCGAGAAACGCATGCAGTGTCTGCAACATGAAACCATCGCCACCCAGGGCGATGACGATATCCGCCGCTTCGGCGCCGGCGTCCGGGTGGCGGCGGCGCATCTCGGCCAGCGCCTCGTTGGCGTCGGGCGCCGCGGTGAAATGAAGCGCAGGCATGGTGTGTGCTTCAGCCCCCGGTCAGCGACATGGGCCGGGCCAAAGCGGGCGCCGCCGTCCGCCGGTCGATCACGAAATCATGGCCGCGTGGCTTGGCTTGCATCGCCGCTTCGATGACCGCGTGAAGCGGCGCGTCATCGTTCGTGGCGCGCAGGGGCGTGCGCAGATCGGCGCTGTCGTCCTGGCCCAGGCACATATAGAGCGTGCCGGTGCAAGTGAGCCGAACCCGATTGCAGCTTTCGCAGAAATTGTGGGTGAGAGGCGTAATCAATCCCAGCCGCCCGCCGGTTTCGGCCACATCAAAGTAGCGCGCGGGCCCACCGGTACGATGCGTGCTGGGTGTGAGCATCATTTCGCGTTCCAGACGGGCGCGCACCAGTGACAAGGGAAGATAGCGGTCGGCGCGGTCTTCCTCCACTTCGCCCAGGGGCATGGTTTCGATCAACGTGAAATCAAAACCTTCCGCATGCGACCAGCGCATCAGATCTGGAATCTCATCCTCGTTCAGGCCCTTCAAAGCTACGGCGTTGATCTTGACCTGAAGCCCGGCCTTTTGCGCCGCTTCGATGCCTTTCAAAACTTTGTCCAAATCGCCCCAACGGGTAACGCGCCGGAAAAGATCAGGATCGCGCGTGTCGAGCGAGACATTCACGCGCCGGACACCGGCATCGCGCAGGCCTTGCGCATATTGCGGCAGCTGGCTGCCATTGGTCGTCAAGGTGAGCTCTTTGAGACCGTTTCCGAGGCGTGCGCCCAGGCGCTCGAACAGGGTCATGACATTCTTGCGCACTAGGGGTTCGCCGCCGGTGATGCGCAGCCGTTCGACACCCTTGTCGATGAAAACGCTGCAGAGCCGTTCCAGCTCTTCCAGCGACAGCACTTCCGCCTTGGGCAGAAAGGTCATGTGCTCGCTCATGCAATAGACGCAGCGAAAATCGCAGCGGTCCGTTACGGAGACGCGCAGATAGGTGATGGGGCGGCCGAAACTGTCCTGCATCGGGTCAGGATAGCATGTTTTGACATCCCCTAAAGCGGGGCGGCCTGCAACTCTTCCAGAGCCGAAACGCGGGTGAAACGGGCGAAAACCGCGTCCACTTCCTCGATATCAGTGCGTCCCAGGCTGACGGCTTCCCGGCGGGCCTGGCGCGACAAATTAAACACCGTGGCGAATACGGATTTGTCGATACCGGCGGCACGGCAGGCCAGCGCCACGGGCGGCACGCCTTGCGTATAGAAGAGGTGACGGAAGCGGGGCAGGTCGAGGTGCAGCAGGCGCGCGAAGGCGAGATCGAAAAGGTCGATCTGGCCCTGGCTCAAAACCCGCATCAGGAAACCGGCTTTAAGCTGCCCGGACGCCGCCAGCTTTTCGATCAGTTTCTGGGCGCTGTCGGCCGGCGGATCCTTGGCCAGCGGCGGATGGTTGAGCATTTCCACCGCTTCCGACAGAGCCGTATCCACCCTTTTGGATGCCATCGAATAATGGGCCGTGATGTGGCGCTTGAGCGCGTCGGAAACCCAGCCGCACATGCTGTTGGCAAGTTCGACCGGCAGGTCGGCGCGTTGTACCAATGGTTCCTGCAGGCCGGTAACGGTGCGCGACCGTTCCACGAGCGTGCGGAAGGTGTTTTCCGAAATTCGCGCAGTGGCGTTGCGCGTCAATGCGACCAGAACGGAATCGGCGTCACATTTTACCAGGGCGTCCGTCACCGCGACGCCGATATGGGCGCGTCCCGCCACCGCTTCCTGATGCGCGGTGCCGGATTGCGCGATGAGCCGCAGTGCATCTTTTTCGGTGAGGAGGGGGCTGCGCAGGATCACCGGCCGTGCGACTTCGATCGTGTCGTCGACCAGAAGCAGGATCAGATCATGCGGCGCGGTGACATCGTCGGCCAGACGCTCGGCCAACGCGATGCGGATCGCCATTTCCACATCGCGCGTCAGGCGATGCAAAATCTCGCGCATCAATGCGCGTTCGCGGTCGTTGAGGCCCGTGCCTTGAATGCGATAGAGCGACGCCACTGCGAGATAGATTTCCTCGCGGCTGGCGCCGTCTCTGGGATTCATCGCGAGTTGGGCCAGCCTGCCCATGTCGCTCATGTCTTGCGCGGTAAGCCCCACGCGATCCCCCAAATTGGCTTCTGCCCGGCCGGTCTGACGGCCAAAATCTCCCCGCCACGCTAGCGATCGGGCCTTAACAGCGGATTAAGTACGGACGGGAGGTCTGGGGAAATTGTTGAAATATCAAGTTTTTCCGGAAATCGGGAAAAATTCCGTCTACGGTCTAATTGCCGTTGCGGATAAATACGGATGAGGTCGCGTAGAATTTACGCGTTCTTTTGCACTGCGGTGTGTGCTGCGACCAAAGGCGGCACCGTCCGCGGTCTTGGTTGACTTCGGTCTCTACATCCCGAAAGTCGCCGGTATGGACAGCGCCGCTGTAAACTCCGCCGACCCCAGTAACCGCAGAGTGCGGCGCAAACCCGAAAGCCTTTCCAAGATCAAGGGCGCGGCGCGCAAGCTCTTTGTCGAGCGCGGCTATGACGCCACCCGTCCGCAAGACATTGCGCGCGAAGCGGGGCTTGGGCACGGCACGTTCTATCTCCATTACCCGGACAAGCGCGCGTGTTTCCTCGCCTTTGTCGATGAAGCGCGCCAGGAACTGGATATCTATCTGCGCGAGGCGCGCCAGCCGGGACAGGATCTGGAACAGGCCATTACGGCCACACTCAACGCGATTTACGATTATTGCGATGCCCATCCGGGCGTACTGCGCACCGCCATGACAGATGCGTCGGTGATCGATGCCGGCGGCAGCCCCGGCGTTCCCCTGATGGCGCAGTGGGGCGAGGAATGGAGCGAGATTATTCGCGCATCCGCGGCGTCGGGCGCGGTCTGCGAATCCTACAATGTCGCAATCATCGGCCAGGCAATTGCGGGAGCCTTGCATCAGGCCGCTCGCGAATGCGCCCGCAGTCAGCAATGCCGTGAAGCGCTGGCCGACAATATCACCCGCTTCCTGGTCCGGGCGCTGCGCCCCAGCGATTAAGGCGGCTGCCGCGATTTGGCACATCCTTCAGGATGGGCGCCACATTCTGCTCCGAAAGCGATTCATTTCGAATTGCAGAGAATTTTTCGGATCGTTGGTAATCTTCCTCCTCTAGCTTCACCGCGGGTTTGTGGGGCCGCACGGTGGCTGGGAATAGAAACGACGCGGAGATCCGCGCGGCTTTGATCGCGGCGGCACGCGCCCAGGTCGGGCGCGGCGACTCCCCGTATTTCAACATCAAGGTCATTTGCGAAGAGGTCGGGATCGACCGCGCCGAATTTCGCCGTTTTTTTCCGGGCCGGGAAGCCTTGGTCGCTTCGGTGTTGGAGGAAGATGTCGAGCAATTGCAGGCACTCGCGGATAGTGCGGCCGTGGAGCCGCGCGTCGCGCTTGCGGTCGGCAATGGTGCCCCGGTCGCCGCCGCCGCGCCGCCTGCGCCGGATGCCTGGTTGGAACGGCGCTTGCGCGTTTTCGAACGCTCGCTTGCCGGGTTGGAGGCGCGTCAGGAAAAGACCGAGCAATTGCTCAATCGCAGTGTGGCGCTGATCGAAGAAAAAATCGTGCAACCGGCGGCGGAGCCGGCGCCACCAGCGCCTGCTATGGTGGAGCCGCCGCGGCACCATGCGCCAGACGTCGTGCCAGGCATCGCGCCGGTGCAGAGTGTGGCGCCTGTATCCAAAGCCATCCCGATGCCAGCCTTGGAGCCGGATCCGCCGCCGGTCTCGCCCAAGGAGATGGACGATCTTCTTTCCAATGCGCGCCGCGTGGCGCGGGAAGCCGCGGTCGAACCGCCTGCGCCCAAGCGCAAACGAATGCCGCGCCTGATGCCTTGGGCGGCGGCCGTGTGTCTGGCGCTGATGGCTGTTACGGCGGCGGTGTTTGCAAGCCTGGCGGGTGCGGCGGCAGACCGCGCCGGTGACAGTCATCGCCAGGTCGCTGCTCCTGCGGCGCAAATCGCGGCGTTGGCCGCGCATGGGGATGCGCGAAGCCAGACCGAATTGGCCTATGCCTATCTCAATGGCCGGCAAGGCGCCGCCGATCCGATTGCTGCGTTGCGTTGGGGATTGGCTGCCGCCCGTCAGGGCGTGCCGATGGCGCAATATCTGGTGGCGACGCTTTATCAAGGCGGCAGCGGCGTGGACGCGGATGCGCGCCAGGCCTTCCAATGGTTCGAGGCGGCCGCGCTTCGCGGCAACGTCAAGGCGATGCACGATCTTGCTATTGCCTATGCCGAAGGCCAGGGCACTGCGCATGACGCGTCGCGTGCCGCCGCCTGGTTCAATCGCGCCGCGAAGCAGGGCTATGTCGATTCCCAATTCGATCTTGCGGTGCTGTATGAGCGCGGCGATGGCGTGCGGCAGAACGCGGTCAGTGCGTTGAAATGGTATCTGGTCGCCGCTGCGGCGGGGGACGCGCCAGCCAAGCTTCGCGCCGCACAACTGGCGCGTGAGATGCCGGCCGCCGATGTCACGCGGGCGAAGGCGCAGGCGCAAAATTTCGCGACCGCCGAGCGTGACTCTGCTGCCAATACGCTCTAACCCAACCGCTGACTGCCATAATGCTGCGCCCAGACCTTGGTGAATTCCGCGCCGAGCAGAAAGACCTGCGCTGAATAATACGCCCAGACCAGAAGCACGATCACCCCGCCTGCCGCGCCATAGATGCTCGCCACAAGCAGGCGCGAGAGATAGAGCGAGATCAGTGCCTGGCCGACCTCGAACAGCAAAGCGGTTGCCAGCGCCCCCAGAAAGACATCACGCCAATAGAGATGTTTGTTCGGCATCATCTTGAAGATGATCGCGAACAAAAGTGCGATCAGAAAAAATGACAGACCCGAATTGATCATCGTCACGATGACATCTCCGAGCGGGGTGCTGCGGTCTAGCAGGCGGCCCAATATGCCGATGCCCGAAGCGATCACCAGCGACACCATGAACATAAAGCCCAGAAAGATGACCAGGATGAGGCTCATCACGCGCCCCCTGACGAGCTGATGCAGATAGGGCTCGGTACGGGGCGCTTTCCAAATCACGTTCAAGGCGTCTTCCATCTCGGTGAAGACGCCGGACGCTGTGATGATCAAAGCGAGAAGGCCGATAACGCTGCCCTGGACGGAATGATGCACGCCGCGAACATGAACGATGGCGCCTTGGACCAAAGTGGCGCTTTCTGGACTCATCAATTGCAGTAGCTGATAGCGCACGGCGCTGGATGCGGCGTCGGGGCCCAGAAACAGTCCCGCAATGGCGGTCGCTATGAACAAGACCGGCGCAATCGCTGTCACCGCATAAAATGCGATGGCGGCGCCACGTGTGAGCGCATTGTCGTCGATAAAGGCCGTGAAGCCCTCACCGAGCAGCCGCCAAGGATGGATGCTCCAAATTCGCAATCTATGTTCCCGCGAAACGCCTGACGGGAACGCTTGGGAACTCGCGGTGTTTCCCGATTTTTCGTGAAGCCCAATCCAGCCTTGGGCGTTTGATTGCTATGTCCTTGTCTCATCATGTGGAAATGGCCCGAATGCGGGCGCTCTGGCGTGACTGGGTTCTGGCGGACTTTCGGGACTTCCGGTTCACATGGCCGGGCTTTTGGCGCTGGACCGGCATCTCGCTTGCGGCTCTCCTGATCGCCTGCATCATCACGCTCTATTTTCTGGACTGGAACGAGATGCGAGCTCCGATCTCCCGCTACGCCTCGCACCATTTTGGGCGCACGGTGCGGATAGACGGCGATCTGGACGTCAAACTCTTCCGCCGCCAGCCGCATATTTCCATTGGCGGCCTCTTCGTCGGAAATCCGGACTGGGAATCCCGGCAGCAAGGCCTTCGGATTGCACAAGCCGATATCGAGTTCCGCCTCTGGCCTGCGCTGTTTGGAAACATCGTCCTTCCTCTTGTCTCGCTGGATCGGCCGGAGGTTTTGGTGGTGCGCCGAGAGGATGGCCGGACCAATTGGGATAGCGGTTCCGATACCAGCACGGGTTGGAAGCTGCCACCGATCCAGCGCTTTCTGGTGAAGGATGGCCGCCTGGATGTCGAGGATGCTGTGCGGCACCTGAAATTTCTGGGTTCGATTTCCTCGCAGGAGGAAGCGGGAGGGAAGGGGGCCGCCTTCCAGCTGAAAGGCGACGGCACGCTGAACGACAACAAATTCACCGCCGATGTGCATGGCGGGCCGTTGATCAATGTCGATCCATCCAAACCGTACCAATTCAATGCCGACGTCGCTGCCGGTCCCACGCATGTGGTGGTGGGAGGGCAGGTCACACATCCTTTTCAACTGGGTCAATTCGAGGCGCGGATATCCGCGACTGGAAAAACCCTGTCGGAGCTTTATTATTTGACGGGCGTGGCGTTGCCGGGCACCGCGCCGTATCAGCTTAAAGGCGCGCTCAAACGCGATGGCGGGATTTACAGTCTTACCGATCTGTCCGGTGCCATCGGCGCATCCGACATGCATGGCTATCTCACCGTGGATGTCTCGGGGAAGATTCCCGAACTCAAAGGGCATTTGTCTTCCAGAAGTCTGAGCCTGGATGATCTCGGCCCGATCCTGCGCGGCGGCAAGAGCGTCGCGGAAACCGGGAGCTACCTGCTTCCGGACGTGACCTTGCACACCGAGCGGCTTCGCCAAGTGAACGGAGAAGTGGATTATGACGCGGAGGCCATCAAAAGCCGTGACTTTCCTTTGCGGGGATTGAGCGCTCATATCAGCATCCAGGACGGCGTGCTGCGCCTGAAACCGCTGGCATTCGCTTTTGTGGCGGGAAAATTGTCGGGGTCTCTTGCCATCGACGCGCGTAAAGCCGTTCCGCTCACCGACGTTGATGCCCGCATCACCGATATTCACATCGAACATTTCATCAAGGGCGCGGAAAAACCGCTGTCCGGAATCGTGGAAGCCCGCGCCAAGCTCAGCGGCAGCGGTTCGTCCGTTCATCAGGTGGCCGCAAGCGCCAATGGTATGGTGACTGCTGTGATGCCGCATGGCCAGATGCGCAAATCCCTGGCGGAATGGATGGGCGTAAACGCTCTGAGCGCCTTGGGTCTGAACCTGTCCGGCGACCAGAGCCGCACCGATTTGCGTTGCGCGGTGCTCAGCTTCAATGCGCGGAACGGTGTTCTGGGGGCGCAGCGGATGGTGCTCGATACCGATCCCACCCGTGTGGACGGAAATGGCAGCATCAATCTCAAAGACGAGACTATGGATCTGACCATGAAAGGCCAGCCCAAGCATTTTGAGTTGCTCCACATCCGGGCGCCGATCACGGTGTCCGGCAGGCTTGGCGCGCCATCGATTGGCGTGGACGCCAAACCGGCAGTGATGCAGGGCGTGATCGGTGCGGGGCTTGGCCTGCTGTCCCCCTTGGCCTCGCTATTTGCTTTTATCGATCCCGGTCTGGGTGACGACGCCAATTGCGCGGGCATCCTGGCCGACGCGCGCGGCCAGGGTGCGCCGGTAAAATCCTCTGCGATACGGGGCGCGAAGGCGGCGCAGCCGTCCCGGTAACGGCAAATGCAAGGACAAAATTTTGGCGCTAACGCCTTGCGGTTCTTGCTGGGTTCCCCATCTTTGCGGCGTGGGTTTAGGAGGGCATTCGCCCATGAAGATGTCTGGGATTTTACCCAAGCTGTTTGTCGCGTTGGGCCTGACGCTGGCTCTGGCGGGATGCGGCGTCAATTCCATCCCGACCAAGGATGAAACCGTGAAAGCGCGTCTGGGCGACGTCCAGGCGGCGTATCAGCGCCGAAGCGACCTGATTCCCAATCTGGTCTCCACGGTGCAGGGTTATGCTGCGCAGGAGAAGTCGGTTCTCACGGCTGTCACAGAAGCGCGTGCAAATGCGACGCATGTTTCCATCGATGCCTCCACCGTCACCGATCCGGCGGCGTTTCAAAAATTCCAGCAGGCGCAGGACCAATTGTCCGGCGTCCTGGGACGGCTCCTGTCCATTACGGAAAATTATCCCGATTTGAAATCGAACCAGAACTTCCTGGCTTTGCAGTCGCAACTGGAAGGCACGGAAAACCGGATCGAAATCGCGCGCCGCGATTACAACGCGGCGGTGCAGGATTATAACACCGAGCTGCGCACCTTCCCGGGCGTGGTGTGGGCGAGCACGATCTACAAGAGCCAGAAGCCGGCGCAGCAATTCGCCGCCAGCGCCGCGGCGCAATCCGCGCCCGTGGTGAATTTCAATCCCCCGGCCGCGCCGCCGGCCACGACCCAGCCCGCACCCGCCAATCCCTAGATGCGTTTTGCCGCGATCTTCATAGCGCTTCTGTTCTCGGCGCTGCCAGCTTTGGCGGCGCCGAGCTTTCCCGCGCTTTCCGGCCGGGTCGTGGATGACGCCCATATCCTGTCGCAACAGACGCGGGACGATCTCGATCAGAAACTGGCCGGTCTTGAATCCCGCACATCGCGCCAATTGGTGGTTGTGACGCTGCCCTCGCTGCAGGGCTATGAGATTTCCGACTACGGTTATCAGCTGGGGCGGGCCTGGGGCATTGGTCAGGCCAAGCTCAATAATGGCGTGCTGTTCATCATTGCGCCGAAAGAGCGCAAGGTCCGGATCGAAGTCGGCTATGGGCTGGAACCCATCCTGACAGACGCGCTTTCGCAAGTGATCATACAGCAAGCCATTCTTCCCCGGTTCCGGTCGGGTGATTTCGATGGCGGCGTGCAAGCGGGCGCCGCAGCGCTCATGCAACAGCTTTCCCTTGACCCTTCGGCGGCGGAGGCGCGGGCCGCGGCGGCACAGAAGCAATTGCAACAGCATGACAGCGGCAACGCCAGCCCGCTTTCCATTCTGATCATCATCATCTTCGTCGCCATTGCCTTCAGCCGCATCTTTGGCGGTTTCGGGTTCTGGCCGTTGTTGTTTCTGGGCGGCCCGCGCATCGGCGGCGGTGGCTTCGGGGGAGGCGGCTTTGGCGGTGGAAGCGGGGGCGGTGGCTGGAGCGGTGGTGGTGGCGGTAGTTTCGGGGGCGGCGGCTCCTCGGGAAGTTGGTGATGCTGAGCGAAGACGATCACCGGCGTATCCGCGCCGCGATCACGGACGCGGAAGGCAAAACCGCGGGCGAAGTTTTCTGTGTTCTGGCCCAGGAAGTCTCGCGCTATCGCGAAGTGCCGCTGGCCTGGGCGGCGATTGCAGCCCTGATCGTACCGCCTGTTTTGGTCTTATCGGGCCTCCATCGTCTGGCGCTGGCAGGCATATTTTCAAGCTGGACCGATGACAGCGTGCGCGGCGTGGAAGCGCTGATCCTGCGCGCGCTTTCCGGTTACACCATGCTTCAGGCAGCGATCTTCGTCGGCGTGGCGCTGGTGGTGGCGTTTCCGCCGGTCCGCCGGCTTTTGACGCCGCGCTTCTTGAAGCGGCATCGCGTGCGCCAGGTGGCGCGTCATCATTTTGCCGCTTCGGGTGCGCGGCTCTCCGAGGCCGAACCGCATATCCTGATTTATGCCGCGCTGAATGATCGCCAGGTGGAACTTGTGGCGCACGCCGCCATCCATCGAGCGGTCGGCGATGGCCCGTGGAATGCCGCTATCGCTGCGGTGACCGATGGCATGAAAGCCGGACGGCCCGCGGACGGCTTTGTTAGCGCCATCGGCATCTGTGGCGACGCGCTGGCCAAGCATTTTCCCTCGAACGGCCCCCCGACGAACCTTTTGCCGAACGATTTGCTGGAAACCTGAACACCGCCTCTGTTTTGTGGCGGAGTAAGGGCATTTCGACTGTTGTCGTAACAATCGGAAACCATTTGATGGGAACGGCTTTATCTTCGTGACGGGCGCGCTGTCCGAACGGAGTGTTCCATGACCCGGCACACCATTCTTTTCAGTTTTCTGGCTGTTTCGCTCGCGATCCTTTCGCTTTCCATGGCGCCGCGCGAGATTCCAGCCCCGTCTACCGCATCTGTCGCCCTTGCCCCCGGTCATGCGTTGACCGGCGTTTCCTTTCGCACAATTTCGGTCGGCTATTGAAGATCGTCAGCCAGCGGGCGCGGGGAATAATGCGTCGGTCTTTCCCGTGATCCGATAGACCAAAAGTCCGAGCCACTCATGGACACCGCGGTCCAGCTTTTGCAAATTGTCGCCGAGGAGATTGCTGCGCACACCGTCCGATTTGTAAGCGACGGGCACCGGTACGACCGCCCAATGTTGTTTGCGGAAAATGCCCATCGAACGAGGAATGTCGCGTGCGGATGAAACCAACAGCCAGCTCTCGCCCGGTTGCGGCTTGATCAAGGCTTTGGTGAAGACGATATTTTCATAGGTGTTGCGCGATTTGTTTTCGAAGGTCATGCGCGCCGGGTCCAGACCTTGCTCTTCGAAAAATTGCCGGGCGACATCGGCCTCGTTGAGTGGCGCGCGCTGGTAATCCAGCAATCCCGATCCGCCGCTGAAAACCAACCGCGCCTCGGGATAATGTTTCGCAAGCCGGACGAATTCCGTCATCCGCTCCGCTTCGGAATTGAGAGTTGGTCTTCCGCGTTGGGCCGTAGCTTCGGGATTGACGGCGCCGCCCAGCACGATAATGCCATCGACATGGCCGGGGAGGGCGCTCAATTGTGGAAACCGGTTTTCCAGCGGCGCCGTGACCCAGTCGGAGACCGGCAGAAAAAAAATGAGCAGATAGGTCGCGGTCGCCAAACTCGCCAGCCAAATGCCCAATCGCCGGCTTCTCGCGAACCAGCAGCAAATCACACCCGCTGACAGGATCAGGAGAATGAGGTCGCTGGGTGTTTGGAGGGGGATGAGGAGCTTGGACAAAACAAAGAACATTTGGTGCCCCCAAGCCCGCCCGCGATCCGGAAATTCTGGTGCCGGCTACAGGACTCGAACCTGTGACCCCCTGATTACAAATCAGGTGCTCTACCAACTGAGCTAAGCCGGCGCCGTCCCGATCAATACCCGAAGCGGGCCGGTCGTCAAAGCCTGCCGGGGCCGCGCGGGGAGCGGCCATCTTGCCCTCGCTTCCCGGCCCATCCCCCTGTATGAGGAACGGGCTGCCATCACCCGCATTGAAGCCATGAAACGTGTTCTGATTTCCTCCGCCATTCCCTCCGTCAACGGGATCAAGCATCTGGGCAATCTGGTGGGTTCGATGCTGCCCGCCGACATTTTTGCCCGGTTCTGCCGCGCGCGGGGCTATGACACGATGGCGGTCTGCGCCACCGACGAGCATGGCGCGCCCATCGAGCTGGCGGCACTGGAAGAGGGTATTCCGGTCGCTGACTATTGCGCCAAATGGCACCAGGTTCAGCGCGATCTGGGAGACCGTTTTGGATTGTCCTGGGACAATTTCGGGCGCTCTTCTTCAACACAGAACCGCGAACTCACGCTGCATTTCGCCCGTCAATTGTGGAAGAACGGGTTCCTGGAGCTGCGGACCACCAAACAGGCCTATTCCGCAACCGATGGGCGCTTTCTTCCCGACCGGTATGTGATCGGCACTTGCCCGCATTGCGGCTATGATCGGGCGCGGGGCGATCAGTGCGAAAACTGCACCCGGGTTCTGGACCCTATCGATCTGATCAATCCGCGCTCGGCCGTATCGGGCGCGCACGATATTGAGATCCGCGACTCCACCCATCTGTTCTTGAAGCAATCGCAGCTTGCCGACCGGCTGCGCGATTGGATCGACACGCACAAGAATGAATGGCCACTGATCGTGACGTCCATCGCTTACAAATGGCTGGACGAGGGGTTGCAGGACCGCGGCATCACCCGCGATCTGGAGTGGGGTTTTCCGGTTCCGGACGACATCGCCGATGGCCAGCTCAAGGGCAAGGTCTTCTATGTCTGGTTCGATGCGCCCATCGAATATATCGCTGCGACCAAGGAATGGGCTGATAAGAACGGCAAAGGCGACGCCTGGCGCGACTGGTGGTTCGGCGACAAAGCCAAAGACGTCACTTATTGGGAATTCATGGGCAAGGACAATGTGCCCTTCCACACCATCATCTTCCCCGCCATGATCATGGGCACGGGCGAACCCTGGAAAAAGGTCGATCGCCTCAAGGGCTTCAATTACCTGAATTACGATGGCGGAAAATTCTCAACTTCCGGCAAGCGCGGCATCTTCATGGATACGGCGCTGGAAGTCGCGCCGGCGGATCATTGGCGCTATTACCTGACTGCCAACGCGCCCGAAGGTTCGGATTCCAATTTCACTTGGGAACAATTCGCCGGCGTCATCAACAAGGATTTGGCGGATGTTCTGGGCAATTTCGTCAACCGGGTGACGAAATTCTGCGTTGCGCGTTTCGACGGCAAGGTGCCGGGTGAGGGCGCTTACGGCGAAGAGGAAAACGCCTTGATTGCGGAAATGGACCGGCGCGTCGGTCAGTATACGGAATATCTTGAGGCTGCCGAGTTCCGCAAGGCCATGGGCGAACTTCGGGCGATTTGGGTCGCGGGCAATGAATATCTCACCAAGGCCGCCCCGTGGACCCATATCAAAACCGACCGCGACCGGGCGGCTGTCGGCGTGCGCATGGGCCTCAATCTGGTGCATCAATTTGCGCACCTCACCTGGCCGGTGATGCCGCAAATGGCGAAGACGATTCACGAAGCGATCCAACCCATCGCCGGCGATGGCAGGGTCATTTCCTGGCCGGATCAGCCGATGGCCAAAGCACTGGATGAATTGGAAGCCGGGCAGCCGATCAATCCGCCGGACGTTCTGGTCGCCAAGATCGCGGACGAACAGATCGCTGAATGGAAACAGCGTTTCGGCGGCACGCCCGCCAGCTAGTCCGACCTGGTCAGGTGTTCCCAACCGTTCGGGCCCAAAGCCTCGAGCGGCGAGAAGCGCGACTTGTAATCCATCTTCTCGGAATCGCGCACCCAATAGCCGAGATACACATAGGGCAGCCCGCGCGCTTTGGCGGCTTCGACATGATCCAGGATCATGGCGGTGCCTAGGCTGCGCCCGACTTCGCCCGGATGGAAAAAAGAATAGACCATCGAAAGTCCATCGCGCAGCACATCGCTCAGCGCAGCCGCCAAAAGCGTGCCGTCGGGGCGGCGATACTCCACGATATGGGTATTGACCGGAGTTTCCTCGACCATGGCGACATAGTCGAACAGCCCCATATCGCTCATCCCGCCACCGGAATGCCGGGAGTCGAGATAGGTCCGCAGCAATGCGAATTGCTCACGCGTCGCCTCCGCGGGCACCACCGCCCGCACGATATCGGCATTGCGCTTGGCGATGCGTTTCTGGCTGCGGCTGGGGGAAAATTCTTCGGCCACGATCCGCACCGAGACGCAGGCATTGCAGCCTTCGCAGGCGGGGCGATAGGCAATCGACTGGCTGCGGCGAAAGCCGGAGTGAGTCAGCGCTTCTGACAAAGGCTGGGCCAGGGTGCCGGTCAGGCGGGCAAAGACTTTCCGCTCCACTTTGCCCGGCAGGTAGGGACAAGGCCCTCCGGGGGTGAGGAAAAACTGGGGAACGCGGGTGTTGCGCGGATCGGTCACGATTCAAGTATGGCCGGGGCTGGCCAGAGCCCGCAAGAAAATATCCGCGTTAACCGGCCGGGTTTTTCAAAGGCTGTGACCGGGCGGCGCCGGGGGGGCTTCGTGCAGCAGCACGATGGAGAGCCGCCGGTTGGCCGAGGCGTTGGGGTCTTCCGGCAACAGCGGCTCGGAGGCGGCCTTGCCCGCCACTTCGTAGATCCGGTCGGAGCCGAGGCCCCCATCCTGCAGGACGGCGCGCGCGGCGTTGGCGCGCGCCGACGCCAACTCCCAGGCTTCGCCGTTGGCGTTGGCGTCGTTGCCGGCGGTGTGGCCGCTAATCGAAATGCGGTTGGGAAGCGTATCGACGATCTGGCCAATCGCGGCCAGCAATTTGCGCGTATAGGGCATGGGCTCGCTGGCGCCCTGGCGGAACATGGGGCGGCCGTCCTGATCCACCAGTTGGATGCGAAGGCCCTGCGGCGTCTGTTCCAGCATCACTTGATGGGACAGGTTGGCGACATCCGGATTGTTTTGGATCGATTGGCGGATCGCTTCGGCGGCGTGCGCAAATTCACCGTCCTGCGCCGTCGCGGTCGAGGGCATGCTGTCATTCTGGCTGCTGCCGGACGCGCCGCCGCTGACCCCGCTCGCCAGCGATTTGACGGGAGAGGAGGGTGAGGGCGGCGATTGTTTCTGCATCACAGACTGGGCGCCGCCGGCATGGGCAGATTCCTCACCCATGACTTTGCCACCGAGCACGCCGCCAGAGCCCGATACGGTCTGCGCCACGGACTGAGGGGCGAAATAATCGGCGATGCCGCGCTTCTGTTCCGGTGTGGTGGTGTTGATCAGCCACATCAGCAGAAAGAAGGCCATCATCGCGGTCACGAAATCCGCATAGGCGACTTTCCAGGCGCCGCCATGATGGCCGCCATGCCCGCCCTTTTTGATGCGCTTAATGATGACCGTACCGTCGGCCATGCTTCACCACCATTGTCTGGCCGCGACAGTCTTTTGCCGTTCGCTGGCCGGATCTATACCCGGCCCCGATCATGCATGGGCGGCCTTAACTGAGTATGAAGTTGGATCGGGTTAGGGGTAGCTTATGACGATGGATTCCCGCGCTTTCCGTAATGCCTTGGGCACCTTTCCCACCGGCGTGGCTGTCGTGACGGCCGCGGGCACCGATGGCCATTTCGGTATCACGGTTAATTCCTTCACCTCGGTCTCCCTGGAACCGCCGCTTCTGCTTTGGTGCATGGACCGCCGCTCGCGCCGCCATGACATTTTCGTCAAGGCCGAAGGCTTCACCGTCAGCATTCTGGGCACGGATCATAAAGACGTCTCGTCCCGTCTCGCGCGCCCCGGCGAACATTCGCTGGATGGCATCGCTTTGCTCCCGACCGAGTTGGGACCGCCGGCTCTGGCCGATTCGCTGGCGGTCTTCGAATGTCTGCGCGAAAGCGCCACCGAAGCAGGCGATCACACAATTCTCATCGGGCGTGTGTTGCGCTTCTGCCAACCTGCGACATCGGCGCCTCTGGTTTATTATCGGGGCCGTTACAGCGCCCTCGATCAGAACGGCTGAATTCACAGACATTTCTTTTGCAGAAATGGGCAGGGCGCAAGCCTTCGCCGCGGCCGTCACATCACTGTCATGCAACCGTCATTGTCCTGTAGCTGCCCCCTGCGAATGAGCCCCCGCGCGAATTTGCGCGGGCATTAAAAGGGACGTTGGACGACAATGGGGAAATTCGGATTAATGATCGGCACTGCCGCGATCGCGGTCTTGGCCGCATCGGGAGCGAATGCTGCGGTCAACGACAATGTCGGCGCCACCACCGTGGTTAACCAGCCCACCGGTCAGGTTCAGTTGGCCCAGGCGGACATGCCGTCCTCCACTGCCGCGCTGGAAGCGCGCATCTCGGCCCTCGAATCCGAAGTGCAGGACTCGCAGATGCGGGCCGCCGAGGCCGCCAACAATCCGCCGCCGCCGCCGAGCGGCTGGTGGAGCAACACTTCCATCTCCGGCCGCATGTATTGGGACGCCACCAATATCAGCAACAAGAGCAATGGCGCGCGCGTGAGCACCGCCACCAATCCCGCCAACGGCGTCACCAACGGCAACGGCACCAATTTCGACATCAAGCGCTTCTATATTGGCGTCGATCACACCTTCAACAGCGTCTATTCGGCGAACGTCACGACCGACACGACGTATGACGGCACCACCGGCGCCGGTCAGCTCTATTTGAAGAAGGCCTATCTGCAGGCGAAGTACGACCCGGCCTTCACCGTCCGCATCGGTTCGGCGGACATGCCCTGGGTGCCGTATGTCGAAGGCCTGTATGGCTATCGCTATCTTGAAAACGTGATGATCGACCGCACCAAGTTCGGCACCTCGGCCGATTGGGGCGTGCATGTTCTGGGTTCGCTGTTCGACGGCATCGTGAATTATCAGGTCTCCGCCGTGAATGGCGGTGGCTACAAGAAGACCCCGGTCGGCAGCGATGCCAACCGCTTCAATCAGTTCGACTTTGAAGGCCGCATCAGCGCGGCCTATGATGGCTTCAACGTGGCGGTCGGCGGTTACACGGGCAAGCTCGGCACGCCTTCCGGCGTCACCACCCTCAAGACCGCTCAGCGCCTCGACGTGCTGGGCGCTTATGTAGCGAACGGCTTCCGTGTCGGCGTGGAATATTTCACCGCCAACAACTACTTCAACAGCGGTCTGGTGAACACCACGCTGGGCCAGGGCGCGCATGGCGTGTCGGGCTTCGCGTCCTATCAGATCCTGCCGGAATGGGGCGTGTTCGGCCGCTATGACAGCGTCGATCCCAGCACCAAGACTGCGCCGCTGCTGAACGACAATTATTACACCTTCGGCGTCAGCTACAGCCCGACCAAGATTGTCGATTTCTCGCTGGCCTACAAACATGACAGCGTCGGTCACGGCACGTTGGGCACATCCAACGGCTCGATCGGCGGTTCGCTGAACGGTTCGTATAGCGAAGTCGGAATTTTCGGCAATTTCCAGTGGTAGCCTGATGGCGCGGCGGTAATCCCGCCGCGCCATTCCCCCAAGAATTCATGCGCTGTGGAGCGGCGCTAACAAAAGGAAGAAACTATGAAACGCACGATTAAAGCGTTCCTTCTCGCGTCTCTGACGACGACGTTGCTGGCTGGCGGCGCGATGGCCGCCACCAACCTGACCGGCGCGGGCGGCACCGCGATCTATCCGGTGCTTCAGGTCTGGGCCCAGAAGTATCAGCAGAAGAATGGCAGCCAGGTGAACTATCAGGCGATCGGTTCGGGCGGCGGCATCAAGCAGATCGAAGCCAAGACTGTCGATTTCGCCAATTCCGACAAGCCGCTGATGCATGACGAAATTGCCGCCAATCATCTGGTGCAATTCCCGCAGGTCGTGATCTCGATCGTGCCGGTTATCCATTTGCCGGGCATTCAGGCCGGTCAGATGGTGCTGGACGGTGACGTCCTCTCCAAAATCTTCCTGGGTCAGATCAAGAAGTGGAACGATCCGGCGATCGCCAAGCTGAACCCCAAGCTGCCGTTGCCCAATATGTCGATCCTCACCGTGCATCGTTCGGACGGGTCGGGCACTACCTTCAACTTCACCAACTATCTGGGCAAGGTGAATGCGGAATGGCAGAGCAAAGTCGGTGCCGACACCGCCGTCTCTTGGCCGGGTGGCATTGGCGGCAAGGGCAATGCCGGCGTCGCGGCGAGCGTGCAGCAGACCGTCGGCTCGATCGGCTATGTCGAATACGCGTATGCCAAGCAGTCGAACCTGGTCTACACCGACATGATCAATGCAGCTGGCCAGCGCGTGAAGCCGACCCTGCAATCCTTCCAGGCAGCGGCGGCGAATGCCGACTTCTCCAAGGTGCAGGATTTCTATCTGATCCTCACCAACCAGCCTGGTGCGCAGAGCTGGCCGATCACGGCGGCGACCTACATGCTGCTGCGCAGCGACTACCCGGCCGACAAGAACAAGGCGATCGTGCAGTTCCTGTCCTATGCGCTGCATGAAGGCGCGGCGGATGCCGAAAAGCTCGACTATGTGCCGTTCCCCGACGCGGTCGTGAAGCAGATCGAAGCGTCCTGGGGCCAGACCCTGAAGGTCAGCCCGTAAGAGCTTTCTGTCTGTAGAATAACGAAGGCCGGCGAGAGCGATCTCGTCGGCCTTTTGTTTTTGCTGACAAAATATCCGGCGTAAACAATCAGTGCTTATTGTCTTGTGCGTTATTATAACGTGCGTTATCTTCTCAAATATGGGCCGCTTCGACCGGGACATGCTGATATTGCTCCACGACGTGGCGCGGATGCAGCGCACGCGCTTCGATCAATGGGCGCGCGGCTATGGCATGACCCGCGCGCAAGGGATCATTCTGACCCGGCTTGAGCGGCAGCCCGGCCTCTCTCAGAACGAAATGGCGATGTTGTGCGAAGTGGAGCCCATTACCGTGGGCCGCCTCGTGGATCGTCTCGAAGCGCGTGGGCTGATTGAGCGCCGCGCCGATCCATCGGACCGGCGCATACGACGTCTGCATCTTTTGCCGGCGGCGGAACCCGTTTTGGCTGCGATCGAAGACTATAAGAATGCGTTGGAAAATTATCTCACCGAAGGGCTGGACCAGAAAGCCCGGGATACGATCGTGGATGTGCTTCTGCATATGAAACACAAAATGGTGATGGAGACGGCGACCCGCGGGCAGGCTGCTGCTTCTTCCAAAGCGCAAGCGTTGGGGCATCAATGAAGCTGGCTTTTATCGGTCTCGGCGTGATGGGCTATCCGATGGCGGGCCATCTTCAGCGTGCCGGTCATACTGTGACGGTGTTCAATCGCAGTCCGGCGCGGGCACGCAAATGGACTGAGGAATATGGTGGCGCTTCGGCTCCGACACCCGCCGACGCGGCGCGCGGCGCTGATATTGTATTCGCGTGCGTCGGCCGCGACGCGGATTTGCAGCAGATTACGCTGGGCGAGAATGGCGCATTCGCGGCCATGGCGCCGGGCAGCGTGTTCGTCGATCACACCACGGCTTCGGCCACCATCGCCCGCGAATTGGCAGCGGCGGCACAAAAGGCTGACTTCGATTTTGTCGATGCCCCGGTGTCCGGCGGCGAGGCGGGCGCGGTCAATGGCAAGCTCACGATCATGTGCGGCGGGAGGCCTGAGGCTTACCAACGCGCCGAGCCGGTCATGGCAGCTTATGCCCGCCAGATGCGTCTTCTCGGGCCGTCGGGCGCAGGCCAGCTCACCAAGATGGTCAATCAAATTTGCATCGCGGGCGTGGTCCAGGGCCTGGCCGAGGGGCTGAATCTCGCGCGGGCCACGGGTCTGGACATCGAAGCGGTGGTGGATGTGATTTCCAAAGGTGCGGCACAGAGCTGGCAGATGGAAAATCGCCACAAGACCATGGCAGCGGGACAGTATGACCATGGCTTTGCGGTGGAGTGGATGCGCAAGGATCTGGGCATCTGCTTGGAGGAAGCGCGCCGCGTGGGCGTCAGCCTGCCGGTGGCGGCGTTGGTCGATCAATTTTACGCAGAAGTAGAAGGCATGGGCGGAAAGCGCTGGGACACATCCAGTCTTTTTGCCCGGCAAGAGAATTTGCGTTCCAAAGGAACGCGGAGAGGCGAAGCATGAATAACGAACAATGCAATATCGAAGGCAAGATCCAGGGCAATCCTGTGGAGGCGCAAAAGTCCTACCATCACGGCGACCTGCGCAATGGGCTTCTGGACGCCGCGCGCGCCATTCTGGAAGAGCAATCCTTGAGTGCGCTGACGCTTCGAGCCGTGGCGCGCCGCGCCGGTGTCAGCCATGCTGCGCCTTATCGCCATTTTCCCAATCATGAAGCGCTGCTGGTCGAGCTCGGCGTCGAAGGCTTCCAAGAGTTGCGTCAATATATCGTCGAAGCCTCGCGCGTGACGGGACCGGAATCGGATCGTATCGCCAGCATCGGCGCCGCTTACATGCGCTTCGTCGCCAAGCGCCCGGCTGTGGCGCGATTGATGTTCGGTTCGCAGCTTCCCAATCGCGACAAATTTCCCGCGCTTGCGCAAGCTGCCGACGCGATCGGCAACGAGATTGGTGCCGCGTTGCACGACACCAATCTGGGCCTGGCGGTCTGGTCGGCGGTGCATGGCTTGGCCATGTTGGTGCTGGAGAATGTCATCGATCTGGGCCAGCGTCGTTCGGGCCTGCATGTCCTGCCAAGCCGCGCCGAAATCCTGGTGCGCAGCCTTTTCTCAACCAAGCGCGATTGAAGCCATACGGATTTGACGCGCCCACGGAGTTTCTTTCCCCGCGCGGCGAAGCCGTGGCGGGGGAAGATGTCTCTGAGCGCTTGCGCGAAAGAGACTGATGGGGGCTTACTTTAAAAGCCTCGCCGCCTCGACCGCGAAATAAGTGAGAATCCCACTGGCGCCAGCGCGTTTGAAGCCGGTGAGGGATTCCAGAATAGCGCGTTCGCGGTCGAGCCAGCCTTTTTCGAAGGCCGCCGACAGCATCGCGTATTCGCCGGAGACTTGGTAGGCGAAGGTGGGGACGGCGAAGCGCTCTTTCACGCGCCGCACCAGATCCAGATACGGCATGCCGGGTTTGACCATCACCATGTCGGCGCCTTCTTCCAGATCCAGCGCCACTTCGCGCAAGGCTTCGTCGCCATTGGCGGGGTCCATCTGATAGGTGCGCTTGTCACCGACCTTGAGGCTGCTGCTTTTGACCTGGGACGAGCCCAGCGCGTCGCGAAAGGGGCCATAAAAAGCCGACGCATATTTTGCGGCATAGGCCATGATCATCGTGTTGTGATGACCTTCGGATTCCAGCAAATCGCGAATGGCGCCGACCCGGCCGTCCATCATGTCGGAAGGCGCGATGATGTCGGCCCCCGCTTCCGCCTGCACCAGAGCCTGGCGGGCCAGAACTTCGAGCGTGGAATCATTGTGCACATCGCCGTCGCGGATCAAGCCGTCATGGCCATGGCTGGTATAGGGATCGAGCGCGACATCGCAGAGAATGCCGATCTCCGGCACCGCTTTCTTGATCGCCCGCACGGTGCGGCAAACCAGATTGTTCGGATTGACGGCTTCGCGCCCGTCTTCGGTCTTCAGCGCCGGATCGGTGGCGGGAAACAATGCGATCACCGGAATGCCCAGCTTGGCCGCTTCTTCCGCCGCGGCGACGGCGAGATCGGTGGAAAGGCGATCAACGCCCGGCATTGAAGCCACAGGTTCGCGCTTTTTCTCACCGTCGATGAGAAAAACCGGCCAGAGAAAATCCGCCGGCGAGATCGTGGTCTCTGCCACCAGGCGGCGGGTCCAATCGTGACGGCGCAACCGGCGCATCCGGGTCTGTGGATATCTGCTCATGGCCGCACCCTTGCCAATTCGCACGGCCCACGCAAGTCCGCCGCTTGTCTCGCGTCTCCTCGCGGTTAATCTGCCCCGATGCCGGAATCCGAACCGCATATTCTGTTCGAAAAGCGCGGCGCGCTGGGCCTTATCACCTTGAACCGGCCCAAGGCGCTCAACGCGCTGACCCATGGCATGTGCATCGGCATGCAGAAGGCGCTGGAGGAATGGGCGCGCGATGCTGAAATCAAGGCCGTCGCAATTCAGGGCGCCGGGCCGCGCGCCTTTTGCGCCGGCGGTGATATCCGCTCCATGGCGGAAAGCTCAGCCCAGGGTTCGGCCGTCGCCGCCAATTTCCTGCGCGACGAATATCGGCTCAACGCCATGATCGGCGCCTATCCCAAGCCCTATATCGCCATGACCCATGGGGTGGTGATGGGGGGTGGGGCAGGCGTCTCCGTACACGGACGATACCGGCTGGCGGACGAGGACCTGGCCTTTGCCATGCCCGAAACCGGGATCGGGTTCATACCGGATATCGGATCGAGCTTTTTTCTCTCCCGCTGCCCGGACCATGCCGGGGTCTATCTGGCGCTGACCGGCGGGCGCATCGGGCTTGGCGACGCGATTGCGCTGGGGCTGTTCACTCATAGCGTTGCACGCGCGGCTCATGCGGTATTGATCGAGCGGCTTGCCGCTGGCGAAAACGCAGACATGGTGGTCACAGCATTCGCGCGTACGGTCTCCATCTCTGTTCTGGCGGAAAGCCGCAGCCGGATCGATGTGATTTTTTCTGCGCTGACGGTGGAAGCGGTGCTGGAACGGCTCGACCGCGACGACAGTGCTTTCTCAACGGATACGGCGCGTTTGATTCGCACGCGCTGCCCCGTATCGCTCAAGCTCGCGCTGGAACTGATTCACCGCGGCAAAGGGCTGGCGCGAAACGATTGTCTCAAAATGGAATACCGTGTGGGCGCGCGACGTGTGATGAGCGCGGATTTTCGCGAAGGCGTGCGTGCTGTCCTGCTGGATAAGGACAATGCACCGCGTTGGGCGCCTGATGCGCTGGCGGGCGTCAGCGAGGCTGATATTGCTGGCTATTTTGCGGAACTGGGCACGCGGGAACTTTTGCTTCCAGACAATGTGCAGGGATAACTTCACCTTTTGTTTTCTATGATCGGCAGAGGTTCCCAAAGCGCTCGTTTTGCCGCCGCTATTCGAGCGCATTTTACAGGCTCTTAAGGAGTCAGCCCTAGGCTCGACCACAAATATAAAAGGTGGGCTCCGCAAAAAGCGGGGGTGGTGTAGAAATGACGGCAATGGCCAAACCGCAGGCTGCGGCGGCGCTGGAAGGCGCAGCGTCGTTACGCAAACATTATCTGGAGACGCTCAATCTGGTTGAGCGTCTGCATCGCCAGCTGCTTGATGTGATCAAGGACGAACTCGATCGCCGCGACGAGCGCGAGATCAATTCGGTTCAGGCACTGTTGCTGTTCAATGTCGGCGATCAGGAATTGACCGCGGGCGAGTTGCGCACCCGCGGCCACTATCTCGGCTCGAACGTCTCTTACAATCTCAAGAAGCTGGTCGAAGGCGGCTATATCCATCACGAGCGCTCGGAAGCGGATCGCCGTTCGGTGCTGGTGCGTCTGACCGGCAAAGGTGAAGCGGTGCGCGACATGCTGCGCGAACTATTCGACCGCCATCTGGGTTCGCTGGAAGCGGTCGGCAATGTCGGGCAGGGCGACATGGACGCGATGAACGTCACGCTCAAGCGGCTGGAACGCTTCTGGATCGATCAGGTCCGCTTCCGGCTGTAAACCTCGCGGCCGGGGCATACTCCGGCGCCGACTCGGCTACACTCATCTCATGTTCAACCGGCTGGTGGCGGCGTTTGGCCGCCATATTCGTTTTGTCGTCGCGTTGGGATGCGGGCTCGCCGCATTCGCGATCGGCCGCTTGGCGGATCTGCCTGTCGCGCTGCTGGCGGGAGGCGATGTCTTCTATGGCGTGTTCCTAAGCCTGTCTCTGATTCTCATGGCAGGCCAGAGCGCCGCCGATCTCGAGCGCCGGGCGCAGAGCGAGGACGAGGGTGTCTGGATCGTTTTCCTGATCATCGTGGTGACGATGGTGTTCTTCGTGGCTGCCGTGTTCGAGGCACTGTCCGGCCGACATGGTGGCGGGCTCGCGCCATTGGTGCTTGCGGGGATCGGGGCGCCGCTGGGCTGGCTGGTTCTGCATACCGCGATGGCATTCCGCTATGCCGATCTGCACTATTTCGACGATCCTTCGACCGCTTCCGATGATGCCGGGGACCTGGATTTTCCCGGCGGCGGGAAACCTTGCGCCTGGGATTTCCTCTATTTTTCCTTCGTCATCGGCATGACCTGCCAGGTTTCGGATGTGGCGGTTCGCACCACGGTGATGCGCCGCACCGTGCTCTGGCACGGGCTGGCGGCTTTCTTCTTCAACACCGTCTTTATCGCCATGGCGGTGAATGCGGCGGTGGCCATGGCCTCTTGAGGTCAAGTCTGGCGTACCCTGAACATTCGGCTCTAGATGAGAACGTCTTGCAACAAGTCCGGGGCATCTGAGCCATCATGTGACAAATTGCGTGGAATCGGCAATTTGGTATCGGTTATGGTCAGGTCCGGACAGGGCCAGTCACAAGGCAGCGCAGGCAATGGCATTTTCCTATTCTGACGGCTTCAAGGAAGCCCTGGCTGCGCTCCGCCGGGAAGGCCGTTACCGGGTCTTCGCCGACATCATGCGCCAGCGTGGCGAGTACCCCAAAGCCGATTTCTACACCGACGAAGAAGGCTCCAATGGCGGGGGGCTGCCCATCACCGTGTGGTGCTCCAACGATTATCTGAATATGGGCCAGCATCCCAAGGTCCTGGCCGCGATGCACGAGGCGCTGGATACGGTCGGCGCGGGCTCGGGCGGCACGCGTAATATCTCCGGCACCAGCCGCTATCATGTCGAACTGGAACGGGAGCTGGCCGACCTTCACGGCAAGGAAGCGGCGCTGCTGTTTACCTCGGGCTTTGTGTCCAACGACGCGACCCTGGCGACCCTAGCCAAGATTCTGCCGGGTCTGATCATCTTCTCCGACGAATTCAATCATGCCTCGATGATCGAAGGCATCCGCCATGGTGGCACGGTCAAATATGTTTTCCGCCACAACGACATGGCGCATCTGGAAGAGTTGCTGAAAGCGGCCAATCCGACGTCGCCCAAGCTGATCGCCTTTGAAGGCGTTTATTCCATGGATGGCGACTTCGCACCGACCCAGGCGATTTGCGACCTGGCCGAGAAGTATGGCGCGCTCACCTATATCGATGAAGTGCATGGCGTGGGCCTTTACGGCAAACGCGGCGGCGGCGTTGCTGCGCGCGACGGCACGATGGACCGCATCGACATCGTCGAAGGCACCTTGGCGAAAGCGTTCGGCGTGATGGGGGGCTATATCGCCACCTCATCCGAGATCGTGGATTGCATCCGGTCTTTCGCCCCGGGCTTCATCTTCACCACATCGCTGGCGCCGGTGATCGCGGCCGGTACTTTGGCTTCGATCCGGCATCTGAAGGAAAGCGATCTGGAGCGCGAAAGGCTGCATGATCGCGCCACGCGCGTAAAGCAGCGGCTTGTCGAGGCGGGGCTTCCGGTGATGGACAGCCCCAGCCACATCGTGCCGGTGTTTGTGGGCGATGCGACCTTGTGCAAATCGGTGACGGATGTGCTGCTCAAGGAGCATGGCATCTATGTTCAGCCGATCAATTATCCCACCGTGCCGCGTGGCACCGAGCGCCTGCGCCTGACACCGTCACCCGCGCACACCGATGCGATGATCGAGGAGCTGATTACGGCCCTCAATATCGTTTGGGATGCACACAAGCTGGCGCGTGCTGCTTGATGCGCGCCCGGCCTTGTAGCCACTGACATGCGTGCGCCTGGAAAGGGCGGGACTCTTTTCGAATTCGTCGTGCAGGGCAATGTGGTCAAAGCCACAGCCATCGATCCCGCCAGCGGCACTGAAGCCTGCATCGTCGGCCCTGCCACTGCGGGCCGCGATGTCCTAGCGCAGGCTGCAGCGCGCAAACTCAAATATGTGATGGATCGTAAGGTCTAGTCGCGGGCTTTGCGGCCTGGTTTTCCCAACCCGCTCTGTTTGGCGAATTCGCTGCGGCGCGCGGCATAGTTTGGCGCGGTCATGGGATAATCGGCGGGCAGATTCCACTTGGCGCGATAGGCTTCCGGCGTCAGCCCATATTGCGCGCGCAGATAGCGCTTCAGCATTTTCAGCTTCTTGCCGTCTTCCAGACAGACGATGTAGTCGGGGGTCACGGATTTCTTCACCGGCACCGCAGGAGGGCGGGCGAGAAGATTGTTTTCGCAGCCCTGAAAGCCGCCCAGAGTCGCATGCACGCTCTTGATCACATTGGGCAGGTCTTCGGCCGCAACCGTGTTTTTGCTGACATAGGCGGAGACGATCTCCGTCACCAGCTTGAGGATTTCTTCTTCGTTGCGATTGTCTTCGCGCATATCAGGCTCATGTCTCCGCGCGCGATTACTGAATCACGGCTTTCTATACTTGTATTTTAGAATATAGAGAGCATTTTTACTAGCCCGCCCGCCGGGAATGGTGAAAGCCGTGGAAATCCAGGCCTTTAACCCCTGCATCGGCGGCCTAGGGGGCAGGCGAAAGCCGCGCTAGATTTGGTGCCCGGGGCAAGGTAAATCCGCGACCCGTGCTGGACCCGTCAAGATCGGGCTGGCTTCTCAACAAGGTGGTAGCGATGTCGGCTGTGGCCAATTCCATTTCGGAAAATTCGGAATTTTTCACGCGCGGTCTGGCGGAAGCGGACCCGGAGATCGCCGCGTCCATCGCCGACGAGCTGGGCCGCCAGCGCGGTAAGATCGAACTGATCGCCTCTGAGAACATCGTCTCCAAGGCGGTGCTGGAAGCACAGGGTTCGGTTCTCACCAACAAATATGCCGAAGGCTATCCCGGCAAACGTTATTATGGCGGTTGTGAATATGTCGATGTGATCGAGACGCTGGCGATCGAACGCGCCAAGAAATTGTTCAACTGCCAGTTCGCCAATGTGCAGCCCAATTCCGGCAGCCAGATGAATCAGGCCGTGTTTCTGGCGCTGCTCAATCCCGGCGATACCTTCATGGGTCTGGACCTGGCGGCAGGCGGACATCTGACGCATGGCTCGCCGGTCAATATGAGCGGCAAATGGTTCAAGGTGGTGCCGTATGGCGTGCGCCCCGACGATCATTTGTTGGACATGGACGCGATCGCGGAGAGTGCCCGCGCCAACAAGCCAAAACTGATCATCGCGGGCGGCACGGCCTATTCCCGCGTCTGGGATTTCAAGCGCTTCCGCGAGATCGCGGACGAGGTGGGCGCTTATCTGATGGTCGATATGGCGCATTTCGCCGGTCTGGTGGCGGGCGGGGCGCATCCGTCGCCGATCCCGCATGCCCATGTGGTGACTTCCACCACGCACAAGTCACTGCGCGGTCCGCGCGGCGGGCTGATCCTGACCAACGACGAAGCTATCGCCAAGAAGATCAATTCGGCGATCTTCCCTGGTCTTCAGGGTGGCCCGTTGATGCATGTGATCGCGGCCAAGGCCGTAGCGTTCCAGGAAGCGCTGCAACCCGGCTTCAAGATTTATGCGAAAAATGTGGTCGAGAATGCCCGCGTGTTGGCCGAAACTTTGAAGGCGGAAGGCCTCGACATCGTATCGGGTGGCACGGACAATCACCTGATGCTCGTGGATCTGCGGCCCAAAAAGGCGACCGGCAAGTTCGCGGAAAAGGCGCTGGATCGCGCCTATATCACCTGCAACAAGAACGCCATTCCTTATGACCCGGAAAAGCCCTTCGTCACGTCCGGCATCCGGCTGGGCACGCCCGCCGGCACCACGCGCGGCTTCGGGCCTCAGGAGTTTCGCGAGATCGGCAAGTTGATCGTGGAAGTGGTCGACGGATTGGCGAACAAGAATCACGAAGAAGGCGATGCCGCGGTCGAAGCCAGTGTCCGCGACCGTGTCAGCGAACTCTGCCGCCGTTTCCCGATTTATTGAGAGGTCCCGATGCGCTGCCCTTTCTGCGGACATGAAGACAGCCAGGTGAAAGATAGCCGTCCTTCGGAGGACAATTCCGCCATCCGGCGGCGGCGTCATTGCCCCGAATGCGGCGGCCGCTTCACCACTTTCGAGCGGGTGCAGCTACGCGAGTTGATCGTGGTCAAGAAAAATGGCCGCCGCGAACCTTTCGACCGCGACAAGCTGGAGCGTTCGATCACGCATGCGCTGCGCAAGCGTCCGGTGGAACGCGAACGTATCGACCGCATGATCACCGGTATCGTGCGCCGTCTGGAATCGATGGGCGAGAATGAAATTCCCGCCAACATGATCGGTGAATTGGTGATGCAGGCGCTCGCCAGCCTGGACAAGGTCGCCTATGTCCGGTTCGCTTCGGTCTATCGCAATTTCCGCGAGACACGGGATTTTGAAGCGCTGATCGGCGAGCTCGAAGGCGACGATACCAAATAGATGTCAAAATATACGCCTCGGTCGCAAAGCCGGAGCATGACATGAACATTTTGATTGTGGAGGCTCGGTACCATCCGGCGATTTCCGATGCCCTGACCGATGGGGCGACGAAAGCCTTGCAGCTGGGTGGGGCTTATTTCACGCGCGCGTCTGTGCCCGGCGTATTGGAAATACCGGCCGCCATCGCAATCGGGGCCCGCTCGGACCGGTTTGACGGTTATGTCGCGCTGGGCAGCATGGTACGGACGGGAACTTTGCATTTCGACTTGATCACGGACAATGCGTTTTACGGACTGACGCGGTTGGGCACGGATCACGGTCTTTGCATAGGCAATGGCATTGTGGTCGCCTCTACGGAGGAGGCCGCGTTGCAAATGGCTTTGAAAGAAGAGCGCGATACGGGCGGCGACGCCGCGCGTGCCTGTCTGGCGATGGTAGCCCTCGCCAAACGGTTGGGAGAACAGACATGAATGCTGTGGGAAAAATCGATGCCGACGCACGCCGGGCGGCGCGGCTCGCGGCGGTGCAGGCGCTGTATCAAATGGAGCTTGCCGGTGTGGACGCCGAAGAGGTCGCCGAAGAATTCATCGCCCATCGTTTCGATGACACGCCCACCGACGAAGAATTCTTCAAAGCCATCGTCGAGGGGGTTCCGCCGCATCAAACCGAGATCGATAAGGCGATTGCAGATTGTCTCTCTCAGAGCTGGACGCTCGCGCGGGTGGATTCGATCTTGCGCGCCATTCTGCGCGCCGCCGGTCTCGAACTGGTGGCGCGGCGTGACGTACCGGCCAAAGTCGTGATCGACGAATATGTCGGCATCGCCAATGACTTCTTCTCCGGCGACGAGCCAGGCTTCGTCAATGCCGCTCTCGACACGATGGCGCGGCGCAAGCGGGCGCCCGAATTCGGTCTTCCTGTACCGGATGGCGAACTCGGATTCTGAGCGGGGGCGATGGACGAGTTCGGCATCATAGCCCGTTATTTCGCGCCGCTCGCGTCCACGCCCGGCGCGTTAGGGCTGAAGGACGATGCAGCCATCATTTCCGCGCGGCCGGGTTTCGATCTGGTCGTGACGACCGACCAGATCGCGGCTGGTACCGATTTCTTTGCCGAAGATCCGGCTGCGACCGTGGCGCAAAAAGCGCTGCGGGTGAATCTCTCCGATCTTGCGGCCAAAGGCGCCACGCCTGAATTTTATCTGCTCAATCTCGCGCTGCCGCGCCCGGTACAAGAAGAATGGCTGGCGGAATTCGTGTCCGGACTTGGCGAGGATCAGCAGCAATTCGGCATTTCACTTTTGGGCGGTGACACATCGGCCACCGAAGGCCCTTTGAGCATTTCCATCACGGCCATGGGTTTTGTTCCGGAAGGACGGATGGTCAAGCGCAGCGGCGCAAAAGAGGGTGATGCGATTTACGTCACGGGCACAATCGGCGATTCTGGGGGAGGACTCGCACTGTTTAAGGGCGAGGGAGGCCATCTCAACGCCGCGGATCGCGCCCATCTTGTGAACCGCTATCGCGTGCCGCAACCACCTGTGACGTTCGGTGAAAAGCTATGCGAAATCGCACACGCCGGTGTGGACGTTTCTGACGGCTTGATT
Organism: Rhizomicrobium sp.; assembly: GCA_036499345.1. Lineage (GTDB taxonomy): Bacteria > Pseudomonadota > Alphaproteobacteria > Micropepsales > Micropepsaceae > Rhizomicrobium. The sequence continues at coordinate 34,661 of DASYDX010000017.1, forward strand.
GCCGATCTTGGCCATCTCGCTCTGGCATCCGGTGTTCGGATTGTGGTGGAGGGCGAGCGCCTGCCGCTTTCGCTGGCACTAAAGGCTTTGTGGGGTTCAGACACGGCGGTCCGCGCAGCCACTGCCGGCGACGATTATCAGACAGCGTTCGCGGCGCCCCCCAATTTGAGCGGCCCCTTTACTTGCATCGGCCATGTGAGCGCGGGCGAGGGCGTCAGTTTTGTCGTTGACGGTAAGGACGTCGCGATGACCAAACCGGGGTATCGGCACTTTTAACCACACTCCCGGGATTTCACAGGCAACTGTTGTTTTCAGTTGTCGCGCTATTTCTCCTGCGCTATTTGTAGGAACAAAGGCAGAACTCGCGCGGGGGCGTGATCATGAAATTGTCGGCAGCCAGTGCATTGGCGTGGGCGTTGATTTGCGGAAGTGCGTTCGGTCAAACCGCACAAGACACATCTTCGGTTGCACCTCCGGCGCAAAGTTCGGTGAAACTTCGTGCGGTCATTGCCGCGTTGCCGGCCGGGACGCCTTGGCTCTCGTTGAGAGGCGGTTACCTTTGCACCACCGAGCCGGAAGTTGAGACTTGGTCATCCGGGCGTGCGCCACAAGCCGTGTCATTCTATATGCCGTCTTTCAAAGCCGAGCTGGAAAAAGCCGGGTACAAAGTCGTTACGCCCGGCGAAGACAATTTGTTCGATCCCGAAGGAGCGTCGGCGGACTATGAGGCCGCCGCGGTCATCACGGACGAGCATATTGAGGGTTGTTTCAGCAGGGGCGGGCTTCTGGCAAAAGGCAATTGGGGCGACGTTCGGGGGGACAGCTCCATGAAGGTCGATTGGCAGATTTATTCGCCAATCAGGAAACAAGTCGTCGCACATGTCAGCACGACTGGCACCGCACATCTGGATCAGTCCACCGCGGGAGGACAGCAGCTGCTTCTTGAAAGGTCTTTCGCACAAAATGTAGCCGCATTGGCTTCAAACACGGATTTTCGTACCGCCATGTCCGCTTCCAAAGCTCTCACGGCAGGTCTTCAGATGCCCGGCGAGCAGAATAAGATTGCTCTCAGCGGGAGTTTGAAAGCCGGACCGCGCAAAATCGCCGATGCGGCGGGAAGTATCGTCACGATTATGAACAGCAATGGGAGCGGGTCGGGCATTCTTGTTTCCGACGATGGCTATGCATTGACCAACGCCCATGTGGTGGGTGACGACAAGAGCGTCCGGGTGCGCTGGCCCGACGGGTTGGAAGGGATTGCACAGGTCGTCCGGGTTTCCAAGAACCGCGACATCGCCATCGTCAAAACCAATCCGCGCGACCGGGCGCCGCTTGCGCTCAAGCGCGGCGCCGTCACACCGGGGCTGCGCGTCTATGCGATCGGCTCTCCGAACGGAAAAGAGTTTCAGGGTACCGTCAGCAGCGGCGTGATTTCTGCGGACCGGTTGATCGAGGGCCTGCGCTATATTCAAAGCGATGTTTCAATTTCGCCGGGTTCCAGCGGCGGCGCGTTGTTGAATGAGAACGGAGAAGTGATCGGCGTCACGGTCTCCACTTATTTGAACGGCGGCGAGCGTGCGGGATTGAACATGTTCATTCCCATCGGTGATGCGATGGATTTTCTTGCCCTGGAGCAGCATTGACGTCTCAGCGCCAATGGCAGGATTAACAATTTCCTAATCTTGTTTTGCCAGTCTTGGTGCCATGCGCTGGACGTTTGCCGCTCTGATATTTGCCGTGGCCATCCTTCCGGCCGTTGCCGCTGAAACATCGGCGGAAAAACCGGCAGGCAAAGAAGGCGACAAGTCGGGCGCGCCTGGCACCAACATCGATATGCCGTTTCTGATGGCGCCAATGAAGGGCGATGACGGCAAGCTTTCCGGCTATGCCTATATCGCCAGCCGACTCACCGCCACATCAGACGCCAATGCGACCTTGGTGCGCGACAAGCTTGCCTTCATCCAGGACGCGTTCGTGCGCGATGTGAATGCGCGCGAGATCGCCGCGTCCGGCGATCCCAAAAAAGTGGACGAACCAGCGCTCGTGGCGCGTCTGCTGGCGGACGCGCGCAAAGTCATGGGGCAGGGCAAGGTCACGTCTGCCGCCATCGTACAAGTCCAGATTGCGCCGCTGCGCCCAAGCCCCATGACCGCGGTCGCGGGGCAGTTGCCGCCGTCCGAAGCGGCGCCCCCGTCCCCCGCAAAAGCGCCCACCGAACATTGATTTGTTCAAAATACTGCTGATGTGCAGTGCAACCGCGGTTGCCTGATCCCTGGTCCTTTGGCAGTCTGCGTGTGCCCTTGAAGCGGTCCCGGGCGGACCGGCCATTGGGATCGGCTTGGTCGATCCGGGCCGATCAACGTTTTTCAAAAACGAGGGACACATCCAATGAATTCACAACTACCCATAATTCTCGTCTGCGGCGTGCTGGCGCTGCTGTATGGCGTCTGGACCATACGATCGGTGCTCAGCCTCAGCGCAGGCAATGCGCGCATGCAGGAAATTGCTGCGGCAATTCAAGAAGGCGCCAACGCTTATCTCAATCGTCAATACACCACCATCGCCATGGTCGGCGTTGTGATCTTCGCACTGGCCACCTGGTTTCTGGGCTGGCAACTGGGCGTCGGCTTTCTGCTCGGCGCGATCTTGTCGGGCGCGGCAGGTTATATCGGCATGTTTGTTTCGGTGCGGGCGAATGTGCGCACCACGGAAGCCTCGCGTTCCGGTTTGGCAGGTGGTCTTTCGGTTGCTTTCCGGGCTGGTGCCGTCACCGGCATGCTCGTGGTGGGCCTGGGGCTTCTGGGAGTCGCAGGTTATTACGCGTTGCTTACGGGCCCCATGGGACTCAGCCTGAATGATCCGGCGCAAAGCCGTATCATCGTGGAATCGCTGGTCGGCCTCAGCTTCGGTGCATCGCTGATCTCGATTTTCGCCCGTCTCGGCGGCGGTATCTTCACCAAGGGTGCGGATGTCGGCGGCGACATGGTGGGCAAAGTCGAGGCGGGCATTCCCGAAGATGACCCGCGCAACCCCGCCACCATTGCCGACAATGTTGGCGATAATGTCGGCGATTGCGCCGGCATGGCGGCGGATTTGTTCGAAACCTTCGCGGTGACAACGGTCGCGACCATGGTGCTGGCTTCGATCTACTTCACCGGCGCTCTGAAGAGCGAATTGATGCTCTATCCGCTCGCCATTGCGGGCATGAGCATCATCACCTCGATCATCGGTACGTTCTTTGTGCGTCTCGGTTCATCGAAGAACATCATGGGGGCACTCTACAAAGGCGTAATCGCCACCATGGTGCTGTCGTTGATTGGCCTATGGCCGTTGACCGATTGGATGATCGGCATGGGCACACAGATCAGCAGCGGTGATTCCACCTATACCGGCATGACCCTGTTCTATTGCGGGTTGGTCGGCCTGGCCGTCACCGGAGCACTGATCGTGATCACGGAATATTATACCGGCACCAATTTTAGGCCGGTCCGGTCCATTGCCCAGTCCTCCGTGACCGGCCATGGCACCAACGTGATCCAGGGTCTGGCGATTTCGATGGAATCGACGGCGCCCGTCGCGCTGGTGATTTGCGTCGGCATTATCGTCGCCTATTCGCTGGCGGGCCTGTTCGGCATCGCCATCGCTGTCAGCACCATGCTCTCGGTTGCGGGCATGGTTGTGGCGCTGGATGCCTTCGGTCCGGTCACCGACAATGCCGGCGGTATTGCGGAAATGGCGGGTCTGGAAGGCGATGTGCGCAAGACCACGGACGCATTGGACGCGGTGGGCAACACCACCAAGGCCGTGACCAAAGGCTATGCCATCGGGTCGGCGGGCCTCGGTGCGTTGGTTCTCTTCGCCGCTTATACGCAGGATCTGAAGTATTTCGCGACCGAGAGCACCGGCTTCTTCGCCGGAATGACGCAGCCGACCTTCAGCCTGTCCGAGCCTTGGGTTGTGGTGGGTCTGCTGTTCGGCGGTTTGTTGCCGTATCTGTTCGGCGGCATGGCGATGACAGCGGTGGGCCGCGCGGCCGGTGCGGTGGTCGAGGAAGTGCGCAAGCAGTTCCGCGAAATGCCGGGCATCATGCAGGGCACGCAAAAGCCGAACTATGCGCGTGCGGTCGATCTTCTGACCAAGGCGGCAATCCGGGAGATGGTCATTCCGTCCATGCTGCCGGTGTTCTCACCCATCGTGCTGTTCGTGCTGGTGCTGGAGATCGCGGGCAAGACCCAGGCCTTCAATGCGCTGGGTGCGATGCTGATGGGCGTGATCGTCACAGGCCTGTTCGTCGCCATCTCGATGACTTCGGGCGGCGGCGCTTGGGACAATGCCAAGAAGTTCATCGAAGATGGCAATCACGGCGGCAAGGGCTCTGATGCCCACAAGGCTGCCGTGACGGGCGATACGGTCGGCGATCCCTACAAGGATACCGCAGGTCCGGCCGTCAATCCGATGATCAAGATCACCAATATCGTTGCGCTGTTGCTGCTCGCAGTGCTCGCGCATCTCTGAGTTGAACTAAGCACAAATAAAAAAGCGCGGACTCAAAAAGTCCGCGCTTTTTATTTTTATGGTAATCCGCCGCCGCCACCGGTGGGTGGGCCACCGCCGCCACCGGGGTTCTGATCTTCCATATTGCGCGCGCTGGTGCCCGGTGTGGCGTTCAGCAGCTGCTGCAGGAAGGTGAGTTCGCGGCCGCGGGCAGGGGTTTCGCGCGTCTCGAACGAGACGACATGGCCGTCTTCCAATCCGAAATGGCGCATGTTGGTGACTTTGCCGTCCTTGTCGAAATAGACGGCCAGGATCTGCCGGTTCAGCACCGTAGGGTGGAAGAACGCCACCTGCTTTTCGGTCGAGGAAATATAATACCAGGCATCGCCGCCGAAGGTTGCGCTGGTAGACGCATTGCCGAGCCGGTCCTGTACGCTGGTCTTGGTGTCGGTGCCAGATTTGATGCTGCCTTCGACCTGCGGATCGGACAGGTAGCCGCGCTGGTCGATGACCGGTGCGCAGGCAATCAGGGCGGCGGCCGCAGCCAGGACAGTTCCGGTGAGGAGTTTCATGGTCTTTGCGACTTTGTGCCTGACTTGCCGTCTTCCAGCCTGTGCTAACCTTGGGCCCTGGCGCTTGCAAGGCCCGGTGGTCCCGGAAGACGAGTCATGAGGCGGTTTTCATGTTGAATTTATTGCGCAAATCGGCCGCACGCAAGGAATTCGCGGCCCGGCTGGAGGCCCAGCTGGTCGCGCGCGCGCGGGAGCCGTTCTTTTTCCGGACCCTGAATGTTCCCGATACGGTGGATGGGCGCTTCGATATGGTCGTGTTGCATGGCTGGATGGCCCTGGAACGGCTCAAGGCTGCTGGGCTGGATGCGGAAGCACAGGCCCTGACCGATACGCTTTTCATCAGTTTCGACGAGGCGCTGCGGGAGCAGGGCACTGGCGATATGGGCATGGGGCGGCGGATGAAGGCCATAGCCAATGCCTTTTTCGGGCGGCTGACCGCCTATAGCGGCGCGCGGGAGAAGACGGCTCTGGCCGAGGCTCTGGCCAAGAATATCTGGCGCGGCGCGGCCGTCGATGCCCGGGCCCTTCTTCTGGCGGATTATGTTGCAAATGCGCGCGCCTCGCTGGGGCGCAGCGATCTGGCCGCAGGGCAGTTGGATTTCGGGCCGCTCCCCGATGCGAAGGAGGGACCATGAGCCAGCCGGCGCTTTCTTTTCCTTACAATCTGAATCGGCTTGGACAGGCTGGCGACGACATCTCGATCAGCGCCACGGAGGAACAGCGGGCGGCGATTGCCGGGTTTGCCGATGTTCTGCGCGTGAATGCGTTCGAAGCCCGGGTGATTCTGAAGAAATTGTCGACCGACCGATTCCGCCTGGATTTCCGGTTGAACGCCGATCTGGTGCAGGCCTGTGTCGTGACCTTGGGCGAGGTACCGGCGCAAATCGCCCGGGAATTCATACGCGAGCTGCATTTCAATCCGGCCCTGCGCCGCGCACAGGCCCAGGTGGAGGCTGAAGATATTCTGTTGGAGGATGACCAGCCGGAAGAGATCGACAGCCTGCATTACGACCTTGCAGGGCCGCTGATCGAGGAATTCCTGCTGGCTCTCGAACCCTATCCCAGGGCCGCTGGCGTGGAATTCCAGCCCCCCGACGATGGGACGAAAGCCCCGGAAAGCCCCTTTGCGGTTCTTAAAGGGTTGAAATCCGGGCTTTAATAGCCCGATCGGACCGGCTTTTGGCTTGAATTCCGCCTATCTTTCCTGCTACCCACGCCCCCTATTTCGGCCCCGGAGCATTCCCGGGCCCTTGAAGGAGTTACCCGCCATGGCGGTGCCAAAACGAAAAACCTCGCCGTCGCGCCGCAATATGCGCCGGTCGCATCACGCCCTCACTGCCGCGGCGCATGCCGACTGCCCCAAATGCGGTGAACCCAAGCGCCCGCATCATGTCTGCGGTTCTTGCGGCCATTACGCCGACCGCGAAGTCGTGAAGGCGAAGAGCTAAATCGCCCTCTTCGTTTTAAGGAAGGGTGGCGGTGGCGCGTGAATTGACCGTATCGGTGGACGCGATGGGTGGCGACGCCGGCCCGGGCATCGTCATAACCGCTCTGATGCGGGCCGTGCAGCGCCATCCCGATGTACGGTTCATTCTAGCCGGTGATGAGCAGGTGCTGAGCCCGCTGCTGGCGCGGCATGGCCGGCTGAAAGACCGAGTCGAGATTCGCCACGCCCCCGACCGCGTGGCGATGGAAGACAAGCCCAGCCATGTGCTGCGCCGCGGCCGCGAAACCAGCATGTGGCGCGCCATCGAAATCGTGAAAAACAAGGAAGCTGAAGTTGCGGTCAGCGCCGGTAACACCGGCGCCTTGATGGCGATGAGCATGTATCAGCTGGGCGTGATCGAAGGGATTTCGCGTCCCGCCATCGCGTCGATCTGGCCGACGTTGCGCGGTCAGACCGTGGTTCTGGATTGCGGTGCCAACGTTACAGCGACAGCCGAGCAGCTGGTGGATTTCGCGGTGATGGGCGAGGCGTTCGCGCATGCGATTCTCGGCCTCGACAAGCCCAGCGTCGGTCTTCTGAATGTCGGCACCGAAGAGCAGAAGGGAAATGACGCGGTCAAAGGCGCGTCCGAAATTCTACGCGCCGCCACGGGCGCCGACTTTCCCATGGCGTTCCACGGGTTCATCGAAGGCAACGACATCACCGAAGGCACTGTGGACGTGGTGGTGACGGATGGCTTCACCGGCAATATCGCGCTCAAGACCGCGGAAGGCACCGCCAAGCTGGTGGGCCAGTTTCTGCGCCGCTCGCTCAAGCGTTCGCTGCTCGGTCAGATCGGCGCCTTCTTCGCCTCCGGTGCGCTCAACGCCTTGCGCCGCAGGCTCGATCCCCGCGCCGCCAATGGCGGCATTTTCTTAGGTTTGGGCGGCGTGGTGGTGAAAAGCCATGGCGGCACCGACGCCATTGGATTTGCTTCGGCGCTCGATATGGCGATCAGCATGGCAAAGGCCGACATCAATTCCCGCATCACGCGCGATCGCGCCAGCATAGGTACGGTCACGGCATGATCCGCGCACGCGCTATCGGCAGCGGAGCATGTCTGCCGGACAATATCGTCACCAACAACGATATCGCCAAGCTGGTCGATACTTCGGATGAGTGGATTCGCGAGCGCACCGGCATTCGTGAGCGCCGCATCGTTCGTGAGGGCGAGAAGACATCGGACCTCGCATTGGGCGCGGCGCGCGCAGCCTTGTTGGACGCAGGCATCGATGCGAGCGAAATCGACATCGTGATCTGTTGCACGACCACGCCTGACGAAACCTTTCCCGCCACGGCGACGAGGGTCCAGGCCCGCCTGGGCATGACCCGTGGCGCGGCCTTTGATGTTCAGGCGGTCTGTTCGGGATTCATCTATGGCCTGTCGGTGGCCGACAATTTTATCCGCGGCGGCCAGGCGCGCACCATTCTTCTGATCGGCGCGGAAAGCATGAGCCGGCTTTTGGATTGGACCGACCGTTCGACTTGCGTGCTGTTCGGCGACGGCGCCGGTGCCATCGTGCTGCAAGCGTATGAAGGCAAGGGCGACAATTCCGATCAGGGTGTGTTGAACACCAAGATTTTCTCCGATGGCCGCATGCACGACATGCTCTATGTCGATGGCGGCCCGTCTTCGACCCGCACCACCGGCCATTTGCGCATGCAGGGCAAGGAAGTCTTCCGCCACGCCGTGACCAATATCGCCGCCGCAATCGAGGCGTCGGCCGGTGCCGCGGGCATTCCAGTTTCTGAGATCGATTGGTTTGTGCCGCACCAGGCCAACCAGCGCATCCTGGACGGGACCGCGCGGAAGTTGGGCATTGCCCCGGAGAAGGTGATCTCCACGGTTGCGGTCCACGGCAACACCTCCGCCGCTTCGGTGCCTTTGGCGCTGGCGACCGCCATTCAGGACGGGCGGATCAAGCGCGGCGACCTGGTCTTGCTGGAAGCCATGGGTGGCGGCTTTACCTGGGGCGCGGGCCTGATTCGCTGGTAAGCCGGACCGGGACTTGGCCGCACCGGTTTATGGTTTACGGCAAAAGTGCCATCTATCCCTTTGATGTTGACGGGAAATCGGCAAGCGCCTAACGTTCTTCGGGGCTAAAGAGTCGCACGCCATGTCATCAGACACATTGACCCGCGCCGATCTGACCGAAGCCGTCTTTCAGGCGGTGGGGCTGTCGCGCACCGATTCCGCTCAGATGGTCGAAGACATGCTGGAAGAAGTTTGCGGGGCGCTCGCCAAGGGCGAGACGGTCAAGTTGTCCTCCTTCGGTACCTTTGCCGTGCGTCAGAAATCGCAGCGCATGGGGCGCAATCCCAAGACTGGCGACGAAGTGCCGATCGCGCCGCGCCGGGTTCTTGTTTTCCGTCCCAGCCACGTTCTCAAAGCCGTGATCAACGGTCAGACTCCATCCCCCGAAGGCGAGGACTAAATGGCGGCACCGGCCCTGCGCGCCGCTGGCGCGCCCGTAAAATCGCCGGATGCCTTCCGCACCATCAGTGAGGCCGCGACCGAGCTGGATGTGCCGCAGCATGTCCTGCGCTTCTGGGAAAGCCGTTTCACGCAGATCAAGCCGGTCAAGCGCGCCGGCGGCCGCCGCTTCTATCGTCCGGACGATGTCGATCTTTTGCGGGGAATTCGTGCGCTGCTGTATGTCGATGGTCTCACCATCCGCGGCGTGCAGAAAATCCTGAAGGAGCGCGGTCTGCGCCATGTCGTGATGTTGGGACGGGGGCTGGTGCCCGCGCCTTATGCCCCGCCGCCACCCACTATCGTTGAAAAGCCGGTCGAGAAGAAGCCCGAAGCGAAAAAGCGGCCCAGCCATCTGCGCGCCGTGCCTTCGCCGATGAGTCTGCCTTTCTTCGATTTCCTGGAAGAGGAGCCGGCGCCGCCGCGCCCGGTACCAGCACCTGCGCCCGTCTCCTCGGTCTCCGCTCCCGCTCCGGCGCGCACAGAGCCTGCCGGCATGGCGGCGGAGGAACGCGCCAAGCTGCGTGCGCTTCTGGGCGAACTGGAAGGCCTCAAAAAGGGGCTGGCTCAGGCCCGGTACCGCAAGCCAATTTAATTCTGCCGCTGCGGTTGCCTCGGGGACGCCCCCCTGACATATTCCGCGCCCCCGAGGTATTTGGCCTCAAATCTTGGCATCGGAGCGTGGCGCAGCCTGGTTAGCGCACCAGTCTGGGGGACTGGGGGTCGTGGGTTCAAATCCCGCCGCTCCGACCATATTTTCCGTCAAAATCGATAAGCGGGATTCCGGGCTGCCGCTCTGCGCGCGCCAGCGCGCCCCGCCACTCCGATCAAAAATTTCCGTCAAAATCGGGCCAACTCGGACCATTAAGATCAAGGGCTTAGCACTGGCGCGAGTCCATGTGCCGCGGCACCGTCGGTTGCCTATTTCTTTGGCAGAAAGTAAGGCCCTATTCATGGAATTGGGCCATTGTTCCGCCCAAGGACAATCTGGCGGCAGACTGGAAAAAGCGTGAAATTCGCAGCGGTCTTTATGATGGCTCTCATGGGCAGCACCACGGCGGTGTCGTCGCTTGACGCGCCGCGCCCCCGCATGACCTCGCATGACGAAATCGCCAAGGCGCCGCATCTGCTTGTCACATTCACAAATGGCGATGAGACGCTGGCGGGAATCGTTCTGGTTCCTTGATGCCGAACTGAAGGCGTTCGCGTCTTAAGCAATTTCCAGACTATGTGTTGCCGCGCGTCTGCTCATCCTTCTAGCTAGGGATCTCAAGGAGCAGGGGCTTTTCGTGACGCATCCCTCAGGACAAATATCCGCCCGCCGCTTGCCATTGGATGCTGGCGTTTGTCTGGCGTTCGTTGGGCTGACGCTGTTCTGGACAGCGGCAGGTACTGCGGTCTGGATATTGCTCTAGGCTTCGATAAATTTCTTACAGACGCGGCGGTGGCGGCTGCGCGATGAATTCGTTCCGGAGAGTTCCGTTCTGTTGCAGAACCTGCACCAGAACACGGCAGCCTTCGCGGCTTGCGGTTCTAGCTTCGCGGATGGCGCTGCCGATCGCATTGCTCTGGTTTGGCGAAATTCCCAAAAGCGCGCCGTGATCGTCTTTTGCGACGAATTTTTGCCGTTTGCGGTCCCATTCGACCGTAAAGGCGCGCATTGCTTCATTGTTGTCAGTCAAAACAAGCCTGAGATGTGCCATGAGGGACCGTCCGGGCGATCCATGATAATCGCGTCCGGTCCAAAACGTTCCAGGCTTAGCGCAAGAATGTGGGATAGCGACCTTAAGGTTTCGCCACCTTTGCGGGATCTTCGCCGGGAAAAATATAAGTCCAATCCGCTTCGGCCTGAATGCGGGCGAAATAACCCCAGCTTTTGACCAGAATTGCGCGCGCCAGCCAGGGCTTGGCTTTTTCGCGTTCGCCCATCAGCAGGTAATATTGCGCGATGCTGTAGCTGGTCGATGCCGCCACGCCTTCCGATGTGGCGAAAGGCTGGCCGCCATCGCTGGCGCTGAACATCGAGCTGACCGGGCGGTTGCCTTTGAAAAGCTGGATGCCGTCGAAATAGGTATCGGATCCGCCCTTCGGGTAAAGTTCGAAAAGGGTTCGATTGTATTCGTCAAGAATGGCGCGGGCTTCCGCTGTCCGCCCGGCGCGCGCCGCGCATAGAAACAGCCAATAGACTGTGGAGGATTCCGTTTCATTGTCGCGGCTGAAGGCGGCGACTTCGCGCGCCCGGACGAACCATTTTTGCGCATTGTCGAAATCATGCTTGCCGAAATAAGCCTGGCCCAGATGGTAGAAGAGATACATCTGCACCATGTCCGGATCGCCGGGGAAATAGGACGGTCCCGGCTTTTCGCGTTCGATGGGCTGGCTGCCATAGGCTTTGACACCCGCAAGACCGTCTTCAATGGATTTGTCGAACTGGCGAAGTGTGAGATAGCGTTGGGCACGGTGGCGCAAGAGCTTGCCGGATTCCGGATGAAGTTTCAGCGCCGTATCCAGAACCGCCACGGAATCCAGAATGCGGTTCTGGTACATCAACAGCCGCTGATACCAGGTGGCGTTGTCCACCGTGGGTGACTGCTCGTACGCGGTCTTGGCGTCCGCCGCCGCGCGCAGCATGTTCTTTTCCATCTCCGGGGAAAAGCCCAATTGCTTGGTGACATAGAGCGGCTCGCCCAGGAGCGAGCGCCCCTGCAATTCCTGAGCCTGTGCCATAGGCGCCGCGCACAGAAGAATGGCTGTCGCCGATGCGGTCAAAAAGCGTTTCATCGTGATCCCCCCAAGAGATTGTGCGACGCTTCTAGTTGCGGGTCAGAAGGTCAGTGGCCGCAAGCGCCATGACCTTCGCGGAATTCACCATATCCTTGATGCCGACCCATTCGTCGGGCTGATGTGCGAGATCGAGCACGCCCGGGCCATAGGCGATGCATTCCTTAAGCCGCCCGATCCGGTCGACATGCTTTTGATCGTACGTGCCGGGTGAGCAGACGATCTCGGCATCGCGCCCCAGGACCCGCCGCACTGCTTTCGCGGTGGCCGTGGCCACGGGTCCGTCTCGGTCCGCCATAGTGGGCTGAACGCTGAACAGGTCGCGCAGATTATAGCGGAAGCCTTTTCTCTCCTGCGCAATACCATCCAGCAAGGCGGCGACTTCACCACGCACGGAGTCCAGATTTTCTTCGATCAGGAACCGGCGGTCGATCACAATGCGGCAGGAATCCGCCACACAAGGCGAGGGCAGGCCTTCGAAATGTTCGGCTTCGCCGCCATGCACGGAGTTGATGTTCATGGTGGATTGGCGCGCGCCCGGCGGCACCACCGGCATATCGGAATGACGCGCCGCCAGCGATGGATAAAGCTGATGCTCGAATTTCTCCAGGATCGCGCTCATATGGCGAATGGCGCTGTCGCCCAGAAACGGCATCGAGCCATGCGCCTGGCGGCCCAGCGTTTCGATCTCGGCCCACCATACACCGCGATGACCAATACAGACCCGGTCCACATTCAGAGGTTCGGGAATGATCACATGATCGACGCGCGGCTTGGAGAACCAGCCGCGTTCGGCGAGATAGGCGACGCCGCCATAGCCGCCGGATTCTTCGTCCACGGTGCCGGAAATCTCCAGCGCGCCGGGTAGTTCCATGCCGGAATCGATCAACACTTCCACCGCGACCACCGACGCGGCAATGCCGCCTTTCATATCGCAGGCGCCACGGCCATAGACTTTGCCGTCTCGCACCAGACCGGCGAATGGTTCCACCGTCCAGCCCGCGCCGGTCTGCACCACATCGAGATGACCGTTGAAATGGACGCAAGGCCCGGGCCGCGCGCCTTCATGGCGGGCGATCATATTGATGCGGGGATATTTGTCGTTGTCGCCCGGCGTTCCTTCGGCCCGGACATATTCGACTTTCATGCCGCGCTTGGCGAGACGATTGCCGAGAAATTCTGCACAGGGCCGATAGGCTTCGCCCGGTGGATTGATGGTGGGAAAGCGGATCAGATCCTGTGTCAGCGCGACGATTTCGCCTTCGCGGGCTTCGATCTCGCGCAGGATGGAGTCCATCCCGGTCTGTATGTTCAAGCGCGTCCCCCTTTATTTTTTATATGCAGCGGCCCCCATCGACCTCCAGGGCCACGCCGGTAATCATGGACGCTTCCGGACTGCAAAGGAAGCTGGCGGCGGCGGCGATATCGGCGGGTGTCGAGAAGCGCCCGATGGGAATGGAAGCCAGGAATTTGGCCCGGATCTCCGGCGTATCCTCACCCATGAAGGTGGCCAGCAACGGCGTCTCGCCTGCCACAGGATTGAGCGCGTTGACCCGGATGCCGAACGGCGCCAGCTCCACCGCCATGGCACGGGTGGCGGTGATCATCCAGCCCTTGGAGGCATTGTACCAGGTGAGGTTGGGCCGCGGGCTAACGCCGCCGGTCGAAGCGATGTTCAGAATGGCGCCGGTTTTGCGCGCCTTCATCGCGGGAACGATTTCGCGTGCGGTGAGGTACACCGACTTGGCGTTGATCGCCAGAATACGGTCGAAATCGTCTTCCGACAACGTATCGAGCGGGCGCGGTGTGTGCCCGATGCCGGCATTGTTCACCAATATGTCGATGACGCCGAACCGACCGGTTGCTGCTTTTGCGAGTGCGGCTACGTCGGAGCCGCTGGAGACATCCGTACGGACGGCAAGCCCGCCGATTTCGGCTGCGAGCTTTTGCGCCGCGGCCTCGTTCAGATCTGCGATCACCACATGCGCGCCATCTTCGGCGAAGCGGCGGGCGATGCCTTCGCCGAAACCCGATGCGCCGCCGGTGACGATTGCGACTTTGTCCTTCAGGCGCATCTCTTCTTCCTATCCGTGAAAGGCGGCGACAGTTTTCAGCCGCGTGAATCCGTAAAGCGCCTCAAAGCCTTTTTCGCGCCCATGCCCAGAACGGCCAACACCGCCAAAGGGCAATTCCGCGCCGCCGCCCGCGCCGTAATTGTTGATGAAGACCTGACCTGCGCGCACGGCACGCGACAGGCGCATGGCACGGCCGCCATCGCCGGTCCACACGCCTGCGACCAATCCATATTGCGTGGCGTTGGCGATGTGGACGGCTTCCTCTTCGGAGTGGAATGGGATGACCACTTGCACGGGTCCGAAGATCTCGTCCTGCGCCAGCAGATGATCGGGTGCGACACCGGCGAAAAGTGTTGGCCGCGAAAAGTGGCCGCCGGCAGGCGCGTTGGATGCGATGATGCCTTCCGCCACCACCTGCAAGCCATCTTTGCGCCCACGCTCGACATAGGCTTCGACCCGGGATTTTTGCGCCGCGGATATCAGTGGCCCTACATCCAGATCGTCCAGTGCCGCGCCGACTTTCAGCGCCCGATAGCGCGCGGCCAAATCTTCCAACAGCGAGTCATAGATCTTCGCATCGACCAGTAGCCGTGAAGAGGCTGAACAAGTCTGCCCGGCATTCTGGATGCCCGCATTCACCAGGAATGGCAGGGCACGTTGCAGATCCGCGTCCGCAAAAACGATCTGTGGCGATTTCCCGCCCAGCTCTAAAGTTACCGGCACCGCGTTCTTTCCAGCGGCGGCCTGCACCAAGGCGCCGACGGCGGTCGAGCCGGTGAAGGACACATGATGCACGCCCGGATGACCGGCCAACGCCGCACCGGCCTCTTCGCCCATACCCGTCACGACATTGAGCGCGCCCGCAGGTAGCCCAGCTTCCGCCGCGATGCGCGCGAAGGCGAGCGCGGTGAGGCTTGCCTCTTCGGCAGGTTTCACGACCGTGGCGTTGCCTGCCGCCAGCGCACCGACAACCGAGCGGCCGATAATCTGCATGGGATAATTCCACGGGATGATATGCCCGGTGACGCCATGCGGCTCGCGCAACGTATAGACGGTGTAACCGGCGAGATAAGGCAGGGTCTCACCATGCAGCTTGTCGGCGGCGCCGGCATAGAATTCCAGATAGCGCGCCAACGCCAGCGCATCGGCACGGGCCTGCTTCAGCGGCTTTCCCACATCGCGTGCTTCCAGCAGCGCCAAATCCTCGGCCTGGGCTTCGACCAGCTTGCTCATGCGCGCCAGAACCCGACCGCGATCCGCGGCGGTGGTCTTTCCCCAGGCGCCTTGAAAAGCTTCATCCGCGGCGCTCACGGCCGCGTCGATATCTTTTGCGCCGCCCGCGGCTAGGGTGCCAAAGAGCTCGCCGGTGGAAGGATCCTCAACGGGAAGGGTGGCACCGTTGCCGGTCCAGCGGCCGCCGATAAAAAGCTGTTCTTCCATCATGTGTCGATCCTAGGGGCCAGGCAGGGCGGGCTCAAGCGGCCGTGCGATGGGGCGCTCTGCAATGGGAATTCGCTCACGGTCCGGCAGGAGATAGAGCGCAGCGAACACGATCAGAAGATTGACCATCAGGCCGATGAAACCGGCATTCACACCGCCCACCGGAATGGCAAACTGGTAGATCGCGACGGCGACCGCGTCGCCCGCGAGGATGCCCGCAATAATCGCCGAGGGCCGCATCCGGCGCAGGAAGAGAATTCCCAGCATGCCGGGCAGCGCCTGGGTGATGCCGAAATAATAGAGATTGTTGATCGTCACCATCAATTCGGACGACGTCGCCGCGCCTGCGATAGAAAGAGCGAGATAGAGCGCCATCACCACTTGCGACCATTGCCGTTGCTGGCGGTTATCAAGTCCGGGCACCAGATTGCGCGACACCAGCGGGCCGATCGCAAGGCAGACCCCCGTGATGACCACCAGAGCGGACAGTGCTGCGCCAGCGAAGACCAGGCCGACCATCGGCGGCGGCAATAACATCCGGGCGGCCGCGGGAAATACCTCGTTGGGCGATTGAACCTGCACGCCATGACGAATTGCGAAATAGGCCAGGATGGTGAGGAAGGGGAACATCACCATATAAAGCGGCATTGTCATCTGTGCCCGGCGGACCGCAGAGGCGGAGCGCGCCGTGAAGACATAGGCACAGGCCTGCGGCACGATGCAGAAGCCTATGCTTTGCAAGAGGATCGTGGAGACGGAAAAAAGATCGCCCGCCAGGGTGGGCTGCATCGCCTTTGTCCGCATCGCATGGGCCGTCGCTGCCGGGTCCACACCATGCGTGGCGGCGGCGATCCCGGTCAAAAGGATGGCC
>DASYDX010000018.1:0-2718 GCA_036499345.1 Rhizomicrobium sp.
AAATTCGCCTAATATTGCGCCGCACAATTGCCGCGATTGCGTCCAAATGCCCCAAAAACCGCCGTCTACCCTGTGAAATACCTTGTTTTGGAAGGATAAAATCGCCGCGAAAGGATATTTTAAGGCTTGTAGAGCGGGTCCCGTTCCATCATATTGTTGCAGCGCGGTATTGCGGGTCCGCCCGCGAAGCCGCCGCCCTTCTTGGGCGTTTCCTCCCTGAACTTGGCCGCTTCGGTTTCGAAGCGGCCTTTTTTTTGGCGCGGGTCTTTGGCCTAGCTTTTCTTGGCGAGCGCAGCGAGCTTAGAAAAGCTGGCCCCGCTTCGAGCCCGCATCGCGGGCGAGGGCGGTGCGCCGCTGGGGGCGTCGCACGTGCTCACGTGCTGGCGCACGCTCCGCGCGATGCTCTTGCCCAGCAGCCAAAATCCATCGCGCTAGGCACGGGTGCTTCTGCAAACATTTGATCGTGCTGGCTGCGCTATTCGGCTGCCAGGGGAAGGGTGCAGCCACCAAGGAGCGCGGGATCGAGTGCGGTGAGACGCACCAGCACATCCGTCAGCCGTTTCTTCAACGCATCGAAGCCCGGGCGGCGTTGGATGCGGTCTTCGTCGAGATAGAGGTTGCGGTTGATTTCGATCTGCAGCCCGAACAGGCCCGCAGCTCCGCGGCCATACAGCATGGTGGTATAGCCGCCCGCATATGGCGCATTGCGCGCGATCGAAAAACGCCCGCCGACAAAGGCATTCTCGGCCCATCCGGTCAGCAGCGGCGGCGCCGACGCGCCATAACGGTCGCCCAGCACGATATCGGGCACCGACAAGGCCGAGGGCATGGAGTGACAATCCACTACAATGGCGATGCCGAAGCGTGCCCGGGTTTCCTCCACCAGCGCGGCCAATGCGGCATGGTAGGGCTTATAGAGTCCGTTAAGCCGCAGCTCCGCTTCGCGGGGTGAAAGCTTGCGGGCATAAATTTCCGCGCCGTCGCGCACGATCCGGGGAATGACGCCCAGGCCCGCCACCACCCGCGGGGTGGGTGCGTCGATGGGAAGTCCCGGCGCGGCATCGAACATCGCCGCGTCCAATTCACTGGCGGCGCGATTGACGTCGCAATAGGCGCGGGGGAAGCGCGCCGAGATCAGCGGCGCGCCCAGCTGCGCCACATCGGCGAACAATTCATCGACAAAGGCGTCTTCGGAGCGGCGCAAGGTCAGGGCATCGAGTCGGCTTTCGGCGACCAGCCGGTCGGGATAATTGCGCCCCGAATGGCCGGAGGCGAAGACGAAGGGCAGGGTCTGGACCGGCGGCCTGACGATCTCGAACGGCCGGTCCAGCAGTAGGGCCAAGGTCGAATCACCCAGCTCCGCGGAACGGGGTTCCGCGCGGGACGGGCCGCCGTCGGGACCGGAAGGCTGGGGCGCCATGGCTGTTCTCGTCAGAAGATGCGGCAGGGGAGCCTAAGCGGGCGCGCCTTTCAAGCCCAGGACGCTTGTTTACCAATCTGAGGATATGGTTTTATGTGGGACGGGCAAGGGCTTGGGCAGACATGGCGCATATTCTTCTGGCGGAAGACGACGAATCCCTGCGCAAATTCCTGGCCGCGGCCCTGGTCAAGGCTGGTCATGCCGTGACCGATTTCGGGGATGGCGGCGACGCCCATGAATGCCTGAAAGGCTTCACCTTCGACCTGCTCCTGACCGATATCGTGATGCCGGGCATGGACGGGATCGAACTGGCCAAGCGCGCCGTGGAAATGAACGGCGCCCTGAAGATCATGTTCATCACCGGCTTTGCCGCTGTGGCGCTGCATCCGGCCTCGGACGCGCCCAAACAGGCCAAAGTCCTGTCCAAACCCTTCCATTTGCGGGAAATCGTGGCCGAAGTGGACCGGATGCTGGCGGCCGCTTAAAGGGCGCACGGAGCGCTTTTCTTTGAAGGCCGAGGCGGCTATAGAAGCCGCCCGCCGGGTATCCCGGCGAATGTGGGCGGTTAGCTCAGCGGGAGAGCACTTCCTTGACATGGAAGGGGCCACAGGTTCGATCCCTGTACCGCCCACCATTTCTTTCCCTCGATCCGCGTACCGGTTCCAGCGTCAGGCTTTGCCCTGCGCGGCTTCGATCATGATTTCCACGCCATAGGATGGATCGGCGAGTTTCGCTTCGACGGTTGCCCGGACAGGCCCCTCATTCGGAATGACCCAGGCTTCCCAGGCACGATTCATTTCATCGAAGGTGCTGATGTCGGCCAACCAGATATTGGCCTTCAGAATTCGGGATTTGTCGGACCCGGCCCGCGCCAGCATGGCGTCGATCTGGTTCAGGACATCGACGGTCTGATCGAAAATGCTGCCGCCCGCTTTTTCTTCGGCGACGAAGCCGGACGTATAGACCCGCCCCTCGTAAATCAGTGCCTCGCTGAGCCTGGGGCCCGCATCGATTCTCTGGATTGCAGACATTCGTAATTCTCCTTCGGCGGCGCGCGGGCCTAATTTTTTGCCGCTGAATTTGGCAAACACCATCCGGTCTTTGTTGTCCTGCATGAGCAAGGAGAGACCGGAGATTTTTCCGAGATCCAAACCTTCCGGCATGCCGGTATCCGGATCGGCGGTGATCTTCGAATAGCTCTGGCTGGCGACTTTGTCCCATTTGCCGGCGGGCTTTTTGATTTCCAGATTGACCACGGTCGCCTTCAGAACCAGGCGAACGATGGCCGGATGCGGCGG
>DASYDX010000019.1:0-2764 GCA_036499345.1 Rhizomicrobium sp.
GTGGAAGAGGCCAGCATCGCCACGCGCGGGGTCAGGCCCAGTTTGCGCGCGGTCGCCGCGGCGCGAATGGCGATGTCGGCCAGCTGTTCCGAATTGGGCAGCTCGGTGATGGAGGTGTCGGCCACCAGCACGATGCGGCCCTTGGCGAACACCACCTGCATGCCGATGGGCCGGGTGCCGTGGGAATCGTCGATCACGGTACGGACATCGCTCAGCGCGGCGGCATAGTTGCGGGTCACGCCCGTCACCATCGCATCGGCGTCGCCCGCCGCCAGCATCGAAGCGGCATAGATATTGCGGTCGTTGAGCACCATGCGGGTCGCGTCGCGGTGCAATACGCCGCGCCGCTGGATACGCTTGTAGAGCCGCTCGATATACGGCCCGGCCTCTTGCGAGGAACGCGGCACGCGGATTTCCAGGGCATCGGGATCAAGGCCGATATGCTCGAAACCAAGGCGCACTCTTTCGGCGCGTCCTACCAGTATGGCTTTGCCCAGGCCGGAATTCTGGAAGGCGAGGGCGGCGCGGATCACCGCTTCGTCTTCGCCTTCGGCAAACACCACGCGCTTGGGCTTGGCGCGCACCGCCGCCGTGATGGTCTGGAGCAAGGTCGCCGAGGGATCGAGTCGTGCGGACAATTGATAGGAATAGTGATCGAGATTTTTGATCTCGCGCCGGGCCACGCCGGTTTTGATCGCGGCTTCCGCCACCGCGCGGCTGACATGACTGATCAGGCGCGGATCGAATGGCACCGGAATGATGTAATCGGGGCCATAGACGGGGCGCGAGCCGCGATAGGCTGCCGCGACTTCATCGGGCACATCCTCGCGCGCCAGCGCCGCCAGCGCCTCGGCGGCGGCCACTTTCATCGCTTCGTTGATGGTGCGGGCCCGCACATCCAGTGCGCCGCGGAAGATATAGGGAAAGCCCAGAACGTTATTCACCTGGTTGGGATAGTCGCTGCGGCCCGTGGCGACGATGGCGTCGGAACGCACGGCCTTCACATCTTCCGGCGTGATTTCCGGGTCGGGATTGGCCATCGCGAAGACGATGGGCGCCTTGGCCATGCTCTTGATCATGTCCTGGGTGAAGGCGCCTTTCGCCGACACGCCGATCAGCACATCCGCGCCTTCGACCACTTCGGCCAAGGTGCGCTTGGTCGTGGCGACCGCATGCGCCGATTGCCATTGGTTGAGGTCGGTGCGGTCTTTGTGCAGCACGCCCACCTTGTCCACGGCGATACAGTTTCCCGGGTGCACGCCCATCGCCTTGATGAGTTCGAGCGTGGCGATGCCCGCCGCGCCCGGGCCGTTCAGAACAACTTTCATCTCCGACAATTTGCGCCCGGTGATGTCGGCGGCATTGATCAGGCCCGCGGCCACGATGATGGCGGTGCCGTGCTGGTCGTCATGGAAAACCGGAATGTCCATGATCTCGCGCAACTGCTGCTCGATGATGAAGCAGTCGGGCGATTTGACGTCTTCCAGATTGATGCCGCCAAAGCTGGGGCCCAGATAGCGGACGCAATTGATGAAGGCGTCCACATCCTCGGTCGAGACTTCCAGATCGATGGCGTCGACATCGGCGAAGCGTTTGAACAGCACCGCTTTGCCTTCCATCACCGGCTTGGCGGCGGCGGCGCCCAGATTGCCAAGACCCAGGATCGCGGTGCCGTTGGTGATCACCGCGACCATGTTGCCGCGATTGGTATAGTCAAAGGCCGCGTCGGGATTTTCCGCTATGGCGCGGACGGGAACCGCCACACCCGGCGAATAGGCCAGGCTCAGATCGCGCTGGGTCGCCATCGGCTTGGTGGGGGTGATTTCCAGCTTGCCCGGCTTGCCGCCGGCATGAAAGGACAAGGCTTCTTCGTCGGTGAAGGTGGGGCGCTCGATGATGGGCATGGAAATCCGTCGGGGGTTCAGCAATCCACAGAATATCGGCCCAGCCTGTCACACTGCTGTCGGGCGATGTGGAACCCATCTGATAGGCTTTTCGCCATGACGGAACAACCATCTCCAATACTTCATCTAGCGCCCGCGCAGGCCGGCGAAATCACGCCCATGATGGCGCAATATCTGGCCATCAAGGAGGTCCATGAGGGCTATCTCCTGTTTTACCGGATGGGGGATTTTTACGAACTCTTCTTCGCAGATGCAGCAAAAGCGTCCGAGGCCCTGGATATTGCCCTGACCAAGCGGGGCAAGCATCTGGGCGAAGATATTCCCATGTGCGGGGTGCCCGTGCATGCCGCTGAATCTTATATGGAAAAGCTGATCCGCAAGGGTTTCCGGGTCGCGGTATGCGAGCAGGTGGAAGACCCCGCCGAGGCCAAGAAACGCGGCAGCAAATCCGTGGTCCGGCGCGAGGTGGTGCGGCTGGTCACCCCCGGCACCCTGACCGAGGACGCGTTGCTGGACGCTCGGTCGTCCAACCTGCTGGCGGCGCTGGGCCGGGCGGGCAACGGCTACGCGATCGCCGCCGCCGACATGTCCACCGGCGCCTTCTGGGTCGCGGGTTTGAAAGAGAGCGACATCGCCGCCGAATTGGCCCGCGTCGCCCCCCGCGAATTGCTGGTGCCCGATGGCCTGTTGGCGCATGAGGCGGTCGGTCCGCTGTTGAAGGCCTTCAACGGCGCGCTGTCGCCGCTTCCCGCCAGCCGCTTCGATTCCGACAATGGCGAGCGCGCCCTGGCGCAGCATTACAAAGTGGCGGCGCTGGACGGGCTGGGCAGTTTTTCGCGCGCGGAATTGTCGGCGGCAGG
>DASYDX010000020.1:0-15166 GCA_036499345.1 Rhizomicrobium sp.
CGTTTCGGCGGTCGCGGCGGTGGAGACGATCGCTTCGGTGGCCGTGGCGGTTTTGGCGGACGCGAAAATTTTGGCGGCCGAGGCGGCTTTGGCGGGCGCGGCGATTTCGGCGGCGGCCGCGGACGCCGCGAGCGATAGGGAAGCAATGCGTATATTGGTCGTGGAAGACGACAAGGACCTGCAACGCCTTTTGAAAAAGGCGCTGGGCGAGGCCGGCTATGTCGTCGATACCGCCACCGATGGCGAAGAAGGCCATTTCCTGGGCGACACCGAGCCGTATGACGCGGTGGTGCTAGATCTGGGACTGCCCAAACTCGATGGCGTGCGCGTGCTGGAGAAATGGCGCAAAGCGGGCAAGACCATGCCGGTGTTGATCCTCACCGCGCGCGACCGCTGGAGCGACAAGGTGGCGGGCTTTGATGCGGGGGCTGACGACTATCTCGCCAAGCCATTTTATACCGAGGAATTGCTGGCGCGGTTACGGGCGCTCTTGCGCCGCGCCGCCGGATTCGCCACCGCCGATATCGATATCGGGCCATTGCACATCGACACGCGTGCCAGCCGCGTGACCTTGGACGGCAATCCCATCCGGCTCACCAGCCTGGAATACCGGCTGCTGGCCTATCTCGCCTATCATCGCGGCAAGGTGGTCTCGCGCACCGAATTGGTCGAGCATTTGTACGACCAGGATTTCGACCGCGACTCCAACACCATCGAGGTTTTCGTCGGCCGGTTGCGCAAGAAACTGGATGCCAATCTGATCCAGACTGTGCGCGGACTGGGCTACAGCCTGGAAGATCCCGCCCTTGGGGGCGACCATCTTCAGGCTTGATTCCCTTGCTGCGCGACTGATCGCGGCGGCGGCGATCTGGACCATGCTGGGCCTGGCGGTGGGTGGCGTGGTGCTGTCCAACGCTTTCCGCAACGCCTCCGAAAACAGTTTCGATGCGCGGTTGTCGGGCGATATGGACGGGTTGATCGCGGCGGCGGAGCCCGATCCGGAAGGCGGCGTGATGCTGCAGGACCGCTTCGTCAATCACCAGTTCGACCGCGTCTATTCGGGGCTCTATTATCAGATCAAGCCACTGATTGCGGGGCCGGGCGGGCAGATCTCGCGCTCGCTGTTCGATCAGGTTCTGAACGTCACCGGCAATGCGCGACGTGGCGCCATCAGCTATGGCTACGCCACCGGCCCGGAAAATCAGCATTTGCGCGTGCTGTCGCGGCGGGTGGAATTTCCCGTCAGCGCCACGCCCGAACGCAGCGACACGCGCGCCTATACCTTCATGGTCGCGGGCGATCTGGCGACGGTGGATGCGGAAAGCGATGCCTTCAACGGCACGCTGATCTGGTCGTTCCTTTTGCTCGGCGCGGGTCTGGTGATCGCGGTGTTCCTGCAAGTGCGGGTGGGTCTGCTTCCGTTGCGCAAATTGCAGGAATCCCTGGCGCGCATCCGCAACGGCAGCACGCCAAATCTGGAAGGAAAATTCCCGGCCGAGATTGCGCCGCTGGCCTCCGAACTCAATTCGCTTATCGAACACAGCAACGAAGTGGTAGGCCGCGCCCGCACGCATGTTTCCAATCTCGCGCATTTCCTCAAAACCCCGCTCAGCGTGTTGGCGAGCGAAGCGGAAGCCGAGCCCGGACCGCTGGCCGATCAGGTGCGCCGTCAGGTCGATACGATGCGGCGGCAGGTCGATCATTATCTCGCCCGTGCCCGCGCCGCGGGCAGCGTCAATGTCCTGGGCAATCGCACGCCGGTCGCGCCTGTGGTGTCGGATCTGGCGCGCGTGCTGGCGCGCATTCACGCAGAGCGCGATATCGCCATCGATTGGGATTGCCCCGTCGATCTGTATTTCCGGGGCGAGCGGCAGGACCTGGAAGAGATGACGGGCAATCTGATGGACAATGCCTGCAAATGGGCCGGCACGCGGGTGATGGTGCGAGCCTTGCGTGAAGGCGCGCAGCTCACTTTGACGGTGGAAGATGACGGCCCGGGCCTGACGCCAGAGGACCGGACCCGGGTGGGGACGCGCGGCGAGCGATTGGACGAAAGCGTACCGGGCACCGGGCTGGGCCTGGCCATCGTGCGCGATATTTCCAAGCTTTATGCGGGATCGCTGGCTTTGGACGCTTCGCCCCTGGGGGGACTGGAAGCGCGCCTGACTTTGCCCGCTATTCAATAACGGCAAGGCGGCGTTAACGATGTCGCGGCTAATGTGGACGGCCGAAGCGGCATGTTCAGTCGAGTATGACCCCGTCACAAGACAAATCCGGCCAATTGCAGAATCTTCTGGGCAAGCTGCCCGAAGCGGCAGCGAGCAAGCTCGCGCGCGCGGTGGAGATGGACCGCCTGATGGAAGGCGATGCGCTTCCGCATGAGGCTATCCTGGCGGGCCTGCGCCCATCTCTGCATCAGACCGACCGGACGCTGACGCCGCTCAGACTCTTCTGCCAGCCTTTTGAGGATCTTTTGTCCTCGGAGCCGCGCAAGGCCAAACAGAAAGCCGTGATCGCGCGCAGCAGCTTGGTTCCGGTCTGGGCCTGGTTGGGCGCCGATCTTCTGGCCGAGAAAACGCAGAATTATTTCCGCAACAGCAAGGCCGCGATCCTGTCGGGCAAGACGGATGATGCGGTGGCGATTGCACAGAGCTTTCAGCGCGAAGCCGCCGCCGCGATGCGTGCGGCGCTTGGCGGCGATGTTGCGCGCAAAAGATTGACTGCGGACGAGATCGAAGACGCGCGCGAGATGAGCCTGCTGCTGTGCGAAGGCGAAGAGATGCTGAAAATCCAGCAGAATTTGCCCAAGCCGCTGGCGCATCTGACCGAACCGATTTTGTGGCAATTGCGCGAAAGCTATGACGCGCTGATCGCGCGCAATCCCGATGTCGCGCCGTATGTCGCCGTGGTGGCGATGAACCGCTTGCAGCGACCCTGGGAAGCGCTCCGTTTGCCGATGATGGTGTCGCGACAGACCAGCGACGCATTGATCTCCAAGACCGATATGGGTCTGGTGGGCGAGATTCTCTTTGGCCGTATGGATTTGATGAAGGCCGGCATCATGGCGGCGCGCCATCCCATCTTCGATGCGGCCGCGTTGGTTGCGCAAGTCGGCACCTTTGCGGAATTGTCGAATGCAGTGGTGAAAGAGATCGAAGTCCGCCGCGATGGCGAATGGGGCCAGCGTCTGCTCAAGGACCGCGCCGCTATCGGTGCGGTGATGGACGGTTTCATGGAACGGGCCGCCAAGGAATTTCTTGCAGCCTTGCCGATGCCGAAAGGGACAGGCGATTTCACGCGGCCCACGCTTGCCGAAAAACGCGAACTCGTTTTGCGCTATACCCAATTGGTGGCGGGCACCCGGATTTTCGCCGCCGCCGGTTCTTTTGCCGCCAAACAGCGCGCTGCGCTCGAAGACAGCTCTAATCATTTGCGCCGCTATGTCGAAGACGCAATCCGGGAGTTGAGAGGCGCAAACAGCGATAAGCGGGCGGTGATCGAATCCCAACTGCAATATTGCGCCGAACTGGCAGGCTTTCTGTTCAGCACCGAAGAAGCCGAACTGATCCGCCGCCGGGTGCGTGCTGCTCAAGCCGCCGCGGCTTGATTTCTCTTTTTTGCCCCCATCTGTCTTCCTCGGGATAAACTCTCGGAAGACATCTTCCCCCGTCAGCGGCTTCGCCGCACGGGGGAAGAAAGCTAGTGCCAAGGCGCCCTGGTGCTTGTTGCAGCGAGCCGAGGCCCGCCTTCCCTGCGCGCGCGTAGCGCGCTGGCGGGGGAGGTGCCCGTAGCAGCGCTTATTGCGCGGGGCTTTAGCCCACGCGCAAAAGCAAGCTGCGAAGGGCGGAGGGGGATGAGTCCAAAATTCATCTGAACACAGGATGAATAATCGCGAAAACCCTCGAAAACTTCTTAAATTTCATCCTTGCGGCGGTGGCTTGAAGGGCCGCAAAATCGTTTCCATCTGCAAGGGGTCATTCCTGAAAGGCGTGTCATGATCCGTACCACCTGTTTGGCCGCGTTGAGCTTGGCGCTGATGAGCGCCACCGCGCTCGCGCAATCTGCCGGGAGCGCGAGTGCGCCGCCGGCATCGCTTTCCAATCCCGATAATGGGAACCGCGGCGATTACGATGATGATTATCCGCCCGACCAGCGCGATTATCCGCAGGATCAACGCGGCTATCCGCAGGACCAGCGCGGCGCGCCGCAAAACGCGGCCCCCCAACGCACGGCGGAAGAGCAACGCTCGCGCGATATGTTCTGCCGCCGCGACGCCGCGGCGCGAACCGGTTATGTCACGCCAGGCCAGGCCGCCGGTCATGAACAGGCCAACGGCACCATTCTGGGCACCTTGGGCGGCGCGGCGTTGGGCGCGGCCATCGGTGCTGCCGCTGGCAATGCCGGAACCGGTGCGGCTATCGGTGCGGGCGCGGGCCTGATCGGCGGAACCGCAGTCGGCGCCGACAATGCGCGCCGTGCGGCGGCCGATGTCGAGCGCGACTATGGCGCGGCCTATTACGCCTGCATGAATGAAGCGAACTACAATCCGGGCGCGACCACCTATGCCGGTGGCGGCAATAATTATGGTCCTGG
Source organism: Rhizomicrobium sp. (assembly GCA_036499345.1). Classification (GTDB taxonomy): domain Bacteria; phylum Pseudomonadota; class Alphaproteobacteria; order Micropepsales; family Micropepsaceae; genus Rhizomicrobium. Next base: position 4,594 of record DASYDX010000020.1, read on the forward strand.
CTACGGCCCGCCGCCTCCGGGTTATTACCCACCGCCGCCGCCGCCCGCCTATTATGGCTATGGGCCTTATCCCTACCCATACCCCTATGATCCCTATTATTACGGCCCGGGGTACTACCGTCCGGGCGTGAGCTTCGGGTTCAGCTTCGGCGGCGGCCATCGCCACTGGCGGCACTGAGCCGGTCCGGGACGATCTGACTTCTTTTGCTGGGAACGGCCGGGCTGTATGGTCCGGCCGTTATCATTTTCGCAGGTTCGCCGCATGCCGCCGAAAGCCAATCCCGCCAAGCTCAATCCGCTGCAGCTGCGAACGCTGACCTTGCTCCAGGCGATTGCCCGCCTTCCCGGCGCCGCCAACGCCATGCCCAATGGCGATATCGCCATCACCCAGTTCCCCCATGCCCATGGCGACCATTTTCATCTGGGCGAAGCCACGGTTTCCGGTCGCGATGCCACAGGGCTCGAGAACCAGGCGGTCTGGAACGCGCTGACCCGCAAGGGCATGATAAAGTCGGAATGGCCGCATCAGATCGCGCTGACGCTGGATGGTCAGAATTACGACACGGGCCTGGCCGATGAAATTCTGCGCCGCGGCGGTCACTGAGGAATTATGAACCCCAAGAAACGCCGCCGCCTCTATTTTGCCGCCGCCCTGGTCGCGGCCGGTGGCGTCCTGGCCGTGGCGATCGTCTATCAGCTCGGCAACAATGTTCTTTATTTTTACACCCCCAGCGATATCGCCGAGAAGCATGTCGAGTCGGGCGTCGCTTTCCGCATCGGCGGGCTTGTGGAGAAAGCCAGTGTGCGCCATGGCGCCAGCGCGGATGTGCATTTCGTTGTGACCGATGGCGCGCGCACGGTGCCGGTGGAATTTGCGGGCGTGCTACCGGCCTTGTTCCGCGAAGGGCAGGGCGTGGTGGCGACCGGTGCGCTCAATCCGACCGGCACCTTCCAGGCCACCGAAGTGCTGGCCAAGCATGACGAGAAATATATGCCGCCCGAGCTGGTCGCTTCCTTGAAGCGCACGGGCCGCTGGAAAGAGGGCGAATAGATGCTGGGTGAACTGGGCCAGCTTGCGCTTTGTTTTGCGCTGGCTCTGTCGCTGGTGATGGCGATTTCGGGATTGATCGGTGCGCGCCAGGATGCGCCCAATTCGGAACTGGCCCGCCGCATCGCATCGGCCTCCACCTTGGGCATGACGGTCTTTGTCGTGCTGGCGTTCGGCGTTCTGGTCACCGCTTTCGTGACTTCGGATTTCTCCATCGCCGATGTCGCCAACAATTCCCACACCCTGAAGCCGCTCGTTTACAAAATCTCCGGTGTGTGGGGAAATCACGAAGGCTCCATGCTGCTATGGGTGCTGGTGCTGTCGCTCTATGCCGGTGCGGTGGCGCTGTTGGAGCGCGGCGGCGCACGGTTGACCAGTGCGGCGCTGGGCGTGCAGGGATTGCTGGCGGCGGCATTCCTTCTCTTTATTCTTTTCACGTCGAACCCTTTTCTGCGCATCGATCCGGCGCCGTTCGAAGGCGCGGGCCTCAATCCCTTGTTGCAGGATCCAGGCTTGGCCTTCCATCCGCCTATGCTCTATGCGGGCTATGTCGGTCTCTCCGCTTCCTTCGCCTATGCCGCCGCCGCTCTGATGGTGGGCGAAGCGGGCTGGGCGCGTGCGGCGCGGCCTTTCATGCTTCTGGCCTGGATCGCACTGACCTGCGGCATCGCGCTGGGAAGCTGGTGGGCTTATTACGAATTGGGTTGGGGCGGCTTCTGGTTCTGGGACCCGGTGGAGAATGCGTCGCTGATGCCCTGGCTGATCGCCACCGCGCTTCTGCATTCGGCGCTGGCGACCGAGAAAAGCGGCGCTTTCAGTACCTGGACTTTGCTGCTGGCCATTGGCGGTTTTTCGCTCAGCTTGATCGGCACCTTCCTGGTGCGCTCGGGCGTGCTGTCGTCGGTGCATGCCTTCGCGTCCGATCCCACGCGCGGCTTCTTCATCATGGTGCTGATTTTCGTCGCCATCGGCGGCGCGTTGGCCTTGTTCGCTTTCCGCGCGCACAGTCTGCAGGGCGGCGCCACGTTTGAAACCGCCAGCCGCGAAAGCGCGCTGCTTCTGAACAATGTCTTTCTGGTGGGAAGCTGCGCGGCGGTGTTTGTCGGCACGCTTTATCCGCTGGCCCTGGATGCCCTTACCGGCCAGAAGATTTCGGTCGGGCCGCCTTATTATGCGCTCACCTTCGCGCCGATTTTCTTTGCACTGCTTCTGCTGGTGCCGTTCGGGCCGCAATTGGGCTGGCGGCGCGGCGATCTGAAAGCCAGTGCCCGCGCGCTGGCGCCGGCGATGGGTCTGGCGTTGGTCGCGGGCTTGGCGGTGCTGGCACTGGTCAGCCCGCGTACGCTCACCGCCACTTTGGCGTTCGCTGTGGCCGGTTGGCTGATCGGTGCGAGCCTTCTGGATATCCGCAAGCGCAAGGGCGCACGCGCCAGCGCGTTTGCTGCTGCGCTGGCGCATGCGGGGCTGGGCGTCACCTTGATGGGTGTGGCGGGCACGTCGATGTGGCGCAGTGAATCTCTGGATGTTGTGGGCCCAGGCGAGACCATGACGGTGGGGCCCTATACATTGCGCTTTGACGGCGTGACCGAAATACAGGGGCCGAATTTTCAGGCGACCCAGGCGCAGCTTTCGTTGATGGAAGATGGGCGCGCCGTGACGGTGCTGCGGCCCGAGAAGCGGACCTATCCCGCCGAAGGCCAGGAGACTGCCGACACCGCGATCCGCACCACGGGTCTGCGCGATCTGTATCTGGCGCTGGGCGATGATCGCGGCAATGGCCGCTGGACCATCCGCGCTTATGTCAGCCCGCTCGCGCCGTTCATTTGGTTGGGTGCGCTGGTGATGGCGCTGGGTGGCACGTTGAGTCTGTGGGGCCGGTTGCGCGTGAAGTTGGGCGCGACGTCCGCCGCCATTCAGCCCGCCGAATGATCCGGTTGCTCTTCCTTCTGTTTCTGGCGGTGGTGCCGGTTGCGGCCGTTGCGGCACCTGCGCCCGACACCTTCTCCAATCCCGCCATGGAAACGCGCGCGCGCTCTTTGCAGCGGCAGTTGCGCTGCCTGGTCTGTCAGGGCGAAAGCATCGACGAATCCGGCGCGACCCTGGCGGCGGATCTGCGCCATCTGGTGCGCCAGTTAATGGCCGACGGCAAAAGCGATCAGGAGATCAAAAATTATCTCGTCGCCCGTTATGGCGATTTCGTTCTGATGAAACCGCCGCTGAAACCGGATACCTATCTGCTCTGGCTGGCGCCCTTTGTGATTCTGGGCGGCGCGGGCGCCATCGCCTTCTGGGTAATCCGGCGGGCAAAGCCCACAGACATCGCATCTTGATTATTGCATATTTGTAATATTTAGGAGAGAATTCGGCAAGAATTAGGGCCTATAGTCTTTCCCATGGGGTCTTCCGGGGGCGGACGACCGCCCGCTTTGAGGAGCGCATGATGCAGATCGACAATCCCAACCCGAATTCCCAGTCACCCCTTCGCAGGACCCGCGCCCGCCTTCTGGCGATGGGCAGTGCCGCCGCGATTCTGGTGGTCGGTCTTGGCGCCTTCGCGCTTTTGCCCCAGGCGCACCCGACCAAGATCGCCGACACGGCAAAGCCGATGCAGCTGGCCGCGAATGAAAACCGCGCCACGCCGCGCATGCTGGAAAATTCTTCGCCCTTCAGCTTCGCCGATCTGGTCGAGCGCGTCAGTCCCGCCGTCGTCACCATCACCTCGGAAACCATGACCACCGAGAATGACAGCGACGATGCGCCGGACAATATCCCGCCGCAGTTCCGCGATCTCTTCAAGCAGTTCCGAGGCCAGCAGCAGGAGCGCCCGCACAAGGCGATCAGCGCCGGTTCGGGTTTTATCATCGACAAGTCGGGCTTGATCGTCACCAACAATCACGTCGTCGATAACGGCAAGAAGATCACCGTCAAACTTCCCGACAAGCGCAGTTTCGAAGCCAAGCTGATCGGCACCGATCCGGCCACCGACATCGCGCTTCTCAAGATCAAATCCGACAAGCCACTTCCCACCGTGGAATTCGGCGACGACCGCCAGTTGCGCGTGGGCGATTGGGTGGTCGCGGTCGGCAATCCCTTCGGCCTGTCCAATTCGGTGACCGCCGGTATCGTCTCGTCCATCGGGCGCGACATCGGCGCGGGCAGCTATAACGACTTCATCCAGATCGACGCGCCCATCAATCGCGGCAATTCCGGCGGCCCGACCTTCGATCTGCGTGGCCAGGTCATCGGCATGAATTCGATGATCTTCTCGCCGTCCGGCGGCAGCGTCGGCATCGGCTTCGCCATTCCCGCCACGACCATCCACGATGTGGTGGGCCAGCTTCAGTCGCACGGCAAGGTTTCGCGCGGCTGGCTGGGTGTCAGCATCCAGACCGTGACGCCCGACATTGCCTCCTCGCTCGGCATCAAGGATGCCAAGGGCGCGCTGGTTGCCGATGTCGTGCCGGGCGGTCCGGCGCAGAAGGCCGGTTTCGAACAGGGTGACATCATCACCGCCATCAACGGTCAGGCGGTGGAAGACAATCGCGACCTGACCCGTAAAGTGGCGCTGGTGCCGTCGGGCCAGAGCGCGAATTTCGCAATCGTGCGCCAGGGCAAGCCGCAAACCCTCAAAGCGGAAATCGGCAATCGTCCCGACGACAAACAGGTCGCGATGAACATGCCCGATGCCCCGTCGGGACCGGGCGCAACCGGCACCGCCATGGGCCTGGGGCTTTCGTCGCTGACGCCGGACGCGCGCAAGACTTTCAACCTTTCGGAAAAGACCAATGGTGTGGTGATCACCAAGGTCGATCCCAACAGCGACGCAGCCGAGAAGGGCTTGCAGCCCGGCGATGTCGTGCAACAGGTCGGTGGCCGTCTGGTTCACACCCCCGCCGATGTGCAGTCCAGCGTGGCCGAAGCCCAGAAGGGAGGCCGCAAGAGCGTGCTTCTTCTGGTCGCGTCCACCCAGGGCGGTTCGCGCTTCGTCGCCGTGGATGTCGGTACCTGAGTTTGCGTTGAGGCAATTATCGGGCGGCGGGGCGAGCAGCCTTTCCGCCCGGCCCCCCGCGCCGGTGGCGGAAGTCCCCCCACCCACGCCGCCGGCGCGGACCCTATCTGGCGCTTAAGGAGTTTCCCCGCATGCGAATTCTGGTGGTCGAAGACGATCTGGAAGCCCAACGCTATCTCGTCCAGGGATTGAAAGAGTCCGGCCATGTCGTGGACGACGCCGCCGATGGCGATGTCGGCCTGTCTCTGGCTTTGTCGCGCCCCTATGACGTCGCCATCATCGACCGCATGCTGCCCAAGATGGACGGATTGGGTGTGGTCGCCGAAATGCGCGAGCATGGCAATGTCACGCCGGTTCTCTTTCTCTCCGCTTTGTCGGAAGTCGATGACCGGGTGAAGGGCCTCAAAGCGGGCGGCGACGATTATCTCACCAAGCCCTATGCCTTTGTCGAACTTCTGGCCCGAATCGATGCCTTGATGCGCCGCCGCTCGCCTGTGACGGTGAAGACAAGGCTGACGGTGGGCGATCTGGATCTGGATCTTCTCACCCGCGCCGCCAAGCGCGGCGATCAAGCCATCGATCTGCAGCCGCGCGAATTCCGCCTGCTGGAATATTTAATGCGCCATGCCGGTCAGGTCGTGACGCGCACCATGCTGCTGGAAAGCGTGTGGGAATATCATTTCGATCCTCAAACCAACGTGATCGACGTGCATATCAGCCGGTTGCGCGCCAAGATCGACAAGGGCTTCGATACGCCGCTGCTGCACACGATTCGCGGCGCCGGATATATGATCCGCGCGCGGTAAGGCGGGAAGGGGAGCCATGCGCGCCAGCTTCCGCCTTGTCCGGACCCAGGCGTTCCGGCCCCGGGAGCGCAAGGAGGCACGATTTGCCGTTGAAGGGCCCGGGCCGCTGATCATGTGCGGATTGCGCGACCAGAGAAAAACAACGATGCGGAGCGCCTGATGCGCGCCAGCTTCCGCCTTGTCCGGACTCAGGCGTTCCGCATCGTCCTGATCTATGTGCTGCTGTTCGCCGTGTCGGTGAGCGCGTTGCTGTTCTTTACCTATTGGAACACGCGGCGCACCCTGGACGCGCAAACCGACCAGATCATCGAAGCCGAGATCACCGGCCTGTCGGAACAATATCAGCGGCTGGGTTTGCACGGCTTGGGCGAAAGCGTGATGAGCCGTTCGCTGCATGGCGGACAGGCGCTTTACCTTCTGACCGACAATGCGCATCGCTATATGGCGGGCAATCTCGATACCTGGCCCGCCATCACCGTCAATCCGGAGAATTTCGTCGAGTTTGATTACGAGCGGCGCGTCAATGGCGTGCCGGAAACGCGGCGCGCGCGCGGGCGGCTGTTCATGCTGCCCCAATCGGGCAATTCCTATCTGCTGGTGGCGCAGGACGTACACGACCGCGATCTGACACAGCGCATGTTCACCACCACCTTGCCCTGGACGGTAGGGCTGATCCTGGTGCTGGGCCTTCTCGGTGGCGGGTTGATGAGCCGCAACATGCTGCGCAAGCTCGACGCCATCAACCGCGCGTCGAATGAAATCATGGCGGGCAACCTGACCCGGCGGGTGCCGGTCTCCGGCGCGGCGGACGAGTTCGATGCGCTGGCGGAAAATCTCAACCGGATGCTGGACCGGATCGAGCGGCTGCTGAAAGGCCTGCGCGAAGTCACCGACAGTGTCGCCCATGATCTGCGCACGCCGCTCAATCGTCTGCGTCAGCGGCTGGAACAGTCTCAGCTGCGGTTGACGGCGTCGGGTTCGGATACCGGCGAGATCGAGCGCGCCATCGCCGATACCGACCAGTTGATCGCCACCTTCAACGCCCTGCTGCTGATCGCGGAGACCGATGCGGGCGCGGCGCGGGGTGCGATGTCGCCGCTCGATCTGCCGTCTGTCGCCAGCGATGTCACCGAATTGTATGAGCCGCTGGCGGAAGAGCGGAACATCACTTTGACCCTCACCATGGCCAGCGTGCCCACCATCGAAGGCAATCGCAGTCTGGTGGCGCAGGCCCTGGCCAATCTGGTGGACAATGCGATCAAGTATACGCCGCCCGGTGGCCGGGTGGCGGTATCGCTGAGCCAGAGTTTCAACGGTATCGACATCTGTGTCGCCGATTCCGGGCCGGGGATCCCGGCCGAGGATCATGCGCGGGTGGTGGAACGTTTTGTCCGGCTGGAAGCCAGCCGCAGTTCGCCGGGCACAGGCCTTGGCCTGTCGCTGGTGGCGGCGGTGGCCCATTTCCACAATGCGCAGCTGCTTCTGGAAGACAATAAGCCGGGTCTGAAAGCCACTTTGCGCTTCCCGCGCCCGGCCTTGCGCCTGACCCCGCCGGGGGCACGCCTGGCGCAAATCCCGTCTCGCACGGCAGCGGAGTAACGGCAATTGGGTGCGTCTGCGCCCAATAAAGATGCAAAGCTCGGCGGCAGTCCGTTAAGTTGGGCTATGCCCGATTTGCGCGTGCCGCCCTTACCCTTCGAGCCCGCACGCGTTCAACGCGTGTTGGAAAGCCTTTCCGAACACGGATTCACCCCGGACGCCGATGCCCGCCCGCTGCTGGAAGGGGTGTTCGGCAACAGCCCGTTTCTGGGACGGCTGGCGTTGCGCGAGCCGGACATTCTGTCGCGCATTCTGTCGGCAGGTCCGCAAACGGTGCTGGACGAGATGCTGGCCCGCGCCGCGTCGGTAGCGGAATTGGAAGACGAGGCCGCTGCCATGTCGGCGTTGCGCAGCGCCAAGCGCGGCGCGGCGCTGGCCATTGCGATGGCCGATATCGGCGGGCAATGGCCGCTGCATCGGGTGACAGAAGCTCTGACCCGTTTCGCGGATCGCTGCGTGCAAGGCGCATTGCGGTTTCTGTTGCGGCGCATGGCCCAGCAGCATGGGATGGCGCAGACCGATGGCGCGGCGTTGGAAGCTACGACCGGGCTCACCGTGCTGGCGATGGGAAAATACGGCGCTTTTGAGCTGAATTACTCCAGCGATATCGATCTGGTGGTGTTCTATGACGCGGAACGCTTTCCCTTCGCCAAGCGCGGCGATGCGCGCGGCGCGGCGGTCGAGATCGTGCGCGGGATGGTCAAGCTGATCGCCGAGATCACGGCGGATGGCTATGTCTTTCGCACCGATCTTCGGCTTCGTCCCGATGCCGGCGCGACCCAGATTGCGATCTCGCTGGACGCGGCGGAAGCCTATTACGAAAGCCTGGGTCAGAATTGGGAGCGCGCCGCCATGATCAAGGCGCGGCCCTGTGCGGGCGATCCGCAAACCGGCGCCGCCTTTCAAAGTCTAATCGCGCCGTTCATCTGGCGGCGCAATCTGGATTTCGCGGCCATCGAAGATATTCATTCGATCAAGCGGCAGATCCATGCCCATGCCGGTCATGGCGAAGTCGCGGTGGCGGGCCACAATATCAAGCTGGGACGGGGCGGCATTCGCGAGATCGAATTCTTTGCCCAGACCCAGCAATTGATCCTGGGTGGGCGCAATCCGTCCCTGCACACGCCTGGAACCTTGCAGGCGCTGGACGCGCTGGCGGCGCATGGCACCATCACACACGAGACGGCAGCGGATCTGACCCGCGCCTATGGCTATCTGCGCACACTTGAACATCGCCTGCAGATGATCGAGGACGAACAGACCCACACTGTCCCTAAGAGTGCCGAAGGTGTGGCGCATGCCGCCTGCTTCATGGGCTATGATGCGCCCGACGATTTCCGCGCCGCGCTGACCGCGACTTTGGAAAATGTGCAGGGTCACTATGCCCGGCTGTTTCAGCGCGAGGCCGATCTGGCCGACAGCCATGGCAGTCTGGTGTTCACGGGTGTCGAAGACGATCCCGAAACCTTGGAAACGCTGCGGGCCATGGGGTTCGGTGCACCGTCGCAAGTGGCGGGCGCTATCCGTGCCTGGCATCATGGCCGCATCCGCGCCATGCGTTCGGCGCGGGCGCGCGAACTTCTCACCAAGCTGACGCCCGCGATTCTGAAAGCGCTGGGTTCGACCGCCGATCCCGATACCGCTTTCATTCAGTTCGACCGCTTTCTGTCGAATCTGCCGTCGGGAGTGCAGCTTTTCTCGCTGTTCCTGGCGCGGCCGGATTTTCTGAATTTGCTGGCCAAGGTGGTGGGTTCGGCGCCGCGCCTTGCCACGCATCTGGCGCGTACGCCTGCTACGCTGGATGCGTTGCTGGATGCGGATTTTCTGGGGCGGTTGCCGGATCTTGCGCAACTCGATGCCAATCTGAAGCGCCAGCTTCAAGGCGCGTACGAAGAACAGTTGGATGGCGCGCGCCGCTTCGCCCGGGAAGAGAATTTCCGCGTCGGCGTGCAACTGGTGAACGGTGCTGCGAAAGCGGACGATGCCGGACCGGCTTTCGCGCGCGTGGCCGAAAGCGTGATCGCTGGCTTGGTGCCGGTGGCGGAAGCGGAATTGACGGCGAGCGCGGGCAGAATTCCGGGCGCGGAATTTGCGGTCATCGCGATGGGAAAGCTGGGCGGGCGCGAAATGACCGCCAGTTCCGACCTCGATCTGGTGTTCGTTTATGATGTGCCCGACGACGTCGAAGGTTCGGACGGGCCAAGGCCGCTATCGCCGACGCTCTATTTCGCGCGGCTGGCGCAGCGGTTGATCTCGGCCCTCACCACGCCGACGGGCGCGGGCACGCTCTATGAAGTGGATATGCGGCTGCGGCCCAGCGGCAACAAGGGCCCGGCGGCGGTCAGTTTGAAAACCTTCGCCGATTATCATGAGCGCGAAAGTTGGACTTGGGAGCATCTGGCGCTCACCCGCGCGCGGGTGGTGGCCGGGCCGCAGATTTTGTGCGCGAAGATTGAGGCGGAAATCGCGCGGCGCTTGAGCATGGCGCGGCCGTCGGATCGCATCCTGGCCGATGCGCGCGACATGCGCGAAAAAATCGCCATGCAATATCCCGGCAGCAATCCTTGGGATCTGAAATATGCGCCGGGCGGATTGATCGATATCGAATTTCTGGCGCAGACCCTGCAACTGGTTCATGCCGCCAAGCATCCCGATATTCTGGATACCAACACCATCGCGGCGCTGACCAAGCTTGCGCACGCCGGGTTGATGGGCGAGGCGGACGCGCGGCTGGTGCTGGAGACTGCGCGGCTGGAACAGGCGCTGACCCAGATTCTGCGCATCGCTCTGGACGAGACCCTGGAGCCGGAAAAAGCCTCTGCGGGCCTGAAGACGCTTCTGACCGAAGCGGGCGGGGCCCCGGATTTCGCGGGTTTGGAGCGGGAATTGCGGGAAAAACAGGCCGCGATGCGGGCGGTTTTCGCCCGTTTGATGGCCGGCTAAATCCTTGGCCGAACGGCTTGAATCGGGGCGGGTGATACGCCATAACCCCCTTCCTCGAACTTGGAATGCGGGCGTAGCTCAGGGGTAGAGCATAACCTTGCCAAGGTTAGGGTCGACGGTTCGAATCCGTTCGCCCGCTCCAGTTCATCTCAGAAAATCAAAGGGTTA
>DASYDX010000021.1:0-12217 GCA_036499345.1 Rhizomicrobium sp.
CGGAATGATCGGGCGGCGGAAGAACGAAAACGCTTTCATGGCCGTATGCCGCGGCGACGGCGCGCATATCGGCATCGGAAAGCCCCGCCGCATCAAGGACCACCGGCGCAGGATTTCCGCCGCCGGGGCCAGCCGCGAAAACACTGACCAGCGCGACGGGACGTTCGGGCGTCACTTGCCCGGCGCGTTCGAGGTTTCGACCGGCAGTTTGCGTGCGGTCCAATCCTGGAAGGAGCCGTCATACAATTGCGGTTCGATCCCCACAGTGCGGGCAGCGAAAACCACCGCGCTGGATTGCCCGCCGACCTGGCAATAGGCGACGACATGGTCGCCGGATTTGATCCCGGCCTGGGTGAACAGGCTCTTCAATTCCGCCGGGGATTTCAGCTTGCCCTCGGAATCATAGACGCTGGTGTAGGGGATACTGCGCGCGCCGGGGATATGGCCATCGCCGCTCATCTTGGCGATCAGCCCGCCATAAAAGACGGCGGCCCGCGCATCGATTAAATCATAACCGGGCGCTTTGGCGTGGCTTTGCACGAAAGCGGCATCGACCACTTTGGGCTGAATCTGCAGCGGCGAAAGATGGCCTTGAACCGGTGCGGGCATGTCGCTGCTGACGGCATGGCCGGTCTTCTTCCATTCCGCCAACCCGCCATCCAGCAGCGAGGAATGATCGCCGAACCCGGCGACGTCGAGCGTAAAGAGAACCCGCGTGGCGCGCTGGAATTCGTCGGTCTCGTTATAAACGATGACATGCGAATTGTCGGAAACGCCCAAACTTTCCAACTGCTTCTGCAACAGATCGGCGGGCGGTATTTCTACCGAAAGATTGGGCTCCGACACCTGCAACAGCTTGGGATCGACCAGCCGCGCGCCGGGGATGTGACCGGCTTTGTAGCCCGCCTCGGATCCGACATGGAGAATGACGAGCGCTTTGTCCCCGGCATGAGATGCGAGCCAGGCTGGCGTCACCACCAATTGATCGCGGGTGGCCGCTTGGGCGCCCGTGGCAAAGAGAAGTGCGGCGGCAGCGAACAAAAGCGGCTTTCCCATCAACTTCTCCCGGAGGCGCGAGTGACGGTTTCTCAGTAACACTGCCCAGCCGGAAGCGACAAGCCGCGAAGCCGGACTTACGTCGAATTCAGGCGGCTTTCCCAGGCCAGCGCGCCGGCCACGATCTCATCCAGCGAGTCATGTTCGGGCTTCCAGCCCAGCGTGGCTTTGAGCTTGGCGGGATTGGAGACGATCATGGGCGGATCTCCCGCGCGGCGCGGCAATTCCTGAACCGCCAGCGGCTTGCCCGCCACGCGCTCCACCGCCTTGGCGACTTCGCGCACCGAAAAGCCATGGCCATAGCCGCAATTGAAGGTGCCAGATTCGCCGCCGCCCCGCAGATGGCCCAGCGCCAGAGCATGCGCGCCGATGAGATCGGAGACATGGATATAGTCGCGGATGCCGGTGCCGTCGGGGGTGGGATAATCGGTGCCGAAAATCCCCAGCGAAGGCACGCGCCCCAACGCGACCTGGCAAGCACGCTTGATCAAATGCGTGGCGCGCGGCGTGGACTGGCCGCTGCGGCCTTTGGGATCCGCGCCCGCGACATTGAAATAGCGCAAGGCGACATAGCGGAAATCATGCGCCACCGCGGTGTCGGCCAGCATCCATTCCGTCATCAGCTTGGAGCGGCCGTACGGGCTTTCGGGGTCCTTGAGGCCATCCTCGGCGATGGCGGGCTGATCGGTGACGCCATAAACGGCGGCGGTGGAGGAGAAGATGAATTTCTTCACGCCCGACGCGACACAGGCTTCGATCAGATCGCGCGAGGCTGCTGTGTTGTTGGAATAATAGAGCAGCGGATTTTCCACCGATTCCGGCACCACGATGGAACCGGCGAAATGGATCACCGCTTCGACCTGATGCTTCTCCAGAACCTCGCGCACCAGCTTGGTGTCGCGGATATCGCCCTGCACGAAACTCGCGGCTTCCGCGACCTGGGCCCGTACGCCCGTGCTGAGATTGTCCAGCACCACCACCTTGTCGCCCTGATCGGCCAGCGCCAAAGTCATATGGCTGCCGATATAACCGGCGCCGCCGGTGACCAGAACTGAACCCTGACGCGATGCGGACATTGATTTACGGATCCTGTTGTTTCTACGCGGCCGGTTTCTGCACGATGCAGAAAATCCAACCCTTCAATGCATCCAAACCCGGTGTCCTGTCGATGAGCTTCTCATAGAGGCACCCGGCGAAGAACATCGGGCGGCTGAAGGCGAGATAGGCGGGATACTGCCCCAAACGCTCAAGATGGGCGATGGAAAAGCCCGTCTGCCGCGCCAGCCGCCGGATCGCTCGGAAACCGTTGGATTTGTATTGGGTGGGAAACACATCTTCTTCTTCCCGGCCTTCCGTCACCTTCACGATCCGGCCGTGAAAACGGTTCGGCACCATGGTGGCGATCAGGCTGGCATAATCATACCGGTTCGGCGTGAGGAATATGTAACGGCCGCCCGGCGTCAGAACGCGGAAAATCTCGGCATAGGCTTCATCGATATGTTCGACATGCTCCATCACGCTGCGCGAATAGGCCAGATCGATGCTGTTGTCCTGAAAGGATTTGAGCTCGGAAACGCTCTGATTGAACAGATTCAGGTCCGGTGCGGTGTCGCGGAAATCGACCAGATCGATGCCGTAAAGCGCCCGCGCCTTGCCCCGCAGCTTTTCCAGATTGGGCGCGGTGCGGCCGCAGCCGATATCCAGCACCGCCATGTCGCGCGTCAGATACCGGTCGATGGCGCGTTCCAGATGGCGGTAGGGATGATCCACCGGCGGGAAGAAATAATTGATCTGATCTTGAATTGCGGCGAACGGCCCAACCATGCTCAACCCCAATAATCCATCATCAACCCGAAGCGCCCTTTGCGGCACCTCGCACGGTCCGATGATGGAAGCCCCCACGTCACGCCAACGGCCTCAAGCAGAATTCTGTCTTGCGTTGCCGATCGATAATCTTGGTTCCGGAACGGAATCCGCCATCATTTTCCAACGCGGCGCGGTGGCCGCTTCTTCGCCGACGCTGTAGCGGTGCACCACGGCGGAAAGCGCCGCCGTCAGCGACAACACCAGCAGGAAACCATCGTAATAGGCCATGGAAAGCGCGGCGCCGCCCACGACGTAACCGGCGATACTCACCTGGGTCATGCGCGCCAGGCGATTGGCCCAATCCAGTTCCGGCCGGTCGCGCGTTCGCTTGATGATGGAAGACGTATTGAACCAGGCGGCAACCAGCAGCATCAGATAGATCGCGATGCCGACAAAGCCGTGATCGCTCAGCACCTGCATATACATGCTGTGCGAGGCGCGGCCGATATCCAGGCTGCCGGGAGAATGGTAGCGCTGCGCCACCCAATCCAGATTGATCGAGGAAAAGCCGCCGCCGGTGATCGGGCGGCCTTCGGCGATATTGATGCTGGTCTTCCAAGCCTGGATACGTTCCTGGAAAGATTCGTCGGCGGACGCCGATTTGATGGTCGACATGCGGTCGAACCATTGCGCGGGCACCAGACTGGGCAGCGCCACCAGAACCAGCGCGCCCAGCACCAGGGGAATGATGCTGGAGCGGGATTTGACGGTATAGACCACGGCGCAGGCCGCCAGCGCCACCAGCGCGCCGCGCGAATAGGTGCCGATGGTGGCGATGATGGTCAGGCCCATCGCGCCGGCCATGCAAAGCCGGACCCAGCGCGCCTGGCTGGTCACCCGCAAGTAATTCATGAAAGGCAGGATCATCACCAGAGCAAGGCCGAGATCGTTATTGTCGGCGATCATCGTTTTCTCGGGACCGAAAACATGGTGACGGCCGCCGGTGAGGATCACGAACCCGCCGCCCTTGACGCCGATATAGCCGAGGGAAAGCACGATCATCCAAACCACGGCCTGAATGCGCGCCTTGTTGTTGGCGATGGCGATCATCGCGAACAACAGAACGAAGGTCTTCATGGTGCGCTCCCACAGATCGAAGGAGAAGCTCCGCTGAAGCGCGAAATAGGTGGTAACGGAAACCCAGAAGCCGAACACGAGCAGCACCGCCGTGACCGGATTCATCGGCGCGAATTTCTTCTCCCGCGATGCGATCCAGGCGAAGATGGTGACGACGGCGATGTAGAGATTGAGCTGGAAATTGGCGAGGACGCCATAGACCTCGCGCTGGGGATTCATCAGCGTGACCCAGATCCACGCCAGAATGCCGACCTGCGGTGCGCGCAGAATGAGGGGAAACACGCTCAGCAGCGCGCCCAGCAAAATAAGATCACGCACCCCGAAAGGCTCCCCAGAATGAGACTTTGCCGCGAACCTTGCAGAAAGCGTGCCCGCGCGAAAGAGACCATGCCAGCAAGAGGTTAACTAAAGGGTCAAACCCCATCTTGTACAAGATGACCGGGCGTGAGAGCGTCCCGGTTGGAGGCTGAAATGTCTGGTTTTTTGTTCCTGGTTACGGTTGTGGCGTTCGTCGCCCTCGCCTATTGGGCGCACCGCAATGACGGAATGGGCGCCGGCGACAGCGGTTCCGGCATTCTTGCCATGATTACCGAAGCCCCCAAGGGCAAACCCGCGCCCAAATGGAAAAAAGCCGCGGAACCCAAAGGGCAAGAAGCGGCGACCCCAAGCCCCGCCGCCAGCGCAAACCCGGGCTGGAAACGCAGCTTGCAGCGCGGCCCGCGCGCCTGACACCATTCCCGGATTGGGACACCGACTAGAAAGACAAAGGTATCGTGACGAAGATCGCCACGCCCAAAAGTGCGATCGCAGCGCTGGCGGCATAGATGCTGGCCGTGTCGCGGACCGCGAATTGCAGCGGGTCTTCGGGAACCTTGCCGCGGCGGGCGAAAATCCACACCCGCGCGATCCAATAGAGCAAAACCGGACAGAGCAGCCAGAGCGCTTCGGGCGTGCGGAATGCGGCATGCGCATCGGGCGTCAAGACAAAGAGCGCCAGAATGCCGACGGACACATAGCAGCTCGCCAGGCCGAAGCTCGCCAGGAAATCCAGATCGCTGGACCGATAGGCCAATGCCCGCGTCGCGCGGCGCCGCGCCCAGATCCGGCTGCTTTTGAGTTCGCCATAGCGGCCCAGCACCGCCAGACCGAAAAACAGAAAGCCCGCGAACAACACCAGCCAGAAGGACGGCGCTTCGCCTGCGACTATGATGCCGGTGAAGACACGGTGCATGGAAAGCGCGGTCAGGACGAAGACATCCAGCACCAGCGTCTTCTTGATCCAGAGCGAATAGGCCAGCGACAGCGCCAGATAGAGACAAAGCCATCCCGTCAGCAGCGGAGACAGGAAGAAACTGAGCCCCAGGCCCAGCAGGGCCAGGCTCAGCGAAAGCACCAACCCCTTGATGATCGCAAGCCGCCCGGACGCGAAGGGGCGGCGATGCTTGAGCACATGGCGGCGGTCGGCATTGAGGTCGATCAGGTCGTTGGCGATATAGCCCGACGACGCCACCAGGCAATAGGCGCAGAAGGCCAGATAAAGGCTCACCACGAAATGCAGGTCGAACCGGTTGGCCGCATCGAACAAGGGAATGAAGATCAGAAGATTCTTGAACCAGCGGCTGGGATGCAGTGCTTCGGCATAGCGGCCGGAAATCCAATCGTCCGGACAGATCACGTCCGCGGTCTGGCTGCGCCACAGATGATTGTTCAAAAGCCGCGGCGATGGCGCAACGATGACCGAGCGGCGCGCCGTGCGCCAGACCGGCAGATCGGCATGCTCATGACCGGCATAATCGAAATCGCCCGAACCGAAGCGGGCGCAAAGCGCTTTTGCGACGGCGTCGCCCGATGGTTCGTCATGGCCTTCCACTTCGATGACATCTGAAAACAAGCCCAGGTGATTGGCGATGGCGCGCGCCACCGGCGATTTGGAGCGGGCAACCAGACAGATGTTGCGGCCCGACGCGGCTTCGCGCCGCAGATAGGTGAGAAACGGTCCGCGATAGGCGAGCCCGGACGGATCGAAGGCGGCACGGTCCACCACCCGGTTGCGAAATTCTTCCTTGCCCAGAAAGACCCATGCCAGAAGCCAGAAGATCATCCAGGGGCGGCGGCGAACCAGCGACAGCGCCAATTCACCGGTGGTGCCGGACCGAAGCACCGTGCCTTCCAGTTTCACGCAGAGCGGAATGCTGGGATCGTCGCGCACATGCTCCAGGCGGCGGCCCAGCGCCCGCATGCCCAATTCGCGAAGGGAAAGAGGTATAATCGTTGCCACGCTACTCTACCGACCGTATCGCCGTTACCGCGAATCTAACATTGGACAATGCCCGGCGCACCGGGCTGAAGGGCTCACCATTCGGTAACCCCAATCCAGGTAAATCAAGACATCCTTAAGGCGGCCGATCATGTTTTCGTCCATAGCGTGTTTCGGGAAAATTCTGCGCGGCGGGCAAGAACCCGGCGCTCCACGGAGATTCTGATGAGCCGGGCCGCCAAGGCGAACACGAAAGAACTGAAATCGCTGACGGCTTTGCGCGGAATTGCCGCGATGGCGGTTGTTCTCACGCATTTTTCCGCGACCGCCCAGAAGCACGCCAGCGGCAACATTCCCTCGCTGGTGCCGCATGGCTATGTCGCCGTGGACTTCTTCTTCGTCCTGAGCGGCTTCATCATGAGCTACACCTATCTCGCGGACTTCCGCAGCCACGGCATGCGCGCGTATTTGCCGTTCCTGGCCAAACGCGCCGCGCGCATCATGCCCTTGTGTCTGGCGGTGCTGGTGCTTCTGGCCATCGGCGGCGCACTCAGCACGGCGCTGCTCGGCAGCAATCTGGTCTATCCCGTCATCAGGCCGGTCACCGATTTCCTCAGCAACGCGCTGATGTTGCAAGGCATCGGCATCGGCAACAATCTGAACAGCCCGTCCTGGTCGATCAGCGTCGAATTTCTGGCCTATTTCCTGTTCCCGCTGGTGCTCTGGCTGGTGTATGGCCGTTGGCCTTCGCTGATCGCCGCCCTGCTGGCGGGACTTGTGGGGGTTCTTTGGATCGCGCTGCATCGCCCCAAACTCGGCATGGGCGCGGACGATCCCTTCGGCGGCGCGGTGCGCTGTGCCTGCGAATTCACTTGGGGCGTCGCCGCCCATCGGCTCTGGCAATGGAAAGGGTCTGCTTTTTTTGCGCGCGACGGCATTACAATCGGCCTTTCCGCTGCCGCCGCCATATCGCTGGTGGCAGGCTATGATCTGCCCGCTGTTCTGCTCTTCCCGTTCCTGGTCGTGGCCTATGCCTCGAACAGCGGCTGGGCCGCGCGCATCGTCCAGGCGCAGCCCTTCTATTTCCTGGGCGTGGTTTCCTTTTCGCTCTACCTGCTTCACAGCCCGTTCCGCGAATTGGACCTGCTGGCCTTCCAATCGCTGTTTCCGCAAAAAGTCGGCACCGTTGCCGCGCTGAGCTTCGCGTTCCTGGCCGCCTGTTCCACCATTCCGGTTGCCTGGCTTGGATATGTCCTGGTGGAACGACCGGGACGCAAAGTGCTCCGCCTGATGCTGGTGGATAAACGGGAACAGACTTCGATCAAACCGGCGCAAATCTAACGGCAATGTCCGTATCCGGCCCGCCCGGTCACGATACGGCATGCGCGGCACGGTCCGGTCCCCGCGTCAGCCGCTTCGCCCAGTTCATCATGGGCTTTTCGATCAGCGTGTAAGTCACCGCCGATACCAGCAGCGTGATCGCGGTCACGATGACGATGGAGATGAGGAAGGCGATGATCGCCGTCCATCCGGTATCGCGGATGTGAAACGTCTCCGGGTGATCGGTCATCACGAATTTGATCACGGCGAAATGCAGCAGATAGGCGCTGAAGCTCACCTTGCCCAGCGCGGCACTCGCGGAATTGATGAAAACCGATTTGCGGGCCTGAGACATCGCCAGAATGAAAGCGAAGAAGGCCAGCGACGCCGCCAGGAATTGCGGAAATGCAGGCTTGAGCAGCAGGTGATGCGAAAAGGGAATAGGCGCGACCGCGACCACCAGCAGCAACAGCAAACTTCCGCCCAGCACCAAACCGCCCCGCTGGCGCAGGATCCGCGTCAGCGTCCAATCGGGATTCGCTTCCACGCCGCGGATGGTGAAATAGGCCACCGCGCCCAACGCGAAAACCGACATCTGATTGAAGAACCAGAAATAGAGGAAATTGCTGGTCGCGACCGCACCATATTTCGCGGTCAAGGGCCCTGCCGCCAGGCTGCCCGCCACCATGCCGATGGCCAGCGCCGCAATCAGCGCCACCACAGCACGCCGGAAACTGGTGACGATGGTCAGAAGAAGCGGGAAGAGAAAATAGAACGTGAATTCGACGCCGATGCTCCAGCCGCCGGGCACCACTTGCCAATCTCCCGTGGTGGTGGTGGTCACCGGATGCCAGGCATTGACGAAAGCGAGCGACGCCAAAAGCTGGCTCAATCTCGCCATGTCGCTGGGAAACACGAACCAGTACAGCAGCGCAGCGAGGTAATACATCGGTGCGATGCGCAGGAAGCGGCGGATGAAAAAATCGCTCCCGCTCACGCGGCCCATACGCGCGCGCTCGTAATTCGACGACATCAGCAAGGTGATGCAGCTGGCCAGAAAGAAAAGCTGCACGCCATGCCAGCCGAACGCACCCAATTGATGCGCCCGCCAGGGCAATTGCGGAATCGTGTAGGTAACGTGATTGATGATGACCATCAGCACGGCATAGCCGCGCAGGCTGTCGATATAGGCATATTCCGGCTTGCCGGAAATCGGAAAGCGCCCTTCGGTCCGCGGCGCGGCCATGGCGGCGATCCGGCTGTCTCTGGCGTGAATATCGACCATGCGATTCAAAAAACCTCTGTCTCACATCCCGCGGCGCGTCCGCGCGGGTCCATAATCCGTACGCGCCCGGCCAGGCGATTGTGCCCGGTCCAGGTTAACGCGCTGCTCCCGAAGGCGGCAGGATGGCGAATGTGGGGTCTCCCCTGGAGTAACGGTACGTAACCTTGTCGCTTCGTTCCCGGACCAGGTCATAGGCCTGCTGAACGCGCGGTGCATGGGTGATCGAAAGCGCGCCACCCAGCGCCGCCTGCATCGTGCGGCCATAATCCTGCCAAAGCTCGACGATTTCCTTGTCAGGCTTCTGGTCCAATTCGCTGGCCTTGAAGGCTTCGCCCCAATTGCTGATCAACCGCCCGTCCTTGGGGTCGGAAACCGCCAGGATATAGGCCGCGCCGCGCATGGGATCGAAGCCCTGGTCGGCGTTGGTGAAAAGCCCGGCCAGGAAGTTCGACATCCAGCCCACCATCTTGCCCGCATCGCCATAGCCCATGTCATTGGTCCAGGTCAGCACAATGGCCAGAAAGCCCTGCTGCCAGGGTGCGGTGGCGTATTCGGGCCGGTAGGGACCGATAACCCAGCCTTCCAGCGGCCCCGCCGCCTTCATCTTGCGTTCCTGAATGTAGAGCTGCGTCAGCTTGGCGAGATTGGCTTTGAGCTTGGTGTCGAAATAACCGCGCATCGGATAGCTGGCGGGCAGAATGAACGCGGCATTGGCCAAAGTGCGCAGCCCCCAGGCCAGCGCGCGCACCTGTTCCCAGGATTCGCCATTCTTGCCCATGATGTAGCCTTGCGCCCCGCCGCGATAATCCCCGGGATAGGAGAGCAAGACGAACGCCGCCTGCATCGCCAGCTCGTCGCGATAATATTGGGAGCCGGTCAGCAGATAGGGATAGTAAGAGAGCGACGGCTGATGCGCGTCATCCATGGTCCAACCATGATTCTCTTCCTGAAACGGCTCGGGCAAAACGCCTTCGGCCACGGTGCCCTGCCCGCGCTGATCCAACCATGTCTGAGGATGGGCGTCGGTGGTGAGCGGCAATCCGGTCTTGTGATCGCGCAGATGCCAGGGCGCCGCGCCCGCCGCATCGCCATTGGCCAGAACCAGCTTGCGCGTGGCTTCACTGCCGCTGATCAGATCGGCCACCGACCAAGTCGGCAAAGGCCCGATATCCCAGCGTCCACCGGTATTGGGCATGTAACGCGTGATGGTGCCCGCCGACATCGGCTTGCCATCGAGCTTGTCCGCGGCGCCTTCCAGATCGCCCATGATTTCGCGTGCGATGGGGAAATTCGCGGCATAGCGCGGCACCGCCGCCGCCGCTTGCAGGGTCGCAAGATCCTGCGTCACGCGCACCGAATCCTTGCCGTCGGTCCACAACAGATGATGCCAGGCGGCGAAAGTATAATGATGGACGCCGCGCGCCTGATAGACCGGCGCGCCGCCCAGCGTGATATCGGCGTCGTAATCGAGATTGTCGTCCCGGCCCAGACCCGTCCAGTCATTGTGGAAGATCACATCGACACGCGCCGGACCGCTCCGCGGCACGAAGACATCGAACAGAACCTGCAAATGGGTGTCGATATCGGCCATGTAGCGGCGCTCTTGCGCCAGCGGCCCATTCAACCAAAAACCAGGCACCGCATTTTTCGGATTGCGCGCGATGGTCTGAAGATCGAGATCGATTTTCCGCGCGGCGCCGCCAGCGGCTTTCATGGTCACGCTGACGCCGAGCGCGGGCAGCGTCATATCGACGGGAAGCGCGGCGGGCGGTGCGCCGCCGGGGTTGCGCTGGATGGTGGCGTCGAGATCCTGGCCGGACCGCAGCTTGGGCAATTCCACCGTCAGAACGGCGTGGCGGACCGAGCCATCGGGATTGAAGGCCTTGGGATCGACCTGAAGCGGCGTGGCATGGCCATCCAGCATCACCTGCAAGAGATCGCCGGGCCGCACCGCGCCCGGAACGAATATCTGACCGAAACTGACCGTGCGCGCGGGCAAAGACGAATCCGCATGCACCACGAAATGACCGATGGCGCTCGCATCCGGCGCCGGCGCATTGGCGGCATAGGAAGCAGAAACGCTGCTCGCCAGCAGCAGAAGGATCGCGAAAGGCGCCCGGCTCCAAGTCATGGTTATGCAAATCTTTCCAGGGTCACCGATGTGCCGGACAATCTTCTCACTGCGTGAAGGGTGCAATCGGGGACGTGAGGAGATGGTTAAGTCCCGGCCGCGCCATCCAAAGTCTTAAGCATAGGTCGTGATCGCGATAGACGGCGTAAATGCATTTCTTCAGAATGGCTTAGCGGAAATCCCGTCAACATCGCGTCACGGCTTTGTCGCGAAGGACAAGGGGCGGCAAATTCGCCTTCCCCGTCACGATGGGCATTTCAAAGAGGGACAAACGATCTTGGCGCGCGTGCTTCTCATTTCCAGCACCTTCCCTCCCGTCACCGGGGGATCGGCGGTCGTTTATGAGAATCTTTGCCGCTGCGCCCAGGGCGCGATAGCCGGTCTGGGCGCGCGCCACGATTACATGACCGGGCAGACCCTTGCCGGTGCCGATGCGCATGATGCGCAGGTGAATTATCCCATGCACCGGATGGACCTGCTGCGACCGGCGCAAATTTCGTCCGCCTCTGGCCTTCGCGGCAAGCTTCAGGATCTGGGATTGATGGCGAAGCTTCTGGCGCGGACCGTGTGCATCGCGCGCCGCGAAGGCGCACGCGTCATTTGCCTGGGCGATCTGGTGTATGGCGGCTGGCTGGTTTTCCCGCTGCGCTATCTCTTCGGATACAAAGTTCTTCTTTATGTGCATGGCGAAGAGGTCACCACCCGCAGCGGCGGCGGGCTGTTCGACAATGGACGCGCCAAATTTCTGGATCATGCCCATGGCGTCGTCGCCGTGAGCGGTTTCACCCGCGACGCGCTGATCCGCCTGATGGGAACCGATGCCGCCAAGATCGCGCTCATTCCCAATGGCGTCGATACCGCAAAGTTTCAGCCGCGCCCGCCGCGCGCCGATATCGCGGAACGTTATGGCGTTACAGGCCGGCGCGTCATTTTGAGCGTCGGGCGCCTGGTCGCACGCAAAGGCCAGGACCATCTGGTCAAAGCGATGCCGGCGATCCTGGCGGCCTGCCCGGATGCGCATCTTCTCATCGCGGGCGAAGGCCCGCTGCGCGCAACATTGGAATCGCTGATCGTCCTGCATGGACTGCAAGCGCGCGTCACCTTGCTGGGCGAAGTGAGCGACGCGGCGCTCGCCGATCTGTACGCCCAGGCGGACATCTTCGCGCTGCCGAACCGCGAAATGCCCGATGGCGACACCGAAGGTTTCGGGTTGGTTTTTCTGGAA
>DASYDX010000022.1:0-6712 GCA_036499345.1 Rhizomicrobium sp.
CGCCAGGAAGCCATCATCCAGTCCATGACCAAGGCCGAGCGTTCCGATCCCGATGTGATCAACGGCTCGCGCAGAAAGCGCATCGCGTCGGGCGCGGGTGTGGAAGTTTCCGAAGTGAACAAGCTCCTCAAAATGCACCGCCAGATGGCGGACATGATGAAGAAGATGGGCAAAGGCGGGCGCATGCCGATGATTCCCGGCATGGGCGGCGGAATGCCCGGCGGATTGCCGCCCGGAATGTTTCCCAAGCGCTAGCAACAAAGATTTTTTGAATTAACCGTTTAACTGCAAGGAAAAACAAATGGCTCTGCGTATCCGTCTAGCCCGCGCCGGCACCAAGAAGCGTCCGCACTACAATATCGTGATCTCGGACTCGCGCTCGCCGCGCGATGGCCGCTTCATCGAGAAGATCGGCTTCTACAATCCGCTCCTGCCGTCGGATCATGCCGACCGCCTGAAGCTGGACCTCGACCTGGCCAAGGCCTGGGTTGCCAAGGGCGCCGTCGCCTCGGACCGCGTGCACAAATTCCTGGCCAAGGCCGGTCTCGTGAAGGCCCGCGTGCACAACAATCCGCAAAAGGCCCAGCCCAAGAAGAAGGCACAGGAACGTGCTGCCGCTGCCGCCAAGGCCGCGGAAGACGCTTCGGCTTCTTAATTGGCGCGTGAGGTTCTTCTCGCCGCCGTCATCGGCGCGCAGGGCCTGAAGGGCGCGGTGAAGATCAAGCTCTTCACCGCAGCGCCCGAAGCGCTTTCGTCCTATGGTCCGCTGCACGATGCGCGCGGGCGCAAGTATGAGATCACCGCTTTTCGTGCCGGCAAACCGGGCGAGGCGGTGATTTCGTTTTCTGGCATCACGGATCGCAATGCCGCCGAAGCTTTGAAGGGCGTCGAGCTTTTCGTGCTGCGGGACGCTTTGCCTGCGACGACGGAAGATGAATTCTACCATGCCGATCTGATCGGTCTGGAAGCTCAGGACAGCGAAGGCCGTGTGCTGGGCAAGGTCGCCGCGATCCACAATTACGGCGCGGGCGATGTCGTGGAAATCACGCTTCCCGATGGCGACAGCGTGCTGCTCGCTTTTACGCGCGAAACTGTGCCTACCATCGATATCGCGGGCGGACGCATTCTGGTCGCCGTGCCCGAAGACGATGAGGACCATGATCATGTCGAATGATCATTGTCGAAGCGCGACGCAAAGCTGATGCCGGGCTGGTCCGCCACAATTCTCACGCTCTTTCCCGAAATGTTTCCCGGGCCGCTCGGCATCTCGCTGCTGGGCAAGGCGCTGGCGAATGATCTGTGGTCGCTGGATGTGCGCGATATCCGCGATCACGGCCTGGGCAAGCATCGCACGGTGGACGACACGCCCGCAGGCGGCGGCCCCGGCATGGTGATGCGGGCCGATGTTGCGGCTGCCGCCATCGACGCGGTAGAGCGGCAGGGCCGTCCCCTGATCTATTTGTCGCCGCGCGGGCTACCGCTCACCCAGGCGCGGGTGCGTGGTCTGGCCGCAGGGCCGGGCGCGGTGCTCCTTTGCGGGCGGTTCGAAGGCCTGGACCAGCGGGTGATCGAGGCCCGGCAAATCGAAGAAATCTCGCTGGGTGATTTTGTCCTGGCGGGGGGCGAAATCGCCGCCATGGCTGTGATCGAAGCCGCCGTCCGGCTGATCCCGGGCGTACTCGGCACATTCGCTTCGACCGAAGAGGAAAGTTTTGCCGCGGGATTGTTGGAATATCCGCATTTTACCCGGCCGCAATTGTTCGAGGACCGGGCCATTCCGGATGTGCTAACACAAGGAAATCACAAGGAAATTTCCAAGTGGCGGCAAGCCCACGCGGAAAGCCTGACCAAAGCGCGGCGTCCCGACCTCTGGACCCTCTATGAAAAGCCGAAACGCTAGGCTATACGCCCCGCCTTCACTTGATGATGCCCAGACAATGTCCTTGGGCTGGACAGACGCACGGAGACCGCCGCCATGAACCTTTTGCAGACGCTCGAAGCCGAGCAGATGACGGCCGTCCGTTCCAAGCCGCTGCCCGCCTTCCGTCCGGGCGACACGCTGAAGGTCAATGTCAAGGTGGTGGACGTCACCTTTGACGAGAAGACCAAGCAGAATAAGACCCGCGAACGCCTGCAGGCCTTCGAAGGCGTTTGCATCGCGCGCCAGGGCTCGGGCCTGAACGAGGCCTTCACGGTCCGCAAGATTTCCTATGGCGAAGGCGTCGAGCGCGTCTTCCCGATCTATTCGCCGCTGGTGGATTCGGTGGTCGTGGTGCGCAAGGGCAAGGTCCGCCGCGCCAAGCTGTATTACCTGCGCGGACGCACCGGTAAGTCGGCGCGCATCACCGAGCGCACCGACAACGCGGCGCCCGAAGCCGCCGCTTAAGCCGGGAAAGGCCCGAAAACACGGGCTTTCCACAACTTCCGGTAAGAAAAACGCGAAAAGCTCCGATTTTTCGGGGCTTTTTTGCTATGGCCCTTCTTGAAAGCGCGGAAAATGCAGTAAATTCGCGTCTATCGTTGATTCGTGAAAAGGGACAATCCCATGGCAACCAAAGCCGCCACTAAAACCGCCGCCGCAAAAATCGAAACTGTTTCGACCCGCAATCTCGCCAGCCAGCTCGCCGAAAAGCATGAGCTTTCGCAGAAGAGCGCCAACGCCATGCTGGAAGACGTGATCGCGCTGATCACCAAGCATCTGAAGAAGGGCGCCCGCATCCGCCTGAATGGCCTGGGCATCCTGGTCGTGCGCAAGCGCGGTCCGCGCATGGGCCGCAACCCGGCCACCGGCGAAGCCATCAAGATCAAGGCGTCCAAGAAGGTCGCGTTCCGCGCCTCCAAGGAACTGAAGGAAGCGATCTAACCGATCGTTTTTCTGGTTAAGAAAAGCCGGGTGCCTTTGGCATCCGGCTTTTTCTTTTGCGGTCGCTTGAAACTATCTTTCCCAAAAATGCCGCCTGGCTGGGAAATCGTGCGCCCAACGCTGTTCCGGAATAATTGTCACCTTGCCCGCGCCCGCCCCAGCGGCTAGGTAGCGCCCGGTTTTTCAACTCCTCACGGCAAAGGACCTTCCCATGGCGCGTAAGAAAATCGCCCTGATCGGCGGCGGACAAATCGGCGGCACGCTCGCCCATCTCGTCGCACTCAAGGAGCTGGGCGATGTGGTGATGTTCGACATCGCCGAAGGTCTGCCCCAGGGCAAGACGCTGGACCTGTCCCAGGCCGGCCCCATCGATGGCTTCAACGCCAAGCTCAAGGGCACCAACGATTACGCCGACATCAAGGGCGCCGATGTGGTGATCGTCACTGCCGGCGTGCCGCGCAAGCCGGGCATGAGCCGCGACGATCTGATCGGCATCAATTTGAAAGTGATGGCGGCGGTGGGCGAAGGCATCAAGGCCAACGCGCCGGATGCGTTCATCATCTGCATCACCAATCCGCTGGACGCGATGGTGTGGGCGCTGCGCCAATTTTCCGGCGTGCCGCACAACAAGATCGTGGGCATGGCTGGCGTGCTGGATAGCGCGCGCTTCCGTCACTTCCTGGCCGACGAATTGAACGTGTCGGTGGAAGATGTCTCGGCCTTCGTGCTGGGTGGCCATGGCGACACGATGGTGCCGATGCCGCGCTTCTCGACCGTGGCGGGCATCTCGTTGCCGGAACTGGTCAAGATGGGCTGGATCCGCCAAGACCGTCTGGACCAGATCGTTCAGCGCACCCGCGATGGCGGCGCCGAGATCGTCGCTCTGCTCAAGACCGGCTCGGCCTATTACGCCCCGGCCACTGCCGGTATCGCGATGGCGGAAAGCTATCTCAAGGACCAGAAGCGCATCCTGCCCTGCGCCACCTATGTCGATGGCGCCTATGGCATCAAGGATCTCTATGTCGGCCTTCCCGTCGTGATCGGCGAGAAGGGCGTGGAGCGCGTGGTGGAACTGGAACTGACGGACGAGGAGAAGGCCGCTCTGATCAAGTCCGCCGACGCCGTGAAGGGCCTGATCGACGCCTGCAAGAAACTGGAATCCAAATTGACCTGAAATGGCCTTGGTTCCTACCTTCTAAAGGCAGGTTTCATATCTATATCGAACGCCATCGGACCGCTGAACGCGATCCGGTGGCGCTTTCATTTACTGGGTTTGCTACAATTGAGACAATTTGATACAAATTCGGCCGGAGCGCGAACGGGGCATGCCGTGATGCAAGTCATCGGACAGGGCGCGGGGGTGCGCGCTATCCTGGGTGGGCTTTTGCTGGCCGGGCTGCTATCGGCATCTGCGATGGGGGCCGAGGCCACAGCCACGCCGCAAAGCGCCACGCTCACCATCCATGTCGAGACGGTCGGCAAGGGCGGTCTGGTCCGGCTCGGCCTGTATGACGAGGTCGGCTATGGCGACGAGAAGGGCAAGCCCATTGCGTTCGCCGATGTCCCCGCGGTGGAGGGCGAAACCGTGATCGTTCTGCGCGATGTGCCCGCAGGCACTTACGCAATCGAGACCTATCAGGACGTCAACGGCAACGACAAAATGGACACGGACTGGGTGGGATTGCCGCTGGAGCCGTATGGCTTTTCGCGCGACGCCAAGCCGTTTCTCAGCAAGCCGCCTTTCTCCAAAGTGAAATTCCAACTGCATGCCGGGGCTCAGAGCCAGACCCTGCATCTGCAGAACAGTGTGTCGGAAATGGCTTCTAAGTAGCCCCCACCGGCCTTCGCAGCTTTGCTTTTGCGCTCCGGCTCGCGCCTACGCGCTACAAGCGCTGCTACGTTCGGAAGGCTGGCCGCCTTCCTCACCCTCCCTCGCCAGCGGCTTTGCCGCGCGGGGGAGGCGGGCCTGAGATGCTTTGACATCAGTTGTGTTGTGGAGATGTTTGGGGCAAATCGGCGCGGCTGTGAGCGACATTGCCTCCCCCATTTATCGTCCCCGCGACCTGTCCTTCTTTGTGGCGTCGCGCTTCGTCGCCAACTGCGCCATGCAGATTCAGTCGGTCGCCATCGGCTGGCAGATCTACGACATGGAGCGCACGCCCTTGGCGTTGGGACTGGTCGGCCTCTGCCAGTTCGTGCCGATGTTCCTCTGCACCTTGCCCGCGGGCGATATGGCCGACCGTTTCAACCAGCGCCGCGTCTATGGCTTTGCCGCGACCATGCAGGCCGTTTGCTCGGCCCTGTTCCTGACCCTCACTCTGATGGTGCCGAACACCTCCTGGCCCTTCTATGCCGTCCTGGTCCTGTTCGGTGCGGCGCGCGGCTTTTCGGGGCCTTCAGGACAGTCGTTGCTGCCCTTTCTGGTCGAGGCGGAAAAGCTGCCCCGCGCCATCTCCATCAATTCATCGGCCTTCACCGCCGCGGTGATCGCAGGCCCTGCTTTGGGCGGCTTTCTGTACGCGCTGGGACCTGAAGCGGTTTACAGCCTTTGCATCCTGGGCTTTGCCAGCGCCGCTCTTATCGTGGCGCGGTTGGGAGGGCGACGGCATGTGCCGGAGCCCACACTCGCCACCCGCTTCGAGCGCGTCGCCGAAGGTGTGCGGTTCGTACGCACCCGGCCGGTGGTGCTGGGCGCGATCTCGCTCGATCTGTTCGCCGTACTTCTGGGTGGGGCGACCGCGCTTCTGCCGGTCTATGCCCGCGATATTCTGCACACCGGACCAATCGGCCTCGGCTTTTTGCGCAGTGCGCCCGCTGCCGGGGCTTTCGTGGTGGCCTTTTCGCTCACCCGCTATCAGATCGACCGCCGCGTCGGCGCCACCATGTTCGCCGCTGTGGCGGTGTTCGGGCTCTCCACCATCGTGTTCGGACTTTCGACCTGGTTTCCTTTGTCGCTCTTGGCGTTGTTCATGCTGGGCGCGAGCGACATGGTGAGCGTCAATATCCGCTCCTCGCTTATTCAGCTTGCCACCCCGGATGCGATGCGCGGCCGGGTCTCGTCGGTCAATATGCTGTTCGTGGGCGCGTCCAACGAATTGGGCGAATTCGAATCCGGCACCACAGCGGCCTTGCTCGGCACGGTGCCTGCCGTGGTGCTGGGCGGGATCGGAACGCTGCTGGTGGTGGCGATCTGGGCCAAACTGTTCCCGCCGCTGCGCACCGTCGACAAATTCAGCGACGTTGCGCCGTCGCGCGCCTAGAAATCATACGCCAGGCGGATATAGCCGCCATCCGGCGCGACGGACGCGCCATAGCGCAGACCCGGCGCGCGATAGCGTGTGGTGAAGAGCTTCGAGAAGGTGAAGGCGAAACCGGCGCTGGCGGCGACGTCGTACCAATGATGTTTCTTGGCGTCGATGCGGCTGTAGCCGACGAAACCGGCGGCGGCGTAAGCGGGCAGGCCATACTCCCAGCCATACCGGTCCCACAGATATTGCGCCGGTGCGAAGGCCAGCGCCGCCGTGTCCGAGGGAAAAGATTCGAAATCGCTTTTGTCGGGCCGCCGCTCGCGCACGAATTGTTTGAGCGCATAGGCCGTTCCCACCGTCGCCACCGTGTCGATGGTAAGCTGGGCGAAGCCGGTGCGGTCGTCCTTATAGAGGCTGATGCCGCCTGCAATCAGGGGCAGTGCAATCGCCATATCGGTGCCTGCGCTCTCGATTCCGCTGGCAAAGGCAGGGCTGGTGACGGCCGTCAACACAAGGGCGGCGATAAGGGCGCGCATGAAAATCCGCAAAGCATTTCAAAGGCTTTCTACCCTGTAACGCCGTTGTCGCAAATGCGTTACGC
>DASYDX010000023.1:0-9644 GCA_036499345.1 Rhizomicrobium sp.
GCCTTGCGCTTGAATTGCGGATTGAGCGGCGCGCCGGTTTCCGGATCGATCTCTCCCAGCCCGATGGGCAAAAGGCAGAACAGCGCCAGGAACCACAGCACCGCATAAGCGCTGAACAGGACCACATAATGGAGAAAGCCGGGAATGGTCATGCCTGTTCCAATTCAATGAGCGTGCCGCCGAAATCCTTGGGATGCAGAAACAGCACAGGCTTGCCATGCGCGCCGATTTTGGGTTCGGCACTGCCTGCCAGCCGCGCACCCTTCGCCACAAGCCGGTCGCGCGCGGCGATGATGTCTTCCACCTCGAAACAGAGATGATGCACACCGCCGCCGGGATTGCGGCTGAGGAAATTGGCAATCGGCGAACTCTCACCCAAGGGCGCCAGCAGTTCGACCTTGCTGCCCGGCAGTTCCACAAAGACCGTGATGACACCATGATCGGGCTGTGGCACAGGCGCAGAGACTTTCGCGCCCAGCAGATCGCGGTAGATGGCGCTGGATTTTTCCAGATCGCTGGTCGCAACGGCGACATGATTGAGGCGGCCGATCATAGCTCGACCAGCGTAACACGGGTGATGGGCTTTTTACCCCAGGCATCTTGGGCAGCACGTCGGGCGGCGCGGCGTACCGTTTCGCGCAATTCTTCGCTGTCGGTCTTTTTGGGATTGTAACGCTCCAGCGTTTCATCGACGGCGGTGCGGATCGCCGTTTCCACCGGCTGTGGCATGCCTTCGGCCAGGATCGCAGCCTCCGAGGCCGGTCGTCCTTTCTGATCCAGCACCAAAGTAATGGCGATCAGCCCCGCATAGCCCAGGGCGCGGCGGGTCTTGGCCAATCCCTCGCCTTCCGCCACCAGCACCCGGCCATCCATATGCAGACGGCCCGAAGGCACTTCGTCGATCAGTTCCGCAGGCCCTGGCGCCAGGCGATAGAGTTCGCCATTGGCCGGCACCAAAGCCTCAGGCACCTGAAGTGATTTCGCCAGCCGGGCATGCTCGGCCATGTGGCGCAATTCGCCGTGAACCGGCACGGCGATCTGCGGACGCGTCCAGCGATACATTTCGGCCAGCTCGTCCCGCGCCGGATGACCGGAGACATGGACGAAATGATCCTCCGCCGTCAGTACTTCCACGCCCAATGCCGCGAGTTTGTTGTGCATCTCGAAAATCGGCAGATCGTTGCCGGGGATGACGCGTGAGGAAAAGATCACCGCATCGCCTTTGCCCAATCGGACATCGGGGTGGTTGCCTTCCGCGATGCGCGCCAGCGCGGCGCGCGGCTCGCCCTGACTGCCGGTGACCAGATACAGTACCTTGCGGCCCGGCAGATCGGCGGCTTCGCGCGCATCCAGCGTTTGCGGAAAATCCTTCAGATAACCGCTGTCACGGGCAGCACCCACGATTTTGTGCATGGAGCGGCCGACCAGCGCCAAGGTTCGGCCATGGCGTTTCGCGGCTCGGGCAACACTGTCCAGCCGCGCCACATTGGAGGCAAATGCCGTCACCGCCACGCGCCCTTTCAGCGTGCCGACAAGGTCGGAAAGACTGTCGCGCACTTGCGCTTCCGAACCGGAATGTCCGGGGACCAGCGCATTGGTGGAATCGCAGACCAGCGCCAGAACGCCTTCATCGCCCAACTTGCGGATGGCGTCGCTGTCCGTCGCCTCGCCTAAAACCGGATCGGGATCGATCTTCCAATCGCCGGTATGGGCGATCATGCCGAGCGGCGTGCGGATGGCGAGAAGATTGGGCTCCAGGATCGAATGGGTGATGGAAATGAAATCGATGGCGAAAGGCCCCAATGTCAACGATCCGCCGACGGGCACCTGACGAACCGGTACCGAAAGCCCCGCTTCCGCCAGCTTGCCTTCGATCAGTTTGGCCGTGAAGGGCGTGGCATAGATCGGACATTTCAGCGACGGCCAAAGCGGTGCGATGGCGCCGATATGATCCTCATGCGCATGGGTGGCGATAATGCCGAGGACCGCATCGCGCTGCTCCGCCAGAAAGCGGATATCCGGCAGGATTATGTCGACGCCCGGCTCTTCGGTTTCGCGCCCGAACGTGATGCCGCAATCGACAACGATCCATTGGCGCCGATGCGCGGGACCGAAGCCATAGGCATTGAAATTCATTCCGATCTCGCCCGACCCACCCAATGGCAGGAAAACGAGTTCGTCGCGCTTTGCCATCAGGCCCGCTTCGCGTTGCGGTCGTGAATCAGCATCAGACCGCGAATGGTGAGGTCCGGATCGATATGTTCGATGGCCGGAATATCGGGGCGGAACAGATGCGAAAGCCCGCCCGTGGCGATCACGGTCATCGGCTTCCCATATTCGGCTTTGATGCGGGTGATCAGCCCGTCGATCAGCCCGACATAACCCCAATAGACGCCAGACTGCATGGCGGCGATGGTGTTTCGTCCGATCACCGTGGTTGCCCGCCGGATCGCAACGCGCGGCAAAAGCGCCGCGGCCTGATGCAGTGCTTCCACCGAAAGATTGGCACCGGGCGCGATCAGACTGCCGTCGAAATCGCCATTCTCGGCCACGATGTCGAAATTGGTGGCGGTGCCGAAATCGACCACCACCGCAGCACCGCGATAACGTTCATGCGCGGCGACGGTGTTGCAGAGTCGGTCCGCGCCCACCGATTGCGGCGCGTCGGCATTGATCTTCATGCCCAGATTCACCGCGGGATCGCCCACGATCAGCGGCTCGCATTTCAGATAAGTCCGGCACAGCGCGCGCAGATCGAAGAGCACCGCCGGAACCACGGTGGCGATAATCGCGTCATTGAGATCGGCGAAGGACAAGCCTTCCAACGACAGCAGCTGGTTCAACCAGACCGCATATTCGTCCGAGGTGCGCTGGGTATTGGTCATCGCGCGCCATTGCGCGCGCTGCCGGTCGCCGTCATAGACCGCGAAGACGATGTTGGTGTTGCCGGCATCAATCGCAAGCAGCATGGATCACCCGAAAAAAATGTCGGCGGCGGGCAGCACACTGGTGCGCCCCTGCCCTTCGTTGAGAAGCAGCGCTCCCCGCTCATCGATGCCTTCGAACATGCCCGACCGTTCCTCTGTCGCAAGCCGTGCCCGGATACGCGATCCCAGGCCCGCCGCACGCGCAAGCCAGGCATCGCGGATCGCCGTGAAGCCCTGCGCACGCCAGACGTCATACCATCCGGAAAAACCGGTCGCGAGCAACGCCAGGGCCTCATCCGGGGATGGCACCGTTGCGCCAGACACAGCCAGTGACGTGGCCGGAAACTCCGTGCCTTCGGGGTGGTGCGCCAGATTCACCCCGATCCCGATGGCGAGGGCGGGCGCAGGCCCATTGCCGGTTTCCAGAAGAATACCGGCCAGCTTCTTGCCATCGGCCAACACATCGTTGGGCCATTTGAGTGCGATGCGGGAATTTTGCGCCAACATCGCGGCCATGTCGGCCACGGCGATGGCGGCCACGAAGGACAGCTCCGCCCATTCGGCCTGCGGCTTTGCCGGGCGCAGCAGCAAGGTGGCGGCGAGATTGCCGCCCGCCGTCTCCCAGGCGCGCCCTCGCCGTCCGCGCCCCGCCGTCTGACGCAGCGCGGTCAGCCAGATCGGACCGGGTTCGCCCGCGGCGATGAGCCGGCGCGCTTCTTCGTTGGTGGAATCGATTTCCGCGTACTGCCGCAGGCCGTAGCCCTGTGGCCAGTCGGTCAAGGCAGCAAAGCTTTGGCGGCGGCATCCGCAGCGGTGATGACCGGAGACGCGGCCACGATGAAGAGCAGCGCCACCGCGCCGGAGATCAGCAGGATCGCGCGCGAACCCATCGCCATATCGCCGTCAAAGGCGGGCGCGGGTTCGTCGAAATACATGATCTTCACCAGGCGTAGATAATAGACCAAACCCACCGCGCTCGCGAGAACGCCCAGAATGGCGGGCCACACCAGCCCGGCCTGCATCGCGGCCAGGAAGACATAGAATTTGGCGAAGAAGCCGGCCAGTGGCGGCAGCCCCGCCAAGCTGAGGAACAGCATCGAGAAAACCAGCGCCAGCTTTGGATTGGTGCGCGCCAGTCCAGCGAGATCGGCAATGGTTTCAACCGGCTTGCCGCCGCGCCGCATCGCTTGGATCGCGGCGAAGACGCCCAGATTGGTGAAGACATAGATCGCCATATAGATCAGCACGCCCCGCGCGCCCAAGGCGGTGCCAGCGGCCAAGCCCAGAAGCGCATAGCCCATATGGCCGATGGAGCTGTAGGCCATCAGGCGCTTGATGTTCTTCTGGCCGAGCGCCGCGAAGGCGCCCAATGCCATGGAGAGCACCGAAATCGCCACGATCACCTGGCGCCACTGCTCCACCGCATGGGGGAACGGCGTCAGGATCGCACGCAGGAACAATGCCATCGCCGCAACCTTGGCGGCAGTGGCGAAATAAGCGGTGATCGGGGTCGGCGCGCCTTCGTAAACGTCGGGCGTCCACATGTGGAACGGCACCGCCGAAACCTTGAAGGCCAGCCCCGAGATCAGGAACACGATGCCGAAGATCAGCCCGATGCTCATACCCGCTTGCGCCACCACTTCGGCGATACGCGAGAAATCCACCGAGCCGGTGAAGCCATAGATCATGGAGATGCCGTACAGCATCATGCCGGACGAGAGCGCGCCCAGGACGAAATACTTCAAACCCGCTTCGGTCGAACGCAGATGGTCGCGATTGAAAGCGGCCAGCACATAGAGCGCCAAGGACTGAAGCTCGAGGCCCATATAGAGCGCGATGAAGCTATGGGCAGACACCATCAGCATCATGCCCAGAGTCGCCAGCACCATCAGCACCGGCAACTCGAAGCGGGCCATCGCCCGGGCGCTGAAGAACTCATCAGCCAGAAGGATCGACAAGGCCGCGCCGGCCAGAATGAGAATCTTGGCAAAGCGCGCAAAGCCGTCGGCGATGAATGCGCCGTGGAAGGCGATGCCCTGCTCCGGGACCAGCCAGATCACCGCGGCCCCTGCCGCCACGAACAGCGCGATTGCACCCAGCGAGATCGCAGGCGCCGTCTTCTCGCCGCCGATTGCCCCGGCAAGCAAAAGCGCCATGGCGCCCAGAGCCAGGATCAGTTCCGGCAGAAGAAGCAGAAGGTCAGCCTGAAGTGTCACTGTGCCGTCCCTTTTTCCGCTGACGCCAGCTTGTCCGTGCCCGTACGCGCCAGATTGCGATGCCCGGCATGGTCCAAGGCCAGCGCGGCCTTATTGTCATGGAGCAGTTTGGCCACCGCGGGCGTGGTCACATCGAACACCGGCTTGGGATAGACGCCCAAGGCGATGGTGATCACCACCAGCGGCGCCAGTATCGCAATCTCGCGCGCCGTCAGGTCCTGGATGGTCTGAAGCGAGGGTTTCACCAGCGCCCCGAAGATAATGCGACGGTAGAGAAAAAGCGCGTAAGCCGCTGAAAGAATTACACCTGTCGCCGCAAAGATCGCAATCCAGCTATTGTGCAGGAAAGCGCCCAACATGGTGAGGAATTCGCCGACAAAGCCGGAAGTGCCCGGCAGGCCGACATTGGCCAGAGTGAACACCATAAAGCAGGCGGCATAGAGCGGCATGCGGTTCACCAGCCCGCCATAAGCGGCAATCTCGCGTGTGTGCATGCGGTCATAGACCACGCCGACACAGAGGAAGAGCGCGCCCGAAACTACACCATGGCTGAGCATCTGGAAGATGCCGCCATCGACGCCCTGATGCGTCAAGGTGAAGATGCCCATCGTGACAAAGCCCATATGGGCGACGGAGGAATAAGCAATCAGCTTCTTCATGTCTTCCTGCGCCAGGGCGACCAGCGAGGTGTAGATGATTGCCACCACCGACATCACGAACACCAGCGGCGCGAACATTTCGGTCGCCGAGGGGAACATGGGCACAGAGAAGCGCAGGAAACCGTAGCCGCCCATCTTGAGCAGGATGCCGGCCAGAATTACGGAACCGGCGGTGGGCGCTTCGACATGGGCGTCGGGAAGCCAGGTATGGACAGGCCACATCGGCATCTTGACCGCGAAGCTGGCGAAGAAGGCCAGCCATAGCCAGGTCTGCATCTGCGGTGGGAAATGCGGATTGGCGAGCAAGGCCACGATATCAGTGGTCCCGGTGTACCAATACATGCTCATGATCGCGAGCAGCATCAGCACCGAGCCGATGAAGGTATAGAGGAAGAATTTGAAGCTGGCATAGACGCGCCGCTTGCCGCCCCAAACGCCGATGATCAGGAACATCGGGATCAGGCCGCCTTCGAACAGCACATAGAACAGCACCAGATCCAGGGCGCAGAACACGCCGATCATCATGGTTTCCAGAACCAGGAACGCGACCATGTATTCCGCGACGCGGTTCTCGATCGATTCCCAGCTGGCGGCGATGCAGAACGGCATCAGCCCCGCGGTGAGCACCACGAAGAGCATGGAAATGCCGTCCACACCCATATGGTAGGAAATGCCGCCGCCGAGCCAGTTCGCCTGCTCCACCAGTTGGAAGCCGGGATTGGTGGGGTCGAACTTCGCCCAGACCACCAGCGACAACACGAAAGTGACGATGGTGGTGCCGAGCGCGATCCAGCGCGCACTCTCTGCACGCGGCATCGCCAGGATGGCGGCTGCGCCGATCAGCGGAACGAACGTGACCAGGCTAAGGATCGGGAAACTCACAGACCACCTCCCGACGCCATGAACCAGGTCGCAAGCGCGACCACGCCCAGGAGCATCGCCAGGGCATAATGATAGACATAGCCGGATTGGAGACGGACGGCGCCGCGCGCCGCGTCCAGCACCCGCGCCGAGACGCCATCGGGTCCCAGCCCGTCGATGACCATGCCGTCCCCCTTCTTCCAGAGGAAGCGGCCGATCCAGAAGGCCGGGCGGACGAACAGGAAATTATAGAGTTCGTCGAAATACCATTTGTTGAAGAGGAACAGATAGAGCATGCCGCGGCGCGCTGCGAGTTTGCGCGGCAGATCGGGATGCAGGATGTAATAGTAATAGGCGATCAGGAAACCGATGATCGTCACCGCCAGCGGGCCGAACTCGACCCAGAGCGGCAGATGCCCCTCCTCGCCCTTGCCCACGACCAGGGCCGTGCGCCAGAATTCGTGTGCGCCTTCGCCGATGAAGAAATGCGTGAAGGCCATGCCCGCGAAAACCGCGCCGACGGCCAGAAGACCCAGCGGCACCAGCATCACCACCGGCGACTCGTGCACGTCTTCCAATTTTGGGGCGTGATGATCATCGTGGCCATGATCATCGGCATAGGCGTGGTCGCCATGATGATGATCCAGCCCGCGATAGCGGCCATGGAACGTCATCAGAAACTGACGCCAGGAATAGAAGCTGGTCATGCCCGCCGCGATCAGCAGCAACGAGAAGGCATAAGTGCCGACGGCGGTATGGGCATCGAAGGTCGCGTTGATGATCGCGTCTTTGGAATAGAAACCGGCCAGACCGACGCCCAGCAACGGGATGCCGACACCGGTCAGCGCCAAATTGCCGATCAGCATCATTGCCCAGGTGAAGGGAATGGCCTTCCACAGGCCACCCATCTTCCGCATGTCCTGCTCGTGATGCATGGAATGGATCACCGCACCTGCGCTTAGGAACAGCAGCGCCTTGAAGAAGGCGTGGGTGAAAAGGTGGAACATCGCCGCGTTGTAGGACGCGACGCCGGCCGCCGCGAACATGTAACCCAGTTGCGAGCAGGTCGAATAAGCGATCACTCGCTTGATGTCGTTCTGGAACAGGCCGACCGAAGCGGCAAAGAAGGCCGTGGTGGCGCCGACGACCGTGACGAATTCGGCGGCATGGGGCGCCAGCTGGAACAGCGGCGAACAGCGGCAGACCAGGAACACGCCTGCCGTCACCATGGTGGCGGCATGGATCAGGGCCGACACGGGGGTCGGGCCTTCCATCGCGTCCGGAAGCCAGGTGTGCAGACCGAGCTGGGCCGACTTGCCCATCGCGCCCACAAACAGAAGCAAACAAAGCGTGGTCAGAATATCGACGCTGTGACCGGCGAAGATGAATTGCTTGCCCGCAAAGGCAGGCGCGGCCTGGAACACGGTATCGAAATCCAGGGTCTTGAAGACATAGAAAATACCGAAGATGCCCAGCGCGAAACCGAAATCACCGACGCGGTTGACCACGAAGGCCTTGATCGCCGCGGCGTTGGCGGACGGCTTGGTGTACCAGAAACCGATCAGAAGATAGGACGCCAGACCCACGCCTTCCCAGCCGAAGAAAAGCTGAAGGAAATTGTTGGCCGTCACCAGCATCAGCATCGCGAAGGTGAAGAGCGACAAATAGGAGAAGAAGCGCGGCCGATGCGGGTCTTCATGCATATAGCCGATGGAATAAAGGTGCACGAGCGAGGACACGCCCGTCACCACCACCAGCATCACGGCCGTCATGGTGTCGACCCTGACCGTCCAATCGATGGCGAAATCGCCGGAATGGATCCAGGGCAGAATCTGAATGACGTAGTTATGGCCTCCCAAGGCCACATCGTTGAAGGCCACCACCGACAGGGCGGCAGACGCGAACAACAGACCGGTGGTGACAAACTCGCTGGCGCGGGTGCCGATCACGCGGCCGAACAAGCCCGCGATGGCGGATCCCAGAAGCGGAAGAAAGACGATCGCGGCGTACATTCTCAGCCCTTCATCATGTTGACGTCCTCAACCGCGATCGTGCCGCGGTTGCGGAAATAGACCACCAGGATGGCCAGGCCGATGGCGGCCTCGGCGGCAGCGACGGTCAGAACGAAGAGCGCGAAAACCTGCCCGACCAGATCGCCGAGATAGGACGAGAAAGCCACGAAGTTGAGATTCACCGCCAGAAGGATCAGTTCGATCGACATCAGAATGATGATGATGTTCTTGCGGTTGAGGAAGATGCCCACGACCCCGATGGTGAAAAGGATCGCCGCGACCGTCAGATAGCTGGAAAGTCCCACCGCCATATTACGCCCCCTCGCCCGGCTTGATGTCGAGCATGTCCACCGCCATGGCGGCGGTGCGCGCATTCTGAACCGAGATATTCTGGCGGCGCACGCCGGGCCGCGAGCGCAGGGTCAGCACGATGGCGCCGATCATCGCGACCAGCAGCACCAGGCCGGCGATCTGGAAGTAATAGACATAGTCCGTATAGAGAATATGACCCAGCGCCTCGGTGTTGGTCATCCCGGCCGGTGTCGCGTTGGCCTTGGCGGCCAGCGCGGCGGGCTTCAGCACCCAAAGGCTGCCCGCCATGATCAGCTCGACCACCAGCACCAGCCCGATCAGGCCGCCAAAGGGCAGATATTGCAGCGCGCCCCGCTTCAGCTCGGCAAAATCGACATCGAGCATCATCACGACGAACAGGAACAGGACCGCGACAGCGCCGACATAGACCACGACCAGGATCATGCCCAGGAATTCGGCCCCCAGAAGAACGAAGAGCCCGGCGGCATTGAAGAAGGCCAGGATCAGGAACAGCACCGAATGCACGGGATTGCGCGCGGCAATGACCATGAGCGCCGACGCGATCAGGATCGCCGAGAAGAAGTAGAATGCCAGTGCTTCCAACATGCGTTTCCCGTGGCCTTATCGGCCGGTTGCCTTAGCGGTAAGGCGCGTCTA
>DASYDX010000024.1:0-3779 GCA_036499345.1 Rhizomicrobium sp.
GGGCATTTGGTCATGAAGCACATGTCGCAAAGCGTGCAGGCTTCGACGATGGGCTTGAAGTCTTCGGATTTCAGATGCTCGACATCTTCTTCCGGGCTGGAATCGATCAGATCGAACAGACGCGGGAAGGAATCGCAGAGATTGAAGCAGCGGCGGCAGCCATGACAGACATCGAAGACGCGCCGCATCTCCGCATCCAGCTTCACCGGATCGGTGAAGTCCGGATCCTGCCAGCGGATAATCTCGCGGGTGGGCGCGTCGAGACTGCCTTCGCCTGTCATGGCCAACTCCAGAAACGACTGCAGGTCAGTCTCCCCCGCGCGCGAAGCGCTGGCGGGGGAGGTGCCTGAAGCTGGCAGCGCGCTTGCGCGCGTCGCCAGCGAAAGGCGGAGGGGGTACTTGCCAACTCCCCCTTCTGCGCGAAGCGCATGGAAGGGGAGGTGCCGTAGCTCGCTCTCGAGCGAGCGAAGGCAGAGGGGGATTACTTACCGAGAGTATCGAGGGCTTTCTGGAACCGGCCGGCATGGCTCTTCTCGGCCTTGGCCAGGGTCTCGAACCAGTCGGCGATCTCGTCAAAGCCTTCGGTGCGGGCGGTCTTGGCCATGCCCGGATACATGTCGGTGTATTCGTGGGTCTCGCCCGCGATGGAGGCTTTCAGATTGGCGTCGGTGGCGCCGATGGGCTCCCCGGTCGCCGGATCGCCCACTTCCTCCAGATATTCCAGATGGCCATGGGCATGGCCGGTCTCGCCTTCGGCGGTGGAGCGGAAGACGGCGGCGACGTCGTTATGACCTTCGACATCGGCCTTCTGTGCGAAATACAGATAGCGGCGATTGGCCTGGCTTTCGCCGGCAAAGGCTTCTTTCAGATTTTCCCAGGTCTTCGTGTCTTTCAGCGCGGGCATGGAGAGGTTCCTTGTGCAAATCCGGCGCGAGAGTGAGCCCGCCGCTTGCAGCCTGTCAATAGTTTAGAACTATTCTAAATTTAGAGAATGATTCGCAACAAGCCGAAAGGCTTAAGCGCGGCGAACCCGGACCACGACATCCACCCGGTCCACGGTCAGACCCATGGGCGGCTGCGGTACGCCGGCCACCTGGATATCCTCACCCGGAATGTCGATCAGGGTGCCTTCCTCCTCGAGGAAGAAGTGCTGATGATCGCCGGTATTTGTGTCGAAATAACCACGGGCCGCATCCACGATCACTTGGCGCAAAAGGCCGGCATGGGTGAATTGATGCAGGGTGTTGTAGACGGTGGCGAGCGAGATCTTCAGGCCGAGGCCCGACACTTCGTCATGCAGGCTTTCCGCCGTCACATGCCGGTCGCCGGTGCGGAACAACAGGCTCGCCAGCT
Organism: Rhizomicrobium sp.; assembly: GCA_036499345.1. Classification (GTDB taxonomy): domain Bacteria; phylum Pseudomonadota; class Alphaproteobacteria; order Micropepsales; family Micropepsaceae; genus Rhizomicrobium. Next base: position 1,354 of record DASYDX010000024.1, read on the forward strand.
CCACACGCTGGCGGGTCGGGCGCAGACCCACGGCGCGGAGACGTTCCACCGCTCTGCCTGTGTCGCGCTTGACCTTGACCATTTGACCCAAAGTTCCCGTCTGGAGAGCGGCCTGTCAGCGGCCGCGGAAGCTTGCTAGAGTAGAAAAGATACATGTTAGAACGCTTCTAATCAAGCAAGGGCCAAAAATCGGGCAAAACCGCCATTTTGACGGTGGTTCCCCGACCCCGTTTCGGGTTAAGGCGTTGTTGGCAGGGGCTTTGAAGGAACAAGACATTGGACAAGCCGGTGAAGACATCGAGTTTTGACATGGAAGGCCTTCTGGCTTGCGCGCGTGGCGAACTGTTCGGACCCGGCAATGCCCAGCTTCCCCTGCCGCCGATGCTGATGTTCGATCGCATCACCACCATAACCGAAGATGGCGGCGAGCATGGCAAAGGCGAAGTGATCGCCGAGTTCGACGTCAATCCCAACCTCTGGTTCTTCAAATGCCATTTCCAGGGCGATCCGGTCATGCCGGGATGCCTGGGTCTGGATGCACTCTGGCAGATGGTCGGGTTCTTCCTGGGCTGGATGGGCGGTCTGGGCAAAGGGCGCGCTCTGGGCGTGGAAGAAGTGAAATTCACCGGCATGGTCCTGCCGACGGCCAAGAAGATTACCTATATCGTCAATCTGAAGCGCGTCGTGATGCGTAAGCTGGTGCTGGGCATCGCCGACGGCATCATGAAGGTTGATGGCAAGGTTATCTATGAAGCCAAGGGATTGCGCGTCGGGCTGTTCACCGATGCGGCGGCGGCATTGGCGCAGACTTCTGCAGCGCCCGCTTCCGTCTAGATCGCGTCGAGGATCGTTATGAGAAGAGTGGTCGTTACCGGCCTCGGTATTGTTTCGTCTATCGGCAACAATGCCGATGAAGTGACCGACAGTCTGCGCAATGCCCGTTCGGGCATTGTCACCGCCGATGATTATGTGCGGCTGGGTTTCCGCTCTCAGATTCACGGCAGCCTGAAGCTTGATCTGGATCAGGTGGTGGACCGTAGAGCCCGCCGCTTCCAAGGCGACGGCGCAGGCTATTGCTGGGTGGCGATGACCCAGGCCATTGCCGATGCCGGGCTCACCGAAAAAGAAATCTCCAATCCACGCACCGGGCTGATCGTGGGCTCGGGCGGGCCTTCGACCAAGGCCATCGTCAATGCCGCCGATATCGCGCGCGATCCGGCCAAGGGGCCCAAGCGCATCGGGCCTTTCGCGGTGCCCAAGGCGATGTCGTCCACCTGCAGCGCCAATCTTTCCACCTGGTTCAAGACCAAGGGCGTGAATTATTCGATTTCCTCGGCTTGCTCGACTTCGGCCAACTGCATCGGTAACGCGCTGGAAATGATCCAGTGGGGCAAGCAGGACATGATGTTCGCGGGCGGCGGCGAAGAGCTGGACTGGACGCTTAGCGAATTGTTCGACGCGATGGGCGCGATGTCGTCCAAATTCAACGCCACGCCGCAAAAAGCTTCGCGCGCCTATGACAAGAACCGCGACGGCTTTGTGATTTCCGGCGGCGGCGGCATTTTGATTCTGGAAGAGTTGGAACATGCCAAGGCGCGGGGCGCGAAAATCTATGCCGAACTGACCGGCTATGGCGCCACCGCCGATGGCGCCGACATGGTGGCTCCTTCGGGCGAAGGCGCGGTGCGTTGCATGAAGATGGCGCTGGAGAATGTGAAAGCGCCGGTCGATTACATCAATCCGCACGCCACCTCGACGCCAGTGGGCGATATTCCCGAGATCAACGCCATCCGCGAAGTCTTTGGCGACAAGATGCCCCCGATCAGCGCCACCAAATCGCTGACCGGTCACAGCCAGGGCGCGGCGGGCGTGCATGAAGCGATCTACACGCTGTTGATGATGCAGAGCGATTTCATCTGCGAGAGCGCCAATATCGAAGAAATCGATCCCGCCGTGGCGGACGCCAATATCGTGCGCAAGCGCATCGATGGCGCGAAGATTCATACCGCTTTGTCGAACTCGTTCGGCTTTGGCGGCACAAATGCGTCGCTGGTGTTTCAGCGGCTGGAAAAGTGATGTCCCGGAATGGAACAGAAAACACCACGCGAGGACATAATGGCTGAAGCCAGAACCGGTCTGATGGCCGGCAAACGCGGCCTGATCATGGGTGTCGCCAACGATCATTCCATCGCCTGGGGTATCGCTCAGATGCTGGCCAGCCACGGCGCCGAACTTGCTTTCACCTATCAGGGCGACGCGCAGGCCAAGCGGCTGCGGCCGCTCGCCGAGTCTCTTGGCAGCAAGATCGTGCTGCCCGGCGATGTCGAAAAGGACGCCGATCTGGATGCGGTGTTCGCCCGGATCGAGAAGGAATGGGGTTCGCTGGACTTTCTGGTCCATGCCATTGCCTTCTCAGACGCCAAGGA
>DASYDX010000025.1:0-3562 GCA_036499345.1 Rhizomicrobium sp.
GCGCTTCTGGGCGCCGACAGCCTGCCGCGCGGCGGCACGGTGGTGGTGACGGCGGGTGACGATCCCAAGGCCCCGACCTTCAAGGTCGTGGCGACGGGATTGGCGGCGCGCCTGTCCGAAGATGTGGCGCAGATCCTCAAAGGCGAGCAGATCCAGGGTCCGGTCGATGCCCGCGCGATCCAGCCCCATCTTACCTACCGCCTGGCGCGGACGGTGAATGCGGGCCTGGCCGTGACGGTTTCCGAGGGCAGCGTGGTGATTACCGCCGGTTAACCTATAGGGGATGGAAAGCTCCCCTTTACCTTCCTGGCCTAGGCTTCGTCCGATTCGGTGGGGAGGGGTCCATGAAGAACTGCCTGGTGGTGGAAGACAGCCGTGTCATGCGCGCCGTCGCGCGCCGCATCTTCGAGGAATTGCGCTTCGAAACCGGCGAGGCCGAGGACGGCATGACCGGCCTGCGCGCCTGTCACGAAAAGATGCCGGACCTGATCTTCCTGGATTGGAATCTGCCGTCGATGCCTGGCCCGGATTTTCTCAAAAGCGTTCGCGGCCAGGGCAATGGCGCGCATCCCGTGATCCTGCTCGCCACGACCGAGAATGATCCTGACGAAATCGCCGCCGCGCTGGCTGCCGGTGCGGATGATTTCGTGATGAAGCCCTATGACCGCGCCACGCTTCGCAGCAAGCTGGTCGAGCTGGGTCAGCCGGTCTGATATTCCGTGCCATGACGCCTGAGGATTTCCTCTTCCTGGCCAGACTGGTACGCCGTCGCGGCGGCATGATGCTGACCGAAGGCAAGGGCGCGGCGCTGGAACGGCGGCTGCATCCGGTGATGCGGCGCTTCGGTTTTCGCGATCCTTCGCAGATGATGCGGGAATTGAGACTGGGGCATGAAGCATTGGCCCAGGCCCTGACCGAAGCGATGACGGTCAACGAAACCTCTTTCTTCCGCGATGCCCATCAATTCGCGCGGTTGCGCGAGCAGGTGCTGCCGCAACTGATCGCGGCGCGGGCCGGTGAAAAGCGTTTGCGCATCTGGTCGGCAGGCTGCGCCGCGGGCCAGGAAGCCTGGTCGCTGGCCATGATGCTGGATGCGATGCCGCTGGCGGGCTGGACGGTGGATCTTCTGGCCACCGATGTTTCGAGCGACGCCATCGCGCGCGCCAAGACCGGGCATTATTCGCAATACGAAGTGATGCGCGGCCTGTCGGAAGAAGATGTGGCGCGCCATTTCGTGGCGCAGGAAAGCGGTTTCATGATTTCCTGCCATCTGAAGCGGGCGGTGCGTTTCCGGAAATTCAATCTGCTCGACAGTTTCGGCTGGCTCGACGATGTTGATCTGGTTTTGTGCCGCAATGTGCTGATGCATTTCGACCGCGCCGTGCGGGCATCGGTACTCGAGCGGCTCGGCGATGTGATGGCGCCCCATGGCGTGCTGTTTCTGGGCGATGCCGAGAGCGTGCAGGGGCTGAGCGACCTCTATCAGGACGTTCCCGGCGGCAATGGCTTTTATGCCCGGATCGCTGCGCCCGTAACCCGCTTGGGCGTGGCGGTTTAAGCCAGCGCCTTGCCCGTCAATCTTTCCAGCACCTTGATCGGCGCGGTGTCGGGTTCGCCCATTTGCGCGACGTCGAAATGGAAGGTCTGTTCCAGCGCGAATTCGCCTTTCAGCGCGGCGTGCAATACCTGATCGGTGTAGACCAGCCAGCAGCTTCCCGGCGGGAAATCCAACGACGTATGCGGCGCGGTCTTCTGGTACTGCGCGTCCAGCTTGGCGCTGTCATGCAGAGACAGCATCATCTCGTCATAGGCGGAGCGCGTTCCGCGTGTCACGCCCAGCTTGCCATAGACCCAGCTCTTGCCGGGAAAATGCGGCTTGATGCGGGGCGCGAATTTCGCCGCGAAATCGGCGAAGGGTTCGCCCACTTCCCAATGCCGCGCGCCGCCGCCATCCGCTTTGACCGGCGCGACATTGGCGAAGAAGCGCAAGATGCGTCGCCCGTCTTTCATGGGCCGCGAGGGAAAAGCATCGACATGCAACAGCCGGTCGTCGCTGATCGTCGAATAGGGACGGCCTTCCACTTCGACCGGGCGGTACGAGGTGCGCGCCCGTTCCACGCCAGCATAATTGGGCAGAAGGTCTTTCACCAAGCGCGTCGCACCCGCGCCGAAGCGTTCGATCATGGCGGCGAGCCGCTCGGCCCGCTCGCCCGTCGCGGACGTGCCTTGGAGTTTGCCACTGGTGTGATCCAGGCTGATATTCTTGGCCTTGCCGTCGGTCAGGCGGCCATCGAGGAATTCCGTCTCGCTGTTGGAAAGCCGGAACGGCATTTTCGGAAAGTAGAGCAGGCGGCCATGCTCCAGCGCGGTTTGCGCGCGTGCACGGGTGGCCGGATCGAACGGTCCGCTCCAATCGGTGAAATCGAATTCCTCGCGGATCATCCCGCAAACGACTCCGTCATGGCGCCATAAACGAGGGCGCGCAGATCGCGCCGCAGTTTAATCCGGTCGGGCGCGAACAGAACCTGCGACATGAATACCACCGCCAGGTCTTCCTTGGGATCGTTGAAGAAATAGGTTCCCGCCGCGCCGCCCCAGGAATATTCCCCCGCCGTGCCGGGAAGGCCGGTGGCCGCGACATCCACCGTGACGCCCACGCCCAAGCCATAACCCACGCCGGAATAGCCGCTTTCGTTGAAGGCGCCGGTGACCGGCATCATGTCGGTCATGGTGCGCCCGCCGGGCAGATGATTCATCGTCATCAGCGCCACGCTTTTGGGGCTGAGCAGGCGTATGCCGTCCAGCTCGCCGTCATTCAGCAGCATGCGGCAGAAGCGCAAATAATCCTTGGCCGTGCCCGCCAACCCACCTCCGCCGGATTCCAAAGAAGGCGGCTGGGCATAGGTGGAATTGCGGCCATCGTCGAACACCAGCAATTTTCCGTCATGGACGTAATAGCAGCTGGCAAAGCGGTCGCGCTTTGCGGCGGGCACGGTGAAATCGGTGTCGTGCATGCCCAGCGGTGTGAGGATGCGGGTGCGCAGAAAGTCGGAGAAACGCCGTCCGGTGATTTTCTCGATCAGATAGCCCGCCACGTCCAGGCCGACGGAATAGTTCCACATCTCGCCGGGCGCGAATTCCAGCGGCAGGGATTTGAGCTCGGCGATCATGCCGGGCAACCCGTCTTTGGTGTCGGTTTCGCCCAGACGCAAGGCGCGATAGGCGGCATCGACGGGGGTGCGGTTGAGAAAGCCGTAAGTAAGCCCCGAGGTGTGGCGCAGCAGGTCGATCACTTTGACCGGGCGCGGGCTGGGCGTGGTCTTGAAGCCGCCCATCGCGCCGCCCGCATAAACGCCCAGGCCGTCAAATTCGGGAATGAAACGCGATACCGGATCGTCCAGCCCGACCAGACCTTCTTCCGTCAGCATCAACAGCGCCACGGCCGTGATCGGCTTGGTCATGGAATAGATGCGGAAGATCGAATCTTCGCGCACCGGCAAACCGCGTTCCAGATCCAAAACGCCGCTCATGCCGCGCCAGACCAGCTCGCCCTTGCGCCAGA
>DASYDX010000026.1:0-11720 GCA_036499345.1 Rhizomicrobium sp.
TCGGATAGCGTGGCTGTTGGGGCCGCAAGGCAGATACGTTTCCGTCATGGCCCGGTTCATCCGGGCCATCCATGATGAAAGCGGCGAGCGTGGCGTTGGATCACCCGGACGCGCCGGGTGATGACGATGAATAAGGCTTAAAGGGGGCCCATGTCCGAGAATCTTCTGGCGCATCTGCAATCGGTGCTGGGTATTTGCGTTATCATCGCGCTGGCCTGGATTTTCTCCGAAGACCGGCGGGCGTTTCGCTGGCGCATCGTGGTGGCGGCGCTGGCTTTGCAGGCCGCCATTGCCTTGGTGCTGCTGAAATTCCCGCCCGCCCGCGCGCTGCTGCTGGGCCTGAACAATGTGGTTACCGCGCTGGGCTCGGCCACCACGGCGGGGGCGAGTTTTGTGTTCGGCTATGTCGGCGGCGGCACGGCCCCCTTTGCCGTCACCAATCCCAATGCCATGACCAGCTTTGCCTTTGGCGTGCTGCCGTTGGTGATCGTGATTTCGGCGTTGTCGGCGCTGCTCTGGTATTGGCGGGTATTACCAGTGATCGTGGGCGGCATCGCGTTCGTCCTCAAGCGCACGCTCGGCCTGGGCGGGGCGACGGCGCTGGCTTCGGGCACGACCGTCTTTCTGGGCATGATCGAAGCGCCGCTGCTGATCCGGCCCTGCCTTGCCAAAATGACCCGCACGGAACTCTTCATCATGTTCAGCGTCGGGCTGGCCTCGGTGGCGGGCACCATGTTCGTGCTCTATGCCACGGTATTGAAATCGGTTCTGCCCGACGCGCTGGGGCATGTGCTGGTGGCGTCGATGATGGCGCTTCCCGCCGCGGTGATGATCGCGCGCATCATGGTTCCGGGCGATGCGGCGACCGAGGAAGTGACCGCGAAACTCGAATACCGTTCCAGCATGGATGCGGTCGCCAAGGGCACCGAAGACGGTTTGAAAATCTATCTGCAAGTGATGGCGTTGTTGATCGTGATGGTGGCGCTGATCTCGCTGGCCGATCAGATCCTGTCGGTGCTGCCGCATTGGGGCGGGGCGCCCATCACGTTGGAGCGGACCTTGGGTTGGCTCTTCGCACCACTAGCCTGGCTGTATGGCGTGCCCTGGCGCGAGGCGGGCGTGGCGGGAAGTCTCCTCGGCACCAAGACCATTCTCAACGAACTGGTCGCCTATCTGAATTATGCGGCGCTGCCGCCGGGCACGCTCGATCCGCGGTCGGGGTTGATCATGGTCTATGCCCTGTGCGGCTTCGCCAATTTCGGCAGTGTCGGCATTCTGATCGCGGGTATGAGCGCGCTGATGCCCGAACGGCGGTCCGAGATCGTGCCCCTGGCCCTGCGTGCCATTGTGTCGGGCACCTTGGCGAGCGGGCTCTCCGCGTCCATGATCGGGCTCCTCAACTGAGACCGTCCATGCGTGCGTGCGCGATCTTTCTGTGTCTGGCGCTTTTGGGCTGCGCCACCACCACCGCGCCGCCGGGAAGCGAAAGCGTGACGCCGCATTTCGATACGCAGGTTCTGATCGCCCGCGACGGGGTGCGGCTGCCCTTGCGTGAATGGGATGCGGAGGGCGGCGCGCCCAAAGCGGTGATCGTGGCGCTGCACGGCATGAGCGATTATTCCAATGCCTTCGATATGCCGGCAAAGGCATGGGCCAAGCGCGGCATCACCACTTTGGCCATCGATCAGCGCGGCTTCGGCAATAGCGCCAATCCGGGCCTGTGGGCGGGAAGTGATGTCATGCGCGCCGATCTCGCCGATTTCGCGGCGGCGGCGCGCAAGCGTTTTCCCGGTGTGAAGATTTATGCGGCGGGCGAAAGCATGGGCGGCGCGGTGGTGCTGTCGGCGCTGGCGTCGAACGCGCCGCCTGCTGTCGATGGCGCCATCCTGGTGTCGCCCGCGGTGTGGTCGCGGGCCGATATGCCCATGCTCTATCGTGTGGCGCTGTTCATGGTGGCGCATATCACGCCCGGCATCATCCTCACCAACTCCGCCGCCGGAAAAGTCGTCACCATCATACCGTCGGACAATATCCCCATGCTGATCGCGCTGGGCAGGGACCCGCTGTTCCAGAAAAAGACCCGCGCCGACACGCTGTATGGGTTGGTCAATCTGATGGGCGAGGCGCGTACCGCGCCCGCGCGCCTGAAAAATCCGCCGCCCATTCTTTATTTACATGGCGAAAAGGATCAGGTGATTCCGGCCGCGCCCGCCAAAGCCACGATGAAGGATCTGGGCCCGCGCGCCGATGTGCGAGAATATCCCAATGGCTATCACATGCTGTTGCGCGATCTGGGCCGCGCCCAGGTGGAAGACGATGTCGCGAACTGGGTTCTAAGTTCCGCGCCTGGCAGCTGAATGCCTGCGAAACGATCCCGCGCAAGCGCCGTTATCACTTCGAACCTTTTCGGAGAGCGATATGACGGAACAAAAGAAACACGATATGCGTGACGAGATTCCCGCGACCACCACCGTCACCAACACCAATTCGCGCATGGCGGGCGGTGCGGACAATCCCAATGTGAAGGTGAAGGATAGCGGCAAGCTCCTTACCCCGGGCGCCAGCAGCGCTGCCCCGGACGGGCAGGACACCAAAAGCAGTTAAGACCAAAATCCGTTAAGACTTGTGGCGACAAGTCCGTCCTTCACCGGGCGGCAGCAGGGAAGGCGGCGGAAGTCCGCTTTCCCTGTTTTCTTGTCCAACATTTTTGTTCGATGGGCGCGACGCTTGGAAACATCCGGGCGTGGCGGCGTTACAGAAATATCAGAAAGTATGGCTGGGTCATGAGTTCCATCGCCGGTGAAAACAGTCCCGGCATCTTGATCGTGGAAGACAATCTGGTCATCCGGATGGATCTGGTCGATCAAGCCGAGCGTGACGGCTTTACGGTCTTCGAGGCGGGCACCGCCGATCAGGCCATCGCCATCCTGGAAGCGCATCGCGACATTCGTCTGGTCTTTACCGATATCGAAATGCCCGGCTCCATGGATGGGCTGAAGCTAGCGGCCTATATCCGCGACCGCTGGCCGCCGATCAAACTGATGGTCGCGTCGGGTAAAATCGCGTGCCGCGACAGCGACCTTCCCGAAGGCGGCCTGTTCTTCGCCAAGCCGTACAATCCCGCGTTGGTCTCCAAAGCCATGCACAGCCTGCTCGCCACCTGACCGGCTTGCGGCGTTGGCGGCGCTGGCCGATAAAAGGCCATGGGGGACGTTGCACGCGCCGTGAATATCGCCGAGCTGCGCCGCATGGCGCGGGCCCGGCTGCCGCGCGTGGTGTTCGATTATCTGGATGGCGGGGCGGAAGACGAACACAGCCTGCGCGACAATGTCCGCGCCTTCCGGCGCTGGCAGTTCCGCCCGCGCCATGGCGAGGCGATCCCCAAACTGGACCTTTCCACGCAAGTGATGGGGCAGACGCTGGATTGGCCGGTGCTGGCGGCGCCCATCGGCTACAGCGCCCTGCTGCATCGTGACGGCGAACGCGGTATGGGCCGCGCCGCCGCGCGCGCCAATACCGCTTATGTGATGTCCACCATCTCCGGCGCGCCGATGGAAGATGTGGCGGCGACCGGTGTGCCGCTGTTCTTGCAGATCTATCTTCTGGGCGGACGCGAAGCGGGCGAAGCGACATTGGAGCGGGCGCGGGCCGTAGGGGTGAAAGGGTTGTTCCTCACCATCGATACCGTGGTTGCGGGGCTGCGCGAGCGCGATCTGCGCAATGGCCTGGCGCAGCTGATGGGCAACAATCTTATTGCCAAGCTGCCCTATCTGCCCGACGTGCTGGCCCATCCCGGCTGGGTGTTCGATTATCTGACGGGCGCGCGCATGACCCATCTGCCCAATGTCGTAATCCCCGGCAAAGGGCCGCTGCCCTTGATCGATGTCGCCAGCGCCTTGGCGCGTTCGATGGTGACCTGGGATGATCTTTCCTGGATCCGCGCGCAATGGAAGGGCCCCATCGCCATCAAAGGCGTGCTGACACCGGAGGATGCGCGCCGCGCGGTGGATGGCGGCGCCGATGCCGTGGTGGTGTCCAACCATGGCGGCCGCCAGCTCGATGGCGTTGCCGCAACATTGGATGCGTTGCCGGACATCGCCCGGGCGGTGGGCACGCAATGCGATGTGCTGATGGATGGCGGCATCCGGCGCGGCGGCGATATCGTAAAGGCGCTGGCGCTGGGCGCGCGGGCGGTGCTGGCAGGGCGCGCCACAGCCTATGGTTTGGCGGCAGGCGGCGCAGCGGGTGCGTCACGCGCGCTGCAAATCCTGCGCGCGGATATGACGCGCACGATGATCTTGCTGGGCCAACGGTCGGCGGCGGAATTAGACCCGAGCTGTTTGCAACGGCGTTAGCGACATTCGTCCGCTTCTTTCTTCGCCATCGCGATCAGCCGCGCCAGAACAGGCTGACTGTTCTGCGCGGCGATGGTTTCCAGCGATTTCAGAAGATCGTGGATATAGCCGCAGACTTCCCGCTGTTTGAGCTGGCCAGCTCCGTCTGCGGTCCTTTTGGCGTTCGGCATGATCGTTTCTCCCCGAGAAGATTGAGACACATACCTGTGATTGCACCGCAGACATTCTACACCGGTGCCGCCTGTAAACTCATAACAGAGACGTTTGGTGACGGAGTTTGCCCAATAATTACGCCAAAAATATCGTTTCCATTTATTTACCGCATCGCCACGATTTGTGCGGCGCGGGAAGTGTTTTGAGAGATTGGTTTTTTTGATGCCGCGGTGCGATACAACCTGCGCGATCAAATAAATTGTGTTGCGTATAAGCCATTCCCTGCGATGAATGGATTGTATGCAAGACAGCGTCATCGCCGTGCTTCCGCTTCGCGATTACCCCCGTTCCGTGGTGGCGGCGCTGGCGCGTGCCTGCGATTTGCTTGAAGCGGGCCAGCTCGCTGATGCCGCACGATGGGCCGCTGTCGCGGCCGGGCTGAGTGAAGTCGAAGCGATGGCGCAAACCGCTTAAACGGTGGGCGCGTGCCGGGTTTGGCCGCGCACAAGCCAGCCGGAAAAAATCATGGCCGCACCCAAGCCCAGTATCTGCGCCGCGATGAAACCCGCGATGCTGGCTGGCGCGATGCCGGAAAAAGAGTTGGTGAGACTGCGCGCCAGGGTAACGGCGGGATTGGCGAAGGAGGTCGAAGCTGTGAACCAGTAGGCGGCGGTGATGTAGAGGCCGACAGCCAGGGGCACGGTATCGGCGCGGGTGCGGCGAACGCCCAGAATGGTGACGATCAGGCCAAAACTGGCGACGAACTCCGAGACCGCCTGGCCCATGCCATCGCGCACCTTGGACGAGATTTCCAGTACCGGCAGGTCGAACATCAGATGCGCCAGCCACACACCCAGAATGGCGCCCGTTATCTGCGCCGGAATATAGGCGCAAGCTTCGCGCCAAGAGGCTTCGCGCCGTACCGCGAACATCAAACTCACCAGCGGATTGAAATGCGCGCCCGACACCGGGCCGAAGATCAGGATCAGCACCACCAGGATCGCGCCGGTCGGGATGGTGTTACCGAGGAGCGCGATGGCCTGGTTTCCGTCCGCCAGCCGCGCGGCCATGATGCCGGAACCGACCACGGTGGCGAGCAGAAGCAGCGTTCCCAGCGCTTCGGCTGCCGCGCGCCGTCCCAGATCGTATGGGGTCATGTCAGGCGGCGGCCCTGTTCGTCCACCACGCGCTCACCATCTTCCTTGGTGAAGGCGCTGCGTTGCGGGGCGGGGAGGATATCGAGCACCGCTTCGGACGGGCGGCACAGGCGTACGCCCTGCGACGTCACCACGATGGGGCGCTGGATCAGCGCAGGGTGCGCCATCATCGCATCCAGCAGGGCATCGTCGGTGAGTGTCGGGTCGGCCAGACCCAGCTCGTCATACAGCGCGCCTTTTTCGCGCAGCACGGCGCGTACCGGCACATCCATGCGGCGGATCAGATCGATCAAGGTTTCGCGCGACGGCGGGGTCTTGAGATATTCGATGATTTCGGGCTCTTCGCCGCTGTTGCGGATCATGGCCAGTGTGTTGCGCGAGGTGCCGCATTGGGGATTGTGATAGATCGTGATCATGGGAATGTCCTTCAGCAACAGGCGGCTTTGTTCGCGATGGCGGCCAGAGGCGCGCAGATGGCGGCATCGCCGTTGCAGCAATCCTCCATCAGAAATTCCAGCAGGCCGGTCATCCGTGCGTAATCGGCGCTGTAGATGATGGAGCGTCCGTCGCGGCGCGAGGCCACAAGGCCCGCATTGCCCAGCACCGTCAGGCTGGCGGACAGCGTGTTGGGCAAGATATCGAGTTTGCGCGCGATGTCGCCCGCCGCCATGCCTTCGGGGCCGGTGCGGACCAGAAGACGGAAGATCGCCAGCCGGCTTTCATGCGCCAGCGCCGAAAGCGCCTCCACCGACTTTGTCAGCTTGGCCGTCGGCATCAGCAGCAGGCCTTGGCGTCGGCGCGGGGCGCGCAACAGGCCGAGGCCGGTTTGTCATCCATTTGCGGAACATCGTCCGCGCCATAGCTGGTAGCCTCTCCAAACGTGAAAAAGGTTTCCCAGCGCAGGCCGGACGGATCCGCCGTCCAGGATTTGTGCGATTGCGCATAGCAGCAGCTCGCCGCTTCCTGATCGCGGGTGGATTGGCCCGCGTCTTTCAAGCGCCCTGCCAGTTCGCGCAATTCCGCTTCGCTTTCGACCTGGATGCCGACATGGTCCAGACCCGCCTCCGTGCCGCGCGCCGAAATCGCGAAATTCACTTTCGGGTCTTCCAGCATCCATTTGGCGTAATCGGATTTGACAACGGTCGGCTGCGCGCCGAACAGAGTGGCGTAAAAGCCGATGGAGCGGTCCAGGTTTTCGACTGCGACATGAAGGTGAAGGCGTTTCATGCGTCCTCCGGTGTAGGTTCTATATTTCCAGAATTATGGAAATAATGTCCCGAGTCAAGAGGCAATGATACGCGCCGCTTGTGTCAGCGGCCCTGGTGACGGAACGAGCGGCCTTTGCTCATTTTCTGGGAATGGTTCTGATTGAACCGCTGCCACAAAGGCTGTTCCGGCTTACCGGCATGCGCTTTAGCCGGTTTGGCTGCGGCTTTCGCGGCGTCCGGCTCTACAGGTTCGGCTTTTGGTTCGGCTGCAGCTTTGATGGCGGCGGGCGCTTTTTTGGCGGGTGCGGCTTTTGTCTTTGTGACAGGTTTGGCGGTCGGCTTTTTGCTGGCAGGCATTGTTGTCCTTCCTGGCGCGATACGACACCGGCGAGGATAGGGCAAAAGCCGCGATCCCGCGATGGGCGTGCTTATGAAATCGGCGCAAGCGCGAAATAGTTTGCACGCGTCATAACCCCCGCGCATGGCTGCAATTCCATCGCAGCCGTGGCCTTCGGGGCCGTCTGCCCGTTCCTATCCCGGGCGGACCGGTCTGGTCCGAACGCCGCGAAGGAATTTGCCATGGATATCGCCCGCATCCCGCTCGCCTCTCTGGAACTCGAGCCTGCGCCGCTGTCGCGCGTGCGCGTGGTCCGGCTGGAATTCGAGCCGGGGCAGGCGACCGGGTTGCATCTGCATCCCATGCCGGTCCTGGGCTATGTCGCCGAGGGCGCCTTTCTGGTGCAGCCCGAAGGTGAAGAGGTGCGGCGCTATCTGGCGGGCGAAGTGATTTTGGAGCCCGCGGGCAAGCGCATGCTGCGTTTCGACAATGCCTCCACCGCCGAACCGGCGGTGTTGATCGCCACCTATCTGGGCGGCGAACCGAAAGACAAGTTGATCGAATTTCTGCCCGGCTGACGTCAGGCGCCTGCGCGCTGGGCCTGCTGCGTCAGCATCGCGGCTGTGTCGTAAAAGGCCTGATGCTCCAGGATTTTGCCGTCCCGCACACGCCAGCGCATGGCACAATCCAGTTTGACGGTGCGGCGCGCCTGCGGGTTTTCGGCCATGGGCTGATAGACCATATGGACATCGAACAGGCCCCAGACGATTTCGCCGTTCGACACGATCTCGACCGGCGCGAAACGCTGGACGAAATAGGACATGGCGAATTTCGACATCACTTCGACCACGCCGGAACGGTTGCGGTATTCGCCGCTGAAGCGGAAATCGCCGGTTTGGGTGGACGCGGATTTCCAGACGATGTTGTCGTCTATCGCTTTGAAGAGCGGTTCGAGATCGCCCTTTTCGAACGCGGCCATCACGCGCCGCATCAATGTCTCTGAACTCATACGCTGACGGAACCCTATGCGGGCCGCCGGAAAACGCGGGCGGCCAAATCAATCCAGCAATCGCAATTACGTGCGGGTGGGAGACCTGTCAAACCCAAGACGTGCGTGACATGTTAAACTTGCGCTGTGCCGTTTCGAGCCGTTGCGCGCATCGCCAGGCGATCATTGAATTTACGCTGTCGGTTCTTCGCGAGACAGGAAGCACCTATGCACAGCCCGGGACTGTGATGGCGCTGTAAATTTCAAATTCGCGCATTCCACGCGGCGCTTGGGTTACAGCGCCGTCTTTCCATGCTCGCCGGTCGAGGGGCGCTTCCCCGTGGCGGCGGAAATCAGCATATCGGCATAGGCAATGAGCTTGCCCGGGCTCTCCCAATATTCCGCCTTCTGCGGCGTGATGGTGAGAAGACGGATGCGCGGATCGTCCGGCCCGTCCCACCAGGCCTTGTCGAAGGCGTTCCACAATTCCGCGATCTTGGCGCGGTTGTTGGACGCGCTAGCGCGGCCATGCACCACGACAAAAGTGACGCCTTTTTGGAAGGAGAGGATGACTTCGGAATCCTCCTGAATCTGGCGGTCCGAATCCTCGCGCTTGTTGGCGAGGATATAGATATGGCCTTCGGCAGGTTTGGCAGTCGCGCCCATGGGGCGCGCATCCAAAGAAGCGTCTTCCTTGGTGACCAGAAGCGCCATGGGAATGTCTTCAATCAGGTCCCATACCTCAGCCGCTGTCTTGGTCATGCGCTTCGCTCCATCCTGGAATGGATTGGGAACGGCGGGCGGCGGAGTCTGTTCCGCACGGATCAGAATTCGCAGATATTGTCCTGCAACAGCTTGCCGCTTTTCACGAAGACGCGTGCGGCATCGGGACCGGTTTCGGCTTTGAAATGCTGGCCCGGCGGTAGACGCAGCCAGGAGAGGCGGCGGAACTCTTCCAGCCCCATCGCAAAGCCGCCCTCGAGCAGCAGAAGTTCCAAGCCATCGGCATTGGCGATGGTGATTTGCGAATTGGGCTGCCAGCGTTCCAGCCGCACCTCTTCATGGCCATTGTCGAACAGCTTTTGCGACGAGGCGACGCCGGGCCATGATGCGCCGGGGATTTCCTGATCCGGGCGGATGGCGACATAGGCGTCATCGTCTTTTCGGAATTGCCACAACTTCACGAACAACAGGCAGCCGGGCTGGGAGGCGGGCGTGTGGCGCGAGCCCGGCGGATTGCGAATATAGCTGCCCGCCGGATAGTCGCCGCTTTCGTCCTGAAACACGCCGTCCAGCACCAGGATTTCCTCACCGCCGGGATGGTCGTGGGGCGAGAAATGGCTGCCGGGCGCGTAACGGACCAGCGATGTCGCGCGCGCCTTTTCGTCGCCGATGCGGAACAGCATGCGCCGTTCCACGCCCGGCATCGGGCTTTTGATCCATTCCATCTTGGCGCCATGCATCACGGCGCGGGTGGTGAAATCGTCGTTCAATCGCATGGGTGCAGTTAAACAAAAACGCGCCCGCTTGTCAGCGGGCGCGCTTGTCATGGATGTGATTATTAAGCGCAGACGGTCTGGCGGCGGCTGCGCATCATCAGGCCGATAGCGCCGAAGCCCAGAAAGAACAACGCCCAGGTCGAGGGCTCGGGCACGCCCGACGTCAGCACGGCGCCGATATTGCCGGTCTGCGCGGAAGACCCGCCCTGATAGGAAACATCCGCCGCGAAATAGATCGGCGTGCCGCCATAATTCTTGGTGTTGTCGATCGGGGAGAGATTGAGATTGGTCCCGAAGACATCGAAGACGAGCTGCGTGATCTTGCCATTGGGATTGCCGCCCGCGCAAAGCGATTGGCACAGGATGGCGTAATTGAATTTGGTTGTATCGGAGGGCACCACGATGTTGGGCGCCGAATAGCTGCCCAGGCCCGCGGAGCTGAAGCCCGAGGTGGCGATCACGGTGCTGGTGACGTTGCCGCCCAGGCTGTAATCGAAGGCCTGAAACGCTTTGCTGTCCTGAAAATAGAAATCGGTTCCCAGATTCACATCGAAGGTGAAATGGCTGGTGCCGCCATTGTCGTTGACCGACACGGTGCCGTAAGGCGCGGCGGGAAGCGAGCCGGTCATGCCGTCGAGCGTGAAGTTGTAGAGGGTGGTGGCGGCATTGGCCGATGGCGCAAATGCCAGTGCGCCCAGAATAGCGGCAGTGCCCAGAAGTTTACGCATGACAGTCCCCGGTGAATGATCCTTAAAGAGATATTACCGGAATGCCTGCAATTTGCTCAAGCGCATGCAAGCGGCGCGCGGATTTTCACCCGCGCGCATTAACCATCATAACGCCCATTTCTATTGGCTCAACTTTGCGACGCAATCGCAGCCGTTAAGACGCGCGCAAATATATTCTCAAAGCTCCGCGCGGCCGCCATCCACGATGATCTCGGCGCCCAGAACATAGCTCGACAGATCGGAGGCCAGAAACAGCGCCGCATTGGCGATGTCTTGGGGTTGGCCCATGCGGCCTGCGGGGATGAGTTTGGCGGTGGCTTCGGCGTAGGCGTCGAAATCCGCATCGCTGCGCCCGCCGCGATGCAGCGGCGTGACGATAGAGCCGGGGCTGACCGCGTTGACGCGAATGCCCTTAGGCGCCAGTTCGGCGGCGAAGGTACGGGCGAAGGAACGCACGGCTGCTTTCGACGCCGAGAGAATGCCGCGCCCCGCCACGCCGCGCAGATCGAGCCAGGAGGAATTCAGGATGATCGAGCCGCCCTTGCCCATCAACGGCACCACCGCCTGGACCGAGAAGAAGACGCCTTTCACATTGATGTCCATCAGCCGGGTATAGACAGCCTCGTCGGTGCCGCCGAGCGGCGACGCGGCAGCCGCGCCCGCATTGGCGAAGAAGATGTCGAGAGAACCGAAGGCGGCTTTGGTTTCCTCCGCCATGCGGGTGAGGTCGGCAAGCGATTGCACATCGGCGCGGATGGCGACCGTGTCGCCGCCGATCTCGGCTCGCGCGCGTTCCAGCTTGGCGGCGTCGGTGCCGGTGATGGCGACGCGTGCGCCGTTTTCGCGGAACAGCTTGGCGGTGGTGAGGCCGATGCCGCTGGAACCACCCGTGATCAGCGCCGTCTTTCCTTTGAGCAACATGTTTCGTCTCCCGATTGCGTATTGTCTTTGAGGACGAGACTAGACGGGGCAGGCGATTGCCGCTACCCGCATGACAGCGGCACGCGGCATGCGCGGCGTGAAATCCTTAATAGGGGAATGGGCTTTCATTGCGCGAACCGGTTGCGATTATCGGCGGCGGATTGAGCGGGCTCTATGCGGCGCGGCTGCTGCATAGGGCGCAAATGCCGTTCGTCTTGCTGGAAGCGCGGACGCGGTTGGGCGGGCGCATTCTGTCGGAAGACGGTTTCGATCTGGGGCCCGCTTGGTTCTGGCCCGATATGCAGCCTGCCATTGCGGCGCTGATCGAAGAATTGGGCCTGACGGGCTTTCAACAATATTCCGAAGGCGATGTT
>DASYDX010000027.1:0-2528 GCA_036499345.1 Rhizomicrobium sp.
CTGGCCTTGCCCGGATCGAAAGAGCCAATGGCATGGTGTTCAGAACCGGGCGCGGTGAACCCTCCCGCGTCCGGTTCGCCCATTCAGGCCAGAACCACCAGCAAATCCTTGGCATCGATCTGGGCGCCGGGCGTCACCAGCAACTCTTCGACCACCCCGTCCCGGGGGGCATGCAGCGCGGTTTCCATCTTCATCGCTTCAATGGTGAGAAGCACGTCGCCCGCTTTGACGGTCTCGCCCTTTTTCACCGCGATGGTAGAAACGGCGCCCGGCATGGGCGCGGCGACATGGGCGTCGTTGCCCTCTTCCGCTTTGCGACGGACTTCCACCGTCGCCTTGGCGAAGCGGTTGGGAATTTTGACGCCGCGCGGCTGACCATTCAGTTCGAAGAAGACCCGCACCTGGCCTTGCTCGTCGGTCTCGCCGATGGTGAGCAGCCTGAGCACCAGCGACTTGCCGCGCTCCAACTCCACCGCAATCTCTTCGCCCGGCTTCATGCCGTAGAAGAAGACGGGCGTCGGCAACCCCGACACCGGGCCGTATTTGGCCTGCATCGCGGCGTAATCGACAAAAACCTTGGGATACATCAGGTAGGAGAGCAGCTCCTCACCTTCCAGCGGGCGGCCGATCTTGGTTTCCGCCTCCTTCTGTGTGGCGGCGAGATCGGTGGGCGGCAACAGCGCGCCCGGCCGTTCGGTGCTGGGCTTGATGTCTTTCAACACTTTCTGCTGCAACGCTTTCGGCCAGCCGCCCAAAGGCTGGCCCAGATCGCCGCGCAGCATCTCCACCACCGAAGCGGGGAACGCCATATCGGTCTTGGGGTCCAGCACTTCGTCGCTGGAAATATTCTGCGCCACCATCATCAGCGCCATATCGCCCACCACCTTGGAGGACGGCGTCACTTTGACGATATCGCCGAACAGATCATTGGCGGCGCGATAGGCTTTGGCGACTTCATGCCAGCGCGTCTCCAGCCCCAGCGAGCGGGCCTGTTCCTTGAGATTGGTGAATTGCCCGCCCGGCATTTCGTGCAGATAGACTTCCGAAGCGCCCGACTTCAGGTCGCTTTCGAAGGCGGCATATTGGGTGCGCACCGCTTCCCAATAAAAGCTGATCTGGCGGATGGCTTCGGGATCGAGCCCCGGATCGCGCGGAGTGTGGCGCAGGGCTTCGACGACGGAGCCGAGACAAGGCTGCGCAGTGGTGCCCGACATCGCGTCCATCGCGCCATCGACCGCATCGATGCCGGCATCGACTGCCGCCAGAATGGTGGCGCCCGCGATGCCCGATGTGTCGTGGGTGTGTAGATGGATCGGCAGGCCGATTTCATTCTTCAGCGCTGTCACCAGCACCCGCGCCTGGGCAGGCTTGAGCAGACCCGCCATGTCCTTGATCGCCAGAATGTGGCAGCCGGCTTTTTCCAATTCCTTGGCCATACGGATGTAATAAGCGAGATCGTATTTGGGGCGCGCAGGATCGAAGATGTCGCCGGTGTAGCAGATCGCACCTTCCGCCAGCTTGCCCGCTTCGCACACCGCATCGATGGCGACGCGCATATTCTCGGTCCAGTTCAGGCAATCGAAGATGCGGAACAAGTCCATGCCCGCATCGGCGCTGCGGCGCACGAAGGCCTTGACCACATTGTCGGGGTAATTGGTGTAGCCGACGCCATTGGCGCCGCGCAGCAGCATCTGCGTCAGAAGATTGGGCGCCGCTTCGCGCACCCGCGCCAAACGCTCCCAAGGGTCTTCGCCCAGGAACCGCATCGCCACGTCGAATGTCGCGCCGCCCCAGCATTCCAAGGACAAAAGCTGCGGCAGGCCATTGGCATAGGCCGAAGCCACTGCCGCGATGTCATGGGTCCGCATCCGGGTCGCCAGCAACGACTGATGCGCATCACGCATGGTGGTGTCGGTGATCAGGACCTCTTTGCGGTCCTTCATCCATTGCGCGAATTTCTCCGGGCCCAGCTCGTCGAGCCGCTGCTTGGCGCCCGATTGCGGAGCCTTGCCGAAATCCGGCGGCACGGGCTTGCGTGCATCCGCGGGCGGTTTGGCGCGCCCGCGCGTTTCGGGATGGCCGTTCACCGTGACATCGGCGACATAGGTGAGAAGCTTGCTGGCGCGGTCGCGGCGCGGCGGCAACTGGAACAGTTCCGGCGTCTCGTCGATGAAACGCGTGGTGTATGCGTTGCTGCGGAATTTGGGGTGGCGCAGCACCGCTTCCAGGAAGGGCAGATTGGTGGCGACGCCGCGAATGCGGTATTCGCGCAAGGCGCGTTCCATGCGCGCAATGGTTTCCTGCGGCGTCGCAGCCCAGGCGGTGACTTTTTCCAACAAAGGATCGTACCAGCGCGTTACCACCGCGCCGGAATAGGCCGTGCCGCCATCGATGCGGATGCCGAAGCCGGTGGCGCCGCGATAGGCGATGATCCGGCCATAATCCGGGATGAAATTATTCTCCGGATTCTCGGTGGTGATGCGGCACTGCATGGCATGGCCGCGGGTGGCGATTTCGCTTTGCGGCGG
>DASYDX010000028.1:0-7734 GCA_036499345.1 Rhizomicrobium sp.
CGGTATCGCACCATCATACCCCAGCTCGCCGGATGGGCCGTCATTGCCGTCGCGCGCTTTTTCCATTTTGCGGACCTGCTTTCGTATCGATTTACATTGCCCCCCGTCTCAATACGACCGGCAGTCCGCTTCGTTCCGCCCTGCCGCGAACGAAGCGGATATTCCTTGAAAAACCCAATCCGGGTGCGCAAAAACCTGTACGAAGGTTGTACGATACAACCCAATATTTACCGTAATCTTTTCGCGGTTGCGAAGCGCACTCACGGCATGCGCGGCGGCGTGGGGATAGTGGCGGCGCAAAGTTCGTTCAACGCCAGGCTCACCGCCAGATCGGGGGTGAAGGGCGCAGTTTCGGGATGCCGCTCCATATAGGCATCGACTTCACCCAAGAGCGACAGATCGGTGCGCCCGGCCAGGCATTCGGCATAGGCGGCGCGCAGCGGCCCGCTAGATTGATTCAGCAGATACGACGCGATGCCCGCGACGAAACCCTGGCGAAATTCATTGGTCTGGATCGCGCGCCAGGCGCCCGCATTCTCCGCCGCCTGCGCCGCACTCGCAACGCACAACATTGCCAACACCGTCATCGTTTTACCGCGCATGCCGATTCCTTTCGCGGGTCCATCTTAAACCCACGCGCCGCAAAGGCGCTCAGCGAATCTTCTGGAACCGGATGCTGCTGGTGTCGCTGCGCCCATCGGCATCGACCACCGTCACCCGCGCCAAGCCTTCGCTTTGCGGCGCATACAGCGCGGGGGCGAAACGGTCGAAGCTTCCCACCACCTGACCATTGACCATCCAGGTCAGCGGCGCCTTGCCGCCTTCGGCCTTGAACTGCAATTGCGGCTGGCGCGCATTCGGCAAGGGCACGATGGCACCATTGGGCGGAAAGGCGATGGCGGGCGGCGGCAGCTTGGCTTCGGCCATCACCACCGGACGCGCGATGCGGTGGAATTCGCGCAAGGACGGCGGCAGCTCGGCATTGGAACGCGCCAGGATCGCGCCCGGCGGCACCGACGGCGCGGGGCGGCGATCCGGCGGCAGCAGGCCGAACATCTTCAACAGGATCGGTGCGGCTTCGTCGCGGCCCACACGGCCCGCGCGCGGCGTGCCGTCGGCGCGGCCCACCCACACCGCCACGGTGTAATCGTTGGAGAAACCCACCGACCAGGCATCGCGGAAACCGTAAGAGGTGCCGGTCTTGAAGCCAATGGTGCGCGCCCGCGACAGGCCTTGGCCCATCGCCCAGCCTTCGGGCAGCGCCACGCCGTCCAGCACATCGCGCAGATAATAGGCCGCCACCGGCCCGAACAAACGATGATGCGTGGGTGCGGGCGCGTCCTTGATAAAGCGCAGGCCCTGCGCCGTGCCGCTTTCGGCGATGCCCGCATACAGCATCGCAATATCGGCCACGCTGATGCCCAGCCCGCCCAGCGCCACCGGCAGGGTCGGCGCGTCTTCGGTGGGGAAGGACAGATGCGCGCCCGCATTGCGCAACGCCAAGGTGAAGGCCAGCGGCCCCACTTTTTCCAGCACCGCAACGGCAGGCACGTTCAGCGACATTTGCAGCGCATCCTTCGCCGTCACCGAGCCTTGAAAGCCGCCATCGAAATCGCGCGGCGCGTAATCGCCGAAACTCATCGGCGCGTCTTCGATGCGGGTGAGCGGATGCAGACTGAGATCGTCGAATGCCAAGCCATAAATGAAAGGCTTGAGCGCCGAGCCGGGCGAACGCGCCCGCGACGCCAGATCGACCTGCCCCGCGCGGCCCCAGAAATTGGTGCCGCCGACATAGGCCAGCACGTTGCCGCTTTTATTCTCCACCACCACCAGCGCGATATCCGCGCCATCGTCGAAGTAACTGCGTTCGCGCGCCGCCAGCCGCTCCGCCGCTTCCTGCACACTGCCGCTGAGCGTGGTTTGAATCTGGGTCTTGCCGTTGGCGCGCGCCACCAGCCGCTGCGCCAGATGCGGCGCGGCAAAGGGCATCGCCCGGCGCAGCACCGGCACCGGCGCCTGCAACGCGGTTTTCTGTTGCGCGGCCGTCAGCACGCCCGCCTCCACCATGCGCGCCAGCACCTTGGCGCGGGCGGCGCGCGCGGCGAAAGCATGGCGGTCGGGGCGGAATTTCGCGGGGGCCTGGGGCAACGCCACCAGCATCGCGCTTTGCGCCGCATCCAGCGCCACCGGCTCTTTGCCGAAATAGGCCAGCGCCGCCGCACGCACGCCTTCCAGATTACCGCCCATCGGCGCGAGCGTGAGATACAATGACAGGATTTCGTCCTTGGAATAACGCTCTTCCAACTGCACCGCGCGCACGATCTGAAACGCTTTCGCCGCCAGCCCATGCTTCAGGAAAAAGCGCGGCTCCAGCAGACGCGCCACCTGCATCGTCAAAGTCGATCCGCCGGAAACGATATGGCCGCGGCCCGCCAACTGATATACGGCGCGGCCCAGCGCCAGCACATCGACGCCGGGATGGCTCTCGAAGCGCCGGTCTTCATAGGCCTTCAGCATTTGCAAATAGAGCGGCGAGACATCGGCGACCTGGCTCTTGATCCGCCACGCGCCGTCGTCGCTGAGAAAGATGCGCAAAGGATGGCCGTCGCGGTCGCTGACTTCCGCCGACACCATCTGGGCCCGCGTCAGATCGGGCGGAAACACCATGTCCGCGATCAGAAGCGCGGCCAGCACCCCGCCCAACATCAGCGCGATGCGACGCTGCCATGTCACGGCGCAACCACCGCCTGGCCCATCGCCGTCCGGGCATGGATGGCGGGCGCGTACATGTCGGCAGCATCGGCGGCGGGCAGCACGAACTGCCCCGCCGCGGTGGCGCGCGCAATATAGGCGATGCGGAAGCTAGGCGTCGGCTCCGGCTTGTCGGAACGGACTGGACGATAGCGCTGCCCGATCTCCAGCACCGAGACGAAGCGATCATCCCGCCCGTCGCTGACACTGGTGGGACTGAGCGTGCCCAGGAAGCTGTAGGTCTTGCTGTCCTCGGGGCCCAGCGCCTGCTCCACCGAAAGACCGGCGGGCAGAAGATCGATGATGCCGATCTGGCGGAAGATGTTGTTGGGCATGTTGCCTGTCACTTCCACGATCACCCGGTCGTTCAGATGCAGCTTGGCGGGATCGGCGGGCGATCCGCTCAGGGTCCAGATTGTCTTGTTCAACGTCATGCCTTGCGCCATCGCGGGCAGCGGCGAAGACGGCGTGCCGCTGACGGTGGTGGAACGCCACACTGTCCCCTCGCCCTTGTTGATGAAGGTAAGCCCACGCGACAGATCATCCGCACCCGGCGCCATCCGCACCGCGCCTTCCCGCAACGGCGCGGGCTGACCGTTCAACGTGACGGTGAGCGGCAGCTTCTGACGCGTCAGCGCATAAGCCGCACGCAGCATCCAACCTTTTTCCTGGGTGGTGGTGTCGTCCAGCCGCATGCTGAGACCTTTGCCGAATTCCAGGATCACCGGCACCAGATCGGCTTTGCCGTTCTCGGCGGCCAGCGCCAAGGTGCCCGACAGATCGCGCAGCAGCGAACCATACATATCGTGCGGATAGCCGATGGGTTCGGCCTTGGCGAGAATGTCGCGCGCCCGGTTGAAGTCATATTCGGCGCGCGAACGGTCGCCCATCTGCGCCGCCGCCGACGCGGTCAACGCCGCCGCCAGTGCGGAGCGCATCTTGGGAATCCGCGTGTCGCTGAAATAGCGCAGGTCGGAGATGTTGCCCTGGCCGTTCTCCGCCAGCACCTGGAAGGCATAGGCGCGCGCCAGATCGTCGCCGCCGCTGCTGCTGGTGCGTTTCAGCCAATCCAGCCCACGCTTCATCGCGTCATCGGCCACGACATATTTCTTGGCCTTGGCTTGCGTCAGGAAATCGAGCGCATAGACGCTGAGGAACGCGTCGGCGCTTTCGCCCGGCCCCCACATGCCGAAATCGCCTTCGGCATTCTGCATGTCCAGCACCTGATCGATGGCGGTCTGGATGCGGGCGCGCAATTCAGCGTCGCGCGGCAGCTTGGCCAGATCGGCAAGATCGTTGAAGTTCAGCAGCGGCATGGCGCGGCTCACCGTCTGCTCGACACAGCCATAGGGATATTTGTCCAGCCATTTCAAAAGACCGGCGACATTGTTGTAGCCATGCGCCGCCGCCACGCTGATGGAGACATTGGCCGTGCCCGGCATGAAGCCCGCCAGCAAGGACGAACCCGCGCTGTAACTCGCGCCCGCTGCCAGCGGCACATCCTCTTCGTGCGTGACATCGAGCTGCGGCGCGCGCACTTCGATCTTCCAATCGTGATGCACACGGAAGCCGCCCGGCCCCGCCACATCCATGGCGATGGTGGCGACGCCCAGCCCATTGCCTTTCAGGCCCACCGGCAACAACACACGCTGGCCGCGATTGAGGGTTTGATTCAGCTTGGCATTGCCGTTCAGCGCCAGCGGCCCGCTGGTGGTAACGTTCACCGCATAGCTGCCCGCCGCGCCTTCGACATTGTCCAGATTGATCGCAGCGCTGGCGCTGTCACCCGGCGCCAGGAAACGCGGCAGCACCAGATCGGCCACCACGGGATCGCGCACCGTCAGCATGCGGTCGGCGTGACCGAGCTTGGTCTTGGTCCAAGCCACCGCCATCAGACGCAAGCCGCCATTGAAGTCGGGAATATCGAGCGGAATGTTTGCGATGCCGCCCGCGCCCACCTTCACCAGGCCGGAGAACAGCGCCACGGTGCGCGTCGGCACCACCGCCAGACTGCGCCCGCCGAAACTGTCGCCGCCGGTTTCCAGCACGCCCACCGCCGCCTTTTCGGCGCGGATCAACCGGCCGTAATCGTCGCGCATCAACACGCCCAGCCGTCGCTTGCCGAAATAATAGCCGGCGGGATCGGGCGATTTGTAATCGGTCAGTTGCAGAATGCCTTCATCCACCGCCGCCAGCACGACATAGGCGTCTTCGCCGCTCGACAAGCCTTTGATCGCGATGGGCAGAACCGCCTTCTCGCGCGGGCGCACCCGGTCGGCGCCGCCAATGGCGACGTTCAAAGTGCGCGGAGCATTGTCCACGCTCAGCCACGCCACGCCGATGGAGCGCACCGGCTCGCGCGGGCTGGCCTGGTCCAGCGGGCGATAGGCCGTGACCAGCACATAGGCGCCCGCGCCCCAATCGGCGGAGACGGGAATATCGACATCGCTGCCGCCCGCCGCCACATCGATCAGCTTGGACGAGAACAGCTTGTCGCCCGCCACCACCACCAATGCCTTGCCGCTGGCATCGGGCTTGATGTGAACATGCGCGGTCGCGCCGGGCGCGTAAGACGGCTTGTCGGACGCCACCGGAATGCGGTCGGGCCGGTCGCCCGCGCTGGACGCCGCCCAGCCGGAATAGAAGCGGAAGGAACTGGCCGCGCCCGACACCGGATCGGTGATGGTGAGGCGATAGGTGCCGTAGGGCAGCGCCTGTTCCATCCGCACGCTGCCGCTCGGCGCGATATCGAGTGTGGTGCTGGTGATCAGCCGGTCGCGGGTGGAAGACTGATATTTCCACTCGCCATTGGTCTGGAACCATTGATAGGTGGTGTCTTCGCGCACCCAGGAGACGGTGGCTTTGGGCATGGCGATGCGCTTGCCCGCGGCATCGACCGCGATCACTTCAAAGCGCGCGGGTGTGTTCTCGCCCACCGACATGCCATCGAAGGCGGCGCGGATACCGATGGCGGTATCGTGCAGGCGGACCGGCAGGGTGATGCGGCTGTCGGTGGTACGCCCGCCCGGCTCATGGATCGAGACGGTGATTTCGGCCTTCAGCGGTAATGTCGTGTCGGCAACGGGGCCGAGATTGCCGGTGATGGCGGCGACGCCCGCCGCATCGGTTTCCGGCACCAGCAAGGGCGTCTTGGTGTCGGAGAAGCTGTCGTCCATCCGCCCGAAATGCCAGCCCTGCCATTGCTTGAACGGTGCGGGGTCTTCGCTGACATGCACTTCGCCGTCGCCGGTCAACGCCGATGCGGGCGCGCCATAGAGAAAGCGGCTTTCGACCCGCACATGGAACGGCGTGGCGGGACGGATCGCGGTTTCATTCGACGTCACCGCGACCTTCAAACGCTGGGGCACGAAATCGGCGACATCGAACTGCACCCGGCCAATGGCGGGGGCCTTGGGATCGATGAAGGCGGAAATCTGCCA
This sequence comes from Rhizomicrobium sp., assembly GCA_036499345.1. Taxonomy (GTDB): domain Bacteria; phylum Pseudomonadota; class Alphaproteobacteria; order Micropepsales; family Micropepsaceae; genus Rhizomicrobium. The sequence goes on from DASYDX010000028.1 coordinate 6,192, forward strand.
ACGGCCATGGGGCGCACTGGCGCTGAGCGTCACACTCCAATCCGCGCCGCCTGCCGAAAGGTTCTTGCCCGCCACAGTGGTGCGGCTGACTTCCATCCCGTCGGGACGAGTTGCAATCAAAGTGAGCGGCGCATCGGTGGCGACACCGACCCGATCGCGCAGCATCGCCACGGCCTTCACGCTTTCGCCGGGGCGATAGACGCCGCGCTCGGTATATAAGAAAGCGTCCACGGGGCCCGGACTGGCGCGCCCGCCCACGCCCCGGTCGGTGAGATCGAAGGCGCCCCGGCGCAGATCCAGGAACGTAAAGTCGCCTTCGCTGCCATAAGCCATCACCACCACCGGCTCGTCGCCGCCCGTGGCGCGCAGCAGGCCCGCATCGAAATCGGCCCGTCCGTCGCGGTTGCTGGTGACGCTGGCCAGCACATTGTTGTTGCGCCCCACCAACGTCATCTTCACGCCCGACAAAGGCCGCGCGTCCCGATACGAGCGGGCAAAGATCGACAGCCCCGCCCCGGTGGCGGGATCGGCGCTGGTGAAACTGGTCAGCGCGATGTCGGAATCGATCACCCATTGCGTCGCCAGTTGCTGGCCGTAATCGTCGTCGCTCTTCTTCTTGGCGGCGTCGCTGGCCACCAGCACGAACGCGCCGGGCTTCTTGTCTTTCAGCAGATCGCGCATCGGGATCAAGGTCACGACCGAGGCGTTCTTGACGTTGGCGACCTTCATGCTGCCGGTCCAGACCAGGGCACCCTGGTTCTTTTCCAGCTGGGTCGCGTCCCAATTATAGAGTGAGGTCTGATCGACCGTGCCGCTTTCAATCTGCGACAACAGCCGGTCACCCACCCGGATGATCTTGAGGCCCAGCTTGTCGATATTGACGGTGGTGACGGGCACGCCCGCCGCATTGTCGCGCGGCAGGATGATGCCGCCCGCGAAGCGCACCAGCGAGGGCCGGTCGCGCAGTTCCACCGGCACGGTCTCGTCGCCCGACAGGGTTTCGTTGCGGGCGGAAGGCAGCCCGCTCTTCAGCGTCACATTATAAATTTTGTCGAAGCCAAGCCCCGCCAGGCACAGACGGTTGTCCACCACCCGCGCCGCGATGCGGGTTTCCGGATCGACGGAGAGATAATCGCCATAATGGGTGCGCCCGGTGGCATCCAGCGCGCGGGTGAAGACCAGACAGGCTTCGGCTTCCGCTTTGGAGGTGTCGATCTCCAGCCGCCGGAACGCGAATTCCGCCGCCGCGGTATCGGAGGGCGCCGCGCCCCCGCCTTTGACCGCCGTGACCGCACTTTCGATCCGGCCCAGCAACCCGCCACCGCTTTGGCCGCCGGTGCGGGGGAAGAACATCAACAGGGCGATGAACAGGACGGCGGCACCGCCCGCCACATAAAGCCAGCGATTCTTGTTCATGAGATGCCCCGATCGAAGGCCGCCAGCCTAGGCGCGCCCCGCCTTTCCGCCAACCGAGAGTGGTACAGGATCGCGGCGATCCTGCGGCGAAAGCGGTTGATAACCGGAGAATTTTTTGAGACGGCGC
>DASYDX010000029.1:0-4639 GCA_036499345.1 Rhizomicrobium sp.
TCCGACGTTTGCGGCGTCGGCGTCTATGATCCCAAGTAATTTGGGTCGCGGTTCTTTTCGTCCGTGGCGTTGTCGCGCGTGCTCACGTGCGTCCGCACGCTCCGCGCGTCGCTCCTAGCCACGAACGAAAATCCCTCGCGACGTGTGCGCTGAGAGATGTTTGGTGCTTACAGCGGGAACCAGTCGCGGCGATCCGAATAAGCCTGATAATGCACATTCGCGCCTGCGCGCAGGCCGACGCCGGTGCGGATGGGGGCCAAGGTCACGCCGCCGGAGCGCTGATAATTCACGCCCAGGCCCGCCACGAAATAGAAGCTGCCTTCCACGCCGGGGAAGCGTTGGAACAACCGTTTGTCCTCGCGCAGATTGTAGCAGAGCGTGAAGCATTTCGAGGCGTTGCCGCCGACATCGAAGCCCACCGACGGGCCGCGCCAATAGACCATCCTGGGATCGCGGGTCTTGCGGATCAGATAGCCCGAGCCATAGCGCAGGCCGACCACAAAGGCGCCCGAGCCTTCATCGCCCTTGATGTACGCATCCGGCTCGCCCAGATCGCCGAAGATCCGCTCCACCGCCTTGGCCATCGCCTCGGTGGTGATGCCGAAAAAGTCCGCACCCGCCTGGGTGATCTCGTTGGCGGTGTACCGGGCATCCGAGCCGACATCGGCTTCGGCCGGGCCGGGGATCAACAGGGCGCCAGGCACCAGCGAGGCCAGTCCGGCCAGAAATTCCTTGCGGTTCATGGAATGCGCCCTTTCGCGAATCAGGTTTCTCAAGTTTTGCCGAGATTTGGGCAATTTTACAGCCAGCCCGCTCCGGGAGGTATAATAATAGGACAGGCAGACGGAGGTGCGGTTGAAGGAAGACACGCAAGATACAGGGCTTTCCGCCTTCGGCATCGCCGCCATCGTCATTATGTTGGGGGTGCTGGTCTGGGCCGGCTGGTACGCCGTCACCGCCTGGAATGCCATGCGGGGCGTGACCATCTCGACCCTGGGCTGGGTTTTTATGGGTCTGGGCGCCATCGTCACCCTGTTGGTCGGCGCCGGGCTGATGGCGTTAGTATTCTACTCATCACGTCATGATATGGATCGCTGAATTGAGCCAGAACGTCTCGAAACGCGATGCGATATCACCGACGCTTTCAGCCCTTTCGTCCCGGTAAAGCGCAGAAATTGCTGCGCTGGGCGGGCCTGAATTTCATCAGCCTGCTGATGATCTTGCCCTATCGCTATGAGCACCCCTCCGCCCGCACCGCCCTGATCGCCGTGCTGGGCTGTTCGCTGACCGTGCTTCTCACCCTTTGGTGGAAGTATCACCGCTACGAATCCCGCCGCGTCTTCGATTAGGCTGAAGCGCGCGGATCTTTTGGCCCCTGGCGTCGTCGCGCGTCCTCACGTGCTAACGCACGCTCCGGGCGACGCTCCTAGCCAGGAACCAAAATCTCTCGCGCTGGCATGGGAGCGGGGGACGCTCCTGCTCACGTCGAAAAATCCTGCGCACCTGGCATGGAGCCGGTAATTCAGTCCGAGGGGCCAAGGCCTTTTGCGACGAAGGCGCCGTTTTCGAAATTGGGTTTGCCGTAGAGGAACGCGGTGCCGTCCCAGCGTTTGACGCTGCCGCCCGCGGCGTTCAGCACGGCGTGACCTGCTGCTGTGTCCCATTCCATGGTGCGGCCGGCGCGGACATAGATGTCGGCTTCGCCCGACGCCAACAGGCAGAATTTCAGCGACGAGCCTGCGCTGACGAATTGGCGCACGGTGAAACGGCGCAGGAAATCCTCGGTCTCGGCATCCTGGTGGCTGCGGCTTCCCACCGCCACCCAGCCTTCGGGCGACGGGCTGCGTGCCTGAATGCGCCGCGCCGACGAGGCATAGAAAGGCGTATCCGGGTCCTGCGCGGCTTCGAACGCGCCGCTCGCATCGCCGAAGAACATGCGGTTCTTGGCCGGAGCATAGACCGCGCCCGCGACTGCGATGCCGTCCTTCACTTCGGCGATGTTGACCGTGAATTCGCCATTGGCTTTGAGAAATTCGCGTGTGCCGTCCAAGGGATCGACCAGCAGGAAATGCGCGCACGGATTGCAGCTTCGCCCCGCCGCCGAGGCTTCTTCCGCCGCCACGGGTATGCCGGGAAACTCCCGCGCCAGCGCTTCCAGAATAAAGGCTTCGGCCTCTTCGTCGGCGTCGGTGACGGGGGAGCGGTCTTCCTTGATCCGGGCCATGGCGCCCGCCCGGTAATGCCGCATCACGACCGCACCGGCGCCGACGGCGATGGCGGCAAAGCGGGCAGCGTTGGTGGTCATGGTCAGAAAATCTCCGTCGCCGCGCGACACCAGATAGCAGCAGGGTCCTGGTGATTGATATGCCGGGGTTCATGCTGCCGCCAAGGGGCGGTTTTGCCCGAATGGGTGCGGGTTCTGGTCGCGGCGAACGGTCTGTTCCGGGGCAGGTGGTTAACCGTAACCCCTATACCTGCTTGGATTTTATGGGCATTCCGGTTGTGCTGAGCCATGGGCCGGAGCGCATCATTTTTTGTTGAGCATTGGTGCATAATCTCGCCCGCATCCATGAGGGGGCTCGGGTGAGCGAGACGGATTTCGACAAACGCGCCGCAAAGGCCCGCGTAACCGTGGTGGTCAGCCCGCGCGAGCGTTTCGGCATGGCCAGGGAATCGCTGGAAAGCATCTATGCGACCGCCGGCATCCCGTTCGAGCTGATCTATGTCGAAGGCCGCTCGCCAAAATATCTCTCCGACTGGCTCGACCAGGCATCAGCGGCCAAGGGTTTCAGGATCATCCGGCGGGACCGTTTCATCACCCCCAACGAAGCGCGCAATATGGGCACGGCGGCGGCCAAGACCGAATATGTCGTCTTTATCGACAATGACGTGATCGGCGCGGAGGGCTGGTTGGCGGCGCTGGTCAAGGCCGGTGACGAAACCGGCGCGGAGATCATCTCGCCTCTGGTCTGCGAGGGTACGCCGCTGCATTCGCGCGTCCATCAGGCCACCGGCACCTATGCGCGCGACAAGGCGGCTTTCTTCGCCGCGCCCTATGGCGAGCGAGAGTTGATCGACGTCATGACCTTTCACAGCACACCGCTGGATCAGGTGCGCGATCAGCTGCGCCGCGAAGCCACCGACAGTTGCGAATTCCATTGCATCATGGTGCGCAAATCGCTGCTGGAGAAAATGGGGCCGCTGCCCTTCGACGAGGAATTGTATGCCACCAAGGAGCATATCGATTTCTGCATGACGGCGGCGAAATTGGGCGCTCAGCCGGTGTTCGAGCCCAGCGCTGTCGTCACTTATGTCTTCCCGAACCGGAAGAACCCGATGACGCCGGAAGACATCGATTACTTCCTGCTGCGCTGGTCGCCGGAATGGCAGACGCACAGCCTCGATTATCTGCAGAAGAAATGGGGCCTCACCGACGGCGGCGAGCTGAAAGAGGTGCGCGATCCCACCTATATGCGGATGCGCCATTATCAGGGCTATATCCGGCCGACGGTGCAGAAGATGCCGGTGGTGCGCAGCAGCTGGAAACTGACCAAGGCCGCCGAACGCCTGATGGTGTCCTATATCAATCGCCGGGTGCGGAATTTGTCGGCAGAATATGAAAGACAGCGCGCCGCGGATCGCCGCGGTGCTTGAGCTGCCATGTTGACGGTTTTTTTCGCCAGTCATAATGGCGGCGACGATCTGAAAATGATGCTGGACAGCATGACCCGGCTGAAACCGCCGCCGGGCGGCTGGCAACTGATCGCCATCGACAATGCCAGCACCGACCAGACCGGCGCGGTTTTACGTTCCTATGCGGATCGCCTTCCGATCACGGTGCTGGACGAGCCCGCCAAGGGAAAGAACCGGGCGCTGAACCGGGCCATCGACGTTGCGACGGGCGATTTCTACATCTTCACTGATGACGATGTGCTGCTGACGGAAGATTGGCTGACCCGCTGGCATGAAGCGGCAGAGGCGCATCCGGATTACGATCTCTTTGCGGGGCGCACCAGCGCGCATTTCCTGCAACAGCCTGCCGACTGGGTTCTCAAAGGCATCGATGTCAGCGTCGTCTATGCCGCGCATGACGCCAATCTGCCGGAAGGCCCGTGCGAGGCCGTCTGCATGTTCGGAACCAATATGGCGATCCGCGCTTCGGTCTTCCGGAACGGCGAACGCTTCGACGCCACCATCGGCCCTGACGGTTCGAAGAATTACGCCATGGGCAGCGAGACCGAGATGGTGCTGCGGCTGGAGAGCCTGGGCCACAAATGCTGGTTCGCCTCGGCGGCGGAACTGAAACATATCGTGCCGCTGGAATATCTGGAGCCCGCCTGGATCCTGCGGCGCGGTTATCGCTGGGGGCGCGGGCTGGCGCGCATGAAAATCGCAGCGCCTTGCCCGCCCGATCTGCTGGCCCGGAAGAATTGGACCAAATGGATGGTCTATCCCGTCCTGCTGCCGTTTCTGCCGTCGGCGGACCGCTGGCGGCGGCAATGGCAGGCGATGGTCCATCGCGGCTATGAAGACGGAACGCGGGACCTGGCCGGACAAAAGCCGCGCTGGAGCTAGCGGCTTAAGAGTTCCTTAGGCGCCGTCATATGTCTTTACCATTCGCAAACCATCGCTTAGCAGT
>DASYDX010000030.1:0-4409 GCA_036499345.1 Rhizomicrobium sp.
CCCAGAAGATTGGGGCGCGGCCCGATCATCGAGACCAGGCTCATCACCAGCTCTTCGCGGATCGGATCGATCGGCGGATTGGTGACCTGGGCGAAGTTCTGCTTGAAATAATTGTAGAGCAGCTTGGGCTTCTTGGAGAGCACCGCAATCGGCGTGTCCGCGCCCATCGAGCCGATGGGATCGTCGCCCGCAACGGCCATCGGTTCCAGGAAGAATTTCAGATCTTCGTCGCTGTAACCGAACGCCTGCTGCTTATCGAGCAGGAGCGAGGAATCATTCGCCTTGGTGCGCGCTTCTTCCGGCACTTCGGGAAGCTCTTCCAGCTTGTACTGGGCGGCGCGCAGCCATTCTTCATACGGCTCGGCATTGGCGAGCTTGGCCTTGATCTCTTCGTCTTCGACGATGCGGCCTTCTTCCAGATCGATCAGCAGCATCTTGCCGGGCTGAAGCCGCCATTTGCGCTTGATCTTCTCTTCGGGAACCGGAAGCACGCCGGATTCCGACGCCAGGATGACCAGATCGTCTTCGGTCACGATATAGCGCGCGGGACGCAGACCGTTGCGGTCGAGCGTTGCGCCGATCTGGCGGCCATCGGTGAAGGCGATGGCGGCTGGGCCGTCCCACGGCTCCATCAGCGCGGCGTGATATTCGTAGAAGGCCTTGCGCTTGGCATCCATCATCTTGTTGCCGGCCCAGGCTTCCGGGATCAGCATCATCACCGCATGGGCGAGCGGATAGCCGCCCGCGACCAGGAGCTCGAGCGCATTGTCGAGCGAAGCGGTGTCGGACTGGCCGTGCGGGATCAGCGGCCACATCTTGTCCAGATCGGGCCCGAGCAATTCGGACTCCATGGTGCGGCGGCGCGCATTGATCCAGTTGACGTTGCCGCGCACCGTGTTGATTTCGCCGTTATGGGCGATGAAGCGGAAGGGATGCGCCAGCTTCCAGCTCGGGAAGGTGTTGGTCGAGAAGCGCTGATGCACCAGCGCGATGGCCGATGTGGTGAGCGGATTGGTGAGATCGCGATAGAAGCGGCCCACATCATGCGCCAGCAGCAAACCCTTATAGACCACCGTGCGGGTGGAGAAGCTGGGCATGTAAAGCTGGGTGATGGCGGGCTGTTTGTGCTTCTTCGCCAGATCGGCCAGCGGATTCTGGGTCTGTTTGCGGATGGCGAGCAGCTTGCGCTCCAGCGCATCCTGGCTCTTGGTGTGCGGACCCATCGCCACAATGGCTTGACGGATCAGCGGCATCTGGTCGAGCACGGTCTTGCCCAGGCCAGCAGGATCGGTCGGCACATCGCGCCAGCCGAGCAGCACCTGGCCTTCGACCTTCACGAAATGCTCGAACTGCTTGACGACGATCTCGCGCGCCTTGGCTTCGCGCGGCAGGAAGCACATCGCCACGGCATATTTGCCCGGCTCCGGCAGGGTGACGCCGGTCTCTTTCGCCCATTCGCGCAGAAGCGCGTCGGGAATCTGAATCAGGATACCGGCGCCGTCGCCGACCAGGGGGTCCGCGCCCACCGCGCCGCGATGGTCCAGATTGATCAGAAGCTGAAGGCCCTGACCGATAATGCCATGGGACTTCGTGCCTTTGATATTGGCGACAAAGCCCACGCCGCATGAGTCATGCTCATGCCGCGGATCGTAAAGTCCCTGTTTTGGCGGCAAACCCATCGCCATATTCCCAAATTTTCGCTTTTCGGCGCACCCAACCTGCCAATCCCTTTGAAGACAAGGGAAAAGCGGACACCTGGATGCTTTTTGCACACCTCGTTCCGCAGGACTAGTTGCAACGCGTCATGGCGGCTGCGCCCCAATTGCCGCACTTGACTCTGTTTTGGTGTGGAATAGTCTAGAACATACCATGAACAAAGAAGAGAAATTGGCGGATTTGCGCCATTTCCTGGCGCGCTATGCCCTGCCCCCGGACCGGCCGTCCATTTCCCTTGGCCTGGCGGAGGCGGACGCCGTGCTGGGCGGAGGCTTAAGGCCCGGATCTCTGCATGAAATCTTCGCGGGTGACTGGGGGGCCAGCGGGTTCGCGGCCTGCCTGGCGATCCAGGCTTCCCAAGGCAAACCCCTGTTCTGGGTCCGGCCGGATTATGAGGCGCTGGAATATGGCGCCCTGTCGGCCACGGGCCTGCTGGAACTGGGCGGCGATCCCGCCAACCTGTTCCTGCTGCGCGCACCCCATGCCGAAGACGCGCTGTCTGCCACCGCCGACATTCTGGCTTGCCCCCATGTGGGGGCCGTGGTGCTGGAGCTTTGCGGCGCGCCTCGGGCGCTCGATCTGGTGGCCAGCCGCAGACTGGCGCTTCTGTGCGAAGAAAGCGGCGTCACACTCTTTGTCTTGCGCGAAGGCGCAGCGCCGATGCCCAGCGCCGCCACCACGCGCTGGCAGGTCCGCACAATTTCCTCCGACCCGCGTGACGATGATTGGGGCGCGCCTTGTTTCCATGCGCAGCTGACCCGGCACCGGTTGGGTGGGCTTGGCGATTTCACCCTCACATGGGACAGCGAACATGCCTTCTTCCGCGCGACGCATTCTGGCGCTGTGGCTGCCCCGATTTCCGACCGACAGATTGACTCGCCTCGCCAACGGCGCGCCTGAAAAACCCAAAAGCGATGCGCCGCTGGTGGTCGCAGGACGCGCCAACAACGCGCTGTTCGTTTATGCGCTCAATCGCAGCGCCGAACGGTTGGGGCTTCATCGCGGCCAGCCTTTGGCCAATGCCCGCGCCATGATCGAAAATCTGGCGGTGGTTCCGGCGGACGAGAAAGCCGATCTGACGCTACTGGAGGCCATTGCCGATTGGTGCGACCGTTTCACGCCGCTGGTGACGCTGGATGCGCCCGACGGCCTTTTCTTCGACATCACGGGCGTGGCGCATCTTTTCGGCGGCGAGGCCGCGATGCTGGCGCATGTGCGGGATAAGATCGCAGCGCAAGGCTTTGCGATCCAGGCCGCCATCGCAGGCACGTCGCTGGGCGCACGCGCGCTGGCGCATTACGCAGGTGGCACCATCACAAAAGCGGGCGAAGACCGGGCCGCGATTGCGCCCCTGCCCATCACGGCATTGGATTGCGGCGAAGACAGACTGCGCGCATTGAAGCGCGCCGGGCTCAAGACCATCGCCCAAGTGGCCGAGCGTGGTCGTAGTGAATTGGCGGCGCGGCTGGGCGCGCAATTTCTCACCCGATTGCAGGTGATGCTGGGGGCGGAAGAAAAACCGCTTTCGCCGCGACGGCCCTTGCCCGATTTGCGCAGCGAAATGCGTTTCGCCGAACCCGTCACCACCCGTGAAATCATCGAAAGCAGTCTGGAAAAACTGGCTGCCGCTTTAAGCGATATCCTGGAACGCGAAGGCCAGGGCCTGCGACTTCTGGAAGCGGCCTTCTTTCGCGCCGATGGCAAGGTGGAACGCATTTCGGTCAAGACCGGCGCGCCCCTGCGCGATCCCATCGTCATGCTCCGCTTGTTGAAGCAACGGCTGGATGCGCTGGCAGATCCGCTGGACCCCGGCTTCGGTTTCGATCTGATCCGGCTGGAAGCCTGTTTGGCGGAAAAAAGCCATGCCCGCGAAACCAGTTTCGACGCAAACGAAAATGCCCGCTGGCAAACGGCCTTTCTGGTGGATCGTCTTTCGGCCCGGTTCGGCGAACACCGCGTGCAGCGCTTCGTGGCTCAGGACACGCACATCCCCGAAGCGCAAGCCGCGGCCATTCCCGCCCAGGACCGCGACTTCACCGGCACCTGGACGCGCCAGCGTCAGGACCAGGACCCGCCTTTGCGTCCCTTGAGGATGCTGACGCGGCCCGAGGAAATTCATTTCGTTGCCGCGTCGGTACCCGATGGCCCGCCCGCCCGCTTTCAATGGCGCCAATGCCGTCACGATGTGGTGCGCGCCGAAGGGCCGGAACGCATCGGGCTGGAATGGTGGAAGGAAGACCCGCACCAACGCCTGTTCCCGGACTCCGAAAGATTGCAGCGCATCAAGCTCAAACTGCTTCCGGACCCCGTCCCACCCAGCCGGGATTATTTTCGGGTCGAAACGCGCGAAGGTTTGCGCTTCTGGGTCTATCGCGATGGCCAGCATCTTCACAATGATCTGGCAGCGCGCTGGTACATGCACGGCTTCTTCGCGTGACCCGCTACGCCGAACTGGCCGTTACGACCAATTATTCCTTCCTGCGCGGCGCGTCCCATCCCGGCCAATTCGTCACGCAGGCAAATCTGTTGGGCTACGCCGCCATTGGCATCACCGACCGCAACAGCCTGGCAGGCGTGGTGCGCGCTTACGATGCCGGGCAAAGACTGAAGCCCGGCACGCCGCCGCGCCTTCTGATCGGCGCGCGATTGGTTTTCCAGGACGGTACGCCCGACATTCTCGCCTATCCGGAAGA
>DASYDX010000031.1:0-5175 GCA_036499345.1 Rhizomicrobium sp.
AGAAAGGGCTTCAGCCAGCGCTGATGCTTTTTGGGGAAATGCAGATAGGGAAAGCGCGCGAATTGTGCCCGCGCCTCGGTCATCGCGCCCCAGCCGCCGCGATGGATCAGATAGAGCGCGGCGGCAAAGCTGGTGCGGTCCTGGCCGCCGGAGCATTTGAGGATGAAAGGCCGTGGCGCGCTGTCGAACGCTTCGATCAGGCGCACCAGCATGGCGCGGGTGGGAAGCTTGCGCGAATCCAGCATGGCGTCGAGATGGGCGATGCCGCGCGCGGAGGTCGCGCCGGTTTCTTTCTTCCACCAGGACAGATCGTCGTTGCGGCCACGCAGATTTATCAGGGCGCGCACGCCGCGCTTTTCCAGATAGGGACCGGTGCCGCCCGCCCAGGGCTGCGCCATGCGGCCGCATTCGCCGGGCAGCACCCAGTGGAAATTGTAGAGAATATCGCCGAGGGGCCGCATAATGCGGCGCTTATAGCAGAGCGGGACGGTCTATGCGCATCTCCAAAGCCGCACTTAACAATGGCTGGGCCTGGTCGACGGGTCTGGGCCTGATCGTGTTCGCGGCGGTGGGCGGCATGGATATGTGGCTGAAAGCGCTGACCGGCGTTTCCACCACCGATCTGCAAAGCTTTTCCAGCGCGGCCCAATATCGCCTGGCTTTCCATGCCTGGGCGCCGGAGCCTTATGCGGTGCGGGCGGGCTTCGCGCTGGGCCTCGATTATCTGCTGATGCCGCTCTATGCGATCAGCTTTTTCCTGTCCGGCGTGATCGTGGCCGAAAACTTCACACCGGGTAAAAGCCGCTTTCGCCGCTATGTCCTGATGGCTGCCATGGTGGCCCCGGTGGGGGCGCTTTTGGACGCGGCGGAGAATGCACTCCAGCTCTCCATGCTGTTGTCGGGCGTGGAGGATGATATGGTGCGCATCGCTGCCGGTATCTCCACCGCCAAGACCGTGGCCATCACCATCGGGATGGCGCTTTTGGTGGGTGCGGTGGTCGCCAAAGTGGGCATGCGCAAGGCGCGCGCCCGGCCTGTTGTGGAGCCTTGAAACTTCCTGCGTTCCCAGGCTTGACCGTCAAGCGCCTTTCCGTATAGTGCGCCGCTCTCTGGAAACCCTCCGTTTCTGGAAAATCGTTTCATTTCAAGGAATTAGACCATGTATGCGGTCGTCCGCACCGGCGGAAAACAGTATCGGGTTGCCAAGGACACGGTCCTGAAGGTGGAAACCCTGACGGGCGATGTCGGCTCCAAGCTGACCTTGAGCGAAGTGCTGATGCTGGGTGGCGATAAGCCCCTGCTGGGCGCGCCGCTGGTCAAGGGTGCTTCGGTCGAGTGCGAGATCCTCGAACACGGTCAGGGCGAGAAGGTCATCGCCTTCAAGAAGAAGCGCCGCAAGAACACTCATCGTAAGCGCGGTCATCGCCAGCATTTCACCAAGGTGAAGGTGCTCGGCATCTCGGCTGGCAAGGAATAAGTCATGGCGCATAAGAAAGCAGGCGGCTCATCGCGTAACGGTCGTGACTCGGCCGGTCAGCGTCTGGGCGTGAAATTGTTCGGCGGCGAGAAGATCTCCGGCGGCAACGTGATCGTGCGTCAGCGCGGTACGAAGTTCTGGCCGGGCGAAAATGTGGGCATTGGTAAGGATCATACCCTTTTTGCCCTGTGCGACGGCGCCGTTTCCTTCAAGACCGGTTTCAAGCGTCGCACGTTCGTATCCGTGATTGCCGCCGCCCAAAACCCGGCGACGAAGATCGCGGCAGAATAGGCGGCTGAAGACATAGGCCGCCAAGAAATTGGCGGCCCATATATGCGAGGGAGATGGTCCGCCATCTCCCTTTTTTGTTTCCCTCGCCAGAAAAACGATGCGGGGAAACGTCATGACTATCCTGGAGAGCGAAAGGCTCATATTGCGGCCGCCCAGGCCAACCGACATTCAGGCGATGACGGTGTGGCTGGGCGATCTTTCGGTGTCGCGCAATCTGGCCAAGGTGCCCTATCCCTATAATGAGGGCGATGCGGAAGACTTCGTTGCCCAACGCGGGCAGCAGGGCGATGGCCATTACGCCTTCACCATCCAGCGCAAAAGCGATGGGTTGTTCCTGGGCGGGATCGGATTGCACCTGGAGGACAATGGCTATGAGTTCGGCTATTGGCTGGGGCGGCCCTTTTGGGGCCTGGGTTTTGCCAGCGAGGCGGCCCGTCTTCTCACCCAGTTTGCCTTCGAAAAGCTGGATGCCCCCTTCGTTTGCGCGGGGTGGTTTCACGACAATCCGGCCTCGGGCCATGTTCTGGCCAAGCTGGGGGCACGTCACAATGGCAGCCGGATGCGCGATTGCGCGGCCCGGGGCGTGAAGGTGCTGTGCCATGAGATGCTGTTGACGCGGGAGAGCTTCCTCATGAAAAAGGCGGCTTGACGGAGCATCGGCCCCGCGAAGTTGCAGACTTCGCGTCAGGCCGTGCGACTATCAAAGGGGAGTATCGGCCCCACGAAGTTGCAAACTTCGCGTCAGGCCGTGCGACCATCGGAAAAGGCCTAATGCTATGAAGTTCCAGGATATCGCCAAGGTTTATGTTTCCAGCGGCGCTGGCGGCAATGGCTGCATCGCGTTCCGGCGCGAGAAATTCATGGAATATGGCGGGCCCTATGGCGGCGATGGCGGCCGTGGCGGCAATGTCTGGATCGAGGCGGTTGATAATCTCAACACGCTGATCGATTACCGTTTCCAGCAGCATGTGAAGGCCCAGAACGGCGAAGGCGGCATGGGCAAGGTTATGACCGGCGCCAATGGCGAAGACGCCATCATGAAAGTCCCGCCCGGAACGCAAGTCTATGAAGAAGACGGCGAGACGTTGATCGCGGATCTGGCCGAAGTCGGACAACGCGTGCGGTTGTTGCGCGGCGGCAATGGCGGCTTCGGCAATGCGCATTTCAAAAGCCCCACAAATCAGGCGCCGCGCCATGCCAATCCCGGCCAGCCCGGTGAAGAGAAAACGCTTATTCTCAAACTGAAGCTGATCGCCGATGCCGGGCTGATCGGAATGCCCAATGCGGGCAAGAGCACATTCCTGTCTCGTGTGTCGGCGGCGCGGCCCAAGATCGCGGATTATCCCTTCACCACTCTGGAGCCGCAATTGGGTGTGGTGAAGATCGACGAAACGGATTTCGTTCTAGCGGACCTGCCGGGGTTGATCGAAGGCGCGCATGAAGGCGTGGGGCTGGGCGACCGGTTTCTCGGTCATGCCGAGCGCTGCGGCGCGATCCTGCATCTGGTGGATGGCACGGGCGACGCGGTTGCCAAAACCTACAAGGTCATTCGCGGCGAAGTGGAAGCCTATGGCCATGGCCTCAGCGAAAAGCACGAGATCGTGGCGCTGAACAAGATCGACGCCATTCCCAAGGCGGCATTGGCGAAGAAAAAAGCCGCGCTGGAAAAAGCCTGCGGTCAGGAAGTTCATCTGATCTCCGGCGTATCGGGTGCGGGCATCGACACGGTTCTGCGCGCGATGGCGAAGGAAATCCGCGCCCGACGCAAACCCAAGACAGTCCAGGCGATCAAGGCGGCCAAGGAAAAATGGGTGCCATGAGCGGGCTCTTTACCGGCGCCAGACTGATCGTGGTGAAGGTAGGGTCCTCGCTGCTGGTCGATGGCGCGACGGGCACGCTTCGCCGCGACTGGCTGGTGTCGCTTTGCGCCGATGTCGCGGCGCTGAAGAAAGACGGCGCGAAAGTCATTCTGGTATCGTCGGGCTCCATTGCGCTGGGCCGAAATCTTTTGAAATTGCCGCGCGGTGCGCTGCGGCTGGAAGAAAGCCAGGCGGCCGCTGCGGCGGGCCAGGTGCGGCTGGCGCAGGCCTATTCCGATTTGCTCGCACGCGAAGACCTTGTCGCGGCGCAGGTACTTTTGACTTTGGACGACACCGAAGAGCGCGACCGTTATCTCAATGCCCGCGCCACGCTCAACACCTTGCTCGATCTGGGCGCGGTGCCGGTGATCAATGAGAATGACACGGTGGCCACGGCGGAAATCCGCTTCGGCGATAATGACCGTCTGGCGGCGCGCGTCGCGTCGATGATGGGCGCAGACAAGTTGATGCTGCTGTCGGATGTGGACGGACTCTATACCGCCAATCCGTCGCGCGATCCTTCCGCCACGCATATTCCCGAAGTTGCCGCTATCACCGCCGAGATCGAGGCGATGGGCGGAGAAAGCATTTCGGGTCTTGGGCGCGGCGGCATGGCCTCCAAGCTGATCGCGGCCAAGATTGCCACCGGCGCGGGCTGCGATGTCATCATCGCCAAGGGCGAAAGTCTTCATCCCGTCGCCACGGTGGCGGGTGGTGCGCGCCACACGATTTTCCGCGCCAGCCTGTCGCCCACCTTGGCGCGCAAGCGCTGGATCGCGGGCGGGCTCAAACCCGAAGGCGTGCTGGTGATCGACGAAGGCGCGGTCAAGGCGCTCGGCGAAGGCAAGAGCCTGTTGCCGGCTGGCATCCGCCAGGTCGATGGCCGGTTCGAACGCGGCGACACCATCTTGGTCAAAGACAAGCAGGGCCGGGAAATCGCGCGTGGGCTTGCCGCTTACAATGCGTCGGACGCAGAGCGGATCGCGGGCAAACGCACGGTCGAAATCGAGGATATTCTGGGCTATCGTGGCCGGGACGAAATGATCCATCGCGACGATCTGGCGCTGACGGGACAATAGCTATGACTTTGCACGACAAGAATGATGCGCTTGCCGCCGAGATGATGGCGATCGGTGCTGCTGCCCGTGAAGCGGCGCGCGCGGTGCGCGAAGCTGATGATGCGGCGAAGACCAAGGCGCTGCGCGAAGCCGCGCGGGTCATTCGTGCGCGCAAGGGTGAAATTCTGGCGGCGAATGCCCGCGATCTGGAAGCCGCCAAGGCGGGCGGCATGTCGGCTTCGATGCAGGACCGGTTGGTGCTGAACGAAGCCCGCATCGAAGCGGTGGCCAAGGCCGTGGAAGATGTCGCGGCATTGCCCGATCCCAATGGCCGCGAGTTGGCGCGCTGGACACGGCCCAACGGTCTGGACATTGCGCGCGTGGCTACGCCCGTCGGTGTGATCGGTATCATCTATGAATCGCGCCCCAATGTGACGGCGGATGCGGGCGCTATTGCACTTAAAGCCGGTAATGTCGCGATCCTGCGCGG
>DASYDX010000032.1:0-8629 GCA_036499345.1 Rhizomicrobium sp.
TCTTCCGGCCCGATGCAAACCGCGCGCAGATTGGTCTGCGGACCCACCATATGCTCCATCGCGGCGATGAACTCTTGCGCGAGCCGTCCGTGGGTAACCAAAACAAGACCGAGCATGAAACCGTCCATCCAAAGCAGGGCAAAATAGGCTGTGCGGTTTCGGACGCAAGGCTTATTTCCGCTTTTTCTATGTGGGGTTAAAATCCCCGCGAAACAAGTCTTTGGTAAATGCCGTCACAGCGAGGCGAATGCGCGCCGGCGCAGATGGCAAACGTGCATCCAGAATGATCATGGGCACGGGCTTGGTGGATTTGAGTGATCCTGGCGGCAGATAGAAACTCGGCTCAGGCAAGCGTTTCGAGGAAACACCCAGCGTTACCGCCAACGCGATGGTTACGTTGGCGCGGAAGGGCAGGGCGATTATGCCCAGGCCCCGGACTTCGATCAGCCCTGAGATGGAAGCGGGTGCGCGGGCGCAAAGCCTGCCGCGCGCTGCGTAAAGTTCGGTTCGATCATCGGCAACGAGTTTGGCGCCGCCATCGATTAGGCGCAGCGCCAGATCGGATTTTCCCGAGCCGCTTTCGCCCAGAAGCAGAATGCCGTTCCGTCCGATGGCGACGCAGGTGGCATGGATGTTGACCATGGTCATATCAGGTCGCAGAGGCGGGTAACTCGACGACGAAGCGTGCGCCGCCGCTGGTCTGCCCGGTTTCGCGCGGCGGGCGGTTCTCCGCCCAGATGCGGCCGCCCGCATTCTGCGTGATCTGGCGCGCGATGGAGAGACCGAGGCCGGAATTCTTTCCGAAGGTATCGCCGGGGCGCTCGGTATAGAAGCGCTCGAAGATGGACTCCAAATTGTCCGGCGGAATGCCGGGACCACTATCCTCTACCGTTACCCGGGCAAAGGCGTGATGCATATGTGCGCTGATGGTAAGGGTGCTGCCTTCCGGGCTGAAGGAAATCGCATTGTCGATGAGATTGCGAAACACTTGGCCCAGTCTTTCGTCATGCCCCATCACGCGAATACGCGGCGGAAGCTCGTCGTGCAGCGTGACCGTCACGCCTTTGCCCCGGTCGGTGACGTCATAGATCTCGACGATGGTTTTGAGCAGATGTGAAAGATCGATTTCGGTGCGGGTTTCGCGCGACAATTCCGCGTCGAGGCGCGAGGCGTCAGAGATGTCTGTGATCAGCCGGTCGATGCGCTTGACGTCGCCGCGCGCCATCACGGCCAGTTTCTGGCGCGCTGCATCGTCGGGCGCCCGCACCAGCATCTCCATCGCGGAGGCCAGCGAGGTGAGGGGATTCTTAAGTTCGTGCGCGACATCGGCCGCGAACCGTTCGATCGCGCCGATGCGGTGATAGAGGGCAGCCGTCATTTCCTTCAGGCTGTCGGCAAGATCGCCGATCTCATCATTGCGTTCGGGAAAGCCCGGAATGGCGTCGCGCCCGCCACGTCCCGAGCGCACCTGATCGGCCGCCGCCGCCAGCCGCCGGACCGGTTCGGCGATGGTGCTCGCCAGATAGAGCGAGGACAGAAGCATCACGCCGAATGCGACCAGGAAGACTTCGAACAGAATGAAGCGCTCTTGCCGCAGGATATTGTCGATATCGCCGCCCTCGGTGGTGACGAGAAGTTCGCCATAGATAGGCCCGATGGGCGCGACGCGTTGAATCGGTACCGCCACCGACAACACCAGCCGGTTTTGAGAATCGACCCGCTCTGCGTTGGAGGTCTGGCCAATCATGGCGTTCACGACTTCCTGATAGATGCGCCCGTCTTCGCCGCCTTCCGAATAGGAGGGAAGTTTGGCGAAGGGGCGAACGCCCATCACGCCGTCATAGATGCGCCGGGTCCAGATCTTGAACTGGCTCCAGGTGTCGAGCGGCGGTAGCTCGGCCACTTGCACAATGCCCAGCGGCAGGAGCAATCGCGTGTCCGCCGCCTGGTGACCGTTCGGCAGGTAAAGCCGCGCGCGCAGCCGCGTCGGCGCGATCAACTGGCGCAGCAAAGGCTCGCTGAGATCGACGTCCAGCACATGAGTCTTGGGATTGACGGCATATTCGCCCAGCGCGCTGGCGACGATGGCGGCTTGCTGCTGAATGCTGTTGAGACGTTCTTCCACCAGGCCGCGGCCCGACGATTGAACCCCGATCACGCCGCCCGTGAGAATCAGAAGCGCCAGCGCATTGAATGCGAGAATGCGCCAGGTGAGGGCGGAGAAGTGCGGAAACAGAGCCGCTTACTCCTTGTAGCGATAGCCCACGCCATAGAGCGTTTCGATGGCATCGAACTCATCGGCGACCACTTTGAATTTCTTGCGCAGCCGCTTGATATGGCTGTCGATGGTGCGGTCATCGACATAGACCTGATCGTCATAGGCCGCGTCCATCAGACTGTCGCGGCTTTTGACGAATCCGGGCCGCTGCGCCAGCGCCTGCAGGATGAGAAATTCTGTGACAGTGAGACGCACCGGCTTGCCGTCCCAAGTGCATTCATGGCGCTGCGGGTCGAGCGCGAGCTTGCCGCGCACCAGGGCTTCTTTTTTCTGTTCGCCGGGCACGGGCGGCGCGGTCTTGGCTTCGGCGCGGCGCAGGACGGCGCGCACGCGTTCCAGCAGCAGGCGCTGGGAGAAAGGCTTGCGGACATAATCGTCGGCGCCGGCATTCAGCCCCATCAGCTCGTCGATCTCTTCGTCTTTGGAGGTGAGGAAGATGACGGGAAGATCGGGCGCACCCTGGCGCAAGCGGCGCAGCAATTCCAACCCGTCCATGCGCGGCATCTTGATGTCCAGGATGGCGAGGTCCGGCGGGGTGGTGGTCAATGCGGTGAGGGCGGCGGCGGGATCGGAAAAGCTGCGAACGTGATAACCTTCCTGCTCAAGCAGCATGGTCACGGATTCCAGGATGTTCTTGTCGTCGTCAACCAGGGCGATGTTGGCCATAAATTTTCCGGGTGGCTCGCGGCAGGTCCTAGTATAAGGCCTTGACCGGCAAAGCAAAGGCTAATGGAACCTGTGAGAACGCCCTGTGGACAAACCCGTTCCCTATGAGCCGCGCCGCTTTCAGAGCGCGGTGCCCTATTATGTCCGCTACCGTCTGGGCTACCCGGAGCGCCTCATCGCGCGTGTGATCGCGCTGTTGGACATGAAGCCTGGAGATGCGGTGCTGGATCTGGGGGCGGGACCCGGGTCGCTGTCATTACCCTTTGCCCGGGCGGGAATGGCGGTCACCGCCGCCGATCCGGAGCCGGAGATGCTGGCCGCTGCTCGCAGTGCCGCCGAGGCGGAGGGGCTTTCGCTTCGCTTCTGGCAGGGTGGTTCTTATGAATTGGCCCCCGACATGGGGCCATACCGGCTTGTCACCATTGGCCGCGCGTTTCACTGGATGGACCGGAGCGCGACTTTGTCGATGTTGGACCGGATCGTAAGTCCTGACGGGGCGGTGGCCTTCTTTCACGACGCCCATCCGGTGCTGCCGGAAAATGACTGGTTCAAAACCGTCTGCAAAGTGGGCGACCGCTATGGCCGCGCCGCCCAACCGCACATCGCCGAACGCAAGGCGCTGGGCCATCGCCGTTATGAGCCGTCACTCTACCAATCCGCCTTCACGCAGTTGGATGGGCTGAGCGTTACTCTTCGGCATCCGATCACCGAAGACGAGATTGTGGGGCGTGCCTTTTCGCAATCGACCACAGCGCCCGGAAAATTGGGCGCGCGCGCGGACGCCTTTGAGGCGGAGTTGCGCGAGCGGTTGCGGGCGCTGTCGCCCGAGGGCGCGTTTATGGAAGTCGCCGAGATGGTGGCGTTGGTGGCCAGACGAAGCCATGGCAAATGACTGGGGCGCGTTTCGGCGCGGCAAGCTCTACGATTTCGCCGCCGGTCTGCCGCTGATCCTTTGGTTCGGTTACAACACCATGCGGCTGCGGCCGAGTCTGATCGCGAATGCGCGCGCGGTTATGGAAGCGCCTGATAGTGTTCTGGCGAATGTGCGTTTCTTTGCGTTGTTCGCGGCCATGGCGTTCAATTTGTTGCTGATTTATCTGATCGTGGTCCGGAGCGAGCCGGTGCGCCGTTCCACGGGGCTTGTGCCACGCCTCTGTGGTTTTGCCGGAACCTTCCTGGGCGTGGGCATTCTTTATCTAAAGCCGGTCACGTTATCTTTGTCGTGGCAGATCGCGGCGGCTTTTCTGGTCTTCGCTGGCAGTCTGGGCTCGGTGATCGTTTTGAGCCGGCTGGGCAAGTCTTTTTCTATCATGCCGGAAGCGCGAACCTTGGTGACTGGTGGGCCTTACGCCTATGCCCGCCACCCGCTGTACGCGATGGAATTTATTATCTTGGCGGGGACGGCAATCCAGTTCGCCCAACCTTGGGCTGCGCTTCTGGCGCTGGGCGTGGTCGTGCTGCAGGTGTTGCGTACGCATTTCGAGGAAAGCGTTTTGCGCGCCGCTTATCCCGAATATGAAAGCTACAGCGCGCGGGTGAAACGCTTCGGTTTCATTTGACGCCCCTCGCGGCTTTGCTTTTGCGCTTCGGATCGCGCCCGCGCGCGGAAGTGCCGTGACGGTACCTCTCCCTCCGGTGCTTTGCACGAGGGGGAGGTGGGTCCCGACCTAGTTTCAAAAAGATTTAGACGAATTCGACCTTGAGGATTTCGTAGGAGCGCGCGCCGCCCGGCGCCGCGACTTCCACGGAATCGCCCTTGCTCTTGCCGATCAGCGCACGCGCGATAGGCGACGAGAGGGAAATCCGGCCCTTCTTGGCATCGGATTCGACATCGCCCACGATCTGGTATTTGCGCTTCTCATCGGTGTCTTCGTCCACCAGCGTAACGGTGGCGCCGAATTTAATACTGCTGCCCGACAGTTTGGAAATGTCGATCACTTCGGCGCGGCCGATCTGGTCTTCCAGTTCCATGACTCGGCCTTCGATGAAGCTCTGCCGCTCCTTGGCGGCATGATATTCGGCATTCTCGGAAAGGTCGCCATGGGCGCGCGCTTCCGCAATCGCCTTGATGATTTCATGGCGATCGACATTCTTGAGCTGATTGAGCTCATCTTCCAGGCCCTTGAAGCCTGCCGCCGTCATCGGAATCTTTTCCATTGCCGTCACGTCCCATTGGGCGAAAAGAACCCTCCGTCCGGCCAGATGACCGGAGTGGGTTCTGTTAGCCGATATAATACTTTGATCCTGCTGAGCTTTTTAAGGTTCGGGTCTTACCCAGCCCTTAAACTGTAAGACTGGAGGGGGGCGACTTCAAGGGACAGACCCTTCAAGGCCGCAATGGCTTCCGTGGCGGCTTTTGCCCCCGCCAGGGTGGTGTAATAGGGAACCTTCAGGGTGAGCGCAGCCCGCCGGATCGACGAGGAATCAACCAGCGCCTGTGCGCCATCGGTGGTGTTGAAGACCAGATGGATTTCGCCGTTTTTCAGCGCGTCGACGACATGCGGGCGGCCTTCCAGAACCTTGTTGATGGTAGAGACCGGCAGTCCTGCCGCCGCCAATACGCGCGCCGTTCCGCCCGTGGCGATCAGAGCAAAGCCCATCCCCACCAGGTCGCGCGCCGGGGCCACGATCAAATCCTTGTCCGCATCGCGCACCGAGATGAAGACGCTGCCGCCGACCGGAAGTCTGGTGCCGGCACCGATCTGGCTCTTGGCGAAGGCGCGGGCAAAATTGTTGTCCACGCCCATCACTTCGCCGGTGGAACGCATTTCCGGACCCAGGATCGTGTCCACGCCAGGGAAGCGCGCGAAGGGAAGAACGGCTTCCTTGACCGAGATGTGGTCGGGATGGGGCGGCTTGAGATTGAAGCTGGCCAGGGTCTCGCCCGCCATGACGCGCGACGCGATGGCGGCGACGGGCAGCCCGATAGCCTTCGCGACAAAAGGCACGGTCCGGCTGGCGCGGGGATTGACCTCGAGCACATAGATCTCGTCGCCCTGGATGGCGTATTGCACATTCATCAGCCCACGGACGTTCAGTGCCACCGCCATGGCTTTGGTCTGCCGTTCGATCTCCGCGATGGTGGCGGGCGAAAGCGTGTGGGGCGGCAGCGAGCAGGCGCTGTCGCCGGAATGCACGCCCGCCTCTTCGATATGCTCCATGATGCCGGCGATGAAGACTTGATTGTCGATATCGCAGATCGCATCGACATCGACTTCGGTGGCGCGGTTGAGGAAGCCATCGATCAAGACCGGATTGTCACCGGAGATACGGAACAATTCGCCCGACGCGACCTGCTCTTTCAACTGGGCTTCGTTCGAAACCACCACCATGCCGCGGCCACCCAGCACATAAGAGGGGCGCAGGATCACGGGGTAGCCAATCTCGCCCGCCGCGCGCACCGCTTCGTCCGCCGTCATGACGGTGGCGTTGCGCGGCTGCTTGAGGCCTAGATCGTTGAGCAATTTCTGGAAACGCTTGCGGTCTTCCGCCAGATCGATGGCGTCGGCGCTAGTGCCGAGGATCGGTATGCCGGCATCGCGCAAAATGTTGGCAAGCTTGAGCGGAGTCTGACCGCCGAACTGCACGATCACGCCAGCCAGGCTGCCGCGCTCCTGTTCCTTGGCCACGATCTCCAGCACGTCTTCGGCGGTGAGGGGCTCGAAATAGAGCCGGTCGGAAGTGTCGTAGTCGGTAGACACGGTTTCGGGATTGCAATTGACCATGATGGTCTCATAGCCGCGATCCGAGAGTGCAAAGGCGGCGTGACAGCAGCAATAATCGAACTCGATGCCCTGACCGATACGGTTGGGTCCGCCGCCCAGAATGATGATCTTTTTCTTGTCGCTGGGATTGGCCTCGCAAGCGGTCTGCCCGCCGGACGGTATCTCGTAGCTGGAATACATATAGGGCGTCAGCGCCTGGAACTCGGCAGCACAGGTGTCGATGCGTTTGTAGCAGGGCCGCACATTCAGCCCATGACGCAGGGCGCGCACATCCGCTTCCTTCTGGCCCGTCAACTTGGCCAGACGGGCATCGGAGAAGCCCATGGTCTTGAGGCGGCGGAATGCGGTCGCGTCCTTGGGTAGGCCGTTCTTCCGGATACCGGCTTCCGTGTTGATGATCGCTTCGATCTCGCCCAGGAACCAGGGATCGTATCCCGTGATTTTCTGAATCTCTTCCAGCGGAAAGCCGTGCCGCATCGCCTGCGCGGCATTGAGCAGCCGGTCGGGCGTGGGCCGGGCCAGCGCGGCGCGGATCGCGGTCTTGTCATCGGACAACGGCGTTTCGTCGAAGCCGGTCAGGCCCGTCTCCAGTGAGCGCAGCGCCTTTTGGATCGACTCGGCAAAGGTGCGGCCGATGGCCATAGCTTCGCCCACCGATTTCATCGCGGTGGTGAGCAGTGGCTCAGCGCCGGGAAATTTCTCGAACGCGAAGCGCGGTATTTTGGTGACGATATAATCGATGGTCGGCTCGAAGGAAGCCGGCGTCACCTTGGTGATATCGTTCTTGAGTTCGTCCAACGTGTAACCCACGGCCAGCTTGGCCGCGATCTTGGCGATGGGAAAACCTGTCGCCTTGGAGGCAAGCGCCGATGAGCGCGAGACGCGCGGATTCATCTCGATCACCACCATGCGCCCGTCCTTCGGGTTCACGGCGAACTGAACGTTGGAGCCACCTGTTTCCACGCCGATCTCGCGCAGCACCGCGATCGAAGCGGAGCGCATGCGCTGATATTCTTTGTCGGTGAGGGTGAGGATCGGAGCAATGGTGATCGAATCGCCCGTATGTACGCCCATCGCATCGATATTCTCGATGGAGCAGATGATGATGGCATTGTCCGCCTTGTCGCGGACGACTTCCATCTCGAATTCCTTCCAGCCCAGAACGGATTCTTCGATCAGCACTTCGCGGGTGGGCGAGGCGTCGAGGCCCGATTCCACGATGGCGAAGAATTCTTCGCGGTTATAGGCGATGCCGCCGCCGGTTCCGCCCATGGTGAAGGACGGGCGGATCACGGCGGGAAGCCCCACCTGATCCAGCGCCGACAGCGCCTTGGTGAAGCTTTCCGGCGACAATTCCATCATCGGATTGTTGGCGCCGTCATAGACGGTGTTGCCGGACGTATCTTTCTTCTGCCGCAACTGGCCCTTCAAGGTGATGCCTTTGGGCACATCAAGCCCGATGGCGAGCATGGCCTGCTTGAAGCGTTCGCGGTCTTCCGCCTTGTCGATGGCGTCGGCGGTGGCGCCGATCAGTTCCACATTGTGCCGCTCCAGGGCGCCGATCTTGCGCAGGGAGAGGGCGGTGTTGAGGGCGGTCTGACCGCCCATGGTGGGCAGCAGCGCGAAGACTTTGCCTTCGGGCACGTTGGACCGCTCGCGGGCGATGATCTTTTCCACGAACTCGGCGGTGATCGGCTCGATATAGGTCGCATCCGCCATGTCCGGGTCGGTCATGATGGTGGCGGGGTTCGAATTCACCAGCACCACCCGGTAGCCTTCTTCGCGCAAGGCTTTGCAGGCCTGAGCGCCGGAATAGTCGAATTCGCAGGCCTGGCCGATGACGATAGGCCCGGCGCCGATGATGAGAACGGTATGGATATCGGTGCGTTTGGGCATGGCGACTTCTCTATCTATCCCGGACTTTTCAGCCCGGATGGGCACGCGCGGACGGACCCGCGCG
>DASYDX010000033.1:0-15481 GCA_036499345.1 Rhizomicrobium sp.
ATGGCGTTGTTGCGGCCCTGAACCAGGCCGAACAGATTGGGCGCGCCGACCTTGGACGTGAAATCGTCCATCTCGTCATTGAGGAAGAAGCCGGTATCGCCTGCGATCACATTGGCGCCGAAATTGTTATTGATCGTGTACGTGACCGAGACAGCGTTGCCGTCCTTGTCCACCACCGAATAATGCGTGGTCTGGTTGTTCTCATGCAGGATTTCGCCGGTGCGGATCGTCGCCGACGGCGTCGCCTTGTTGGGATCGATCTTGCCGCGGATCTCGGCGGCATGGTTCTCCGACAACAGCTTGTCGAGCGGGTTCTTCACAAAAGCGGGATCGCCCAGCGAGAAGTTGCGGTCGACATAGGCGCGCCGCATCGCTTCCACCATCAGATGCACGCTCTTGGTGGAATGCGGCTCCATCTTGTCCATCGGATAGGCGGACAGGATGTTCATGATCTCGCAGACGATGGTGCCGCCGGACGAGGGTGGCGGCGAGGAGATGATCTGATAGCCGCGATAGGAGCAGTTGATGGGCTTGGTCTCTTCCGCGGTGTAATCCGCGAAATCCTTCATGGTGAGAAGACCGCCATTGGCTTTGGAAGCCGCCACGACGCGTTGGGCGATATCGCCCTTGTAGAAAGCGTCGGGACCACCGGCCGAGATTTTGCGCAATGTGGCGCCAAGCTGTTTTTGCACCAGGCGTTCGCCGACTTTGTAGGGCTGGCCTTTGTTCAGGAAGATGGCGGCGACATTGGGTTCTTTGCGGAAATGATCCGTGCCCCATTCCAGCAGATCGACATCGCCGCGCTTCAGAATGAAGCCGTCTTCGGCCAGCTTGATCGCGGGCGCGATCAGCTGTTCGCGTTTCATGGTGCCGTATTCGTCCAGCATCTTCTGGAAGCCCATGACGGAGCCGGGCACGCCGACGGCCTTGTGGCCGAACAGGCTGAGATCTGGGATCACATTGCCCTTGGCGTCTTGGTACATCTTTTCCGTGGCGGCACCGGGCGCCTTCTCGCGAAAATCGATGAAGGTGTCCTTGCCGTTGGCGAGATGGATGGTGGCGAAACCGCCGCCGCCGATATTGCCGCAACAAGGATGCGTCACCGCCAGCGCATAACCAACCGCGACTGCGGCGTCGATGGCGTTGCCGCCGGCTTTCAAAACGTCTGCGCCGACCTGGCTGGCATAATGCTGTGAGCTGACCACCATGCCGTTCGTGGCTTCGACCGGCGGCGGGCTTATCGTCGGCGGAGCGATGCCGGCATTGTCGGCCCAGGTGAGCGTTGGTGTCAGAAGAAAGCTGGTGCTGATCAACACGCTCAGAAAACGGCGCATGAATTTCCCCTTGAAAATCTGCAGGCGGCCACGAAGCCTATCGCCCGCATGGGCTGAAAGAAAGTGGGCGGCACAGTCGTAAAGACCATGCCGCCCCTGCAAAACATGACGCGAGAGCGTCTTTAATTGCCGATTGCGGCACCCGCGGTGGCACGGCTGTCATTGGCGCCGTAAAGCACCCGCTTGCCGTTCTTGGTGCCGATGATGATCGCTTCATCCGAGCCCCAGGAACGGTTCTCGGTGAAGTGATAGCCCACACCTTCCAGTTCCTTGCGAACTTCCGGCGTCAACGCATTCTCCTCGATATAGACGGTGTCGGGCATCCACTGATGATGGATGCGCGGCGTGTCCACCGCGGCCTGCACGTCCATCTTGTGATCGATCACATTCAGGATCGACTCCAGCGTGATGGTGATGATGCGCGAACCGCCAGGGCTTCCGGTCACCATGAAGATCTTGCCATTCTTGGTGATGATGGTGGGGCTCATGGAGGAGAGCGGGCGTTTGCCGGGCGCGATGGCGTTGTTCTTGCCCTGGATCAGGCCGAACAGATTGGGCGCTCCGACCTTGGAGGTGAAATCGTCCATCTCATTGTTCAGGAAGAAGCCGGTGTCGCTCGCGATCACGCCGGCGCCGAAGCCGCCATTGATCGTATACGTGACCGAGACCGCATTGCCGTCCTTGTCCACGACTGAATAGTGCGTGGTCTGTTCGCTCTCATGCGGCTCGACGCCGATCTTCACTTCGGCGGAAGGCGTTGCCTTCACCGGGTCGATCTTGGCGCGGATGGCGGCGGCATGCTTCTCCGATAAGATCTTGTCCAACGGGTTCTTCACGAAGGCGGGATCGCCCAGCGAGAAATTGCGATCGACATAGGCATGCCGCATCGCTTCCACCATCAGATGGATGCTCTTGGCGGAATGAACCGGCATCTTGTCCATCGGATAGCCCGACAGGATGTTGAAAATTTCGCACATCGAAGCGCCACCGGACGAGGGCGGCGGCGAGGAGATGATGTGATAGCCGCGATAATTGCAGTAGAGCGGCGCGCTCTCCGTCACCGTGTAATCGGAAAAATCCTTCATGGTGAGGAGGCCGCCATTGGCTTTGGACGCGGCAACGACGCGCTCGGCGATATTGCCTTTGTAGAAAACATCGGGGCCTTGGGCCGACACCAACTTCAAAGTGGCGGCGAGGTCTTTCTGTACGAGCCGGTCGCCAACTTTGTAGGGCTTGCCATTGTCGAGAAAGATCGCCGCGACATTGGGCTGTTTGGCGAAGGCGTCGGTGGCGAACCCGTAGGTGCGAACATCGCCTTCCTGCAGGATATATCCTTCTTCAGCCAGCTTGATGGCAGGCACCATCACTTGCGCGCGCTTCATGGTGCCGTATTCGTCCAGCATCTTCTGGAAGCCCATGACCGAGCCCGGCACGCCAACGGCTTTATAGCCATGGAGCGAGAGGCCCGGGACCACATCGCCTTTGGAGTCGAGATACATGTCTTCGCTGGCGGCGGCAGGCGCCTTTTCGCGGAAGTTGATGAAGGTGTCTTTGCCGTTGGCCAGATGGATGGTGGCGAAACCGCCGCCGCCGATATTGCCGCAGCAAGGATGGGTCACTGCCAGCGCGTAACCGACCGCGACCGCCGCATCGATGGCGTTGCCGCCTGCCGCGAGAATGTCCGCACCCGCCTTGGAGGCGTCGCGCTGGGAACTCACCGCCATGCCATGTTCGGATTCGACCGGCGGTTTGAATTTCTGGGAGACGGCGGCGCCGTTGAACTCCGAAACCCTGGAATCGCCTGCGGGCTGCGCGCTCGTCAGGGTCGGGGTGAGAAGAAAAGACAGGCTGGTTAACGTGCTCAAAAGGCGGCGCATCGGCATTTCCCCTCGCATTTCTTATATCCGGCGAATCTACCCGTGGCCCCTGTGGAATGCCAGCGCCGCCCTGCAGGGCAGCCGTGTCAATTTGCCTACTGGTGGTTGGCCGGACAGGGCCCCTAGGAGGGCCTTTTTCCACAGGAATCAAAGCCATGCGCATCGACAAAATCGCCACGGGACGCAACGCGCCGGATGACGTGAACGTCATTGTCGAAGTGCCTGTGGGCGGCGAGCCCATCAAGTATGAACTCGACAAGGATTCCGGCACGCTGATCGTGGACCGCTTCCTCTATACATCGATGCGCTATCCGGGAAATTACGGCTTCATTCCGCACACGCTGTCGGGTGACGGCGATCCGGTGGATGTGCTGATCGCCAATACCCGCGCCATCGCGCCGGGCGCGGTCATCAGCGTACGTCCGGTGGGCGTGCTTCTGATGGAAGACAATGCCGGCATGGACGAGAAAATCATCGCCGTTCCGTCGCCGCATATCAGCCAGCGCTTCGACGGCATCTCCAATTACAGCGACCTGCCGGAGATCACGATCCGCCAGATCGAGCATTTCTTCGCGCACTATAAGGATCTGGAGCCCGGCAAGTGGGTCAAGATCGTGCGCTGGGGCGATGCCGATGAAGCCCGCAAGCTGATCCTGGAAGGCATTGCGCGGGTAAAGGCTTAAAGGCGCCTGCGTGTGACCGGCCGCAGATTTTGCGGCCGGTCCCGCATTCCCAATCCACTGTGGACGTGTCAGATTCCTGCCAATGTCAGAGCAGGGATTTGCATGATCGGGAAAGATTGGACGGGCTATCCCGCCGATATATGCGCCGTCTTCAAAGACGGTGCGGCCAAGGCGGATCGCAGCGCCCTCAAATTTCATAAGCCGGAATAGGGCGCCGCTTGCAGATCGCGGACCCCGATATCGCCGAACTCGCAAGTTTGCTTCGGCAGGCGCACCGCGCGGTGGTTTTCACCGGCGCCGGCATCTCCACGGAATCGGGAATACCAGATTTCCGTTCGCCCGGCGGCATCTGGACCAAGATGATGCCGGTGCAGTTCCAGGATTATGTCGCCGATCCCGAAGCGCGGCGCATTTCCTGGCAGCGCCGTTTCGAAATGGAAGAAACCTGGAATGCGGTGCAGCCCAATGACGGGCATCTGGCGGTAGCAGAATTGGTTCGTCGCGGCATCGTAGCCGCGGTCATCACCCAGAATATCGACAATCTGCATCAAGCGGGCGGTGTGCCGGACGACCGTGTGATCGAACTGCACGGCAACACCCGCTACGCCAAATGCCTGACCTGCGGCACACGGCTGGAGATCGCCGATATCCGTGCGCATTTCGATCGCGAAGGTGAGGCGCCGGATTGCCGGCTTTGCGGCGGCATCATCAAGACGGCGACCATCTCTTTTGGCCAGGCGATGCCCGAAGCCGAGATGGCAAGGGCGCAGGACGCGAGCTTGAACGCAGACCTTGTTCTGGTCGCGGGTTCCTCCTTGGTGGTCTATCCGGCGGCGGCCTTTCCCCTGATGGCCAAGCGGGCCGGGGCGAAATTCGCTATCCTCAACCGTGAGGAAACCGAGCAAGACCCCTATGCGGACTTGGTTTTGCACCGGGAAATCGGGCCAACTTTGACCCAGGCCGTTCAGGCTTTATAAGCGGGTCCTGCCTTCCTATATCTCTGGTCACCGCCAGACGGAGATTCGCCCCTTGCATCCGGAGTTCACCTTGCGCCGCGCCGACGAAGAAACCGAAGAAAAGGACGACGAAAAGGCGAAGGCGCCGGATCCGCAATCCTCCGAAATTGCCAAGGCGCTCTACAAGTCGCGCACCGTGCTGATCTTCGGTGAAGTGGACATGAAGATGGCCGAACGCGTGAGCGCGCAGCTGCTCGCTTATGCCGAAAGCGATGGCGATATCCGCGTCATCGTCAATTCGCCGGGTGGTCATGTGGAGTCGGGCGACACCATTCACGACATGATCCGGTTCGTCGGAAATCGCGTGAAGATGATCGGCACCGGCTGGGTGGCGAGCGCGGGCGCGCATATCTATCTCGGCGCCAAGCGCGAGAATCGCTACTGCCTGCCATTCACACGCTTTCTGTTGCACCAGCCCCTGGGCGGCGTGCGCGGTCAGGCGTCCGACATCACTATCGAGGCGGAAGAAATCCTCAAGATGCGTGCACGCCTGATCAAGGAGATCGCGGTCGAAACCGGGCAGCCTTACGAAAAGGTCGTGACCGATACCGAGCGTAATTTCTGGATGGGCGCGGAAGAGGCCCAGAAATACGGGCTGGTCCACAAGATCGTCACCACCGCCAGCGAGATCTAAAGCTGGCCTTCTTCGCTTGCGGACGCGCTTGAGACCTCGAGCGCGTCCAACGCGGCTTTGAACGGCAACAGCACGCAGACATGCCGGCCTTTGTGGTCGGCCACGCCGTCAAAGACGCCATAATCGGAAAAGGGCGAAGGCGGGGCATCGCCCCCCTTCAACATCGCAGCCACACCTTCCGCCAACGCTTGAAGCGCTTTCCGGTCCAGGCCGCTCGCATGGGCTCCGAGGATCGCTGCTGAAGCTTGGGTCAGCACGCAGGCCTGGGTCTGGTGCGCCAATTCCGCGATCCGGCCATCCGCCAGCCGAACCTCCATTGTCACTCGGTCGCCGCAGGCTGGATTATGCGCCGTGGCCGCGCCATCCGCCTGCTGCAGATGGCCGGAGCCGGTGGCATCCGCCGCCAGCCGCAAAAGCTCTTTGCGGTAGAGCGGGTCGCTCATGGCTCGATCCTTGTGCGGTAGGCCGACAGGGCTTCTTCGGTGTCGATGTCGGTCAGCGGCGCATCGGAACCGGCCTCGACCTCGCAGAGTTGGGCGGCATAAGGCGCGAAGAGGGCCCGGGCGCCCGCATCGCCCGTGAGGGTCAGGATCTCCGGGAAGAAGCGGCGGCCCCAAAGAACCGGGTTACCGCGCCGCCCGCCATGAACCGGGACGATGATGGCGCGGTCTTCTTCGGGATCGAAGGCGGCGATCAGGCGGTCCAGCAGATGGGCATCCACAGCCGGCATATCGCCCAAAAGTACCAAAGCGCCGTCGCAACCCTGTGGCAGCATGTTCAGACCTGAGATGAGAGAAGTGCTCAAACCTTTTGAATATTCGGCATTTTCAGAAAATA
Organism: Rhizomicrobium sp.; assembly: GCA_036499345.1. Classification (GTDB taxonomy): domain Bacteria; phylum Pseudomonadota; class Alphaproteobacteria; order Micropepsales; family Micropepsaceae; genus Rhizomicrobium. Next base: position 6,382 of record DASYDX010000033.1, read on the forward strand.
TTATCGGCAGGCCATCCAACGCCGCGGCGATGGCCTCTTTTTCGTTGCCGGTGACAACAATCACATCCGAGGCTGCACTTTTTAGCGCAGCTTCCACCACATGGCGCACCATGGGGCGGCCATCCAGGGATTGAATCAGCTTGTTGGTATTGCGGCCCGCCGCCCGCATGCGCGAGGAATGACCGGCAGCCAGAACGATGGCGCCGATGCGTGGCAGCCGGGGAGCCATGGGTTTTACGCCTTCGCGCGGATGCGGGCGGACCGGACTGTCGGCCAGAAGTCCCCCCAGACCCATCGCGGCGATCTCAGACCGCCCGACAGACAGGCCCGCCAGGACGCGCCAAAGGACGAAATCGAAGCCGTTCAATTTGGGCGAGCGGGCGCAGCCCGGCAGCCCGATCACGGTCCGTCCTTCCAGGGTTCCCGTCATCAGCAAATTGCCGGGATCGACCGGCATGCCCAGAACCGCGACATGGCCGCCGGCGCGCTCCAGGGCTGCGGGCAAGACATCGCGCCGGTCCGCTATCGCGCTGGCACCGAAGAGCAGGATGGGATCGGCGTTCGCAGCGGCGGCCTCGGCGATCGCGTCCGCAACAGCCCCGATCTCATGCGATACCCGGCGCTCGAATGCGATGGCCGAGCCCAGCGGCTTCAGCCGCGCTTCCAACGCCTCGCGATTTTTCTCCAGCAAGGCCACTTTCATGCCCGGCAAGTAGGTCGAGATCAGAGCTGCGCAGCGGGGCGTGAAGGGCGCAACCCGGATTGCGGGCGTTGCCGATAGCGTTTCTTCCGCCGCGATTACGCCGGTTTGGCGCGCCGCGAACGGGATGATTTTGATGGTGGCGAGCATCTGGCCTGCCGTCACTTTGGTGAAAGGCGGCAGGGTCGCGACGGTGATCGCTTCGTCCAGCCGGTTGGCGGTGTCGATAGCTTCCGGTGCGATCAGCGCCAGTCCGGCTGTCTGCGCATACAGATTGGCGCGGCCGGTAAAGGCGGCGCCGACCCGAACGGTACCGTCAGTTGCCGCTGCCGCACGCGCGACCCGCGCCGCGGCTTCGTCCTCCAGAATATCGCCAGGCTCGGCCCAGGCGATGGTGACATCGGTTATGCCGGCATCCTGCAACGCCTTCACATCGTCGGGTGAAAGCGTGCGCCCCTTGCGAAAAGAGATGGGTCCCTGGCGCACACCATGGGCAAGAACCGCGCCGACGGCGCCAGCGACGGGAAAGCTGCCAAACTGCATGGTGGGATATTAGGGTGTCTAAGCGCGCATCGCCATGCGCGGCAAATGCATGCGAGCCCTGAGACCGCCGCCCCGGCGATTTTCCAGAACAATGGCGCCGCCATGCCCCTCGGCGATGGCTTTGGCCAGAGTCAGGCCCAGGCCGGTGCCTCCGGTGGCGGCATTGCGCGAGCTTTCCAGCCGCACAAAGGGCTCGAACACCCGGATATGCTCGTCCTCGGGAATGCCGGGGCCTTCGTCTTCGATCACGATGTCATAGCCGTCGCTGTTGCTGGCGATCTGGACATCGGCCCGGCTGCCATAGGCCACGGCATTCTCCACCAGATTGCGCACCGCGCGGCGGATTTCGTTGGGGCGGCAACTGACGGGGGCGGGCGAATGGATTTGATAGGTCACCGGCTCGCCCAGATCATCCAGATCGGCGCAAAGGCTTTCTACCAGGGCCGACAGATCGACGTTGCGCTTGCCTTCGGCGCCCGCACCGCGCGCGGCGGCCAGAACCTGTTCGGTCAAGGCCTGCAACTCGTCGAGATTGTGCTGCAGTCTTTCGCGCAACTCTTCTTCGTCGACGAATTCCAGATTGATGCGCATGGCCGTGATGGGCGTGCGCAGATCATGGCCGACGGCTGAGAGAAGGTGGCGCTGACTTTCCAGCGTGCGGGTCACTTTTTCCGTCATCTGGTTGAAGGCAACCGCGGCGTTGCGCACATCGTCGGGGCCTTTCTCGGCGACGCGGGGCGCGTTACCGCCTCTGGCCACCACCGACGCGGCGGATGTGAGATCGGAAAGCGGGCGCACCACGCGCCGGGCCACCAGCGCGGCGCCGGCCGACGTGACCAAGGTGGCGACGGCAGCCGCAACGATCATTTCGATCGGCCAGGAAGGCCGGGAGCGCAGGAACACCATCGAAATCGAATTTTTGGCGTCGAGCGGAATAACCAGCCGCATCGCGTCGTTATTCTCGTAGCTGTGCGCGGGCAGGAGATAGGAGGGAATTTCGCTCAACTGCTCGTGCACCAGCACGGTCGCGCGCCCCACCCGTGCTTGCGGCGGCAGGGACGCCACCAGGCGCTGGGCAAGGCGCTCGCCTTCATCGCTCATCGGCCGGGTGATCTCGTCGCCCGGCCGCAGTTCGGCGAATTGCCAAAGATGGGGCGAGTTCATAGACCGCATCACCGCACCACGCGCATCGGGCGGAATCGCGATCAGGGTGGCGGCAACGGCGGCGGCGCGATCCAGAACGCGCTCGTTGAGGGCGGTTTCTTTCTGCCGTTCGTTGCCCTGCTCAAACCACCAGGCCACCGCGAAGTTGGAGACGACCACAGCCGCAGCGGTCACTGCGATCAACTGGACCGCGAGTGTGCGAGGCCAGATTTTGAATTTGAGCTTCACGCCGCTTCGGGCTCCATCGCGAAGATATAGCCGCCGCCCCAGACCGTCTTGATGTAACGCGGATTCTTGGGGTCGGGTTCGATCTTCTTCCGCAGACGGCTGACATGATTGTCGATTGAGCGGTCGAACAGATCGGCGTCCCGGCCCTTGGTGAGATCGAGCAGCTGATTGCGGGTCAGTGCGATCTTGGGCCGTTCCAGCAAAGCCGTCAGCAGACGGAATTCACCGGAGGAGAGGGGAAGCGCCATGCCGTCAGGGCCGATCAGTTCGCGCTGGCCGGTGTCGAGTGTCCAGTCACCGAAGCGGATGCGTTCGGCGCCAGGCGGTTTCTGCCGTGGCGGCAGAGCCTGGGTGCGCCGGAGCACGGCGGTGACGCGCGCGATCAATTCGCGGGGCGAGAAGGGCTTGGCGATATAATCGTCGGCCCCCATTTCCAGGCCGATGATGCGGTCGACTTCTTCGCCACGGGCGGTGAGAAGAATCACGGGAATCTGAGAGGTCTCGCGGATGGAGCGGCAGAGGCTGAGGCCGTCTTCGCCCGGCATCATGATATCCAGCACCAGAAGATCGATCGCCGCGCCTTTCAGCACTTTGCGCGCGCTGGCCGAATCCGGGGCGGTGGTGGCGCGATAGCCATGTTCGCGCAGATAGCGCGCCAGGGGTTCGCGAATATCGCGGGCATCCTCCACCAGGAGAATATGAGGTTTGGTGTCGTCTTTGATCATGGACCGCAATTTTGTCGTCACCGGCCGCCCCCGCGCAAATCAGGATTTGTCGCAAACCCTGTCAAGCACGCAGAGTCTCGGTTATTTGCGCCAAAATCGAAAGAGCTATTTCCGCAGGGCTGCGGGCGCCGATGGCCAGTCCGACCGGCCCCCGGATGCGGGCCAGGGCTTCGGGGGGAAATCCACGCCCCCCCAGCCGTTCCAGCCTTGCCGCATGGGTCTTCTTGGAACCCAGGGCGCCGATATAGAAGGCGGGTGAACGCAGGCCGGCTTCCAGGGCCGGATCGTCGATTTTGGGGTCATGGGCCAACACCACCAGGGCTGTGCGCACGCTGGGCGGGGTCGCGGCAAAAAAATCGTCCGGCCAATCGGGATGGAGCGTCACGCCGGGAAAACGTTCGGGAGTGGCGAAAGCAGTGCGCGGATCGACCACACGCACATGGTATCCCGCCAGGCGCGCCATGGCGGCAAGTGGTTGGGCGATATGAACCGCTCCGACCAACATCAATTCCAGCGGCGGGTTGTGAACCTCCAGAAACCAGGTATGGCCATCCAGTTCGATCTCCGCACTGATATCGGCGCTGGCGGCCTTCTTCGCCGCCTGGCCGAGAGGGGAATCGTCCTTGGACGGATCGATTAGCCGTTCCTCGCCGCTGGCAATGTCCAGCGCGCGCACCCAGGCCCGGGAGGAATTCCGTACCAGCGTTTCCAGCACACGCCGTTTCATGCCGTGACGGCCTCGACCCGGATACGGATGTGGCCACCGCAAGCGAGCCCAACGGTCCAGGCTTGCGCGTCACTCACGCCGAATTCCAGATCGCGGTTTTTCCCATCGGCGATGCTGTTCAGCGCCGCTTCGATCACGGCAGTCTCGACGCAGCCGCCTGATACCGATCCGAGAAACGCGCCATCGTCGCGTACGGCGATCTGACTCCCTGCAGCGCGTGGCGCGGAGCCCCAGGTTCGGATAACCGTCGCCAACGCGACTTTATGTCCGTCGTCCAGCCATTGCGCCGCAATCTGCAATTCTTCGCTCATAATTCAAGTTTCCGCTGCACGCATGCAAAGCACAAGCGACAGGCAATGCTTTTCGAATTTGCGCGTCATCTCATTCCTGGGTCGCGGAAATAAATATTCCTGCTATAGCGTTGTAAATCGAGTTGCGAATCCGATTGTTTATGGCAGGGTTCAGGCAAGAATAAGAACAATGGAGGCTTTGATGGAGTGCGGTGCGGAGCCGTCCTCATCCGATGCGCGAAAAGCGTCCGCGCAGGAAATGCCTTCCCGGATCAGTGGCCAGGTCAAATGGTTCGATTATGCCAAGGGCTATGGCTTCATAGCGCCGGTTGATGGTTCGGCAGATGTTCTTCTGCACCAGGCTTGTGTGCGGCAATCGGGATTCAAGACGGTCAAGGAAGGCGCCACCGTGACCTGCGAAGTGGTGACGGGGCCGCGCGGTTTGCAGGCGAGCCAGCTGGTCTCCCTGGACAATTCGACGGCGCATGCGATGCCGGCGTTGGACCGGGGACCGCGCCCAGCCGCCGAGGCGCAGGGCAATTGGCATGCCGGAGCGGTCAAATGGTTCAATCGCGCCAAAGGCTATGGCTTCCTGTCGCAAGGACCGGGCACGGCAGACATTTTTGTCCATATGGAGACGTTGCGCGACGCGGGTATTGCGGAGCTGCGCGAAGGTCAGAATGTGCGGTTCCGGGTCGGCAATGGTCCCAAAGGGATCTTGGCAGCAGAGGTTGAGCTGCTGGATTGACGGCGATTGATTTCCGCTTGCGCCGCTTCTAAGCAGGGGCGATCCGTTCCGGGAAATCGCTGATGCGCGCGCCTCTCTCTCTTCTGTCATTTCTCATGCCCGCTGTTTTTTCCGTCTTCGCGTTGGCGGCGCCAGCCAGCGCCGCGCCGGGACTGCCGGTCGAGACCATCACCATCGACACCAAGGCGGGCCCTCACAGCTTCACCGTCGAGATCGCGGCGGACGAGGAGAGCCGGGAAAAGGGATTGATGTACCGGACCGCCATGGCGCCGGATGCCGGCATGCTGTTCGATTTTCACACACCGCAGCTGGTCAGTTTCTGGATGGAAAATACGGTCCTGCCGTTGGACATGCTGTTCGTGCGCGCAGATGGCACGATTGCCCGGATCAAGGCCAACGCCACCCCTTATTCGCGGGAAAATATTCCCTCCGGCGAGCCGGTTCAGCTGGTGATCGAGCTGAATGCCGGACGGGCTGCGGCGCTGGGCATCACCGAGGGCGCCAAGGTTCAGGTCCCGAATTTGAAGGCAAAAACCCGCTAGTCTGGCCGTTTCGGCTTGCGGTTGCCCCACTTCTTCCCAACGTGTAAGGAACCGGACCAAATCCGGGGAAAACCGGAGCGTAGCGCAGCCTGGTAGCGCATCTGCTTTGGGAGCAGAGGGTCGTGTGTTCGAATCACACCGCTCCGACCATCCCCGTTTTTGCTGGCGCATTCCGCGCCACCGAAAGCTGGTGTCGTTTCGAGCCCGGTGTCAGCCGGGTGAGGGCGATTCTAACAAGGGAAGCGAATTCATGCGTGCGCGCATCTACAAGCCGGCCAGGAACGCGATGCAGTCCGGCAAGGCCCGGACCAAATTGTGGCAATTGGAATTCGAGCCGGAGACGGCGCGGGTGCCGGACCCGCTGATGGGTTGGACCAGCTCCAATGATATGCGCCAGCAATTGGCGTTGGAATTCGACACCAAGGAAGAGGCAATTGCCTATGCCGAAAAGCATGGCATTCCTTTTCAGGTGTTCGAGCCGCATCTGGCCCGGCCGCGGCCCAAATCCTATTCCGACAATTTCCGCTTCGACCGCAAACAGCCCTGGTCGCACTAATATAGAAGTGCTGGCTGTTCACCGACGCGGCTTGTGATTCTGGTGCGCGCCTTCGGGCGCGGTGGGGCGTGCGGCCTTACGCACACACGTGGATTTTCTTGTGCGGATTTTCGCACATTGCCTCGCCTCAAGGCAGCGGCTTTTCTGACCACAAAATTCTGATTTCCAAAGAGAAAATGCCTATCTGGGCTAAACGCCCGGGCGCATTTGCGCGGATCGCAGCAAGGGGCCACTCTTCACGATCTGCGGCAAGCTAGCGCGCCATAGCATGCTTGCGCGCCATCGGAAGGGGCAAGCATGACGAAAGATACCAAGAACGAAACACCCAAGAGCGGCAAGATCGGCCGCCGGCAAGTTCTCATCGGCGGCCTTTCTGGCGCGGCGATCTCTGTGACGGCCGCCACCACGCTGGCTCAGACACCATCGCAACCGGGCGTGGGAAGACAGGCGCCTGATGCACCACGCAGCGGCGCCGCAACCGTGGCGCAACATCGGGTCGAGGTGCCTGCGCCGCATGGCGCCGTGGCTGCCGGTCATCCGCTGGCCTCGATGGCGGGCGTGCGCATGTTGATGCAAGGCGGCACGGCCGCCGACGCCGCCGTTGCGGTGATGGCTGTGTTGAATGTCTGCGAACCCTGGGCGTCCAGTGCCGCGGGCAATGGTTTGGCCACGTGTTATGACGGCAAGACCGGAAAAATCATTTCTCTGGCATTCACAGGCGCCGCGCCACGGCTGGTGGACGATCATGCCACCGTGCAGGATTTGACCTGGGGCCCCAAGGCGGTTGTTACGCCGGGCTCGTTCGGCGGCTGGATCGAACTGACCCGGCGCTTTGGCCGCTTGCCTTTGTCCAAGCTTCTGGAACCGGCGATCGGTTATGCGCGCGACGGCCATCCAATCGACCCGTCCATTGCCCGCACCATCGAACGCCAGCAGGCGCAGTTGGCCAAATTTCCCAGCACTGCGGCGATCTTCTTGCCGGGTGGGAAGCCGCCGCCGCCGCGTTCCATGTTCAAGAATGTGCCGCTGTCGCTTACGCTGCAAGCGCTCGCGGATGCAGAGACCCAGGCGCTGAAAGGTGGCGCCAGCCGGGATCGGGCGTTGCAGGCGGCCTACGACTATTTCTACACCGGACCTATCGCGCAGGAGATGTCGCGTTTTTCCGAAACGAATGGTGGCTGGCTGCGCGCGGACGATATGCGCAACTACAAACCCCGTTGGGCCGAGCCGGTGGCCACGACCTATCGCGGTCTGAACGTGATCTGCGCGCCACTAACCTCGCGGACGGGACTGGAGACCTGCGAGCAACTCAATCTGCTCGAGGCGTTCGATATTGCGTCCATGCCAGCCGACAGTGCGCAAGCAGTTCATTTGATCGCCGAATGTATCAAGGTCGCTAAGGCCGACGTCTATCGTTACGCAGCGGACCCCTCACAATTCTCGGTGCCGGTCCAAAAGCTGATCTCGAAGGAATTCGCTGCGCAACGGCGCAAGCTGATCGATCTCAGCCGCGCTGGCGCCTTTCCTGAAGGCGCCGATCTTGGTGGCGCGTGGAAGCCACCACATGATGGGAATGTGATCAAAAAGGTTCCTGGCGATACGACGAACCTCTCGATCGTGGACAGCGAAGGAAATGCTGTCGGCGTTACCACCACACTGGGCGGCGGTTTCGGCACCGGCGTGGTGATGGGCAGCACGGGGCTGCTCTGCAACAACGGTTTGCGTACCGGCTCGACCGCGCCCTATCGCGATCACCCCAATTTTGTCAGAGGCGGACGCGTTCCGCTGCTGGGCAATTGTCCGACCATTGTGATGGACAAGGGCCAGTTCAAGATGATCTTCGGTTCTCCCGGGGGTGAAACCATCGGGCAGACACAGTTCCAGCATCTGATCAATGTCATCGATCGCGGCATGCCGGTGCAGGCTGCGATTGAAGCGCCCAGGATCGCATTGGACCCGGATCCCGGTTTCTATACGCCAGGGGCGGCGATCATGGTGCAGGCGGAATCGCGTTTCTCGCCGGAGACAATCGCAGGCCTTCGTTCGATGGGACACAAGGTCGAATTGGTGGGGCCATATTCGATTGGCAGCATCCAGGCGGTTCTTGAATCGCCTTATGGCACGCGGTCTGCGGGCTCTGACCCCAGGCGGATGGGGTACGCCATCGGCTATTAGGCAATCCAAAGCCGGGGTTAAAAAACCTCACCAATCAATTTTCATGATGACAGTATTTGGAAATATCGGGAGATGGGCATGCGGATGATCAGGGGATCTATCGGCTTGGTGGCTGTGTTGCTGACCTCGTCGGCAATGGCGCAGACGAGCAAACCGGTGGCGCAGGACGAGGCGCAGTTTCGGACGATCTATAAAGAGATGGTGGAAACCAACAGCTCCGCATCCGGTGGCGGTTGCACCAAGGTGGGTGAACAGGTGGCTGCACGGATGAAGGCCGCGGGGTTCCCGGACGATCAGGTGGTTCTGTTCACGCCGCCCGGACATCCCAAGGAAGGCGGTCTGGTGGTTCTGTATCCAGGGACCGATCCCAAAGCGAAAGCCATCATGTTGCTGGCCCACGAGGATGTGGTGGAAGCCAAGCGCGAAGATTGGACCCGCGATCCTTACAAGCTCTATGAAGAGAATGGCTACTTCATGGCCCGCGGTGCGTTCGACGACAAAGCGCAAGCTGCGATCTGGGCCGATATGCTGATCGACTTCAAGAAGGCCGGCTATAAGCCACGGCACACCATCAAGATGGCGCTGACTTGTGGCGAGGAGGGCGGCCAATTCAACGGCGCGCGCTGGCTGGCGGAAAACAAGCGCGATCTGATCGATGCAGCCTTCGCACTGAACGAAGGTGGCCGGGGGCAATTGGACGAC
>DASYDX010000034.1:0-19128 GCA_036499345.1 Rhizomicrobium sp.
TGATCGACAATGATGGCGACACCGTCCCGGTCGAAGATGGAGCGCTTGCCGTTGCCCAGCCCGAAACTGTTGATCAGGGTGGCGGCGTGGAGATGGCCGTCGGCCCCGGCATATTGGTTGGGCAGATCGCCCGCCAGCGGACCGCCCTCGGCCAGAAAACCGTGCTTGCGGGTCACGGGCCCCAGGCCCAGCACCGGACCGGCGCTGGTGAAGCCGGTCTTGGGATCGCAATTGCCCGAAACATGCAGATGGATGCCATGCGCGCCGGGCGGCAGTCCGCTCAGATCGAATTCGACCAGCACGCCGCGATTGACGGCGGAGAAATGCACTGTCCCGACCGCCTTGCCGTCCAGCCCCTTCAATTGCGCTATCGCCCGGGGGCGGGCGGAGGCAGGTGTGGCCAGGAGGGCGGCGCCCAACGCCACCGCACCCAATGCACGGGGGATATTTGTCATGGGAACCATCCTAGACCGTCCGTATGGCGCTGCTATAGGCGCGCCCAGCAAAAAGGCCGGCGCGTTGCCGCGCCGGCCTTTCTGTATCCGTCAATGTCGGCCGATTAGGCGGACTTGAGGTTCGCCGCCTTCGCGCCGCGCGCGTCGGGGACGATGTCGAACGAGACCTTCTGGCCTTCGGTCAGGCTGCGCATGCCGGCCGCTTCAACAGCGGTGGCGTGGACGAACACATCCTTGCCGCCGCCTTCCGGCGCGATGAAGCCGAAGCCCTTGGAGGTATTGAAAAACTTAACGGTTCCGATCGTCATAACGGTACTTCCTGCATTGATTTCCGGAACGGCGGAATGCCGGTCTGGGAAGAGATTTCGTTGGTCGCAGGGAAGGAAGTGAACTGTCTCGTCCAGGCGCGCACGGAAGGCGGGCAGGATTCTTCTACAGGTGCGCTTCGTCTGTGACGGAACTGGTCTCCACTGGGCGCGACAATACGCGCAAATATGACCTATTGGCAAGGAAGGGATATGCGCGCAGCCCGCGCGAAGCAGTGATTTTCCTGGTGATTTCGCAGGTGCAGCGATCAAAAAATCCCGGTACCGGGCCGCTTCACGCGGTTACCAAAAGCTTTCGGTACGGGCGGACGGTTAGCCCTGCTCGCCGCCGGGTTCCGCGTCCTTCGCGGCTTTGCGCCGGGCGGTTTCCTCGGCGCGGCGTTCGGCCTTCTCGGCTTGCTTCGCGGCCTGGGCGCGTTCGCGCTGCAAGCGGTCTTGCTGGTAGTTGGGTTTCTTCGGCGCCATGATCTTGTCCGGGAGTGGAAAGAAAAAGACGGCAGCGTTTTATCGCTGCCGTCCGTCTCGCAATCAGACCGCCTTGAGATTGACGGCCTTGGAGCCCTTGGGGTCCGGCTGTACGTCGAACGAGACCTTCTGGCCTTCGTCGAGCGAACGCATGCCGGCAGCTTCGACGGCGGAGGCGTGCACGAACACATCCTTGTTGCCGCCCTCGGGCGAGATGAAGCCAAAACCTTTGGCGCTATTGAAGAATTTCACGGTGCCGATCGTCATTTTGGTATGCCTTTGCGGAAATTGCGCCCAGACGGATGCCGGGGTGGCGAAGACATTACGGGGCAGGGAAGTGGGGCTGTCTGGCCAGGCGCGCACAATGCGGGTCGGGAATGAACAGGTGCGCTTCTTCTGACGGGAGGCCGTCGCGCATTCTTCCTACGCTTTTATCACGCCAATAGCAAAAACGCGGCGGTTCAGGTCTTGGCCGAGATGATGACGATCTCGCCCAATGGCTCCGCCGCTTCGACAATGTCGCCTTCGCGTGCACCCATCACCGCGGCGGCGAGCGGGGAGCGGAAGCTGATCAAACCGCGTGCCGGATCAGCTTCGTCCACACCGACAATGCGGAATGTCTGCGTCCGGTTCTTGCGCTCGATGGTGACATGACTGCCGAACGCAACCGCATCGCCTGTGGGCGGTGGTACGATCTCTGCGCTGGCCTTGCGCGTGGTCCAGTAGCGCAGATCGCGCTCCAGTGTTTCGCGCAGCAGCACATTGGTTTCGGTCTTGAGCGCGTCTTCGATCCGCGCCACATGCGCGTCGATTTGCGCCATGCCTTCCGGCGTCACCGGATTGGGACCGTCCTCGACCATCTTTTCGGGTGGGCGAGCCGACTCGGAACTTTCTTTGACAAAAGCGCGGGACATGGGGGCTTTCTAATTCCTCATCCTGAGCTTGTCGAAGGATGAGGATTGTAAGGTCGTGCAGCGCACGCCGCATGCTTCGACAGGCTCAGCATGAGGATATCAGATCAACGCGCCCGGCTGCCGAATGTCTTTGGTGCGTTCGGGCGGCCGGCGCGTTGCAGGCGTTTGCGTCCGGCGCCGCCTTTCGAGGGGCGCGACGGTTTGCCTTCATCCGACAGCGAAATTTCGGCATCGAACTGCGCGCGCTCCACATCCGACTGGCGCGCGAACGGATCGTCGCTGACGGTCAGCGCCACAGTCTGAAGCCGTTTGAGTTCGTCGCGCAGCCGCGCCGCAGTCTCGAATTCCAGATCGGCGGCGGCGGTTCGCATCTGTTTTTCCAGATCGGCAATGATCGCCTTGATATTGTGGCCGACAAAGGCGCGCTCGCCGTCCGCCGCTTCCAGCACGCCCGCATCCACCATCACATGGTCGCGCTCGTACATCGAACCCATGATGTCGGCGATATTCTTCTTGATGCTGAGCGGCGTGATGCCGTGTTCCTTGTTATACGCTTCCTGCTTGGTGCGGCGGCGGCTGGTCTCCGCCATGGCACGCTCCATCGAGCCGGTGATCTTGTCGGCATACAGAACCACCTTGCCGTCCACATTGCGGGCGGCGCGGCCGATGGTCTGGATCAGCGAGGTTTCGCTGCGCAGAAAGCCTTCTTTGTCGGCGTCCAGAATGGCGACCAGGGCGCATTCGGGAATATCCAGGCCTTCGCGCAAAAGATTGATGCCGATCAGCACATCGAACGCGCCCAGCCGCAGATCGCGGATGATCTCGATCCGCTCCAATGTTTCCACATCCGAATGCATGTAGCGGACCCGCAGGCCCTGCTCGTGCATATATTCGGTGAGGTCTTCCGCCATCTTCTTGGTCAGGGTGGTGACCAGGATGCGATAGCCGCGCAAAGCAACTTCGCGGCATTCCGCGATCAGATCGTCCACCTGCGTTTCCACAGGCCGGATCTCGACCGGAGGATCGATCAAGCCGGTGGGCCGGATCACCTGTTCGGCGAAGACGCCATCGGTGCGCTGCATTTCCCACGGTCCCGGCGTGGCCGAGACATAGACCGATTGCGGCCGCATCGCGTCCCATTCCTCGAATTTCAGCGGGCGGTTGTCGATGCAGGAGGGCAGGCGGAAGCCGAATTCCGACAGCGTGTATTTGCGGCGATAGTCGCCTTTGTACATGGCGCCGATCTGGGGCACCGTGACATGGCTTTCGTCGGCGAAGACCAGGGCATTGTCCGGCAGATATTCGAACAGAGTGGGCGGCGGCTCGCCCGGAAGGCGGCCGGTCAACCAGCGCGAATAATTTTCGATGCCCGCGCACGATCCCGTGGCCTCGATCATTTCCAGATCGAAGGTGGTGCGCTGTTCCAACCGTTGCGCTTCCAGCAGCTTGCCGTTGGTGCGGAAGTCGTTCAGGCGCGTGATCAATTCCGCTTTGATGCCCTTCATCGCCTGCTGCAAGGTCGGACGCGGGGTCACATAATGCGAGTTGGCATAGACCTTGATCGATTCCAGCACGCCCGCTTTGTGGCCGGTGAGCGGATCGAATTCGGTGATCGAATCCACCACATCGCCGAACAGTTCGACGCGCCAGGCGCGATCTTCATAATGCGCCGGGAAAATATCGATGACGTCGCCGCGCACGCGGAAGGCGCCGCGGGTGAAATTCTCGTCGTTGCGCCGGTATTGCAGCGCCACCAGCCCGCTGATGGCGGCATTGCGGTCCAGCTTGTCGCCCTTGGCGATGGAGACCGCCGTGCCCGAATAGGTTTCGACCGAGCCGATGCCGTAGATGCAGGATACCGAGGCCACGATGATGACATCGTCGCGCTCCAGGATCGCGCGTGTCGCCGAATGGCGCATGCGGTCGATCTCTTCGTTGATGGAGCTGTCTTTCTCGATATAGGTGTCGGTGCGCGGGATATAGGCTTCCGGCTGATAGTAATCGTAATAGCTGACGAAATACTCGACTGCGTTTTCCGGGAAGAATTGCTTGAACTCGGAATAGAGCTGCGCCGCCAGGGTCTTGTTCGGCGCCAGGATCAGCGCGGGCCGCTGCGTTTTCTCGATCACCTGCGCCATGGTGAAGGTCTTGCCCGACCCGGTGACGCCCAACAGCACCTGATCGCGGTCCAGCGCCGTGACGCCTTTCACCAGTTCCGCGATGGCGGTGGGCTGGTCGCCTGCGGGCTTGTACTCGCTGACCAGTTTGAACTTTTTGCCGCCTTCGGATTTTTCCGGCCGGGCGGGACGATGGGGCACAAAGGTGCCGCCCGCCGTCATCGCGGCCAGGGGTGGCGCCAGATAGGCGGGGTCCATGTTGGCGGCTTCCGCCAGGCTGGGGCCAGCCTCGACCGCCGCGGCGAATTTTGCGGAATTTTCCGAACCCTTCGCGGCCCGGGCCTTGCCCTTGGACCGGGGAACCATGCCGTTATTGTGCGCCATGGCTCCAATATAGCGGCTTGAGCGCGTTTTTGTAGGTCAGGCGGTCACGAGTTTCAGCCATTCGCGCGTCTCGCGCAGGATGAATTTCTGGCGTTGGGCGAATTCGAAATTGGCTTTGCCGTCCGGATTTTTCAGAAGCGCGGCGCGGTAGGTTTCATAGGCCGCCAGGCTCTCGAAGCCGATCATGGCATGGGCGGTGTCGTTGGTGCCTTCATGCGGCAGGAAATAGCCCAGAAGATCGCCGCCACAGGCCGGGATCACGGTCTGCCAGTTCTTGGCATATTGCAGGAAGGCGTCCCGCTGATAGGGATCGATCTGATATTGAATGTGGCAGATGACGGTCGCGGCCATGGCGTTCTCCTTGCGGCATCGCAAGGATAGGACAGTCGGCCGCCACCATGTTTCGGTGACGGCCAAACTATCGCAAAGCCGATTACATCGCGGCGGCGATGGCCGTCGTGGCGCTGGCGGCAATGCCTTGGGCGGCTTTCAAGTCGTTTTCGGTCAGGCCCTTCATCAAGCCGGTCTTGGCTTCTTCCAGTTTGGCTTTCTTGGCGGCGTCGGTCTGATCGGGGATCGCGCCATTGCCGGCATTGGCGCAGGGGTTCATCTGCCCGGCGTCGAAGCCTTCGCCCTTGGGCCCAACAAGGCAGTTCAAGGAATGGTGCATATGGGTATGCACGGCCTCGATGGTGGGGGCATTGGCGGCATTGTTGGCGTGGGTGCGGGCGTTCGAGATTTCCGCCGACAGGCTGACAGCGGCGAACGCCGCACCGGTGACAAGAAGCGACGCGCCGATGAGCGATACGAATATGGACTTTTTCATGGGGGAACTCCGAAATGGAAAGGGCGCACGGTAAACCCGTGCGCCCTTTCTGGCAAAAACCTTTAGGTAATTAGCGCACGGTCTCGAGGTTGGCCTTCAGCTTCTGTGCTTCCGGCCCCATGGTCGGTGTGGAATTGAGATCCTTGTCCGGGCTGATCACCGAACCATTGAAGCTGATCCCGGCATAAGCGCCCGTACCGGACGTCCACACCACGATGTCGCCACCATGGGCGGTGGTGGCACCTTCCGCGCCAGACGACAGATTGACGACTGTTATGCCGGCACCGGCGCCCAGCTTGAAATTGCCATGCTCGATGCCGGACAGCGCCCGTTCGCTGTTGATGATGAAGACCAGCTCGGCTTGTTCCAGACCGGCCTGCAGGCCGAAAGAGGCCGAACCCATGTCATAGAATTTGGGCTCGCCCCAGCCGCCGCCAGTGCGGCGGATAAGGACGCCCGAGCCGCCTTCGGCGCCGAAGATAAAGCCGCCTTTGACCAGCTTGGGTACGATGAAGACGGCCTTGGCATCGCGCATCATGCGGGCGGCGGTGGCGAAGGCCGGGTCATGCTTCAGGTGCGTGACGGTGCGGTCGGCATTGCCCAGCAATTCGGCCTTTTCGGCCGCCTTGGCAGGAAGAGCTAAAACGGTCACAGCCAGGGCGGACGCCGCGGCCAGCTGGAAAAATGAGGTTCTCATGAGGGCATCCTTGAAAGGGGGCGCCATACAAACCTTCCAGAACGGGAAAAGTTCCACCGGTTCCGTCGGGATTACACTTCGTACAGCTCGGGCTTGGGAAAAGGCGATGGCTGCGTATCGCGCGGGCGCTCGGCAAAGCCGCTGGTGAAGTCCTGGAAGATGGTGCTGAGTTCGTCGGCGTCGACGGTCATGGCCTGGCCATCGGGGAAGCGATAGCGCCAGAAACTCACAATGTGAGAGATCGCGCCCATCTTCTCGCCCAGTTCCAGAAACATGTGCGGCGCCGACAACAGAAAGTCGCGGAAAGTCTTGGGCGACTGGCTCGCGACCAGACTGCTGAAGGATTTGTCGTAGATGTTCAGCACTCGCGAAATATGCTGGCCGTGGTCGCGCACCATTTCGATGATGTTGCGCTTGGCGGCGGTCAGATAGGCGCGCTGTTCGACATCGACCGGACCGGCGGGGCGGATTTCCTTGATCTCGCGCAGAATGCCCATCACATCGGGCCAGAAGCGCTGCATCGCCCATTTGTAATAGAGAAAGCCGCGCCAGCTGAAAGCACCTTCGCGGAAGTCCGGCGCGCTCAGGCCCAGGGTCAATCGCAACGGCTCCAGCTTTTCGTCCACCTGGCTGGAAAGCATCGCCGTCACCATGCGGCTGGTCGAGCCGTTCTGGTCTTCTCCGCCGCTCGCCAGCTTGACCAGTTGAAACAACTCGTCCGAGACGAAGTCGTGCATGCGTTCGCGGTCGCCCGGGGAGATCGTGAAATAGCAGGCGGCGACATCGATGCCGTTGTTGCGCAAATGCTCGCGCAGCAGGAAGGGGTCCAGCGAAGGGATGGCGTTGAGAAGCTTGAGGACCTTCAGGTCGCGTTCGATCTGATCGTCTTTGTAATGCCCCGCCTCGCGCAGATTGTCGACAAAGCCGCGCTGGTCGATGAAGAAGGAGCGTCCTCCCGCATGCAAATCCGCCAGATCGAAGGGAACGATCACTTTGGTAGAAACAGAGCGCGGCGAATTGAAAAGATAGGATTCGTCGGACCGGGTGCGGTGCTTGAGGATGAAGGCCGTGTTGATCGCGGGCGAAAGAAAGAGCGGCTTCTCGCGATATTCCGGGTCGGCGCTGTGCGTCCGCGCAATCTGACTGAGATTGAGAACGCGGCTGGTCGAAGCGCCGTTGAGCGAGGCCAGAAGACGGATGGTGCGATCGCCGGCCAAGAGCGGGGTCCGGATAGGATTTCAACCCGAGTTTGCGGGAAATCTGGTGAAGATTGCCTTACAGAGGGCCTTAAGCGGTGATGACTTTGGGCTTGCGGATCGGGGATTCGACGTCGCGGGCACGTTCCGCGAAACCGCTGGTGAAGTCCTGGAAAATGACACCCAGTTCTTCCGCCTCGACTGGGGCAGCCTTCTCCTTGGGGAAACGATAGCGCCAGAAGCTGACGATATGGGAAATCGCGCCCAGCTTCTCGCCCAGATCCAGGAACATGCTGGGCGCCGACAGAAGGAAATCGCGGAAGGTTTTGGGCGTGCCGCTGGCGATCAGTCCGGCAAAGGATTGGTCGTAAACGTCCAGAACCTTGGAGATGTGCAGATTGTTGTCCCGCACCGTCTCGATGATAGCGCGGCGGGCCGCCGCCAGGCTGGTGCGCTGGGCATCGTTGACCGCACCCTCGGGTTGGATGTCGCGGATCGCGCGCAACGTGTTCATCACGTCGGGCCAGAAATCCTGCATCATCCATTTGTAGTAGAGCAGGCCGCGCCAGCCGAACGCGCCTTCGCGGAAATCCTGGCCGCTGAGATCCAAGGTCATGCGCAACGGTTCGAGCTTTTCATTGACCTGTCCGGACAGCATCGCCGTCACCATGCGGCTGGTCGAACCCTGATCGTCTTCGCCATTGGCGAGCTTGACCAGGCGCGACATCTCCTTGGAGACGAAGTCATGCATCCGCTGCTGGTCGCCCGCCGAAATCGCGAAATAGCAGGGCGCCGCTTCGATATCATTGTTGCGCAAATGTTCGCGCAGAAGGAAGGGGTCGAGAGACGGAATGGCATTGAGCAGGTTGA
Organism: Rhizomicrobium sp.; assembly: GCA_036499345.1. Taxonomy (GTDB): domain Bacteria; phylum Pseudomonadota; class Alphaproteobacteria; order Micropepsales; family Micropepsaceae; genus Rhizomicrobium. The sequence continues at coordinate 8,251 of DASYDX010000034.1, forward strand.
GGACCGCGACATCACGCTCCAACCGGCTGTCATTGTAACGCCCGGCATCGCGCAAGCCTTCCAGGAAGCCGCGCTGGTCGATGTAGATGGAGCGGCCGCCGGCGCGCAGATCCTGCGGGTCCACCGGCACGATGATCTTGGTGCCGGTCGAGCGCGAGGCGGAAAAAAGATAACTCTCATCGGCGCGGATACGCTGCTTGAGGATGAAAGCGGTGTTGATCACCGGTGACAGAAACAGGGGCTTGGCGCCATGCTCCGGGTCTTCGGCATTGATCCGCGCGATATGGCGCAGATTGAAGACGCGGCTGGTGGACGCGCCGTCGAGGGAGCACAGAAAATGAATGAGACGATCGACGGCCAAACGGGCACCATGATTGCGGCAATATCCGCGCAAGCCTGCGCCGATTTGATGAAAATTGCCTTACGTGCCGGGGGCGCAGTGTAAGTATTTGTTCGCAATTGTCGGTTCGATGGTAAGAAACAGCATGCGCGAAAATTCCCCCGGAGAAGAGCGAAACTGGGCCCTTATCGCCTATGGGCTGTTCCTGATCGCGCCTGCGACAAGCGGCATCACCACCCTGGTCGGCGTTGTCCTGGCCTATCTTCGCCGCGATGCGGCACGCGGGGGGCTTTACGAAAGTCATTACCGCAACCTGATCCTGATCTTTTGGGTGTGGCTGGCGGCGCTGCTAGTGGCGGTGGCTGTTTTGTTTGCGGGCGCGGCCGGTGTGGTGGCGAGTTTGCTGCAATCCTGGCCCGCCTCGGGCCTGATGCTATATCACGGATTTCTCACCTTGGGCCTGTTGTCGCTGGCGATGATGGTGGTTTTGATCTGGTATTATTGGCGTTTGATCCGGGGGCTCATCCATCTGCTGGATGACAGACCCATCTGATGGACGATCTGCATTTCGATCAGAGCCTTCCGCCGGTTTATGGCGTGGAACAGCGCCTGTCTCCGCGCATCGGGCGAGTCCTCGCGTCCAATCCCAGTCCTTTCACCTTTCGTGGCACCGGCGTCTATATTGTGGGCGCAGGATCGAAAGTGGTGGTGATCGATCCGGGCCCCGACAGTTTCGATCATCTGGCCGCGCTGAAGGCCGCAATCGGGGTGCGTACCGTGACGCATATCCTTGTCACCCATACCCACCGCGATCATTCTCCCGCCGCCGCATTGTTGAAGCTGGCGACGGGCGCAAAAACATACGGCTTTGGTCCACATGGACGGTCTGGTGAAAGCGCGGAAGAAGGTGCGGATGTCGATTTCGTGCCGGATGTATTCGTCAAGGACGGCGATGTGATCGCGGGCGACGATTGCACATTCCAATGTGTCTTCACGCCCGGTCATACCTCAAACCATATGTGCTACGCGCTGGCGGAAGAAGATGCGCTCTTCACCGGCGATCATGTGATGGGCTGGTCCACCACGGTGGTGGCGCCGCCGGACGGCAATATGGGCGATTATATGCGCAGTCTGGAAAAGCTGATCGCGCGCAAGGACCGCATTCTCTACCCGACGCATGGTTCGCCCATCGTCAAGCCTGCGCCCTTTCTGCGCGCCTATCTGTCCCACCGGCGGATGCGCGAGACACAGATCGCGCGTGCGCTGGCGCGGGGCCGCGATACCGTGCCGCTGCTGGTGGAAAGTCTTTATGCCGGGCTTGCGCCGTCCCTGCATCGCGCCGCCGCGCTCACCATCCAGGCGCATCTGAAACATATGGAAGAAGAGGGCCGCGCTGCGCCTCTGCCCGACGGGCGTTACGAGGCCAGCGCGCCGCGATAGGCTTTCATCAATTCGAGATTGCGCCCGAAATCCCGCTCGCCTGTTTCGTTGCGCGACCGCATGTCGAAGCGGGCACCCAGACTGCCCGCGGGCCGCACCCGGATCACGATGTGGGAAACCTGTCCGAACCAGAAACTGGTGGCGGTCGCTTCGATGCGGCCGTCTTTTTCGCTGTAATCCACGATGTGCCAGCCCATCTTCTTGGCGGCATTGAAACAGCGCCAGAACATTTTGGCGGGCGGCATGATCAGCGCCAACGGCTTGGTCAGTTCGGTGTAATAGGTGTGCAGCATATAGCTGACCGTGTTGGTCTCGCCGCGATAGGAAATCTCCCGCACGGCGTCGAAGGCAGGTGATTTGCCACCCGGCCGTGTTTTGGCCAGCGCGACATAGCTTGGCGGATCGTCCGGATCGGTGGTGGCGTCGTGAATGGGCGCCGCCGTCCATCCCGTATAAACCGTGTGCAGCGGGATATAGAGCAGGATCAGCGAGCCAAACAGCGCCGTCATGCCCGCGCGCTTGGCGTCGCCCCGATTATGCTTCAAAGCGGAAACCACCCAGATCAACGCCAGCCCGAGCGCGGCAACGCCGAACGCGACCGATCCCGCCATGATCTCAAGTCCGCCCGCGAAAGAGGTGAAGCCGGTGCGCACCGCGATCATGGCGGCAGCAGCGATTGCGGCGGCCGCCAACAGGGCCGCCAATGCCAGACGGGCGGCAAGGATGGGAAAGCGCATCACAGACTCAAAGGTAAGGGCGGTCAGCCCAACCTAAAATCCGCGAACTGGCGGCGCAATTGCGTTTTGAGAATTTTTCCCGCCGCAGTGTGCGGGATTTCGTCCACAATCACCACCGCGTCGGGCAGCCACCATTTGGCGATCTTGCCGCGCAGATGCGCCAGAAGCGTCTCCTGGCCGGGATTGCGGCCCGGTTTTGGCACAATGATCAGCAACGGCCGTTCGCCCCATTTGGCATGGGGCACACCGATGGCGGCGGCTTCGGCAACATCGGGATGGCCGACCGCCAGATTCTCGATCTCGATGGTGGAGATCCATTCGCCGCCGGATTTGATGACATCCTTGGAACGATCCGTGATCTGCAGGAAGCCGTTCTCGTCCAGCGCGGCGACGTCGCCGGTGTCGAACCAGCCATCGGAATCGAAGACTTCCGCGCCCGCGCCTTTGTAATAAGCCTTCGCAACCGCCGGTCCTTTCACCTTCAACCGGCCCACGCTTTTGCCGTCGCGCGGGCGTTCGCGGCCTTTGTCGTCGTCCACCTTCATGTCGACGCCGAAGGGCGGATAACCCTGTTTGCACAGCGCGTCGATCTGGCGCGCATGCGGCAGCTCTTCCAATGGCGGCTTGATCGCACTCATGCTGCCGGCTGGGCTCATTTCCGTCATGCCCCAGGCATGGGTGACGGCGATGCCGCGCGATTCAAACGCTTCGATCATGGCGCGCGGGACCGCCGCGCCGCCGATCAGCACCCGTTTGAGGTGGTGCAGTGTCAGTCCGTTCGCGTCCAGATATTGCAACAAGCCCAGCCAGACGGTGGGGACGCCCGCCGTGGCGGTGACGCGCTCGGTTTCCATCAATTCGTAGAGCGAGGCGCCGTCGAGCCTGGGCCCGGGCATGATTAGACTGGCGCCCGCCATCGGCGCGATGAAAGGAATGCCCCAGCCATTGGCGTGAAACATCGGCACGATGGGCATGACGATATCGTTGGCCGCCATGCCCAGGCCAGGGCTCTGTCCCGCCAGCAATGTATGCAGCGTGTTGGAGCGGTGGGAATACAGCACGCCCTTGGGATCACCCGTGGTGCCGGAGGTGTAGCAAAGCCCGCACGCGTCATTCTCATGCACTTGCACCCATGCGCCTTCGCGGGCGACGAGCAGATCTTCATAGGCGATCAGCTTGCCCGGCAGCTTGAGCTTGGGCAGATGGGCGGCATCGCACAGCGCGACACAGGTTGTCACATGCTTCAGCCGCGAGGCGATGGCTTCCAGGATCGGTGCGAAACAGACATCGAACATCAGCATCCGCGCCCCGCCATGATTGGCGATCCAGGCGAGCTGTTCGGGAAACAAACGCGGGTTCAAAGTGTGATAGACCGCGCCCGCACCCGCGATGCCGTACCAGGCCTCGAGATGGCGATGGGTGTTCCAGGCCAGGGTCGCGATGCGGTCGCCTGGCTCTACGCCGCGCCGCTTGAGCGCACCCGCCAGCCGCCGCGCGCGGGCGCGGATTTCGGCATAGCCGGTGCGATGGATATCACCTTCGACGGTGCGGCTGACGATCCGCGCGCCCCGATGATACAGCGCCGCGTGATCGAGGAAGCGATGCACGCGCATGGGCCAGTCCTGCATCAATCCGCGCATGGCTGCACCTCGTTTTTGTCGGGCACTTGGCCGGACGGATGCGCAAGGCCCCGTGTTAGCGTGCAGGGCTGCATCCGGGCCCGCACATTTGAGATTGCCACAAGATTGTGGCGGGGGCTGCGCAAAAGATTAAAGTCGCCGCGATTTCGAAAGGTTCGTCATGCCCCTCTCCAATGCCCAGGCCCGCGATATGAACGCGCTGCTGCATCCGCTCACCAATCTGAAGTTGCTGGCGGAACGGGGGCCTCTGATCATCGAACGGGGCGAAGGCGTGCGCGTCTTCGATACGGCCGGCCGCGACTATATCGAAGGCATGTCGGGCCTTTGGTGCACCGCGTTGGGCTGGGGCGATGCCGAATTGGTCGAAGCGGCGGCCGAACAGATGCGCAAGCTTTCCTATGGCCATGTCTTTGGCGGCAAAAGCCATGAACCCGCGGCGGCTCTGGCCGAAAAACTGAAGGAGGTCTCACCTTTTCCTGTCGGTAAAGTATTCTTCGGTTGCTCCGGCAGCGAAGCCAATGACACTCAGGTCCGCTTCGCCTGGTATGCCGCCAATGCGCGGGGCGAAACCAAGCGGAAGAAAATCATTTCCCGTCATATGGGCTATCACGGCGTCACCCTGGCGTCGGCAAGCCTGACCGGCATTCCCGCGATCCATAAAGGCTTCGATGCGCCGTTCGATTTCGCGGTGCATGCCGACCTGCCGCACCATTATCGCGGTGCCGAGCCCGGCGAGAGTGAATTGGAGTTTTCCGCCCGCCTCGCCGCCAATCTGGAAGCGCTGATCGAGCGCGAAGGTCCCGACACCATCGCGGCCATGATCGTGGAGCCGGTGATGGGCGCGGGTGGCGCTATCGTGCCGCCGGACGGCTATTTCGACGCCATCACCAAAGTTCTGATCCGTCATGCCATTCCGCTGATCAGCGACGAGATCGTCACCGGCTTCGGTCGTACGGGCGAATGGTTCGGTTGTGGCAAATATGGCTTCGAGCCGGACAGCGCTTCGGTGGCCAAGGCGCTGTCCAGCGCCTATGTCCCGGTCTCCGCGGTGCTGCTGTCGCCCGAACTAACCGAGATCATTGAGCAGGAAGCCCGGCGCATGGGTTCGCTCGGCCATGGCCTGACCTATGGCGGCCATCCCGTCACCACGGCGGTGGCGCTCAAGACGCTCGAAATTTATCAGCGCCGCGACATTCTTGGGCATGTGCGTCATGTCTCGCCGCGCTTCTTGGCGCGGTTGAAACAATTGGAAGACCATCCGCTGGTGGGTGAGGCCCGCGGCGTCGGCCTGATCGCGGGGCTGGAGTTGGTGGCGGACAAGAAGACCAAGGCCCATTTTCCCGCCGAGCGCATGGTGGCGCAGACGGCGGTGACGTTTGCGGAAGCCCAAGGCCTGATCGTGCGCCCGCTGCCGGTCGATCGTATATCGCTCTGCCCGCCTTTGATCATCACCGAGGCGGAGATCGACGAATTGTTCGACCGTCTCACCCGCGCGCTGGATGCGACGGCGGATTGGGCGAAGCGGGAAAGATTGTTTTAATCTCGAGGTCGCAGTTCAGCCGGTACGCAGCAGCATCTCTTGGGGGGCTGCCGCAGTCGAGCGCGCGGGGCGGGTATAAATCAGCGTCTCGCCGCTCCAGATTTCCAGCCTTTTGGCGCTGGGCAGCTTCATCGCATGGGCCAAAACTTTGGCGCGGCCATCGTCGTCGCAATTGGCGAGGAATTTGTAGGTCAGGGCGCCTTGCTCGTCCAGGTAGCAGATTTCGTAAGCAGGCATGGAAGCCTCCCGAATTTTTAGCGTCTCCTACCCCGCATGTTTCTTGTTTGCGCGACGGGATGGCGAAAGTCGAGTGACAATCGCGTTCATGAAATTCACAAATTTACGCAAAACATCCGTATCTGTGCCGCCTTCGCGTCTGCGATAGCATTCTGGAAATAGGGGCTTTCCCGGCGGGATCATTCCGTCCATTCATGCGTTGACGGGGAAGCCGCAGGCTCTTATCTCCCCCACATTGCTCTTGGAGGTTTCATATGACTGGTCCGTTCAAACTTGCGCCGCTGCCATGGGCGGATGCCGCGCTGGAGCCCACCATTTCCGCGCGTACGATTTCCTTTCACTATTACAAGCACCATCAGGCCTATGTGGACATGTTGAACACGCTGGTCGACAAAACCCAATTCGCCGAGATGCCGCTCGAAAAGATCGTCGAAGCCACCGCCAAGGCGAGCGACGACAAGGAAAAGAAGATTTTCAACAATGCCGGCCAGGTGTGGAATCACGATTTCTACTGGCGCAGCCTTTCGCCCGCGAAAACCGAACCCTCCAAGGATCTGGCCAGCGCCATCGCGCGTGATTTCGGCTCCACCTCCGAGCTGATCGCGCAGCTGGCGGAAGCGGGCAAGACGCAGTTCGGCTCCGGCTGGGCCTGGCTGGTCTCCAAGGGCGGCAAGCTTTCGGTGACCAAGACTGCCAATGCGATGACGCCGATGGCGGACGGGATCAATTGCCTTCTCACCGTCGATGTCTGGGAGCACGCTTATTATCTGGATTATCAGAATGCGCGGCCCAAATATCTGGAAACGGTTCTGGCCAATATTCTGAACTGGAATTACGCGTCGGAGAATCTGGCGCGCGAGAATGACGCGGTGCGCGCCGCCGCCGAATAGGCAATGATCGAAAAGCTGGCGCCGCGTTGTGATCGCGGCGCCGGCTTTTTGCAGCCTTTGGCTGGCTCCGCACCATCCCAATTGACGTCTAGGTAAAGAATTGCCATCGTGACGGCGCCCTTCAAGCGAGTGCGCCATGAACACCCGCATCTATACCATTCGCCAGCTGACCAAGGAATTTTCCGTCACCGCACGGACCTTGCGCTTCTATGAAGACGAAAAACTGATCGCGCCTGGCCGCCGTGGGCAGACGCGCCTCTACAGTCCGCGCGACCGCGCCCGCATCATTCTCATTTTGCGCGGCCGCCGTCTGGGCTTCAGCCTGGCGGAGATCCGCGAAGTGCTGGACATGTATGACGGCAAGGATGGCGAACAGGCGCAGATGGTGCATGCGCGCAAGAAATTCGAAGAGCGCATCCAGATTCTGGAGCGGCAGAAACTCGATATCGACCAAGCGCTGCTGCAATTGCATGAAGGCATCAACGAGATCGACGCCGCGCTGCAAGGCGGAATTCAGCCCACGCCCTGGCCGCAATTTTTCGAGCGGGAGAATGTTCAGGCCGTCCCCGCGCGCCCCTTTGCCGTTAAGGGCTGATCGCACGCAAGGTGTGCGGCTTCAGAAGGGCCTGGGGCTGGGATCCGCGATCGGGCCGCGTCCGGCCGGCGGCGGCATATTGTTTCCCGGCTGATATCCCCTGCAGGCATTGAGGCCAGTGCCCCAGCCCGTGCGATAGGCCCGGTTGGTGCGGTAGGATTCGTCATCACGCACCAGTTCGGTGTCGCGCATATTGGCACCTTGCGTGCCAGCGCTGGCGCAACCGTCGGAATAGCCTGCGCGAAAATCGGGCGTTCGTTTCATGGCCCGGTCGGCGGCGCTTTCGCATCCGGTCAGAACGCTCAGAACCCCAAGCGCAACAAGGCAAAAGGAAATGCGGGCTTTCATGGCAGGACCCTAGCCTTTACCGGCCTTTAAGGCGAGCCATGGGAAGGTCGGCTTTCATTTCGGAGATGTCATGGAGCAGCGGGATCTCGTTGCCGCGCGCATTCTGGTTCTGGGCGCCAAGGGCCCGGGCGGCTCGATGCTGCGCACTGTTCTGAGCGCCGCGGGCATTACCAAAGTGACTCTGGTCGATGAGCCGCGCCGCGCGCTCGATTTGCTCTGCACCGATCCGTTCGACGCGGTCTTTGTGGAAGGCGCTACGGAGCTGGACGAAAAGCCTTTCGCTCTGGCCGCGCGCCGTCACGCCATGCTGCTCAATCCCATGATTCCGATTTTTGCCGTTTATGACGGCCCGCGCCGCCGCGATATCGAGATGTCGCGCGACCAGGGCATCACCGATGTGATCTGCCGGCCCATGAGCCCCAAAACCGTGACCGACAAGCTGCGTGCCGCCTTGCGCACGCCGCGCCCTTTTATCGCCGCGCCGGAATTTTTTGGCCCGGATCGCCGCGCCAAGGAACGTCCCTGGCGGGGCGATGACCGCCGCGTGATCAAGCCGAGAAAAGCCAAAGTTAAATTCGACCGCGATTGATCCGCGCGAAACGCTTCGCGGATCAGAGCCGGCTGGCGCGCGCTTTGCGGTCGGCGTCGATCTGCGCCTTGACCGTGGCCAGGCCCCGAACCGTTTCCTGTTGAATCGAACCGAGAAGCGCCGGGCCGCCGGCACACGCTGCCGCATCATTTTCGCAAACAGGACCAGGGCGCGAGAGACCGCTAGCAACCCAGGATGTTATCGAGGAGGGAAGCGATGTGCCGGCGGTTTGACGTTCGGGCGCAGATTCGGACGTGCGCGGCATCAGCAGCGCAACTAATCCTATCCAGAATATGGCCCGAAAGATCATCAGGTTAACATCCTCACCGACTGCGGCAGGATGGCGGCGAGCTTTTGCTCACTCCTGAAATCTTTCGTTAAATTTGAAACTAACTCGCCCGGCATGGCGCCTCATCCCGCATGAAGACAATGCCGAATGTGCGCAATCGCTCCCTTTTGTTTCAAAAGAGCGTCGTGATTGAGTTTTCTTTGTTTAAAATGCCGTACAATGGCACGGAACTTTCAGGCTCGCGCGTTTGCGGCCTGAAAGTTCCGTGCTGGAACTATTTGCGTTGGCTGAGTTCCGAAAGCTGACGCCGCATCGCTTCCATTTCGCGCTTCAGGGCGTCGACATCGCTGGAAGACGGCTTTTCTTCCGTCGGCTCTTCCTTGCGGCCTGTGGCGGCAGCGGTGAAGGGCGAGAACATCTGCATCGCATGTTCGAAGATGGCGAGGTTCTGCCGCGTCATGTTTTCGACCATCGAATTGCCGCCGCCCATCGCTTCGGCGATGCGGTCGCGCATGGCGCCCTGGTTCTTGGTGAAGCTGTCCATGCTCATATCAAGATAGCCGGGCACGAAAGCCTGCAAACTATCGCCGTAAAAACGGATCAACTGGCGCAGGAATTTGATCGGCAGAAGATTTTGGCCCTTGGCCTCTTCTTCGAAAATGATCTGGGTGAGAACCGAACGGGTGATGTCGTCGCCGGTGCGCGCATCCTGGACTTCGAATTCCACGCCGTCCTTCACCATGCCCGCCAGGTGATCGAGCGTCACATAGCTGGAGGTCTGGGTGTTGTAGAGGCGACGGTTCGCATATTTCTTGATGACGACCGGCCCATCCTTGGCTTTTTCTTCCGACACGAATCCCCGCCTTCTTTTGCACCGCCACCGCGCGGCCTTGCCCAATGACAACATCAAGCGGAGCGGCCCGTCCAGCGTCATTTTAGCAAACGCAACATGGGAGATCGGCGGGATTGAGTGGTAATACCTTGTTTCTATTTGTGAAAATCGACGCGGTTTACCACGCCTCGCATTCGCGGCATTTTGTGGCCAGACAGTTAAACCGGCACCGGAGGCATCCTTGGAAGACGTGGTGATTGTTGCAGGCGCGCGTACCGCTGTGGGGGCATTCAACGGGGCGTTCGCCAGCCTTCCCGCCCATCAACTGGGCAAAGCGGCGATCGAAGCCGCGCTCGTCCGCGCCAAGATTGCCGCCGAAGAAGTCAGCGAAACCATCCTGGGGCAGGTTCTGACCGCGGCGCAGGGACAGAATCCGGCGCGCCAGGCCGCCATCGCGGCGGGCATTCCCATCGGCGCGCCCGCCTGGGGCATCAATATGGTTTGCGGTTCGGGTCTGCGCGCGGTGGCGCTGGCGGCCCAGGCGATCAAAAATGGCGACAGCCGCATCGTCGTCGCGGGCGGCCAGGAATCCATGAGCCAATCCACCCACGCCGCCTATCTGCGCGCGGGTCAGAAGATGGGCGATCTCAATTTCATCGACACCATGATCAAGGACGGGCTGTGGGATGCCTTCAACGGCTATCACATGGGCATCACGGCGGAGAATGTCGCGCAGCAATGGCAGATCACGCGCGAGCAGCAGGACCGTTTTGCCGTCGCGTCGCAGAACAAGGCCGAGGCCGCGAAGAAAGCGGGCCGTTTCAAAGATGAAATCGCGCCCGTGACGGTGAAAAGCCGCAAGGGCGAAACCGTGGTCGATACCGATGAATATATTCGCGATGGCGCGACCTATGAAGTGATGGCGGGTCTGCGCCCGGCTTTCTCCAAGGACGGCACTGTCACGGCGGCCAATGCCAGCGGCATCAATGACGGCGCCGCCGCGCTGGTTTTGATGACCGCCAAGGACGCGGCCGCGCGTGGCCTGACGCCTTTGGCGCGTATCGCCAGCTGGGCCCAGGCCGGTGTCGATCCCAAGGTCATGGGGTCCGGTCCTATTCCCGCCTCCCGCAAAGCGTTGGGGAACGCGGGATGGCAGGCCCAGGATTTGGATCTGATCGAAGCCAATGAAGCCTTTGCCGCCCAGGCCTGCGCCGTGAACAAGGATATGGGCTGGGATCTGGACAAGGTGAACGTCAATGGCGGCGCCATTGCCATCGGTCATCCTATCGGTGCGTCGGGCGCGCGCGTGCTGGTGACCTTGCTGCATGAGATGGGCAAGCGCGACGCGAAAAAGGGCCTCGCCACCCTCTGCATCGGCGGCGGCATGGGTATCGCCATGTG
>DASYDX010000035.1:0-4137 GCA_036499345.1 Rhizomicrobium sp.
GGGCCGCATCGTGCTGGTGGCCGACACCTCCATCACCGAGCTGCCCAATTCGGAACAGCTGGCCGACATCGCCATTCGCGCCGCGGCGACCGCGCGCAAACTGGGCCTGACCCCGCGCGTGGCGATGCTGGCCTCTTCCACCTTCGGCTTCCCGCGCTCTGAGCGCAGCGAACGCATCATCGAGGCGGTGCACATTCTGGATTCGCGCGACGTGGATTTCGAATATGACGGCGAATTCGCGCCGGACGTGGCGCTGGATCGGGCCAAGCTCGATCTTTATCCCTTCGCCCGCCTCACCGACACGGCCAATGTGCTGATCATGCCGGCGATGCATTCGGCGCAGATTTCCACCAAGATGCTGCAACAGCTGGGCGGGGTGAATGTGATGGGTCCGCTGCTGGTGGGCCTGGAGAAATCGGTGCAGATCGCGCCCTTGGGCGCCAAGATGAGCGAAATCTTCAACGCTGCCATCGTTGCGGCTTACGACATCAATGATTGATCTTTGATGATGGATTCGGGGAAAACAAAAGCCTTCATGGAAGGCATCTGGGATCGCGAGATCATCCCCGCGCTGACCGACTATATCCGCATCCCCAACAAGAGCCCGGCCTTCGATCCCGACTGGGAAAAGCACGGCCATATGGCGCAAGTGGTGGAGATGTTCTCCGCCTGGGCGCACGAAAAGCTGAAAACATTTCCCGGCGCGTCGCTGGAAGTGGTGCAGCTGCCAGGCCGCACGCCGCTGATCTTTATCGAGGTCCCCGGAAAAGCAGGAGCGTCGGCGCGAGCCGGAGCGACCAGTAAAGATTCCACCATCCTGATGTACGGCCATCTCGACAAGCAGCCGGAGATGAAAGGCTGGACCGATGGCACGGGGCCTTGGACGCCGGTGTTGAAGGACGACAAGCTCTATGGACGCGGCGGCGCCGATGACGGCTATGCCATGTTCGCCGCCATCAGCGCACTGCTGGCGTTGCAGGAACAAGGGCAGGCCCATGCCCGTGCCGTGATCGTGATCGAGGCCTGCGAGGAATCCGGCTCGCCCGATCTGCCCTTCTATATCGATCATCTCGCGGCGCGCATCGGCACGCCCGATCTGGTCGTCTGCCTGGATTCGGGTTGCGGCAATTACGATCAGCTTTGGCTGACCACATCCTTGCGCGGCATGGTGATCGGCAATCTCACCGTGCGTGTGCTGACCGAAGGCGTGCATTCCGGCGATGCCAGCGGCGTGGTGGCATCGTCCTTCCGCATCGCGCGCCAGCTTTTGTCACGGATCGAGGACGAAGCCAGCGGACAGATGACGCTGGACGATTTGTTCGTACAGATCCCACCGGACCGCAACCAGCAGGCCAAAGACGCCGCCGCGATCCTGGGCGATGAGGTTTATACCAAGCTGCCTTTCGCGCCGGGCGTGAAGCCGATGGCAAACGACAATGCGGAGATCATTTTGAACCGCACCTGGCGGCCGCAGCTCGCGATCACGGCAGTGGATGGCTATCCCCTTCCGGAAAATGGCGGCAACGTCCTGCTACCTTATACGGTGTTGAAATTGTCGTTGCGCCTGCCGCCCACTTGCGACGCAGAACCCGCACGGTTGGCCGTCAAGAAAGCGCTGGAAGACAATCCGCCCTATGGCGCGGTGGTGACGTTCGATGCCCCGCAAATGGACGGCGGCTGGAACGCGCCCGCCCTGTCGCCCTGGCTGGCCACGGCGCTGGAAAAAGCCAGCAAGGATGCGTTTGGAAAATCGGTAGCCTTCATGGGCGAAGGCGGCTCCATCCCCTTCATGGCGATGCTGGGCCGGAAATTTCCCAAGACCCAATTCGTGGTGACGGGCGTGCTGGGCCCGCATTCCAATGCTCATGGCCCCAACGAATTCCTGCACATTCCCACGGCCAAGAAGGTCGCGGCAGCAATTGCATCCATCCTGGCCGATCACGCGTTGCAGGGATGATGAGCTTTCTGGATTCCGCCGACGACGATCCCAGGCGCGCCAACCGGCGGCCCTTGCTGTTCTTCGTTCTGGTGACGGAAGCGATTGGCGCCTTGGCCAGCGTTTTCACCGAGCCCAATATCGAAGGCTGGTATGCGGGGCTGCTGCATCCCTCATTCGCGCCGCCCAATTGGGTGTTCGCGCCCGTTTGGGCCACGCTGTATGCACTGATGGCCGTGGCGGCCTGGCGGGTATGGCGCATCACGGGGACAAAAAGCCCCGAGATGATCGCTTACGCTTTGCAACTGATTTTCAATTTCGCCTGGAGCGCGATCTTCTTCGCCGCCCATCAGATCGAATTGGCTTTTCTCGAAATCTGCATCCTGGTCGCGCTGATTTTGGCGACCACAATTCTATTCTGGAAACGCGACCGGCTTGCCGGATTGCTCTTCCTGCCCTATCTCGGCTGGACGAGTTTCGCGGCTTTCCTGACCTACGCTTTCTGGACCCTTAACCCCTGAAAAACCGGCATCTGGCAAGTTGCCGCCTTGGCAACTTCAGACAGCCTCCCTATATACCCCCTGGAGCCGACATGGGATTGCCCATGGGCTTAATTTTGTCAAAGATTTCAATGGGATGGACCGGAGGACGCCGTCAAGGGTCAGGACTCCATGCCCGTTCGAGAGGAATGAAGAATGGCTAAAGTAATTGGTATCGATCTGGGTACCACCAACTCCTGCGTCGCGGTGATGGAAGGGGCGGCCCCCAAGGTCATCGAAAATGCCGAAGGCGCGCGTACCACCCCGTCCATCGTTGCGTTTGCCCCCGATGGCGAACGCCTGATCGGCCAGCCCGCCAAGCGCCAGGGCGTCACCAATCCCGAATTCACCTTCTTTGCGATCAAGCGCCTGATCGGCCGCCGCTTCGACGATCCCATGACGCAAAAAGACGTCGGCATGGTGCCCTACACCATCGTCAAGGCGGACAATGGCGACGCCTGGGTTTCCGGCCGCGACAGCAAGAAATTCTCTCCTTCGGAAGTCTCCGCCTTCATTCTGCAGAAGATGAAGGAAACCGCCGAAGCCCATCTTGGCGAAAAGGTGACGCAAGCCGTCATCACCGTTCCGGCCTATTTCAATGACGCGCAACGTCAAGCCACCAAGGATGCGGGCAACATCGCGGGCCTGGAAGTGCTGCGCATCATCAACGAACCCACCGCTGCGGCGCTGGCTTATGGCCTGGACAAGAAGCAGTCCGGCACCATCGCGGTCTATGACCTTGGCGGCGGCACCTTCGACGTGTCCGTGCTGGAAATCGGCGACGGCGTCTTCGAAGTGAAGTCCACCAATGGCGACACCTTCTTGGGCGGCGAAGATTTCGACACCCGCGTCGTCAACTTCCTGGCCGATGAGTTCAAGAAAGAGAACGGCATCGACCTGCGTTCGGATCGTCTCGCGCTCCAGCGCCTGAAGGACGCCGCCGAAAAGGCCAAGATCGAACTGTCGAGCGCGCAGCAGACCGAAGTGAACCTGCCCTTCATCACGGCGGACGCTTCGGGTCCCAAGCATCTCACCATCAAGATCACGCGCTCCAAGCTGGAAAGCCTGGTCGATGACCTGATCCAAAAGACCGTTGGCCCGGTGAAGCAGGCGTTGAAAGATGCTGGCGTTACCGCCCAGCAGATCGACGAAGTGATCCTGGTCGGCGGCATGACCCGCATGCCCAAGGTGCAGGAAGCCGTCAAAGCGCTGTTCGGCAAAGAGCCGCACAAGGGCGTCAACCCGGATGAAGTCGTCGCCATGGGCGCGGCCATTCAGGGCGGCGTGCTGAAGGGCGAAGTCAAGGACGTGCTGCTGCTCGACGTGACCCCGCTGTCGCTGGGCATCGAGACATTGGGCGGCGTCTTCACCCGCCTGATCGACCGCAACACCACGATCCCGACCAAGAAGTCGCAGATCTTCTCGACCGCGGACGACAACCAGACCGCCGTCACCATCAATGTGTTCCAGGGCGAGCGCGAAATGGCGGCGGACAACAAGTCGCTGGGCCGCTTTGATCTTCAGGGCATTCCGCCCGCGCCGCGTGGCGTGCCGCAGATCGAAGTCACCTTCGACATCGACGCCAACGGTATCGTCAGCGTCACCGCCAAGGACAAGGCCACGAGCAAGGAGCAGCAGATCCGCATCCAGGCTTCGGGCGGT
>DASYDX010000036.1:0-3379 GCA_036499345.1 Rhizomicrobium sp.
GGGCACGGCCTTCCGCATTGTCGTCGCTAAAAGTGCGCGATTAAGCGCGGACCTCACGGGAAGCGAGAATCCAGTTCGCGGCACCCTGCACGGAATGACAATGAGACACTGGATCACCTCCTTTTCTTGATTGTTGCGAAACACATGTAGGAACCGGTGGATCGCTTGATAAGCCCCCATGGCCATGAAATTCTTTGACGCGGAGATTTGAGTCCTGGAAACACTTTCAACCGATTGCGTGATCGCAGGCGGCGGCCCCGCCGGGATTATGTTGGGCTATCTTCTCGCCCGCGCGGGCGTGGACGTGACGGTGCTGGAGAAGCACACTGATTTCCTGCGCGATTTTCGCGGCGACACGGTGCATCCCTCCACGCTTCAGGTCATGCACGAATTGGGGCTGCTGGAAAAATTCCTGAAGCTGCCGCACACCCGCATCAGCACAGCCACGGTCGAGATCGGCGACGAACATTTTACGATTGGCGATTTCACCCGCCTGCCCACGATCTGCAAATTCATTGCCCTGATGCCGCAATGGGATTTTCTGGCTTTCCTGGCCACCGAAGCCAAAGCTTTTCCCAATTTCCATTTGATGATGGAGACCAAGGCGGAAGGATTGCGCACCGAAAAATCCGTCGTCACCGGCGTGACCGCGCGCAATGCCCAAGGCGCATTCGCGATCAAGGCCGGGCTGACGGTGGCCGCCGATGGCCGGGGCTCCACTTTGCGCGCACGGTCCGGCCTCGCCGTGAAAGATCTGGGCGCGCCCTTCGATGTGCTGTGGCTAAGCTTGCCGGTTCTGCCCGGCGATCCCGCCGATCTGATCGGCCGGGTCAAAGGCGGCCAGTTGTTTGTGATGATCTATCGCACCGATTATTGGCAATGCGCCTATCTCATTCCCAAGGACGGTTTCGACACCATTCGCGCGGACGGGTTGGAGACATTCCGCGAACGGCTGAAACAGGTGGCAGGCTTTGCCGCGGGCCGTATTGACGACGCGATCACTGATTTCGAGCAGGTCAAATTGCTGACCGTCACCGTGAACCGCCTGGAGCAGTGGGCGCGTCCGGGCCTGGTCTGCATCGGCGATGCCGCGCATGCCATGTCGCCCATCGGCGGCGTCGGCATCAATCTGGCAATCCAGGACGCGGTGGCGACAGCCAATCTGCTGGGGCCGCGCCTGCGCAAAGGCGTGCCCAATTTCGAAACGCTCAAGACCGTGCAGGCGCGACGGAAATTTCCCACCAAAGTGATTCAGAGCTTCCAGGTCGCGGCCCAGAATCTGCTGTTGGCGCCCACCTTGCGCGCGATGGCAACGCCCAAGCCGCCGCTCTTCGTCAAACTGTTCGACCGGATACCCTGGCTGCGCCAATGGCCCGCCCGCTTCATCGGCATGGGCGTACGGCCAGAGCATGTGACGTTGCAAAGAAATCAATGAGTATCTGCGCGAGGTTTTTTGGGACCTGAGCAGGAGCGAGGAGCGAAGTGGGCAACTAGCCCATAAGCGACGCAGCGACGAACTCAGGGCCCAAAAGGACCGCGCAGATCACATTTGCATTGTCCAGCCTTCAACAGCCATAGCCGCTTGGCGAACGGCTTCGGTCAAGGTCGGGTGCGAATGGCAGGTGCGGGCGATGTCTTCGGACGACGCACCGAATTCCAGCGCCAGAACGACTTCGGCGACCAGATTTCCGGCCTCCGGCCCGATCACATGACAGCCTAGAACTTTGTCGGTCTTGGCGTCGGCCAGGATCTTCACAAAGCCATCGGTCGCCATGATGGTCTTGGCGCGGGCATTGGCGGTGAAAGGGAATTTCCCAACCTTGTACGCAACACCAGCGGCCTTCAGCTCTTCTTCCGATTTGCCGACCGTCGCCACTTCCGGGAAGGTGTAGATCACCGACGGAATGGCGTCGTAATTCACATGGCCTGCTTTGCCCGCGATCAGCTCGGCCACGGCAACGGCTTCGTCTTCGGCCTTGTGCGCCAGCATGGGACCTTCGCGGCAATCGCCGATGGCATAGATGCCGGGCACGTTGGTTTTGTAATGCGCGTCGGTGATGACGCGGCCGCGCTTGTCCAGCGCCACGCCGACCGTGTCGAGGCCGAGATTGTCGGTGTAGGGCCGCCGTCCGATGCTAACCAGCATCACATCGGCTTCGATGACGCTCTTCTCGCCGCCTTGCGCGGGTTCGACAGTGACGGCCAGGCCGCCACCCTTCTTCTTCTCCACGCCGGTCACTTTGGTGGAAAGCTGGAACGCCATGCCCTGCTTGGTGAGGATGCGCTGGAAGGCCTTGGAAACTTCCAGGTCCATGCCGGGGGTGATGCGATCAAGGAATTCGACCACGGTCACATCGCTGCCGAGGCGCTTCCAAACCGAGCCCAGTTCCAGCCCGATCACGCCCGCGCCCACGACCAAAAGCTTTTTGGGCACCTGCTTCAGCGCGATAGCGCCGGTGGAGGAGACGATCTGCTCTTCATCGATGGTGACGCCCGGCAGCGGCGCGACATCGGAGCCGGTGGCGATGATGATGTGCTTGGCGGTGAGGCTGCGCACCGCGCCGTCCTTACCCTTCACTTCGACTTTGCCGGGCGCGGTGATGCGCGCTTCGCCGACAATGCCTTCGACCTTGTTCTTGCGGAACAGGAATTCGACGCCCTTGGTGAGCTCGCCCACCACCTTGTCCTTCTGCGCCATCATCGTGGGCAGATCGAGTTCGACCTGGGCTTTGATGCCCAGCTTGGCGAAATCGGTATGGGCTTCGTGGAAGCGCTCGCTGGCATGGAGCAACGCCTTGGACGGAATGCAGCCCACATTCAGGCAGGTGCCGCCAAAGCTTCCGCGCTTGTCGATGCAGGCGGCGGTGAGGCCAAGCTGGCCCAGCCGGATCGCGGTGTTGTAACCGCCCGGACCGCCACCGATAACGATTGCATCGAAATTGTCCGCCATGATCGCCGAGCCTTCCCGCGTCTTATATGGGTGTGATTTGCGGCGGGACCATAGCGGGGCCGGGGAGCGGCGCAAACCGGTTCTGACACAATTTCAGGGCTTGCAGACCGGCTATTCCCCCGCGGCGGCCATGGGCTTTTCGTCGGCCCGCGACGCCTCGCCCCGCCCCTTCAAAGCCGGGTCGGGGAAGACCAGCTCCACCACCGTGCCCCGGCCCTCTTCCGAGCGGACGGAGGAGACCCCGCCCAGCTGAGCGCCGAAGGTGCGGATCAGGCGCGAGCCCACGCTCTTGCCGGTCTCGTCCATGGCAAAACCGATGCCGTCATCGGCGATGGACAGCTTCAGCTTGCCTTCGCCATCGGGCCGGAGCGCGACCCGGATCACGCCCTGCGTCTGGCGCGGGAAAGCGTGCTTGAAGATGTTGGTGAG
>DASYDX010000037.1:0-5607 GCA_036499345.1 Rhizomicrobium sp.
GCGCCGCAGGCCGCTCCGCAAGCACCCGTGGCTGGCACCCAGCCCGCGGTCTCTTCGAATGCGCCCGTCCGGACTGCGGCGATGCCGAGTGCGGCAGCCGCGCCGGTTGGTCCCTCGGCTGGTGCTCCGCGCGGCGAGCCCGCCGTGCCGGCGAACACGCCGGTGCGGGGTGGCGGCACCATGGCGGCTGCGATGCCGCAATCCGATGCCGCGCTCGGTTTCAAGCCGTCATCTGCGCCGCCGCTTGATCCGTCGGTCAGCCAGTTCGTTTCCGCGCCCATCGTGTCGCGCTATCGCCAGACCGCATCGCTGGCAGGTGTGCCAGCTGCGCCTGCGGTTCCGGCTGTGCCGCCCAAGACTGCGCGCGGCGGCAATGACGAAGTGGTGACCAATCTCGATCCGGCGTCGGGTGCGGCGCGCGTCGCGGCGATCAATGGCGGCGCGGCCCCCACGGCCGTGGTTTATTTCGCTGGCGATGGCGCGGCACTCAGCAGCGCGGCGCATGCCCAGGTCCGGGCTGCTGCGGCCGCCTTCAAGGCCAATGGCGGGCAGGGCAGCATCCGCGTGGTGGGTCATTCTTCCAGCCGTACCGCCAACATGTCGGTGGAAAAACATCTGGAAACCATCTTCGCCAAGTCCCAGGCGCGCGCCAATGCTGTGGCGCAGGATTTGATCCGTCAGGGCGTTCCCGCGGACAGGGTGATGATCGATGCGGTGGGCGACAGCCAGCCGGTCTATTACGAATCCATGCCCAAGGGCGAAGCCGGAAACCGCCGCGCCGAGATTTACGTGCAGGGGTGAAGAGCGGTCCGCCAAAGGCGCTCGAAATGGTCCGGCGGACCATTTCGAGCGACGAACGCTGCGAGCCAAAGCGAGCGGCCGGAGAGCCCCAAATGCCGTTGCCAGATCCGGGCCCCTCAGCAGGCGCATAAAGCCTTTGCTCAGGAAGCGCCTCAAAACAGCCGGAAAATGATTGCACACTGCGTTCAAATGCCCGATTTTTGGAGCGCCTTCAGGAAATTGCCATGAACACCGATTTCTACCGCATCAAGCGGCTGCCGCCTTATATCTTTGAGGAAGTAAACCGCCTCAAGGCGCAGGCGCGGGCGCGCGGTGAAGACATCATTGATTTCGGCATGGGCAACCCGGATATGCCGACGCCCGATCATATCGTGGACAAGCTGTGCGAGACCGCGCGTGATCCGCGTTCCAATCGCTATTCCGCGTCGCGTGGCATCAAGGGTCTGCGCAAGGCGCATGTCGCATATTACAAGCGCCGCTTCGGCGTGACGCTCGATCCCGATCGTGAAGTGATCGCGGCGCTGGGCTCCAAGGAAGGCTTTGCCAATCTCGCCCAGGCGATCACCGCGCCGGGCGATGTCGTGCTGGTGCCCAATCCGGCGTACCCCATCCACGCTTTCGGCTTCATCCTGGCAGGCGCCGCGATCCGGCATGTGCCCGCGACCTCGCCGGAAGAATATCTCTCGGCCCTCAGCCGCGCCGCGCGCCATTCGGTGCCGTCGCCTGTGGCGCTGGTGGTGAATTATCCGTCCAATCCCACGGCACAAGTTGTGGGACTGGATTTCTACAAAGAGATTGTGAAATTCGCGAAGAAGCATGAGATCTGGGTTCTGTCCGATCTCGCTTATGCCGATGTCTATTTTGGCGACACGCCACCGCCTTCCATTTTGGAAGTGGATGGCGCCAAGGATATCGCCATTGAGTTTCAGTCCTTGTCCAAAACATACGCCATGCCCGGATGGCGCATGGGTTTTGCGGCGGGTAACGAGCATCTGATCGGAGCGCTGGCGCGTATCAAATCCTATCTCGATTATGGCGCCTATACCCCGATCCAGGTGGCGGCAGCCGCGGCACTGAACGGTCCGCAAAGCGTCGCCGATGAAATCCGCGCGGTCTACAAATCGCGCCGCGATGTGCTGGTAAAGAGCATGGCGCAGGCCGGTTGGGAAATTCCCTCTCCGGAAGCCTCGATGTTCGCTTGGGCGCCGGTGCCGGAGAAATTCCGCGAAGCCGGATCGATGGAATTCGCCAAGCAGCTTCTTATTCACGCCAAGGTCGCGGTGTCGCCCGGCATCGGTTTTGGCGAGTATGGCGAAGGTTATGTCCGGGTCGCGTTGGTGGAAAATGAACACCGCATCCGCCAAGCCGCGCGCAACGTCAAAAAATTCCTCGCCCTGGGTACCAACCACGCGCCCGCCGATCTGGCCGCGGAAAAGATCTGAGCGGCGTGACGATGGCGACACCTCTGAAGATCGCAATCGCGGGGCTTGGCACCGTGGGCGGCGGCGTGGTCAAGGCGATTGCCGCCCGGGCCGACGAACTGGCGGCCCGGGCCGGGCGTCCGCTTGAGATCGTCGGCGTCAGTGCGCGCGACGCGAGCAAGGCACGCGGTTTCAAGGTTGAGAATTTCGCGGCGGACCCGCTGGCGTTGGCCGCATCTGACGCCGATGTGGTGGTGGAGCTGATCGGCGGCGACGAGGGCATCGCTCGCAAACTGGTCGAAACTGCGCTCGCCAACGGCAAGCATGTGGTGACGGCCAACAAGGCGCTTCTGGCCAAGCATGGCAAGACACTGGCCGCCGCTGCGGAGAAGAAAAATCTCCATCTCAAATTCGAGGCCGCGGTGGCGGGCGGTATTCCCATCGTCAAGACATTGCGCGAAAGCCTGCTGGCTTACGAAGTGCAGGCGGTGAAGGGCATCCTCAACGGCACCTGCAATTATATCCTCACTGAGATGGAAGCGTCGGGCGCCAGTTTCGCCGATGTGTTGAAGGATGCGCAGAAGCTGGGCTATGCCGAAGCCGATCCGACCTTGGATGTGGGGGGCGGGGACACGGCGCACAAACTGGCTCTGCTTTCCAGCCTGGCCTTCGGCGTCGCGCCGGATCTTTCCGCGATGACGGTGGAGGGCATTCAGCACATCACGCCCGCCGATATTCATTTCGCGTCCGAGTTCGGTTTCCGCATTAAGCTTCTGGGCGTGGCCCGGCGCACGGCGTCCGGTATCGAGCAGAAGGTTCATCCCGCCATGGTGCGGGTCCGCTCTCCGCTCGCCAATGTCGATGGCGCCGCCAACGGCATACTGGTCGATGCCGGGCAGGCGGGACCTTTCTTCTTTTCCGGCCGTGGCGCGGGCGAAGCGCCGACCGCGTCTGCCGTGGTCGCGGATCTGGTGGAAGTCGCGCGCGGGGGGGACGGGCCGGTCTTTGGCCGCCCGGCTTTGGGGCTGGCCGATTTGCAGCTGGCTTCTGCCGATGCCGCCTCCACCCCCTGGTATCTGCGTTTCGAGGTTTTGGACCTGCCGGGCGTCCTGGCCGAGATCGCCGGGCACCTCTCGCAATCGGGTGTTTCCATTGAAAGCATGATCCAGCGGGGCCGGGATCATGGCGCCCCGGTGGCGATTGTCATGATTACCCACGAAACGCCCCAAAGCGCGGTCGAGCGTGCCTTGAAGGCCATCGCCGCCTCGGACAAGGTTCGGGCGCGGCCCTGCATGATTCCCATGGAGGCTGCGTAAGCAGACGACCTAACCCCAAGAGGCCGCGTGAGCGGGCGATCATAATCCAAAGAGGCCGCATAAGCGGACGACCAGGCACTGTGAGGTCGCGCAAGCGGGCTACCGCAGCCGCCGTTAATGAAGAAACCAGGCCGTTCAAGCGGCTGTTGCAAGGCGGTGCTATGACGCCGCATCAAAATCCGGCCGCTCAAACGGCCAATGTTCGGGAGAAAAAATGACCCTCATTCGCCCCCCTTCGATTGTCCAACCCCTGGACCGTGCCTTTGCGCTGGAAGCGGTGCGCGTCACCGAAGCGGCCGCCATTGCGGCGGCGGCACAGATCGGGCGGGGCGATGAACATGCTGCCGACCAAGCGGCCGTGGAAGCGATGCGGGCCGCGTTCAACGCGCTTCCCATCGACGGAACTGTGGTGATCGGTGAAGGCGAGCGCGACGAAGCGCCGATGCTGTTCATTGGCGAGAAGGTCGGGCAGGGCGGCTTGGCCGTCGATATCGCGCTCGATCCCTTGGAAGGCACCACGCTGACCGCCAAGGCGATGGCGAATGCATTGGCGGTGATGGCGATGGCCGAGCCCGGCACCATGCTGCACGCGCCCGACACCTATATGGACAAGATCGCCATCGGCGGCGGTTACAGAGAAGGTCTGATCGATCTCGACGCCGAGCCGGGTGATAACATCAATGCGCTGGCGAAAGCCAAAGGCGTCAAGCCGGATGAAATTTCGGTCTGCATCATGGACCGTCCGCGTCACGAGGAATTGATCGCCAAGGTCCGCAAGGCGGGCGCTTCGGTGCGCCTGATCACCGACGGCGACGTGGCGGGCGTGATCGCCACCACCGATCCGTCCACGGGTATCGATCTCTATATCGGCCAAGGCGGCGCGCCCGAAGGCGTGTTGGCGGCGGCGGCGCTGCGCTGCATCGGCGGCCAGATGCAGGCCCGCCTGATCTTCAAGAAGGACGACGAAAAGCGCCGCGCCGAAAAGATCGGCATCAAGGATTTCAACCGCAAATACGCGATGACCGATCTGGTCTCGGGCGATGTGGTGTTTTCGGCCACTGGCGTTACCGATGGCTCGATGCTGGCGGGCGTGCACCGCGATGGCGATTATGTCACGACCGAAAGCGTGGTGATGCGTTCGGCCACCGGCACCGTGCGCTGGATCAAGGCGCGTCATCGCCGCAACATTGGCTGAGGCGCTGACGCCGAGGCCGGAAGCGGCCTTTGGGGTCGCCCGCAGTTTTTCGGGGCGGCGCTGGCGGCTGGATACCGGCGACGAAGATATCGCGCGCAAACTGCGCCAGGATCTGGGTTTGTCGCCCGTGCTGGCTGGCTTGCTGGCGTCGCGCGGCATCGCGCCCGAAGACGCGCTGGATTACCTCAATCCCACCTTGAAGAAATTCCTTCCCGATCCGTCCGTTCTGGCGGAAATGGACAAGGCTGTCGCGCGTGTGAAGCTGGCGCTGGAGGCGGGCGAGCGTATCGCCGTGTTCGGCGACTATGATGTGGATGGCTCGGTCTCGACGGCGTTGGCGGCGGATTTCCTGAACGGCCTGGGCGCGTCGCTGCGCATTTATATTCCCGACCGCATGACCGAAGGCTATGGCCCGTCCGCGCCCGCGATGCGCACCCTGCGCGACGAAGGCGCGACATTGGCGATCACGGTGGATTGCGGCGCCTCGGGTGGTGCCGCTTTCGCAGCGGCGCGCGAGATCGGGCTCGATCTGGTCGTGCTCGACCATCATCGCGTCGAGACGCGGCCGGATGCGGTTGCGCACGTCAATCCCAACCAACCAGCGGATATGTCCGGGCTGACCTATCTTTGCGCCGCGGGCGTGACCTTTCTGTTTCTGGTCGCGCTCAACCGCGCTTTGCGCGAAAGCGGTTTTTATGCCGAACGCAATCTGCCCGAGCCCGATCTGCGCGCACATCTGGATCTGGTCGGTTTGGCGACGGTTTGCGATGTGGTGCCGTTGAACGGCGTCAATCGCGCCTTTGTGCGTCAGGGGCTGGGACAGCTTTCCAAGCTGTCGCGGCCCGGGCTTGCGGCATTGGCTGCGATTGCCAAA
>DASYDX010000038.1:0-3192 GCA_036499345.1 Rhizomicrobium sp.
GTCTCAACTGGCGGCATTCCGCGCACGGAGCCGCTTTATTGCCGCAACGAAGTCATCGCCAATGCGCATTAGGTCGGGGGTGATCGCGTTGATCCTGCTGGCGGTTCCGCGCCCAGCACACGCTTTGTTGTGCGGGACGATATTGGACCCGATCAGTGTCAGCGCCACGGCGCTTGCCTTCGGCAATTACAGCGCCGCTGCGCAGTCCACCGCCAATAACACGGTTACCATTTCCTGCGGGCTTCTGGGCATCGACCTTCTGCCCAATTTCACGGTGGGCCTGTCGGCGGGGCGGGCCACGGTTTTCTCACCGCGCAAAATGTTCTTCGGCACCACCAACACGCTGAATTACAACATTTACACCACGCCGGGCTTTGCCACGATCTGGGGCGATGGCAGTAGCGGTACCGCCACGCAGACATTCAACAGTTCGCTGCTGTCGCTGGGCACCATCAATTTTACCGGCTATGGCCGCCTTCCGGCCGGCCAGTTCGTCGCGCCGGGCGCCTATATGGACACGCTGACCGTGACCGTAACCTTCTAGTCGCAAACAGCGTTATATTGGCTGCCCTGACAGAGAGAATCATGCCGCTTTTGCTGGAATGGGTGCAGAGAAGATTGTGGGCGGTGGCGCTTGGCGCGTTGCTGGCCGGTATCTTTTTCCTGCTGCTGGGGTCCAAGGGCGTCGCGGCCCTGCTGATCCTGATCCTGGCGGTCGCGCTTATCTTCAAAGTCTTTGTGCCCCAGGCGCGGCCCGATCCCAAGCCCGTCCAGGTGCCGGGTGAAGAGGGCATTCTCACCCCCCTGGTGCGCCGTGTGCTGGGCCAGATGCCGATGCCGGTGATGCTGGTGGACGACAATTTCCGCATCCTGTTCGTCAACGCGCCGATGCGCGATGTGGTGGGCACGGCGGTGGAGAAGAAGCCGATCAGCGCGGTGCTCCGCAATCCCGAAGTGTTGGGCGCGATCGAGAAATCCGCCGCTTCGGACGAACCGGCGGTGGCGCAATATACCGTCACCGTGCCGATCGAGCGTCATTACGAAGCGCATTCGGTGCGCGTCAGTGTGATGCCGCCGGTGATCGGATTGATCCTGCACGATCTCACCGCCATCCGGCGCGGCGAACAGATGCGCGCCGACTTTGTCGCCAACGCCAGTCATGAATTGCGCACGCCGCTGGCGGCGCTGTCGGGCTTTATCGACACGTTGCGCGGCCATGCCAAGGACGATCCGGTGGCGCAGGAGAATTTTCTTCAGATCATGAGCACCCAGGCGGCGCGCATGAGCCGGTTGATCGGCGATCTTCTGTCGCTCACCCGCATCGAGTTGAACGAGCATGTTCCGCCGGTGGGCAAAGTGGACATGGAAAATCTGGTGCGCGAAGCCGCCGCCGCATTGGAGCCGCTGGCCCGGGCGGAAGATATTCTGATTTCGATCACCGCACCGCGCGGGTTGCCGGTGGTGGCGGGCGACCGTGACGAGCTGGTGCAGACGCTGCAAAATCTGATGCACAACGCGATCAAATATGGGCGCCAGGGCGGTCATGTCTGGGTCACGCTGACGGATCTGGGCGAACAGATTTCGGTGGCGGTGAAAGATGACGGCGAGGGTATTCCCGCCATCGCAGTGCCGCGCCTGACCGAGCGATTCTACCGGGTGGACGTGAAGCGTTCGCGCGAGCGGGGTGGCACGGGACTGGGCCTGGCCATCGTCAAACACATCGTCAATCGCCACCATGGGCGGCTGGTCATCGAGAGCAAACCCGGCGAAGGCTCCACATTTACCGTGCTGATGCCCGCCATTCGCGTGGAAAAACCCGCAAAAAGCCTGGCCTCCCCCGCCGTCACGGAAGTGTTATAAAACCGTCGCATAGAGTTGGCCAAAAGTCCGTATCCGATGGACGAAAACAGAACGGGCCGAGTCACGATGACAGATCATACCGTCCGGGCATTCTCCGAGCAGCTCGAAGGGCTTTCCGCCCTGGTCGCCCAGATGGGCGGCTTGGCCGAAGCGCAATTCGCCGCCGCCATTGAAGCGATCGCGCGCCGCGATTCCACCGCCGCCGAAAATGCGGTGGGGGGCGATGCCCGCATCGACGCGATTCAGCAGGAAGTCGAAGATCGCGCCTTGAAGTTGCTGGCGCTGCGCCAGCCCATGGCGGTCGATCTGCGCGAAACTCTGGCCGCGATCAAAACCGCCGCCGAATTGGAACGCATCGGCGATCTGGCCAAGAATATCGCCAAGCGCGCGCTGGTGCTGAACCGCGAACCGCCGATCCGCCTGACGCAGAGCCTGGCGCGCATGGGCCGGGTGGCGCTGTCGCAGATGAAGCAGGTGCTGGACGCCTTCTCCAGCCGCAATGCGGTGCTGGCCGAGCAAGTCTGGAACCAGGATGGCGAGATCGACGAACTCTATAACAGCCTGTTCCGCGAACTTCTGACCTACATGATGGAAGATCCGCGCACCATCGGACTGTGCACGCATCTTCTCTTCATCGCCAAGAATATCGAGCGCGCGGGCGATCACGCCACCAACATCGCCGAAGTCGTTTATCACATGGTGCGCGCCGATCATCTGGCGAACAACCGGCCCAAGGCCGACATCACCAGCGAAACCTCAATTCCTTTTGAGATCCACAAAGCATGAGCAAGCCCACTATTTTGGTCGCCGAAGACGAAGGCGCGTTGATCACCCTGTTGCGCTACAATCTGGAACGCGAAGGTTATCGCGTTCTGGAAGCGCAGGACGGCGAAGAGGCGCTTCTGGTCGCGTCCGAGGAAAAACCCGATCTGGTTCTGTTGGACTGGATGCTGCCGCAACTTTCCGGCATCGAAGTCTGCCGCCGCCTGCGCAGCCGTCAGGAAACCCGCAATGTGCCGATCATCATGCTGACGGCGCGTGGTGAGGAATCTGATCGCATCCGCGGCCTGGACACCGGCGCCGACGATTATCTGACCAAGCCCTTCTCCATGACCGAGCTTCTGGCCCGGCTGCGTGCCGTCCTGCGCCGCATCCGTCCCAGCCTGGCGGAAGATGTGGTCAGTGTCGGCGATATCGAGATGGACCGCGCCGCCCACCGGGTGCGCCGCGCCGGCACGGAAGTGCATCTGGGGCCGACGGAATACAAATTGCTGGACCATCTGATCCAGCATCCAGGCCGGGTCTTTTCCCGCGAGCAATTGCTGGATGCGG
>DASYDX010000039.1:0-9676 GCA_036499345.1 Rhizomicrobium sp.
GGCGCCGTCACCATCGACAATGCGGGCACCATCACCGGCCAGAACGGCCAGGCGATCTCCATCACCAGCAACTTCGACAACACACTGACCAACCGCGCCACAGGCGTGATCAATGGCAGTGTGGTGATGGGCGCGGGCAACGACACCATCAATCTGCATGCGGGCTCGACCCTGAACGGGTCGCTGGATGGCGGTGCGGGCAATGACACGATCCATCTGTCGGGTACGGGCAATGGCAGCCTGACCAATGTTTCCAATGTCGAAAGCCTGAAAGTCGATAGCGGCACCTGGGCAGTCAGCGGCAATCAGAACTACAGCGCGGGCACCACTGTGGCGGCGGGCGCAACCGCCAAAGTGTCCGGCACGCTGGGCGGCAATGTCACCAACAACGGCACCGTCAAAGTCGAAAATGCCAGCGCCAAATTCGACGGCACCTTCCAGAATAATGGTGCGCTGGTCACCGATCCCGCCACGGTCACGTTCGACAATTTGTCGGTCGGCAGCAGCGGTTACATCCAAGCGGCGGCTGGCGATGTCTTCCAGGTGGGCGGCGATTTCACCAACGCCAGCACGCAAGCGGCGCTGTGGAGCACGGGCGGCGCGACCTTGGAGTTCATCGGCGCGGGCGGCACCATCCATGCGATGGATCTGAACGGCGTCGATCTGGGCCAGGGCTCGCATATCGCGGGCAATTTCGGCTGGGGCACCTTGGATCTGGACAGCGGCAATTCGCTGAATCTGACCGGCGACAGCGGCGATACACTCTATTTCACCGATCTCACGGGTGCGGAAATTTCCGGCAACATCATCACCAACATCACGGGGCTGGATGGGCTGACCATCTATTATGATGGCCGCGCTGCGGGGAATTCCTATCTCGGCAACCTCACCTACAATCTGATGGGCGGCGGCAAGCTGATCTCCAGCGTACCGGAACCGGAAAGCTGGGTGCTGATGATCCTGGGCTTCGGCGTCATGGGCGTCGCGATGCGCCGCCGCAAAACCGCGGCGCTCGCTACCGTTTGATCGAATGTTTCCAGGTCGAGCTTAATGCTCGACCTGGCTGACATCGCGCACCGCACCGCGCGCGGCATTGGTGGTCATCGCGGCATAGGCGCGAAGCGCGGGCGAAACCTGACGGTTGCGTTTCTCGGCCGGACGCCAGGCATCCTTGCCCTTTTCCACCATCACGGCATGACGCGCGGCCAGGGCCGCATCGTCGATGTCCAGATGAACGCCGCGATTGGGGATGTCGATCACGATCGGATCGCCGGTTTGCACCAAAGCGATCAGGCCGCCTTCGGCTGCTTCCGGCGAAACATGGCCGATGGAAAGACCGGATGTGCCGCCCGAGAAACGTCCATCGGTGATCAAGGCACAGGCTTTGCCCAGGCCTTTGGATTTCAGATAGCTGGTCGGATACAGCATTTCCTGCATGCCGGGGCCGCCCTTGGGTCCTTCATAGCGGATGACGACCACATCGCCCGCCACGACTTCGTTGCCCAGAATTCCGGCCACCGCCGCGTCCTGGCTTTCATAGACGCGCGCTTTGCCGCGGAAGGTCAGAATGGACTCATCCACGCCCGCCGTCTTCACGATGCAGCCCTCCGGCGCCAGATTTCCGAACAGCACCGCCAGTCCGCCATCCTTGCTGAAAGGATGTTCGGCGGACCGGATCACGCCCTTCTCGCGGTCGGCATCGAGATCGTCCCAACGCTCCGACTGGCTGAAGGCGGTTTGCGTCGGCACGCCGCCCGGCGCGGCGCGGTAAAAGTCGAGCACGTCGGCATCGTCGGTGCGGGTGATGTCCCATTGCGCCAAGGCGTGCGCCATGGTCGGCGAATGCACGGTGGGCAAGGTGGTGTTGATCAAGCCCGCGCGGTCCAGTTCGCCCAGGATCGACATGATGCCGCCCGCCCGGTGCACATCTTCCATATGCACATCGCTTTTGGCGGGCGCGACCTTGCACAGGCACGGCACGCGGCGCGACAACCGGTCGATATCGGCCATGGTGAAATCGATCTGACCTTCATGCGCGGCGGCCAGCAAATGCAGCACGGTATTCGTCGAGCCGCCCATCGCGATGTCCAGGCTCATCGCATTCTCGAAGGCGGCGAAACTGGCGATGTTGCGCGGCAAGGCGGTGACATCGTCCTTCTCGTACCAGCGCTTGGCGAGATCAACCGCGACATGTCCGGCTTTGCGGAACAGTTTTTCGCGGTCGGCATGAGTGGCCAGCACCGAGCCGTTGCCAGGTAAAGACAGGCCCAATGCTTCCGTCAGGCAATTCATCGAATTGGCGGTGAACATGCCGGAGCAGGAACCGCAGGTCGGGCAGGCCGAACGCTCGACGATCTTCACTTCTTCGTCGGTGTAGCTGTCATCGGCGGCGACCACCATGGCATCGACCAGGTCGAGCGCCCGCTTGACGCCCTTCACGGTGACTTTGCCCGCTTCCATCGGTCCACCGGAAACGAACACGGCAGGAATGTTGAGGCGCAGCGCCGCCATCAGCATGCCGGGTGTGATCTTGTCGCAATTGGAGATGCAGACCAGCGCGTCGGCGCAATGCGCGTTGACCATATATTCGACGCTGTCGGCGATCAGTTCGCGGCTGGGCAGCGAATAGAGCATGCCGTCATGGCCCATCGCGATGCCGTCATCGACCGCGATGGTGTTGAATTCCTTGGCGACGCCGCCCGCCGCTTCGATTTCGCGCGCCACCAGCTGGCCGAGATCCTTCAGATGGACATGGCCAGGCACGAACTGGGTGAAGCTGTTGGCGATGGCGATGATCGGCTTGCCGAAATCGGAATCCTTCATGCCCGTGGCGCGCCACAGGCCGCGGGCGCCCGCCATGTTGCGGCCATGGGTCGTGGTTCTGGAGCGATATTTCGGCATGGATCCCAAAGCCTCTGGTTTTGCCCGTCTGGAATAGGGTCTTTTCGGATATTCGTAAAATATATTATTCTGCGAATATTAGGTCTTTGGAGATATAAGTGGATATCCGCCAGCTAAAGCATTTCCGCGCCGTGGCCGAAACCCTGCATTTCGGGCGCGCGGCGGAGAGTTTGGGGATGACCCAGCCGCCCCTCAGCCAATCGATCCTGCGCCTGGAAGAAGAGCTGGGCGCGCCGCTTTTCTTGCGCACCAAGCGCAGCGTGGGGCTCACCCCCTTTGGGGCGCAGTGGCTGGTTCCCGTGCGTGCCGCGCTGGACGGCGTGGCTGGGCTGCCGGATATCGCGCGGCGGCTGCGCGATGGTGAAGCGGGGCGCCTGGAACTCTCTTTCGTGAGCACCGCCGATTACAGCATTTTGCCCGCCCTGGTCCGTGGCTATGCCGCGCTTTATCCCGATGTGGAGATCGCGTTGGCCGAAGCCACCAGCGATGTGCAGATCGCGAGTTTGCTGGATGGGAGGGGCCAGGCCGGGATCGTTATTCCTCCGGCCGAAGGTGCGCTGCCCAAAGCGCTTTCCTATCGCAAGCTGGTGTCCGAGCCCTTGCTCGCGGCGGTGCCCGAAAGCTGGCTTGCGGAAAAGCGGCTTTCGCTGCGGGCCGGGAAATTGCCGCCTGCCGGGCTGATCGAAGCGCCGCTGGTGATTTTTCCGCGCCGTTCCGCGCCCGCCTTCCATGATCTGGTGTTGGATTATTATGCGGCGCATGGCGCGCAGGCGCGGATCGCGCAGGAAGCAATCCAGATGCAGACCATCATCAGCCTGGTGTCGGCAGGAATGGGGATCGCGCTGGTGCCTGCCTCGCTGCGCAATCTGGCGCGCACGGGTGTGCGTTATGTCGATCTTCCGGAAGACGCGCCGTCGCTGGAGACCGGTCTGGTCTGGCGCCGCGATGATACGACGGCGACACTCGCGCGGTTTCTGGCGGTGGTGGACAAAATCTTGGGTGATGCTTGAACGATCGGGCCGCGCAGCTTTCCCAAATCACAGTCGAGGGCTATGGGAGAGTGCCCCGGCGGTCGCGCCCGCAACCGGCGCGCGCGATAACAGGAAGCAGATTCTCATGATCCCCTGGGTCCATCTCGATACCGCGGCGGTGCCCGGCGGAGGCGGCGAGCTGAAGCTGATGCAGCGGGGAACGGAATTCTCGATCATGGCGGGCAGCACCCCGCTGATGAACAGCCGGATGAGTTCATCGGAGATCGTGTTGGCCGAATTGGCCTGCGAGCGGCTGCGCGGGCGGCGTAGTGCCCGTGTGCTGATCGGCGGTTACGGCATGGGCTTCACATTGCGGGCGGCGTTGGCCGGCCTTGGCGAGGACGCGCGGGTTACCGTGGCCGAATTGGTGCCCGCCGTGCTGCGATGGGCGCGCGGTCCGATGGCCGAACTCACTGGCAATGGCCTTAGCGATCCGCGGGTCGATATCCGTGAAACCGATGTGGGCGCGGTGATCGCGTCGGCGCAGGCAAGCTTCGATGCGATTTTGCTGGATGTCGATAACGGCCCCGATGGTCTCAGCCGCAGCGAGAATGACCGGCTTTACACGCTGCGGGGGCTGCATGCCGCGCGCCGGGCGCTCAGGCCGAAAGGTCTGCTGGCGATTTGGTCGGCGGCGCCCAACAAGCAATTCTTCACGCGCCTGGGCAATGCCGGATTCGTGGTGGAAGAGATCAAGGCGCGTGCCAACAAGGGGCGCGGTGTGCGGCACATCATCTGGGTCGCGACAAATCCCGGCGCCGTCAAATGATCATGGATCGCGGATGCTCACGCGCGACGTGATCGTTATCGGTGCGGGCGCGGCCGGGATGATGTGCGCGGCGGCGGCGGGCCACCGTGGGCGAAGCGTGACGATTCTCGATCACGCGAAAAGTCCGGGCGAGAAGATCCGCATTTCCGGCGGCGGCCGCTGCAATTTCACCAATCGCTATGCCAGTCCGGCGCAGTTTCTTTCCGCCAATCCGCATTTCTGCATTTCCGCGCTCAGCCGCTATACCCAGCAGGATTTCATCGCGCTGGTCGAGCGCTATGGCATCGCCTATCACGAAAAGACCCTTGGCCAATTGTTCTGCGATGGGTCATCGCAGCAGATTATCGATCTGCTGCTGTCTGAAATGCGGCGGGCTGGGGCAGAGCTTCGTCTGCGCACCAAAGTCGAACAGATCGAGAAGATTGCGGACGGATTTGCGCTGCGGCTGTCCGATGGCGAAGCGATGCAGTGCCAATCCCTGGTCGTGGCTACGGGCGGAAAATCCATTCCCAAAATGGGCGCCAGCGATTTCGGATATCGCATCGCCGAGCAGTTCGGACTGAAGGTAACGGCGACCCGTCCGGCCTTGGTGCCGCTGACCTTTGACGCGGCTTTGTTGAAACGTCTGAACGCCTTGTCCGGTGTCGCGGTGCCGGCGCGGGTTCAACATGGCCGAACCGCGTTCGAAGAAGCGCTGTTGTTCACCCATCGCGGGCTGAGCGGGCCGGTGATTCTGCAAATTTCGTCTTATTGGCGGGACGGCGATGCGATCCAGGTTTCGTTGTTGCCGGGGCAGGATGTCTTTGCGCTTTTGAAGGCGGCAAAGCGGGACCACGCCAGACAGGAGCCGCAGACGTTTCTTTCAACTCTGCTACCCCGGCGGTTGGCTCTGGACGTTGTTGAGGCACTCGGCTGTGTAGGGAAACTTGCCGATTTGCCGGATGCCAAGCTGCGCGCTCTGGCGGATGCGGTGAATGACTGGCGCATCATCCCTTCGGGAAGCGAAGGCTATCGCACCGCCGAGGTGACGGCGGGTGGTGTCGGTACCAACGGCCTGAATTCCAGCACCATGGAAGCCAAAGCCGTTCCGGGTCTTTATTTCATTGGGGAAGTGGTGGACGTGACCGGTTGGCTTGGCGGCTACAATTTCCAATGGGCCTGGTCGTCCGGATGGTGCGCGGGCCAGGTTGTTTAAACCCCCTCCGCTCTTCGCCGCTTACTTTTGCGCGCTGGCTCGCGCCTGCGCGCAATAAGCGCTGCTACGAGCACCTCCCCCGCCAGCATGTTCGCATGCGCAGGGGAGGTGGGTTTTGGTCTGTTGCGGCGATATCAAGCCGCGACCGCGTTGGCCGCGATATCGGCGCTATGGGCTTCGCCATCAAGCGTGGCGGCGACGCCATGCACCACGGCAGCGATGCGCACGGCAGCCTGAATCTGCTCGGCGGTAAGGCCCGCCTCGCGCAGGATCTTTTCGTGGCTGTCGATGCAGACGCCGCAGCCATTGATGGCCGAAACCGCCAGGCACCAGAGCTCGAAATCGGCCTTGTCCACGCCGGGCTTGGCGATCACGTTCATGCGCAGCCGCGCGGGCAGGGTTTTGTAATCGGGCGCCGAGGCCAGATGCGTGAAGCGATAATAGATATTGTTCATCGCCATGATGCTGGCGGCGGCGCGGGCAGCGGCCAGCGCTTCGGCGGAAAGCTTGGGCGCAAATTCGCTCATGATGGCGCTGGTGGTGGCGCGTTCGCGCGAGGCCAGGGCGCAGGCGATGAAGGTGCCGGCGCGCTGCTGCTCGGTCAGCAAAGTTTCCGACGCCAGGCTCGACAGATTGAGCTTCAGGTCTTTGGCGTAATCGGGCAGGGCGTTCTTCAAAGCTTCGATCGACATAATGTCCCTCTTTTCACAACGGACCCCAGCTTTCTTCCCCCGCATGGCGAAGCCATTGGCGGGGGAAGATGTGCGGTAGCGGGCTTGCCCGCGTGCCGCACAGATGGGGGCCTAATATCAAGCGGCGGTCTTGATGACCTCTTCACCCTTCTGCCAGTTGCAGGGGCAGAGTTCGTCGGTCTGCAAGGCGTCCAGCACGCGCAGGACTTCCTGCGGATTGCGGCCCACGCTCATGTCGGTGACATAGACAAAGCGGATGATGCCGTCCGGGTCGACCAGGTAGGTGGCGCGCTTGGCGACACCGGCTTCCGCGTCGAGGATGCCCAGGGCCGTGGAGAGCCGGCGGTTGGTGTCGGCCAGCATGGCGAAGGGCAGGTCCTTCAGGTCGGCATGATTCTGCCGCCAGGCCAGGTGCACGAATTCGCTGTCCGTCGAAACGCCATAAACCACGGTGTCCCGGTCATTGAAGTCGCCATTGAGCTTGCCGAAACCGGCGATTTCGGTCGGGCAGACGAAGGTGAAGTCCTTCGGCCAGAAGAAGACGAGCTTCCATTTGCCCTTGTCGCTGGCCGGGGTGAAGTCCTTGAAGGCCGTGCGAGGGTCAGTTGAAATCACGCCCTGAACCGAGAAATCCGGGAATTTATCACCGATAGTCAACATGTTAGTCAAACTCCTTTGAATAATTCTAATTGCGAGTGATAATTAGAAATATCCTAGACTGAAGTCAAGAGGATGACATTGGCCCTGACGGAATGTCGCATTTGGCCGTTGCAAGCGAGCCGGGCGAGGCGCAGCATTTGGGCGAAACCGGTGAAACCGGCAGGCTTTGCGTTCGGCGCGGGGTCTTAGCGCCAGGCGCATCCTGAAACAGAGGAGCGCTCTTTCATGCTGGTCAGGCACATTCTTCAGGACAAAGGCCGCAGCATCATCGCCATCCGCGATGATGCGACTATGGGCATAGCGGCGATGCTGCTGGCGGAAAAACGCATCGGCGCGGTGCTGGTCACAAACGGGGCCGGCGGGTTGGCCGGCATTCTGTCCGAGCGCGACGTGGTGCGTGCGGTGGCAGCAGATGGCGCAGCCTCGCTGGAGCGCAAAGTCTCCGACTATATGACGTGCAGTGTCGCGACCTGCAGCGAGGCCGATACCGTCGAAGCGCTGATGGAAATGATGACCCATGGCCGCTTCCGTCATGTGCCGGTGCTGGATGGGCAAACCCAATTGTGCGGCGTGATCTCGATCGGCGATGTGGTGAAGACGCGCATCGCGGAGACGGTCTACGAGGCCAATTCGTTGCGGGATTATATTTCCGCGACAGCCTGAGTTTCACGGGCGGGAACTTTCGGAACGTCCGCCGCGCCGGGAACCGCGGCGCGGCGGACGCGTTTTCGTGGCGAATGCTTTTTCGGAGTAGCGCCATGAAATCCCGTTATTTGCTGGCCGTTAGCGGCCTCGCCTTCTCCGCGTTTCTGACCGCGGCGCCGGTATCGGCGCAAAGTGCGCGTGTCGATGCCAATGGCATGCCGACAGATCATTCGACGCCAGCCGAACAGGCCGCAACCGCAAACCTCAATGCCGAGGTCTCGCAATCGAATGCCGAAATCTCGGCCCAGGACAACAACAACCAGACCAAATACCAGATTCAGCAAGACCAATATCAACAGCAGCTGCAGCAGAACCAGGCCGCGCAGGAAAATTATCAGGATCAGAAAGCCGCCTATCAGGAGCAGCGTGCGCGGTATGAGGCGCTGCGCGACCGCTTCCGTGCGCAGCGCGCCGCTTACCACCGGTATGACTGGCCCAGCCGCTATGCCGATTGGCGTTTGAAGAGCGATGCCAGTGTAATGCAGGCGCGCGTGCAGCTGATCAATGGCGACCATGTCGGCAATGTGATCGGCCTGGCACGCGCCTCGGACGAGGTGATCGAGGGCCTGGAAGTGAAGCTCGACAGCGGAAAAGTGGTTTGGATCGATGCGTCTGACGCGCGTTTCGACCGCGCCAATGGCCAGATCATCACCAATCTCTATGCCAGCGATCTTCGCCAGATGGCGGATGAGCGCCTTGGTTAAGCGGCAATAAGAGCGGATTACGAGCAGAAGTAAGGGCCCGGCGGTTTGCCGGGCTTTTATTTTGCGCCGCCGAAAGCTGCGAAACGCGCGAAATTCCGGGTTTTTGCGCCGCAACCGGCGATGCGGCGCGCGCACGAAATCAAGGAGCGGGGCTGAAATCCCGCTGCCGACCCCACATATAGAGATGCGGAAAGCGGAAACGCTTTAGGGAACGGGCTTAGAAACGTTCATCCACAGGGCGCGAAAAAAAGCGCTTTTTCTCGAATTTTAGCGTTTGACTTGCCGGAAAGCCGCTCCTATAAACCGCGCCCACGCTGCTTCGTGAACGTGAGTTTCGGAAGCGGTGTTTCGTTGAAAAGTGGCGTGAAAACGTCGGTTTGACGGGCTGTTTGACATTGTGATTTTCGGAAGGGGAACGTGGGCGGCGGCGCTTGCTCAGCCATGTGTTCGAAGCTTCGGCTTCGACACGAACTAATCGAGCAGCGACGTATTGAATGCTCGCGTTCTTCTGCAAAAATGAAAGACTCTAAAGTCGATCGGTATCGGACCTTGACGGGCTCGATGTCGATCAACCCTTGTCAAAAGTTTTTGCGAACTACGCAATCAAGAGCATTCAGCGCGTCGTCTGTCTCAGGATCAAAACATGAGAGTTTGATCCTGGCTCAGAACGAACGCTGGCGGCAGGCCTCAAACATGCAAGTCTAGGGGGTGTAGCAATACATCACCGGCGGACGGGTGCGTAACGCGTGGGAATATACCTATCGATTCGGAACAACTGAGGGAAACTTCAGCTAATACCGAATACGTCCTAACGGAGAAAGATTTATCGTCGATAGATTAGCCCGCGTTCGATTAGCTAGTTGGTGGGGTAACGGCCCACCAAGGCGACGATCGATAGCTGTTCTGAGAGGAAGATCAGCCACACTGGGACTGAGACACGGCCCAGACTCCTACGGGAGGCAGCAGTTGGGAATCTTGGACAATGGGGGAAACCCTGATCCAGCCATGCCGCGTGAGTG
>DASYDX010000040.1:0-14667 GCA_036499345.1 Rhizomicrobium sp.
GCGGTATGAAGCAAAGCCTTTCAGGGAACATTCCATGCGCCAGATCAGCCATTACATCGACGGCCAGGCTTTTGCAGGTTCGGGCGGCCGGCATGCGGATGTGTTCAATCCCGCGACCGGTGAGGTCGATGCGCAGGTGGCGCTGGCCTCGACGTCCGATCTGGATGCGGCGGTCAAAAGCGCGACGGCCGCGCAGGTGGGCTGGGCCGCGACCAATCCCCAGCGCCGCGCCCGCGTGCTGATGAAATTCATCGAGCTCCTCAATCAGAACATGCAGCCTTTGGCCGAACTGATGTCGCGCGAACATGGCAAGACTGTTGCCGATTCGGTCGGCGACGTGACCCGCGGATTGGAAGTCGCGGAGTTCTGCATCGGCATCGCGCATCTGCAGAAGGGCGAGTTCGTCCACGGCGCGGGCCCCGGCATCGACATGTATTCCCTGCACCAGCCGGTCGGCGTGGGCGCGGGCATCACGCCTTTCAACTTCCCGGCCATGATCCCGCTTTGGATGGGCATGCCCGCCATCGCGTGCGGCAATGCCTTCATCCTCAAACCCTCGGAACGCGATCCGTCCGTACCCGTGCGCTTGGCAGAGCTTCTAATCGAAGCGGGTCTGCCCAAGGGCGTCTTCAATGTCGTCCATGGCGACAAAGAGGTGGTGGAAGGGATCTTGAAGCACCCCGGCATCCATGCCGTGTCTTTCGTGGGCTCCACCCCCATCGCGGCCCATGTCTATGCCACCGCCGCCGCGAACGGTAAGCGCGTTCAGTCCTTCGGCGGCGCCAAGAACCATGCCGTGATCATGCCCGATGCCGACATGGAGATGGTGGCGGATGCGATGATCGGCGCGGGCTATGGTTCGGCCGGCGAACGTTGCATGGCGATCTCGGTGGCCGTGCCGGTGGGCGAAACCACGGCCGACAGGCTGGTGACGGCCCTCAAGCCGCGCGTCGAGAAATTGAAAGTCGGCCCCTATACCGCGACCGACAGCGACTTCGGACCGGTGGTGACGGGCGCAGCGCGCGAGCGTATCTCGGGCCTGGTCGATCATGGCGTCAAGGAAGGCGCCGAACTGGTGGTCGATGGCCGCAACTTTACTTTGCAGGGCTATGAGAAGGGCTTTTATCTCGGCCCCTGCCTGTTCGACCGTGTCACCACCAACATGGACATCTACAAGCAGGAAATCTTCGGGCCCGTGCTCTCCATCGTGCGCTCGCCCGATTACGAAACCGCCTTGTCCATGATCAACGCCCATGAGTATGGCAACGGCGTCGCCATCTTCACGCGCGACGGCGATGCGGCGCGTGACTTCGCCGCGCGCTGCCAGATCGGCATGGTGGGGATCAATGTTCCCATTCCCACGCCTCTGGCGTATTTCGGTTTCGGCGGCTGGAAGCGCTCGGTGTTTGGCGATCTCAACCAACACGGCCCGGAAGCGATCAAATTCTGGACCCGCACCAAGACCGTTACCGCGCGCTGGCCGTCCGGCATCAAATCCGGTGCCGAATTCTCCATGCCTGTCTTCAGCGACACGGCCACGAAAAAAAGCTGAGAATTGCGCGGAAGCGGAACGGGATACCGTTCCATTCCGCCATTTTCTCCCCTGCGTTCAAATTGATTGTGCATTGACGCCGGGCCGTCACAGGCGTTTAATTTTTTCGCGGACGGAAGCTTTTGCCGCCCGCTCGTTTGAGTGCTTCTCGGGTGTTGCGTGTGGTCAGGACCCTTTTGAGGTCGCCATCGCAAGGTCTGTTTGAACGGACCAGCTGCGCCCCGATGAACCCGCGAGCGTCGCGAAGCCTGCCGGGCCCGCATGGTGCAACGCTCGCAGGAGGTTCCGTATGGAAAGCACGCCACCGTCGATAAGACCCAGGCCCCTTGCGAAGGGGCCAACGGTTCCTTGAAAAAGAACCGCAGCACACAATTGAATCTCTGAAAAACGGGAGCGATCCCGAACAAAGTATCTGGCTTGATGCCGGATTTTGACTGGCTCAACCAAGAGCCTTCGGCGCCGAGATGGCGCCGGAAAAGGGTTCAACCCTTTCGGCTTACACCCTCGGATCAGAAATGGCCCGAGGGTTTAAGCTGTCCGACGGATCGCGACACATTCTCCCCGCGACATTGCCGAATGTTGACCGGGGTCGGGTTCGCGCCAAACTGCCGCCGCAACCGGCATCCAGGACATCATCATGATCAGGACAGCCATTTTCAGCCTGCTGCTGCTTCCGACCGCGGCCCTGGCGGCGAATTCTTCGCTACGCGTCGAAGATCCTTGGATCCGCGCTCTGCCCGGCACGCTTCCGGCGGGCGGCTATTTCACCCTGCACAATGACGGCAGAACCGCGCAGACTCTTGTGAGCGCGCAATCCGATGCCTGCGGCATGCTGATGTTGCATGTGTCGGAAAACAAAGGCGGCATGAGTGCGATGCACGATGTCGCCGGTGTCGATGTCGCGGCAGGCGGCAAAATCAGCTTCGCGCCCGGCGGCTATCATCTGATGTGCATGGACGCCAAGCCCGCGATCAAGCCCGGCGCCAAGGTGCCGGTGACCTTGGTCTTCAAGAGCGGCGAAAAACTGACGGCGAATTTCGCCGTGCGCGGCGCGACAGGCAAATAGCTATTTCGCGAAGCGGCTGGCGAGGCGCGAGAGAATTTCGTCGGCCTGAAAACCCAACGCGCCGAGACGGCCCGACCGCTCCAGCAACGCCAGACCCGACAAAGCGGCGGCGACCAGCACCACATCGCATTGGTTCTCGCGATTGTCGGACGGCAGCCCGCTGGCTTCGGACAGTGCCCGGAGCGCGGCGATCATGCGGCCGTTGAACAGCCGCTCCGCATCGCCGCTACCACCTTCGCGTGGCAAGGCCTGTGCCGCGGCCGCAATGGTTTCCGCACCACCCAACAAGGACAGGGCGGCAACGCTGGCGCCCTTCAGGCCGCCCGCATCCCGCATGGAGCGGGCCAATTGCGTGAGATCGTCGGCGGCCAGCGCCAACAGCAATTCGTCCTTGCCCCGGAAATAGCCGTAAAGTGCGGCCGGCGCGAAACCGGCTTCGGCGGCAACTGCCCGAAGCGACAGATCGCGGGCGCCGTCACGGGCTGCGACACGCCGCGCCGCTTCCAGAATGGAGGAGCGCGAAGCCGCTTTGGACATATGCGCAGGCCTTGGCTTTCTGCCATTCCTGCCAGTTGCCGGTTCCATCGACGCGAGTGCCGCTTCGCTCATGCGCCGGACAATAAGTGATTCGCCCGCGCTTGCGAAAAGCCCGTCAAGCGCCCGCCCTATTTCGGGTGGGCCATCTTATA
This sequence comes from Rhizomicrobium sp., assembly GCA_036499345.1. Taxonomy (GTDB): domain Bacteria; phylum Pseudomonadota; class Alphaproteobacteria; order Micropepsales; family Micropepsaceae; genus Rhizomicrobium. The sequence continues at coordinate 3,308 of DASYDX010000040.1, forward strand.
GTCGTTGACGGCGGTGTTGATTTCCTGGCCGGTCCGCACCTTGGCGGACTGGTTGCTGTCGACCTGCTTCTGAATCGTGGTTTCGATATAGGGGTCGAACGTCTTCTTGTCGTTGACGGCCTGCTCCTTCTGCGTCCGCACATAGTCCAGCAGGCACTGCTGATAGACATCCGACTGGGTGATGAAATTCTTGGCGTCGGTTACCGCCGCGGTGATCTGCTGCTGGCTCGCGGTCTTGCCATCGGGTGCGGCAGGCGGGATCGGGGCGTCGCAATTGGCCTGGGCGAAGGCCGGGCCCACACCCACAAACATCAAAAACGCAACCGTCAGGCCAGGATGAAATCGCATGACTTCCAAAACTCCCCTCTCGATCGCGCCCTTCGAAGGCGCCGGGAGTGAAGCATGTTTTTTCCGGACGGACCAGAGCGGGCGGACTGCGTGCGGAACCGCACGCGACGTACATTTCACATCATTGTTGAATGAACATCATGCAAGTTTATGCGGCGCCCGGAATTTCGCGGTCAGTCCATCGGCGAAGCGCAGCAGCAGCGCCAGGATCATGAGACTGAGGCTCAATCCGGAAAAGATTTCAGGACGATGCGGTCCGGTGATGCGCGCCAGACCGCCCAGCGCATAGGTCAGCCAGAAGGTCGCCATGCCGACACCCAACAGCGTGACGCGCACGCTCTGGCCCAAAATCTGGGCAGCATCGCGGCGCGCTGCAAAGGCGATGATTCCACTAATGGCGATGCCGAACAGCACAAACAGAATGAGGCTCGCCGTAAATCCTTCATTGTCCGGTCCCACCGGCATCACGAGATTGGGCAACGCCACGCTGAGAAGATAAACGCCGAAGCTGGCGCAGAAACCCCAGATCAATTGGCGGCGCTCCTCACACAGGCGGCGCAGCGTTGGCACAGGTATCAACCGCGCCACGGGCCCGGCAACGATAGCGAGAAAATAGATTGCAAAAGTGAAGCGCCAGGCGAATTCGCTGCCCAGCCGCAAACCATTTTCGCCAAAGCCGCGTGCGACGCAGACACTGACCGTGAGAAGCGCGGCCAGGAGCCCTATGAATATCCAGGCTTGCAACCAAGGACCGGCAATACGCCCGCTTGCGGACGGACCCTGAGCCTGATCGATCGCAACCACGGGAGCACCACGTTCGGACGCGGAAGTTAAACGCGCAGGCGCGAAAAACGTGCCTCAGGCCAAGGTCAGGGCCACTGCGAAACCCGCAACGGCCTGATTGGCCTCGGTTCGGGGCGAAGCCGCGACGAGGCCCGCCACGGCAAGACCCGCCTGGCCTGCTGTTTCGCGAAGATAGGTCTCACTATGCCGCCAGCGGCGCTTTGGTCCCAATTCGAAGCCGTTGTCGTCCTTGGCTTCCGTGGTGAAAAGAAAATAACCATCCGGCGACAGGCCCGCGGCGGCCGCCCGGAACACCGGCGCAAGATCGCCCAGATACACCAGCGTGTCTGCCGCCAATATCAAGTCATAGTGTGCGGCCGGAGCGGTTTCGATGTCGCCCACAGCAAGTCCGTCATAGATGCCGCGGGCCCGCGCTTTTTCGATCATCGCGGGCGACAGGTCGATCCCGTCCAGACGCGCCGCTTTGTCTTTGAACACCATGCCCGCCAATCCGGTGCCACAGCCCAGATCGAGGACGGCAAGATCGCTCTGCCAGGGCATCACCAGATCCGCCAGGTCGCGCAAAATCTGCGGCGCGGCATAGGCCAGTTGCCCGATCATGCGGGAATCGTAATCGGCAGAAAATTGATCGAAGAGATGACGCACATAGCCCGCATCGGAGCGCGGCGCCTGCCGGATCGCGCGGGCGCGTTCGATATGCGCGGCAATTATGGGCGTCGCATCCAGGCCTTCGAAAATTTCCAACGCCTTGTCCGCTTCGCCCGCTTCCAGCCAGGCGCAGCCGGTGAGAAAGCGCGCCTCGTCCAATCCCGGATCGAGCCTCAGAGCGCGCTGCAATTCGGCAATGGCGGCGGGCAAGGCGCTTCGCCGCAACAACACTTCGCCCAACGCAGCGGCGGCTACAGCGACCGCCGGGTTGAGAGACGACGCCTCGCGGGCCTCCTCCAACGCGGCATCGGTATCGCCGGTTTCCAGCAGCGCCTTGACCAGGGTCAGCCGCGCCATCAGACCGCCACGCCCGCTCGCCAGACGCGCGCGCAAATTCCGCGCCGCCTCCGCTGCGCGCCCCGACGCGATCAGCGTCTCTGCATCGGCAATCGGATCAGTCTCCAAGAATGCAAAGCCCATTGTTCAGAACGACCGTGCCGGGCCGTTCCTTGACGCTCGCTCGGAAGGAGATATTTGCCCCATCGACCCACATCTCGGTGACGATGGTTTCGCCGGGAAAGACCGGCTTGGAAAAGCGCACATCGAACTGCTTGATACGTTCGGGCTTGTAATCCGCCACCGTCGAAAGCAGCGCGCGGCAGGCGGTGCCGTAGGAACAAAGCCCATGCAGGATGGGCCGGGGAAAGCCGACCGCTTTTGCGAAAGCCGGATCGCGATGCAGCGGATTGCGGTCGCCCGACAGGGCATAAAGAAACGCCTGATCGGGCCGCGTGTCGCATTCCTGGATCAGATCGGGCGCGCGCTCGGGAAGGAGATGCGGCTGCGGCCCGCCTTCCTTGGGCCCGCCAAAACCGCCATCGCCGCGTGCGAAAATCGACGAGACGATGGTGAAAAGCTTTTCGCCGCTGGCCTTGTCGCGCACCGCGCGCTCCTGCACCAGAACGGCGCCCTTGCCCTCGCCCTTGTCCAGCACCGCGATCATGCGCTCGTCTGCGATCACCTCGGCGCGCGGCGCCAACGGTTTGTGGAAAGTGATGCGGCGTTCGCCATCCACCACCATCATGAAATTGATCGAGGATTTCTGCGGCATATGCTGCCGCTCGGGCGGCGCTTCGCCGCGATTGATGACGCTGGCGAAGGTGGGAACAACCTTCAGGCCATTATTCTCATAGGCGAACGGCAATTCTTTTTCGTCCAGGGGATCGCGCATGAAACCGACGCCCAACGCATAAAGCATGACGTCTTTTTCATCATAACGCGCCTCGAGCCCCGTGGCGCCGCTTTGCATCATATCGTCATAATCGATGGGCATTTTTCAATCTTGCTCGTTGCGGCGAATTTCGCGACCCTCATCCCTTCGACAAGCTCAGGATGAGGAAATCCTCAAGCCCCTCATGGTGAGCCTGCCGAACCATGAGGCCATTGTGCCCGGATGCTTTGCGCGAGGCCAGAGGCTGTGCTGTCATGATCCCATGTCGTTGACACAACAAACGCCGCCGCGCCGATCCCATGGTTGCCTGTGGGGCTGTCTGGCGGTCCTTCTGATCTTCTTCTTGCCGGTTGTCCTGGCCGGCGGTTATGGCACCTGGTTTCTCTGGCAGGGCTTCCGCAACGATCCGGTTTTGCGCACCGTGGCTCAATTGACGCGCAAAGACGGTCTGGCGCGCCGTGTGCTGGGTGACGGCATCCATGTCACCGGCGTTGGCGGAAACGCGTTTTCTTTCGTGCCCGGCCAGGGCAGTCATGCCGATTACGAAGTCGCCATCGCCGGCGACCGGGCCGCAGGTGTGCTGGATGTGGAATCCGACACCTCCAGCGGCAAGATCGAAATCCGCTCCATGACCCTCACCCTGCCCGATGGTGGCCGCTACGATCTTCTACACGACCGAGTTTTAACCGAGCCGAGTGGCTCGGTATCTATTTGATTTCCCCCATCTGTCTGCCACGCGGGCAAGCCCGCTAGCAGACATCTTCCCCCGCCAGTGGCTTCGCCACGCGGGGGAAGAAAGTCTCGACCAAGGCGCCCTATAGTCTGTGTTGCAACTTCCAATTTAAAGGTCTGCGCCGAGGGATTTTGCCGACTGAGCAGGAGCATCGCGCGGAGCGGGCGTTAGCCCGTGAGCAGGCTTAGCTTTTCTTAATGAGCGCCAGCGAATTTAGAAAACTTGCCCTAGCCGAGCGTCAGCGAGGATGCGTGCGACGCACTCAGGCGGTAAAAGACCCGGTGCGTTTTGGAACTGCCATGGCGGGGCCGTCGCTCCAGACGTGAGTCAAAGGTACGCCACTTTTTTCGATAGAGGCCGCCGCGGCCTCATAACCTTCGCGGATCGCCTGATCGAATTTCTTCCAGTCGCGCAGCCCGATGGAGGGCATTGGTGGCTCGATCAGATAATCGGCCTGTTCGCGCACCACGCGGCGCTGCGCTTCCGAACCCACCGTGCCGGAACGCATCAGAATGGAGATGAGAGAGGGATGTCCTTTCATCCGGTCCTTGATCATCCAGCGCCAGGGCCGTTCGCCGTAATTTTCCTCACGCGCCTGCAAGTCGATTTCGCCCGTGATGTCACAGGCGATGATGGGGCCCGCGCCGATGGCATGTCCGCGCATCACATCGACCGGCAGATTGTTCATCACGCCGCCATCGACCAGAAGATGACCATGATGGATCACGGGCGGCAGGATGCCGGGCAGCGCCACGCTGGCGCGCAAGGCCCGCCACAAGGGCCCCGCGCGATGTTCATGGATGCGCCCAGTGGTGAGGTCCGACGAGACGCAGAAGAAAGGCTTGGGCAACTCCTCGATCCGGATATCGCCGAAATTGGCCTTGAGCATCTGGCTGGCCTTGCGGCCCCGCAACAGTGCGATCAACGGCAAGGTATAATCGTCGAGCGGATTGTTGGTGACGAAAACCTCCCGCATGCGGTCGGTCAATTCCTCGACACCCCATTCATGCGCCAGTCCCGACGCGATGATCGCGCCGATCGAAGTTCCGCCCAGATGATCGAACGGCACTTCGGCTTCGATCAGCGCCCTGATGACGCCGATATGGGCAAAGCCGCGCGCGCCGCCGCCCGCCAGCACCAGCCCCACCGCCCGGCCCGCAATGAAACGCGCCAACCGGTGCACATCCGCAGTGTTGTTGGCGCGGATATGGTGATGGGATTCGAACAGACCCGACCGCAATGAGAAATGTTCCGGCAGACCGGCTTTGGCGCCCGCCGGGTGCAACAGCAAAAGCTCCGGCAATCCGCTGGCGCGCTCTTTGAACGCGGGCAGATCGAGCGGGCGAAGCGGCAGCGGCTGATCGGCACGCGCAAGCAGGAAGATGCGATCAGCCTGGCGCAGGCATTGATGCGTCCAGGCGCTGTCGGGCGCATCGCCGCGATAAAAGACCACGTCATGCGCGGCCTCGAAACTGTTGAACCATTCGGCGCTTTGTTCGCTGGCGCTGATGTCCAGAACCGCGGCGCGGCTGCCCATTTCGGCCAGCGCGTTGGCGATACGGTGCGCGACGGGCGCCGCTTCCAGATGATCCTGCAACGGTACGATGGCGAAGGTGCGGGGGCGCGCTCCGGCGCCATTGTTGCGGTTGGCCGCGGCCAGCCGCTTCACCAGCACGCGCGTCAGATTCATCATCACTTTGGGATGACGCGCGATCAGCGCCTCGAAACCCTCCGCACTGATGCGCAGCAATTCGGTATCGCGCAGCGCCACCAATTGGGCGCTGTGACTATGGTCGCGGGCGATCAACGACATTTCGCCAACCGTCTCACCGGCGGGCACATGCGCCACCATCCGCCGCTCGCCCTGGCTGTCGGCCATGAAGACGCCCAGAGAGCCGGTCACCACCAAGAACAGCGCAGCGTTATTGTCGCCTTCCCGGTCGAGCAAAGTGCCGCCCGGCAATCCGAACCAGTTGGCTTCGGCGAGCAGATTTTTGAGCGCGCCGTCGCCCACATTCTCCAACAGCGCGAAGCCCTGAAGTCTTTCGCGCAATTCTTCGGGATAGACGGTCTGCTGTCCGATGCGGAAGGAAGAAAGAAACGCCATGCCCGTTTCTATCACCAAGCGGTCCAACCACCATCAATGTTGAGCGACGCCCCGGTCATGAAGCTGGAGGCCGGTGAGGCCAAGAACAGAAGCGGGCCGCCGATCTCGTGCGCCTCGCCCAGCCGCCCCAGCATGGTGCGGGCCGACAGGCTGGCCGCCAATCCGGCATCGATCTTGGCCGGGAAAGGTCCGGGCACCAGCGTATTGACGCGGATGCGCGACGGCCCCAGTTCGGCCGCCAGATGACGGGTCAGTTGCAACAGGCCCGCTTTGGCCGGGCCGTAATGGAATGGGCTCTGATTTTCGCGCGCGGCATACAGACGGCCATCGGGCGCGACCTGCCCATACATGGAGGCGATGTTGACAATGCTGGCATCGCCGACCGCGGCAACAGCAGCTTTCAGAGCCGGCAGCGCAGCTCGCGCCGATTCGAATGCGGCCGTGACGGCGCTGGCATAGGTTGCGGCGAAGTCGTCCGGCTCCAGCGCCGCAAAAGCCTTCACCTGCATGGAGACGGCATTGTTGACCAGAATATCCAGCCGCCCCAGTCCCGCGAAGAAGCTGCGAACCGCTTTGATGTCCGCAATATCGAAGGCCGCACGCGAGACCTGGAAACCTTCTGCGCGCAATTCGGCTTCGAATTGCGCGAGCTTCTCCGCATCACGCCCATTGACGATGACATGCGCCCCAGCTCCGGCCAGAGCGCGCGTCATCACGCGGCCCAGATGTCCGCGCGCACCCGAAACGAAGGCGGTGCGGCCTTGAAGATCAAACGATGGGGCAGGATTTTTCGACGCCATGCGGCCTCTCAAACGCGGGGAACCGTGGCACCCGCCTGGTAAAAAAGCGATTTACGCTGCACCGCAACAAAGCCGTGCCGCCATGCCGCCCCCCGCCCTATTGGAAACAGAGGTTCGCCACATTAAGGTTGCAATAACCCCATACTTCTTCAGCGAGTTCGAGGGGCGTCTACGCGCGGCCCAATCATGCCGCCCAATCAAAGGGAATTCACTGATATGTCGAGCAATTCGTTCCGCGCTCCTTTGAAGGCCGCGCTCCTGGCAGCGGCGGCTTCGTTGGCCCTGCTGGCAACGCCTGTAGCAGCAGCTTCACTCACCCGCGGCGTCAACAATGCCCTGGCCGAAGCCCAGAAGGCCAACAATGCCGGCGACGCCGCCGCAGCAGCCGCCGCCATCGAAAAGGCCCGTGGCGTCAGCGGCAAGACCGACTATGACGATTACATGATCAATTCGGTCGCCGTGACCATCGCGGTCAAGGCGCAGGATCTGGCCGCCGCCGCCACCGCCGCCGAAGCCGCCGCCGCATCGCCCGCCATCCCGGACGACCAGAAGCAGGCGACGCTGCGCACCGCGCTGATCCTGGCCAACAATCAAAAGCATTACGATAAGTCGGTGACCTTCGCCAAAGCACTGGCAGCGACCAACCCGACCGATGCGACCAGCCAAACCGCGATCATCCAGGCCTATTATTTCGCCAAGGATTATCCGGACGCGTCCGCTGCCATCCAGGCGCGCATGGATGCCGACAAGGCCGCAGGCAAGCCCGTCGACCGCCAGAGCATGCAGATGCTGCTCGACATCAAGGTGGCGCAGAAGGACGAAACCGGCGCGGAAATGATCCTGGAACAGCTCGTCTCTACCTATAACGACCCGGCTGACTGGACCCAGATGATCGACGTGGCGATCTCCTCCAAGGGCATTCGCGACGTCGAAGTGATCTGGCTGGGCCGCCTGTTGTTCGCGTCGGGCGCCAAGCCATCGCAGCAGGACGTCAACCTGTTCGGTTCGACCGCCAGCCGCTTGACCTTCTTCGGCGACGCCCAGATCGCGCAACAGCATGGCGGCACCGGCTATCCGGACCCCAGCCCGCGCGCCGACGCCGACAAGAAGACCATCCAGGCGCAGATCGCGGCCGGTGCGAAGCAAAACGGCAATTACAGCGCCAAACTGTCGGAAGCCTTGTACAGCTACGGCATGTATCCGGAAGCCGAAGCCACCGCCAAGCAAGCCATCGCCAAGGGCGGCGCCACCGATCCGACCGAAGCGCCGATGGTGCTTGGCCAATCGCTGCTGGCGCAGGGCAAGTATGACGACGCCCTCGCGGCCTTCGGCCAGGTGCAGGGCGGCGGCCCCGCCACCGCGCGTATCACGCGTTTGTGGGTGTCGCTCGCCAACATCAAGAAGACCCCGCCCGCGCCACCGGCGACCGCGGCAGCGGCGCCCGCGAAGTAAGCGGAGAACAACAAGGCGGGACGCGAAATTCGCGTCCCGCCTTTTTCTTTGGATTCAAAATCCCGGGCCGCGCCCATGACACTCCTGTTCGGTTTCGCGCCCTTTCTTCTTTTCGCTATCCTGTCGCGTCTTTCCGCCGATCTTGCGCTGTGGCTGGCTTTCGCGTCCGCTTTTGTCGTCACCACCCGCGATTTCGTGGAAAGCCCCAGCCTGCGCTTTCTGGATGGCGCCAGCCTGGTGCTGTTCGGCCTCCTGGCATTGTGGCGCGGCTTTATCGAACCCGAACTGTCCTTGTCGGCGGTCCGCACCCTGTTCGATATGGGCCTGTGCCTGGTGATCCTGATCTCACTCCTGCGGCGCCGCCCCTTTTCGCAACCCTATATCGCGCGTGAGGCGAAGGACTGGCCCGCACCGCTTTTCCTTCATATCAACCAGAAGATTTCCCTCGGCTGGGGCCTCGCTTTCGCGGCTATGGCGCTTGCCGATGGCGCCGTCACCTTTCTGGCCGCGTCCTTCTATGTCGGCATCGCCGCGAATGTGGTGGCGCTGTGCTTCGCCATCACCCTCACCTTGCGGTACCCCGTGCTGGCGGCGGCGCGGCTGGCGCGATAACCTCGCCCACACCGCCCAGGAGATATCCCCATGAAACAGGCCGTCATCGTTTCCACCGCGCGTACCGGCCTGGCCAAATCCGTGCGCGGCGGCTTCAACCAGACCCATGGCGCGGTGATGGGCGGCCATGCCGTCAAACACGCCATCGCCCGGGCCGGGATTGATCCGGGCGAAGTCGAAGACGTCTTCATGGGCTGCGGCATGCCCGAAGGCGCGACCGGCAACAACATCGCGCGCGAATCCGCGATCTGGGCGGGCTGCCCGGTGACGACGGCCGGGGTTACGGTCAACCGCTATTGCTCGTCCGGCTTGCAGGCCATCGCGATGGCCGCGCAGCAGATCATGACCGATGGCACCGATATCGCGGTCGGATCGGGCGTGGAATCCATCTCCCTGGTGCAGATGGGCGGCATCAATCTCAGCCATTACACCGAAGAACATCTGCTCAAGATCAAACCCGCTTTGTGGATGTCGATGATCGAGACCGCCGAAATCGTGTCGGAACGCTATGGCATCAGCCGCGAACGGTCCGACCGCTATTCGCTCGAAAGCCAGAAACGCACGGCGGCAGCCCAGGTGGCGGGACGGTTCAACGACGAGATCGTGCCGCTGACCACCCAGATGAAGAAGATCGATAAGGCCACGGGCGCCGAAAGCATGGTCGAAGTCACAGTCTCGAAAGACGAAAGCAACCGGCCCGACACGACCTTGGAAGGCCTCGCCGCACTCAAGCCCGTGCATATGGGCGGCCAGCAGGTGGCGCAGGGCAAATACATCACCGCCGGCAACGCCTCGCAATTCGCCGATGGTGGCGCGGCCTGTGTGTTGATGAGCGAAGAATTGGCGGCGAAGAAAGGCTTAAAGCCGCTCGGTATTTTCAAGGGCTTCGCTGTGGCGGGCGTTGAGCCGGACGAAATGGGCATCGGCCCCGCAATCGCCGTGCCGCGTCTGTTGAAGCGTCATGGGCTCAAGCCCGACGATATCGATCTGTGGGAGCTGAACGAGGCGTTCGCCTGCCAAGTGCTGTACTGCATGGACAAGATCGGCATCCCGCATGAGAAGCTGAATGTCGATGGCGGCTCGATCTCCATCGGCCATCCCTATGGCATGTCGGGTGCACGCATGACCGGCCATCTGTTGATCGAAGGACAGCGGCGCAAGGCCAAATACGGCGTCGTCACCATGTGCATCGGCGGCGGCATGGGCGCGGCCGGCCTGTTCGAAATCCTGCCCTGAGCCTCTCGATGCGCTTTGCCGCGATTGCCTTTGCGATGCTGGCGCTTGCCGGTTGCGCCAGCGTCACCTCGCAGGCGCCCCCGCCGCTGCCCGACCCGCAGACGCAGATGACGCCCCTGGCGTTGCGCATCGCCATCCTGGTGGAAGAACAACGCATCAAGATCGATCCCAAGGCCAAGGCGCTGGCCATCGATCCGGAGCTGACCAAGATAGCCCAGGCGCGCGCGCAGGATATGGCAGCGAAAAATTATCTCGCCCATACCGCGCCCACAGGCGAAACCTCCGCGACGCTTCTGATGGCCGATGACGCCAAATGGCAGGGCTTGCTGGGCGAAAATTTGGCGGCTCAGCATTACGTCAAGGAAAGCGGCGTGGATGTCGTCACCTTCGCCGCGCGCTTTCTGGACGAATGGATGAAAAGCGCGCCGCATCGCGACAACCTTGCCTATCCGGCTTACGACCGCACCGGTGTGGGCGCAGCGGTCAATGGCGACACGGTGTATGTCGCCCAGCTTTTCGCCAGCGATATGGGACTAAAGCCCCCGCCCGATGACGATGCCCCCGGCAAGATCACCAGCTATCCCAGCCCCATGGCCGCGCAAAAAGACTCCGAGCCGCCGCCGCCGATCCGCCTGCGCGGCTCGCAAGGTCTGAACTGACTCTTTTACCCCCTCTGCCCTTCGCTGGCTCGAGAGCCAACTACGGCACCTCCCCACCAGCAGCGCTGCGCACGCGGGGGAGGCGGGGGAGGCGGGCCTCGGCAAGCTGCAACAGGTGCTCTATCGCCTTGGTCGAGAATTTCTTCCCCCGCGCGGCGAAGCCGCTGGTGGGGGAAGATGTCTTCCGATGGCTTGCCTGAGGAAGACAGATGGGGGTGGAAAAAAACCTCGCTAACCACCTGTTAACGCTATTCGTCCCACAATCTGTGCATGGTTAAGCGTTCACCCACTGCAACCGACGCTTCGGTGAGCCAACATTCCTTTACACTATATCTGGGCCCCTTTACCTTCTATAGCGGGCCGCTGGTGCGGGTGATTCGGAATGCGTGCAGAACTTCCCTGGAACGTGGCCGGCATACCGCCCGAGGCACGGGAAGCCGCGCGGGCTGCGGCCCGGCGCGAGGGATTGTCGGTCGGCGAGTGGTTGACGCGGCGCATTCTGCGCAGCCTGTCGGATATCGGCGAGGCGCCTTTGCCCTTTGAACGCACGGCTTTCGAGCGTCACTCCCCCGATCGGTCGGACAATCGTCCGGGCCTGGATCCCTGGGGCCTGCCTTTGTCTGCCGCCACCCGGCGCGAGACCGAAGACATGCTGGCGCGGGTCAGCCGGTCCGAAGCCGAATCCTCGGATTCCTACCGCCGTATCGAAGATCAGCTGCGCAGCGTAAGC
>DASYDX010000041.1:0-4780 GCA_036499345.1 Rhizomicrobium sp.
GGCGATTATGTGATTCAGGACGTAAAGGGCGGCCGGCCTATGGCGGCGCAAACCATCGTCGCGCATTTGAAGCCGCTGCACGCGCCGCTGGGCGTCTATGCCGTGTTGGGCAATCACGACAATTGGTCGGACGGCCCGCGCATCAGCGCTTTGTTCCGGGCGGCGGGCATTCCCGATCTGGAAAACCAGCCGCTGGCGCTGCGCTGGATTCATGGCGATTTCTATCTGGTGGGGATCGGCGATTTCACCAGCGGGGAATCGCATCCGCCGCGCGCCTTCCGCCAGATACCGGCGGATGCGCCCGCGCTGTGCTTCACCCATTCGCCGGATTCGCTGCCGATCCTGCCGGACAATTGTGCGCTGACCCTGGCGGGCCATACCCATGGCGGACAAGTGTGGCTGCCGTTCCTGGGCCGTCCGGCGGTGGCGAAGTCCTCGCAATATGGTCAGCGTTACGCCATCGGCGTGGTGCGCGAAGGGCGCAAGACCATGTTCGTTTCGCCCGGCATCGGCACCAGCATATTCCCGGTCAGGCTCGGCGTACCGCCGGAAATTTCCTTCCTGACGATACGCTGAAGCCCCGGAGCGCGGCCAGGAAAAGTGGATACCGGTTTTCCGTCCGGCCGCGCGACCATTATAAAAGATCAGACCCGCTCGATCTTCTGCGTCACCTCATCGAGCAGCGCCGCGATTTTATGCATCGCTTCGTCGTCCTCGGTGCGGGCGATCTTTTCCGCCAGCGCCGCATGCAGATTGCGCATGGCGCGGCGTACCGGGGCGTGGTCGCCTTTCTGCGCCGATTGCAGCTCCGTGATGCGGGCGAGGAGGGCGGTGACGTCGTCCTTCTTTTCCGCCAGATGCTTGATGCCTTCCTCGGTCGCGGCATAGACCTTGCGGGTGCCCGCATTGTCGGTCTCGGCGATCAGCCCCATATCCTGCAACATGGTGAGGGTGGGATAGATGACGCCGGGACTGGGCGCATAGGCGCCGCCGGTACGTTCCTCGATCTCGCGGATCAGGTCATAGCCATGGCGAGGCTGCTCGGCGATCAGCGAAAGCAGGACCAGGCGCAGTTCTTCGGAATCATAAAGCCCGCGCCTGCGGCCAAAACCTTCCGGCCCGCCGCCGCCCATGCCCCGTCCGAAAGCATGGCCGAAGCCACCGAATCCGCCCCGGCCACGTCCGCGCGGCCCGAAATGCCGGCAACCATTTGATTCTTCATGATGTCTTGAGTGCCACATGTAGTTTTCTCCTTTGTTGTGGTATAGTCTAGATATATCTAGAAACTTCTACAACAAGGGCTGGAAGACATTTTTGCCGGCGCATCGTCGATGATTTTGACGCCGCCAGGCCCAGGACGGACATATGGACGCCCAGCGCTTTGATAATTGTGAAACAAATCAAGCGCTTGTATTTTGGAAAGGGCTTGGTAAGGGTCAGTTAACTCTATTGACTCACACTGTGCTCATAAAGATTACGGGGCGAGACCATTATGCATGCTGCTCTGTCAGATGCGGCCACGCCTGCTCCCAGCGAGCAGGCCACCGACGGCTCGCCCGTAATGGAAGACACCGCACAAACTCTCCATGCGCTTCAGGAAAAGATCGAAACGGCGTTTGCGCCTGACGCGGAACAAACGCCGCCTCTGGTGCTGAGTTTTCCATTCCGCGCCGGTGTCGAACGTCAGGCCGCCGTGATCGGCGAGATGGATGCCCGTCTAGAGCGCCTCGAAAACGGCACCGACCTGGCGGATCTGCGCGAGACCATGCGCGAAATGTGCGCCGCGATTTCGGGATTGGCCGTGGAATCCGAACGCAGTGCCAATGATCGCGACGACAAGATTTCCGATCTGGCGCACACGCTGGAAACCCAGATCGGTGCGGACCGCGAGCGGTTGAACGCGCTGGAGATTCGCGTGGTCGACAGCGAAGCGGGCAATGCCCGCCATCTGGACGATGTGCGCGCCGCGATGCGCCAATTGGAAGATCGCATGCGCGTGGGTGATGCCCATAATGAAGACCTGGCTTACAATATGCGCATCCTGCGCGGCGAACTTGCCGGATTGAACGAGGCCGCCACGGCCTTGCGCCGGTTGGAAGAACGCATGGATGCCGGCGATACCCGTCATGCCGATTTGTCCGAACAGTCGGGCGTGTTGAAAAATGAATTGTCTGCCGTCAGCGATATGGTTGCCGCTGCTGCGCGCCGGCTGGAAGAGAAATTCGCCGCGTCGGATCGCCTGCACGACGAGATGACGCGCGAGATGAGCCGCGCGAAAGACGAGATGCTGAACGACGCCACCGCCGCGGTGCGGGCGCATCAGGGCCGGATGGAAGAGGCCGAACGTCTGATCGGCGAATTGAAGGATCGCAATGCCCGTTCCGCCGAACGGATCGAAGCCCTGGCCGATGGTTTGGGCAGCGTCGGGCGCAAGCTCGACAGCGGCAATGAAAAGCTTGATGCCTTGACGGTGGGTTTGGGCAGTGTCGGGCGCAAGCTCGACAGTGGCACCGAACGCCTCGCGGCACTGACCGGCGATTTCATCAAGCTCAACAGCCGTATCGAGTCCGATACCAGCGGGGCGCAACTCCTCGCGGAACGGTTGGGGACGATCGAAAGTTGGATTGCCAAAGCGCATGAGCGCGAACGCGCCCGCGCCGAGTTGCATGCAAGGCTGGCCGACAGCCTGTAGCCGCCCGCCGTTTGACGCTACAGCACGAAAATGCAGAACAGCGCGACAGCGGCATAAAACACCGCCACGCCCGTCAGCCACCAGCCCGGCGCAAAGCGCGGCGAGCGGCCGATGCCATGATCCAGATCATCCGCACGATTGGACCGGTCCGGCCTATGGGCTGGGGGGATCAGATAAACCTGGTCGCGATAGGTCAGAGACATCGGCTTCCGATCCTTGAAAAACCTTACCCAGACTCAATGCGGAACAGGGGATTCGGTTCAAAATCGGACGCTGGGGCGCATACAAGGCCAATGGAAACAGGTAATTATGGGGCGAGGGGCCGGTCCTGGGGGCAAAATGGGGCTGGGCTCGCGCAAATGCTGCAATCGCCGCCTATATAAGAATCAGATCGGGACTTTCAGGAGCGCCAATGGCCAGCCGCTACACGGACGAGGAACTGGAAAAGCGGGTGACCTCGCCGGGATGGCAGATCAATCCGGCAGATGGCACGCCGGTGTCCGGCACCTTGGAAGATGTGCTGAAAGACGGTCATGCCCGCCAGGTTTCCGGAGCTGCGCCCGGAACGATCGCCGAACTGGAAACCGCGATCGAGCTGGACATGATTCAGATCGAAAAATTGTGGCGTTATCTCGGACTGCCGGTCTGACGCGAAATGTCTTCGCCGTCACCGGAGCGCCCTGAAAAGACGTCGCAATTGCTGCGCGACTTCGCGGAACGATACACGGCCGACCGTGTCAGTTTCGGCGATCTGGTCGCCGCGCTGGGTGATCGTGGCCTGGGCGTGCTGATGGCGATCTTCGCGGTGCCCAATATTTTCCCCGCCCCGGTTCCCTTCGGCAATGTGATCCTGGGCATTCCGGTGATCATCCTGGCGGTGCATCTGATGATGGGCTGGCCGCGTTTGGTGTTGCCGCGCACGCTCGCCAAACGCAGCATCGGCGCTTCGATGCTCAAATCCTTCGCGCCCAAACTTGCCAGCACGCTGGCGCGGATCGAGCCGTTGTTGAAGCCGCGGCTGCCTGCCATCAGCAGCGGCGCCGCCGAGCGCATCATCGGCGTGATCTGTGTGCTTCTCTCGCTGCTGTCGGCGATGCCCATTCCGTTCGGGCATATGGTGCCGGCTCTGGCGCTGATGGTGATCGGGCTTGGCCTGATCGAGCATGACGGCATGGCGATTCTGCTCGGTGCGGCGCTTGGACTTGCCGGTGTTCTGGTGTTTGGGCTGGTCGTGTTCGGACTGGCGACGGGATTGGATCATTTTCTCTGATCGCGCGTGCCGATTTGAGAATGCTGTCATTCAAAAGTGTGGCAACTGTGCCAGTTCTGCCCAGAAAGCGCATCGGTTGCGCGCATACCGCGTGCGGAATTTTCTGAAAAATCCCCGGAAATCGGATGTTTTTCCATCCGAACACCATGCCTTATGGTCACGTTATAAACGTAACGGCGTGAAGACATATACTTAAGCAGTATATTTTACCGCCCTGAATATAGTTTCGCGCCACGTCTTATCCCCCATAGCCTGTCGCAAAGTTTGTGAACTGTCGCTTCGTCGCGGCAGTTTTTTCCAGAAACGGGCTCCAAAACGCCCGATTGTTGCTAACGGCACGGGGGGAACCAAGCCGCAGCCATTCCAAGACTGCTCTTCGCGACATCGCGGTGCGCAAAAGCGCATCTCTTCAAAAAAACGCAAATCTTAGGGGAAAATCTGATGCTGAATTTCAAACACGCCCTCCTTTTGGGTACGTCCATCGTTACGATCGGATGGGCCGCCGCGCCCGCAATGGCGCAGCAAGGCAGCGGCGACGAAACCGTGATTGTGACCGGCACACGCGTGCAGGGCATGACGGCCGCCGACAGCGCCGCGCCCGTGACCGTGCTGGGCAGCGACGCGCTGACCCGCGGTTCGGGCTCGCAGGACCTGCGTCAATCACTGGGCCAGACGGTGCCGTCCTTCAGTTCGCAATCCTTCGGCGGCGACCTTTCCAACCTCACACGCGCCGCCAATCTGCGCGGCCTGTCACCCAACGACACGCTGGTTCTGGTCAACGGCAAGCGCCGGCACATGGCCTCGTCGTTCGCTATCGG
>DASYDX010000042.1:0-13414 GCA_036499345.1 Rhizomicrobium sp.
CGAAGCGATCATTTCCGACTATGGCGCCGACACGATCCGCTGGTTCATGCTGTCGGACACGCCGCCCGAACGCGATATCGAATGGACCGACGCGGGCGCGGAAGGGTGCTGGCGTTTCGTGCAGCGCGTCTGGCGTCTGGCAAGCGAAGCCGAAGGGCTGCCCGCGCCGGGCACCGTCGCAGCGCCCGCCGATGATGTCTCCAAAGCGCTGCGTCAGGCGGCGCACAAGGCGATTGCCGCGGTCACCGAAGATTTGAGCGGGCTTCGCTTCAACCGCGCGGTGGCACAGCTCTACATGCTGTCGAACGCCATCGCGGATGCGCCCAAAGCCGATGCCGCCACAAGGCGCGAAGCCTTGGAAGCGCTGGTGCTTCTATCCGCGCCGATGATGCCGCATCTGGCGGAAGAATGCTGGCAGGCGCTGGGCCACACCAAACTCGTCGCCGAAACCTCCTGGCCCAAACACGATCCCGTTCTGCTCAAAACCGACACCGTGACCATCGCGGTCCAGGTGAACGGCAAGCGCCGGGGCGAGGTGACGGTGGCCCGCGACGCCGACAACAAGACGGTGGAAGCGGCGGCTTTGGCGGAAGACGGCGTGAAACGGGCCCTGGATGGCGTGGCGCCGAAAAAGGTCATTGTCGTGCCGGGCCGAATTGTTAACATCGTGGCATGAATTCTTTTCCCCCTCCGCCCTTCGCACCTGATCGGTGTTACGGGCACCTTCCCCACCAGCGCTTCGCGCGCGGGGGAGGCGGGCTTGTGCGTGCTGCGGCAGTGTGGGGGTGCTTGTTTCTCTCTGCTTGCGGGTTCCATCCGATGTATGGCGGCGGAAAATTGGCGCCGCAATTGGCGGCGATCTATGTCGAGCCGGTGGCCGAGCGCGATGGCTATGAGTTGCGCAATCAGCTGATTGACCTTCTGGGTTCCGACGGGCGTGAGGCGGGCAAGGTTTATCACCTCAAGCTCACCATCAATCAGGTGTCGAACGGCGTCACCTTGCAGAACGATGCCACCATTACCCGCTACAATGATACCGTGACCGCGACCTATGTGCTGACCGATGCGCATGGCACCGAGATGACGCGCGGCAGTCAAACCAGCCTCTCGTCCTTCAACGTCTCCAAATCGCCTTATTCTTCGCTGGTGGTACAGCAGGATGCCGACCGCCGTGCCGCCGACGATCTGGCCGACCGCATCCGTATGGATCTGGGCGCCTATTTCGGCGGACGGCGATGATCGTCAAGCCGCAGGAGGCGGATCGCTTCGCCGCCAATCCGCCCAAGGGGCTACGCGTGGCGCTGGTGTTCGGTCCCGATGCCGGTCTGGTGCAGGAACGCGCGGAAAAGCTTTTGAAAAGTGTGGTCGCCGATCTCACGGATGCCTTCAATGTCGCAGACCTGAGCGAAAGCGTGCTGCTGTCCGATCCGGCACGGCTGTCGGATGAAGCTTCTGCGATCTCGATGATGGGCGGGCGCCGCGTCGTGCGGGTTCGCGGTGCCGGCAACAATCTGACGGATCTGTTCGAAGAATTTCTGGAAAGCGACGAGCGTCCGGGTGACGCGCTGGTGGTGGTGGAGGGCGGCGATCTCGCCAAGGGCACGGGCCTGCGCAAGCTGTTCGAAGGCGACGACAAGGCCGCCGCCATTGCCTGCTATGCCGACACGGCCCGCAATCTGGAAGATGTGGTGCGCGAGGCCATGCGCGCCGCG
Organism: Rhizomicrobium sp.; assembly: GCA_036499345.1. GTDB lineage: Bacteria > Pseudomonadota > Alphaproteobacteria > Micropepsales > Micropepsaceae > Rhizomicrobium. Next base: position 1,713 of record DASYDX010000042.1, read on the forward strand.
GGGCTCACCATCGCGCCCGATGCCTTGGCCGACGCGGTGTCGCGCCTGGGTTCTGACCGTGGCGTGACGCGGCGCGAACTGGAGAAACTGGCGCTTTATGCGCAGGGCCAGAAAAGCGTCAGCCTTCAAGATGTTCAGGCCGTGATGGGCGACGAGGCCGAAGCGCGCACCGAAGAAGCCTCGGATGCGGCGGGCAGTGGTGATTTCGCCCGTCTCGATCTGGCGTTGGAGCGGCTGTGGGTCGCCGACACTTCGGTGACGCAGATCCTGCGCGGCGCGATGGGGCATTTTCAACGCCTCGCCACCGTTCGCGAATATGTCAATCGCGGCGAGCCGATGGAAACCGCGATCCGCAGGCTGCGCCCGCCGATCCATTTTCTGCGCGAACAGTCCTTCAAGGCCCAGGCCAATCGCTGGAACGGCGACCGGCTGGCCGATGCGCTCGATATGCTGTTGGAAGCCGAAGCCTTGAGCCGCACCACGGCGGTTCCGGCCGAAGCGGTGTGCGGCCGCACTTTGATGAATATCGCAGCCCTGGCGAAAGCGCGCTGATGCTCAAAGTCCGTATCATTCCTTGCCTGGACGTGAAGGACGGCCGCGTTGTCAAAGGCATCAATTTCGAACATCTGCGTGACGCGGGCGATCCGGTTGAGCAGGCCATCGTTTATGACGCGGCAGGGGCCGACGAACTCTGCTTCCTGGACATCACCGCCAGCCATGAAGCGCGCGGCACGCTTCTGGATGTGGTGCGGCGCACCGCCGAAGTCTGTTTCATGCCGCTGACCGTGGGCGGCGGCATCCGCACTTTGGAAGATATCCGCACGCTGCTGCTGGCAGGCGCCGACAAGGTCTCGATCAACACGGCGGCGGTGACGCGGCCAGAATTCATTCGCGAGGCGGCAGAGAAATTCGGCAGCCAATGCATCGTGGCCGCCATCGATGCGAAAAAGGGCGCCGATCCGCAGAACGGCCCGGCATTCGAAATTTTCACGCACGGTGGCCGCCGCGCGACCGGCATTGATGCCGTCGCCCATGCCAAGAAGCTGGTGGATTTCGGCGCGGGCGAGATTTTGCTGACCTCGATGGACCGTGACGGCACCAAATCCGGTTATGATATTCCGCTCACGCGCGCCATCAGCGATGCGGTTCATGTGCCGGTGATCGCTTCTGGCGGTGTCGGTTCGCTGGACGATCTGGTCAAGGGCGTCACCGAAGGCCATGCCAGCGCCGTGTTGGCAGCGTCGATCTTCCATTTCGGCGAAGCCAGCATCGCGGATGCGAAGAGCGCTTTGGCCAAAGCGGGCTTGCCGGTGCGCCTTTCCTGACGGTGGCTTGCATTCGCATGCGCTGGCCCTAAATTTGTCCGCCATGGAAGAGCCCCGCCCCGCCGTTCTGCATTCGCTGTCCCGCGAGGGATTGGGCCCCGCGCAGCCGGTCAAGGCGCGCCCGGCGCGGGTTCATCGCGCCATGCGGCCCGAAGACGTCTTCCGCGCCACGCTGGCCGATTGTCTGGCCCAGATGACGGCCAACAGCGCGGTGCTGCGCACAGGCCCGTCGGTGGAAGGCCTGCATCAGTTGCGTGTGGCGCTCAGGCGGCTGGAAGTGCTGCTGAAAGCTTTTGGCGATGAATTCCGTCAGGAATGGCTGGGCGACCTTCGAGGCCGCGCCAAGATTCTCTCCAGCCGGCTGGGCCCTGCCCGCGATCTGGATGTTTTCATCACCCAGCTTCTGGACGCGCCCGTCGCGGAAGGCGATGGCGAAGCCTTCGAAGCCCTGCGCGCCCGCATGGAAGAGCTCCGCGCCCGCGCCTGGAAGCAGGTGATCGCCTGCGTGACGAGCGTGGATTTTTCCCTCTTCGCCGAAGATATCGCGGCGCTAGTGCATTCGCGGCTTCCCATGGCGCGGGATGTAAAGCTGGAACGGGTTGCGGCGCGCCTGCTCGACCGTCAGCAGAAACGTGCCCGCAAGCGTGGGCACAAGGCGCAAAGCGGCGGCGAGGGCGATCTGCATCGTCTGCGCATCGCGCTGAAGAAATTGCGGTACACCGCCGAATTTCTGGCACCGCTCTATCCCAAGAAGAAAGTGCGCCATTACGTCAGAAAGCTGCGCGACCTTCAGGAAGATCTGGGCGCGATCAACGATATCGCCCATGTCCGCGTCACCATGGCGAGTTTGCTGCGCGAACGCGACGCCAAGCGCACGCATCCGGATGCGCGCTATGCCGCCGGCGTGGTGGCAGGTTGGTATCGCGCGCGCAGACCCCTGATCGCGCGTCAGGCGCTGAAGCGTTGGAAGCGCTTCGCCACAGTCAAGCCGTTCTGGGCCTGACGGGCAGATCGGCGTTGAGCGTGTCGATCGTCGGCGCGCAATCCGGCGTCAGCGCCAGGATCAACGCCTTGGACACATCCAGATCGGGCGGCATCGGCGCCGACATGTCCCATCCGGTCGCCAGAGTGTAAGCCGCGCGCAGCACACCGAAATGCGCCACCGCGATGGCGTCGGCCTCGTTTTTGGCAACGTCTTTCAGAAAAGCCGCAACGCGCTCATGCAATTCGGCGGTGGATTCGCCGCCGGGCGGACGAAAGGCAAGACCGGCGCCCGCGCGCTTGAATGCGTCCACACCATCGCGGTCCACGATCCCACCGGTGCTGAGCCCTTCCCAATCGCCCCAATTCTGTTCCATCAGCCGCGCGTCCCAATGCGCATCGGTCAGGCCCAGCGCTTCGGCGGTCTGCCGCGCGCGCCGCGATGTGCTGACGAACACGCGCGCTGTCTCAAACGGGGGCGGCGGCAGCAGGCCGCGCATTTTCTCCAGGCCTTCGTCGCTCAAAGGGATATCGGTATGGCCCTGGATGCGGCCCTGCACATTCCACAAAGTCGGGCCGTGACGCAGAAAGGCAATTCTGATCATAAATCGACGTCCACGATCACCGGCACATGGTCGGACGCTTTCTGCCAGCCGCGCATCTTCTTCACGATGGTCTGGGATTTGAGCGCGCCTTTCAGACCGGGGCTGAGCCAGATGTGATCCAGACGCCGGCCGCGATCCGAGGCTTCCCAATCGGCGGCGCGATAGCTCCACCAGGAATAGATTTTCTCATCCGGCGGAATGAAGGCGCGTGTCGCGTCGGTCCATTCGAAAGCCGATTGCGCTTCGCCCAGCAGTCGTGTCTCCACCGGCGTGTGGCTCACCACATCCAGCAATTGCTTGTGGCTCCAGACATCGTTTTCCAAGGGCGCAACATTCAGATCGCCCATCAGCATGACGGGATTTTTGCGCTGGGCTTTGCGCTTGCCGAAAAAGCGTTCCATCTCCGCCAGGAAATGCAGCTTGTGGGCAAATTTCCCGTTCTTCTCGGGGTCGGGAATGTCGCCGCCCGCGGGCACATAGAAATTGTGCAGCTCCAGCCCATTCTCGAAATGCACACCCATATGCCGCGCATGACCCTCACGGCAGAAATCCTGCACCCCCGTCTTGTGGAAGGGCAGGCGCGAGATCACCGCCACCCCGTGATAGGCCTTCTGGCCATGGATCGCCTGATGCTCGTAACCCAGCTTGGCCAGGGGGGCCTTGGGGAACAGCTCGTTGATCACCTTGGTCTCCTGCAGGCACAAAACGTCCGGCTGATGCTCGCGCAGGAAGCGGGTGACCAGATTGATCCGGTGGCGCACCGAATTGATGTTCCAGGTGGCTATTTTCACGAAACGCAACCCTCCCATGCTGCAACTGCGTAATAGGCAGAATTGCGCGTGAAATTATATTTCTCTCTTTCAGAACAAATGCTTAAGTCAAATATAGACGCAATAATGTTGCGTAAGGTTAGGAAAACCTTCTCTTGAAGCGATCCGTACACGGCATATATTGCATTGCAGCGTAAGGCTCCGAATGGTTCTGGAGCCGGATCGTTGAAGGAGCTTTCCATGAGTATTCTTAGCAACCCTGTTGAAGCCAGCACCAAGTTTGGCAGCTATGTCGTCGAAGGCCTGACCGGCCTGTTGATCGTTCTAAGCGCCATCCTGGCTGCCGCGACGGTCGCCGTCGTCGTCTGACCGATCCAGCGGCCATCTCGCCCTGGGGCTGAAATTGAGGGGATCGCGCTTCCCTAGCGCGAACCGCTCCAGCCCCGCCCAAGCGATCATGGCCGCATTGTCGGTGCAGTATTTGGGCGGTGGCACGCGGATCTCGAATCCGTGGCTCTCCGCCAACTTCGCCAGCGCCGCGCCAATCGCGGCATTGGCGGCGACCCCGCCCGCAACCACCAAGGCCGGGCGGGCCGCCTCGGGGAAATCCTGCCGAAAGCGCGCCAGCGCGTGCGCCGTGCGATCACAGAGAATATCGATCGCTGCCGCCTGAAACGACGCGCAGGCATCATCGACATCGATCTTGTTCTGCGTCGCCAATTGGCGCACCGCCGTCTTCAAACCCGAAAACGAAAAATCCATGCCCGCACGCCCCAACAAGGGCCGCGGCAAAGAATAGGCGCGCGGATTGCCCCGTGCGGCGTGGATTTCGACCATGGGGCCGCCCGGATAGGGCAAGCCCAGAATCTTGGCGGTCTTATCGAAAGCCTCGCCCACCGCGTCATCCATGGTGGTGCCATAGAGGCGGTATTGCTCGGGCCCCGCCGCCGCGAGCAATTGGCAATGGCCGCCGGACACCAGCAGCAACAGGAACGGAAACGCTACGCCGGCGGTCAGGCGCGCCGTCAGTGCGTGACCCGCCAGATGATTGACGGCGATCAGCGGCTTTCCTTGCGACAGCGCCAGCGCCTTGGCGGTGGTCAGTCCCACCATCACACCGCCGATCAGGCCGGGTCCTGCCGTGGCGGCGACGGCATCGACATCGGCGAGTGCGAGATTTGCGTCCTGCAATGCGCGCGCGATCAAACCATCTAATATTTCCAGATGCGCGCGGCTGGCAATTTCCGGCACCACCCCACCATACGGCGCGTGCGCTTCGGTCTGGCTGAACACAACATTCGACAGGATCTCGCCGGGGCCCGGCGGAAAGCCGCGCACCACTGCCGCCGCAGTCTCGTCGCAGCTTGTCTCAAGGCCTAGGATCGTCAGGGTATTCAAGCGAGGGGTGTCCGGTTTGAGGCCTTTCCTCTAGACCAGCGGCACGAATTGCGAAAGTGATGCGCTCCTATGCGAATTCTTGTGACCCGGCCAGCGGAAGACGGTGCGGAAATCGCGCGCCGGCTTGAAGAATTGGGCCACCAGGCACTGCTGGCGCCGCTTCTGGATGTTTCTTTTTTTGAGGGTCCGGTGCTGGATCTGGACGGCGTGCAGGCGCTGCTTGCGACCAGTGCCAATGGCGTACGCGCCTTGGCCGGGCGGACCGCGCAGCGCGACATCCCGCTTTTCGCAGTGGGCCCGCAAACCGCCGAGGCGGCGCGCACAGCGGGTTTCCTCCGTGTACGGAGTGCCGAGGGTGATGCCGTGGCGCTGGCCGATGCGGTTTCCCATTGGGCCGATCCCGCTGCCGGTGCATTGCTGCATGCGGCGGGCGCGGAAAGCGGTGGCTGGCTCGCCGGCGCTCTGGCGGAAAAAGGCTTCACGGTGCGGCGGGAAGATCTTTATCGCGTCGATGCCGCAATGGCCTTGCCCGACGAGGCCGTCCGCGCGTTGCGCGATGGCAGCGTGAAGGCCGCTTTGTTCTTTTCGCCGCGCAGCGCCCAGGTCTTCGCCGCCTGCCTGGAAAGGGCCGGGCTCGCGGCAACGGGTCTGACCGCGATCTGTATCAGCGCCAACACCGCCAACGCGCTGACGGGTCTTTCCTTTGCCGAGGTCCGGGTTGCTGCCGCGCCGAACCAGTCCGCCCTTCTCGCCTGCCTTTAAAAGGTTGTTAAGGGTCCGCAGTGCAACCTATAATTGTAACTGACGTATCTAGCTTCCCTTGGTTGGCTCCGGACCACCCCCGGCACCCGGACGTCGACCGAACCTGGAGCGGGTGGCGGAACTCCGCCATCCGCTCAATTTTTTTGTGCCTTGACCCGCGGGGGCGCGCCGCGTCACTTCAGGCCATGCAAACGCACACACCGCCATGACCAAACGGCGCAAACGGGAACTGACCGGTACTCTGACGGTCGGCGATTATCCGCTGCGCTGGACCTTGCGCAGCGAGCAGATCTGGGACCCGCAGGGGGAACATCTGGGGCTGCGCCTGTCGGTGGAGCGCACCGACGAAGCCCATCGCGAATTGATTTTGGAATTTCCCTTCCGCGAAATGCCGGGCGGCAAGACCGAACGCCCGGATGTCGACCGCGAGGCGCTGCCCGAGATCGTCCGCCGGGCCATCGAAGCGGGCTGGAAGCCCAAATCGCGTGGCCGTCCGTTCACATTCCCGGTCTGATCAGTCCGCGAAAGCCGTCAGCGCCGCGCTGACATCGGCCATCAGCGCGGGCCAATCGCCAAAGGATTTCGGCGCGAATACCTTTGTGTCGGCATACCAGGGATATTCGTCCGTCCCCAATTGCGGCCAAGTACGGCCGGCCGCCAGGAACCAGACCTTCGCGCCCACGCTCGCGGCGGTGGCCGCAGCCGCGGTCGGCGCCGACAGCACCAGATCCAGCGCCGCGCACAAAGCGGCGGTGCCTTCGATATCGTTGCGCAGATCCAAGCCCTCGATCTGATGGATCGTAATGCCATGCTCGCTCTGGGCGCGTGCCAGTTCCTCGGTGCAATCGCCATACTGAAGATTGATGAAGCTGATGCCTTCGGTTTTCAGCACGGGCGCCCAGCCTTCGATGGGGCTGAAATATTTGGCGCGCTTGGCTTCCAGCATCATGGAGCGCCAGCAGACGCCGACCTTTTTGCCCGGCAGCGCATCCAGCTTCTGCCGGAATTCCGCCACCCGGACCGGATCGGGCACCAGAAACGCCTGATGCGGAAAATCGGAAAGCTGCTTGCGATAGACCTGTAACGCAGAACCCATCGGCGCCCACATATCCGGTTCGTTGCCATCGGCGGCGAAGGGGATGAGACGGATCGCCTTATTGCCGTCTTGATCGAGCAAAGTGCGATCATCATAGGTGCCGACTTCGGCGTCGGGAAAACTGCGTTGAAACAGGCTCACCAGGCGCGGATCGACCGCGATCTGCAATTTGCCATCGGGCCCCAGATCGCGTGCGATATCGGGGAGAATGTTGGCGAACATGAATTCATCGCCCAGGCCTTGTTCGCCGACCAGAAGCAGCTTCAAGCCTTCGACGGGCTCGCCATTCCAGCGCGGCGCGCGGATCACATGATGGAAATAAGCCCGAAAACGCTCGCTGTTTCGAATTTCATATTCGCGGAAGCCTTCCTCCAGCTTACCCGCGCCAATCAGGCAGATGCTGCGCGAATGGCGTGATTCCATCTTTTCAGACGGATCGACGGCCAGCGCCAGGGCGCGGTCGTAATTGTCCAACGCGTCTTCAAGCTGGCCCAGATGCTGATAGGCATAACCCAGATTGTGATAGGCGCGTGCGAAGCCCGGCTCCAGCCGCGAGGCTTCGTTGTAGAAGACCAGGCTTTCATCGGCGCGGCCTTCTTCCGCCAGAACTGTCGCCAGCGAATTCCACAGGATCGCCTGTTCCGGCATTTTGTAGATAGCAGCGCGCAACGTTTCGATGGCCGCTTCCGGGTCGCCCAGATCGTACAGCACGCTGCCCAGATTGTTGTAGCCGAGCGGCGAATCCGGGCAGGCGTCGATATAGTGGCGGAACAATTGCGCCGCGCCTTCATTGAATTTGAGATTCCAGGCGGTGAGGCCCAGATTGATCAGCAGTTCCGGATCGTTGGGATCAAGCTCCAGCGCGCGTTCATACGTCACCAGCGCTTTGTGTTGATGGCCCATGCGTTCCAGCGCCATCGCCAGCACGTGATAGGCCTTGGCGTTGGTTTCGTCTTTTTCGGCGGCTTTCATCGCCCATTGTCCGGCGCGCACGATCTCGCCCCGGCGCCAGAAACGGATGCCGCGTTTCAGAAGAATGTTCGAGCGATGGCGCGCGATCTCGGCCGCGACTTCATCGGTCAGTTTCTCAAGCCGGTCGATGGCTTCCATCCGGGCATCGACGCCACTTAACGAATCGATACTCTTCAGGGCCGCTGCGGTCGCCATGGGTCTGATCTCTCGGCTGCAAAATCCGCGCGCATCAAAGCCTGTTATGTTTAATCACATGTGAACGATAAGCCGCGAACCGGCAGGCTTTTGTTAACCCTGCCGCGATATGGTCACAGTCCAAAGACAGGCAAGGACCCCCCGCATGCCTCTGAAATTATCGCTGAAGCCCGGCGAGAAATTCGTTCTCAACGGCGCGGTGCTCGCCAATGGCGACAAGCGCACCAGCCTGGTGATTCAGAACAAGGCCTGTCTGCTGCGCGAAAAAGACATCATGCAGCCCCAGGACGCGAAAACACCGGCGCGTCTGGTCTATCTTTCCATCATGATGATGTATCTCGACGCTGAAAACAGCGAGGAAACCTATACCCAATTCGCGCTGCGCATGAACGAATTCATGAGCGCCATCCGCAATCCCGATGTGTTGACGGCTTGCGTGGACATCACCCGCGACGTCACACAGGGCACCTATTACAAAGCACTGATCGCCTGCCGCAAGCTATTCGATTACGAACAGGAGCGACTGAATTATGACCCTACAAGCGTACCAAAATATTCAGCGCGTCGTTGAAGACCCGCGCGCGACCGAATATCGCTTGTTTGGCCAGGTAACGGGCGCGCTGCTCGAAGCCAAGACCAGCAACGCGCAGGGCGCGCCGTTGATTCAAGCGATCGACTGGAACAAGCGCATGTGGCGCACCTTGGCGGCCGATTGCATGGACGACCGCAATTCGCTGACCGAGGATCTGCGGGCCAAGATCATTTCCCTGTCGCTCTGGGTTTCGAAATATTCCCGCCGCGTAACGCGCGAACGCGCGCCGATCGATCCTTTGATCGAAATCAACCGCACCGTCATGCAAGGCCTTCAGTCCAGGGCCGGATAACGAAATCGCTTTCAGGGGGCATCTAAAGCCGGCGCGGAAACGCGTCGGCTTTATTTTCTGGTTTTTACCCCCACTGCCTTTCGCAGCTTACTTTTGCGTGCGGGCTGATGCCCGCACGCAATAAGCGCTGCTACGGGCATCTCCCCCATCATGCGCTTCGCGCAATGGGGGAGAATGGGCACGACCAAGATCCAACAAGCGCTTTATCGCCTTGTCTCAGGCTTTCTTCCCCCGTGGCCGAAGGCCTGACGGGGGAAGATGTCTTTCGAGGGTTTATCCCGAGAAAGACAGATGGGGGTCAGAAAAGACCACGGCAGTTTCTGCCAAACCGGCAAATCATGCCTAATTCGCGGAATATTGCGCAGAATTTATTCCAATAAAATCAACGGCTTGCAAAGTTAAGGCGCGCAAACCTTCTGGCACACCGGTTGCAAAATCGGGTTCGGGCCGAGCGCCCAGGCACCGCAAAACGCGCCGCCCCACCGAATTGAAGTAATGGAGAACCCCCCATGTCTTTTAGCGTCAACACCAACTCCGGCGCGATGACGGCCCTGCAATATCTGAATGACACGCAAGGCCAGCTCAGCCGGACCCAGAATGCCATCAATTCCGGATTGAAAGTTGCGTCCGCTAAAGACGATGGTGCGATCTACGCCATTGCCCAGAACCAGCGTGGCGCCATCGCGGGCTTCCAGTCCGTGATCAGCAGCTTGAACAATGGCTCTTCCGCCATCGAAGTCGCGCTGTCCGCCGGCCAGTCGATTTCGGACCTGATGATCCAGTTGAAACAGAAGGCCCTGGCCGCCGCCGACCCGTCGCTCGACACCGCGAGCCGTCAGGCGTTGAACTCGGACTTCACCGCCCTGCGCGATCAGATCACGACCATCGTGAAGAACGCGGTTTTCAACAATTTCAATCTGGTCGATGGTTCCACCACCAAGGTTCAGGCTTTGGCGTCGGCCGACGGTTCGCGCCGTATCACGACCATGTCGCAGAATATGAGTCTCAGCGGCGGCATCGTGACCTTGAAGTCCACGGCCACGGTTTCAACCCAGGCCAAAGCTTCGGCGCTGATCGGCGTGATCCAGACTTCGCTCACCAACGTCAACGCGGCCTTGGCCAAATTGTCGGCTGGTGCGGCGAAATTCTCGATCCAGGCGACCTTCACCCAGAAACTGTCCGACACGCTGACCGCGGGCCTGGGCAATCTGGTGGACGCCAACATGGCCGACGAAAGCGCCAGCCTTCAGTCGTTGCAGGTCAAGCAGCAGCTGGGTGTGCAGGCGCTGTCGATTGCCAATCAGTCGCCGCAGACCATCCTGTCTCTGTTCCAGGGCGGCTGATCCTACGCTTCATCGAATGCGAAAGAGCGGCGCGCGAGCGCCGCTCTTTTTTTGCGCCCGCTGCGTCGTCAAGATTTTCGCAACCATGTTTCTTTACGAGAATTTTTCCAACAAATGCGCGGCGTTTTTTCTTCAAAGTGGAAATATTTGCCGTGCTGACCCGGCAAGTTTTGCCCTGCCCGGCAATTTCTGCCGGGCAAATGCAAACCTAGGAAAATTCGTTCCGGTACGCTTTTTCCGCGCCGCCGGAAAATCGATGTTTAAGCGAATCTGAATCCGTCGCGGCACGGCGCTTGCCTATGGGTCTTGCGGGCAAAACGCCCGATGAGCCTTTGCGCTCAGTACCAGAACGGAGAGACCAATGACGTTTTCTGTGAATACCAATGCCGGCGCTTTGACGGCGTTGCAGTACCTCAGCGCCACCCAGGGTTCGCTTTCCAAGACCCAGAGCGCCATCAACAGCGGTTTGAGCGTTGCCTCTGCCCGCGACAACGGCGCCATCTACGCCATCGCGCAGAATCAGCGCGGCGCGGTTGCCGGCTATAGCTCGGTCATCAACTCGATCAACAACGGCACGTCTTCGATTGAAGTCGCGCTGTCGGCCGGTCAGTCCATTTCGGACCTGCTGATCCAGTTGAAGCAGAAGGCCCTGTCCGCGGCCGACGCTTCGCTCGACACCGCCAGCCGTCAGGCGTTGAATTCCGACTTCACCGCTCTGCGCGATCAAATTTCGACGATCGTGAAGAACGCGGTGTTCAACGGCTTCAACCTGGTTGACGGTTCCACGACCCAGATCACGGCTCTGGCCTCTGCCGACGGTGCGCGTCGCATCACCACGCAGGCCCAGAACATGAAGCTGTCGGGCTCGATCGTGACCATGAAGTCCACGGCCACGATTTCGACCCAGGCCAAAGCTTCGACCCTGGTCGCGACCATCCAGGCCTCGCTCACCAACGTCAACTCGGCGCTCGCCAAGTTGTCGGCCGGTGCGGCGAAGTTCTCGATTCAGGCGACGTTCGCCCAGAACCTGTCCGATACCCTGACCATCGGTATCGGCCATCTGGTGGACGCCAACATGGCGCAGGAAAGCGCCTCGTTGCAGTCGCTGCAGGTCAAGCAACAGCTGGGCATCCAGGCGTTGTCGATTGCCAACCAGGCGCCGCAGACCCTGTTGGGCCTGTTCCAGGGCGGCTGATACGTCCCGGGATTTGGCGGGCGCGGGCGCAAACCCCGCGTCCGCCGCTCCCGGTTTTTTGAAAAGCGGAGGACCGTCAAAAGGCGGCTTCCGGGCCCCGGGCGTAGGGGACATTGTATTGGTGGGAATGATAGACGGGCGATGCCGGGGGGCGTCGCCCGTTTGTCTATCTAAAC
>DASYDX010000043.1:0-2479 GCA_036499345.1 Rhizomicrobium sp.
GGCCAATAGCTTTCCACCGTCTGCTTGAAATGCGTGGTGTTGAGCGTGCCGCGCCCACCGATCAGCGCCGGGCCGCCGCCTTGCGGCAGGTTCGGATCGCGGATGCCTTCCAGTTTCAGCCCATGGCACGACGCGCATTGCTCGCCATAAATCTGTTCGCCCGCTTTGTATGTGCCGCTGCCAGCCGGAAGCCCCATGCCATCGGGACGCACATCCTTGTCCCAGGCTTTGATGTCGGCCTCGCTCGCGGGCGCGCCAAACGGATACGCGCTGCCGCCGGGATAGCCGGTCTGCTGCGCCCACACCGTGACGGGCAGCGCCATCAGAACGGCGGCACTCAGGAATACGGATTTAAGCCTGAAGGACATTGCTCACGCTCCCATCCGCCATGACCTTCCAGCTCTGGATGCCATTATAGTGATAAGTAGGCCCCACGCCTTCGGCGCGAGTGAGGAAGGCCTTGGTCGGCTGGGTATAGCCGGTCTGATCGGTGGCGCGGCTTTCCAGAACCGCTTCGCCGCCATCCCAATGCCAGGGGAAGCGAAAGCGCACATGCGCCTTGTGCAGCACCGGTTCTTGCAACGAGGCAAGGTTCCAGGTCTTGCCGCCATCGGTGGTGACTTCCACCCGTTCGATCGGCGCGCGGCCCGACCAGGCCAGGCCGGAGATTTCGTAAAAGCCCTTGCCGGGCAATCGCATGTCGCCCGACGGAAAGGTGATCACGGATTTGGCTTCCATCACCCAGCTGAACTGACGCGCCTTGCCGGTCGTCGTCATCAGGTCGGTATATTTCGACGTCTCTTCGCGCGTCATGAAGGGCTTGTCGCCGATCTTGAGCCGGCGCAGCCATTTGATGTTGATGTTGCCCTCCCAGCCGGGAAGGATCAGGCGCAGCGGATAGCCATTCTCGGGCCGGATCGCTTCGCCATTCTGGGCATAGGCGACCATGGCGTCGTCCAGCATCTTGTCGATGGGCACGCTGCGCGACAGCATCGCGCCGTCCGCGCCTTCCGCCAACACCCAGGCCGCGCCGTCCTTCACGCCCACTTGCGCCAGAAGCGTGGAGAGGCGCACGCCCGTCCATTCCGAGGTGGAGGTCAGGCCATGCGCTTCCTGCACCGTCTTCTGGCTGGCGCTGCGCGAGGCGGCATTGGAGTTGCCGGAGCATTCGACGAAGAGAATGCGCGAGGTGGAAGGAAACCGCATCAGATCCTCCACCGAATATTTCATCGGCTTGTCGACCATGCCGTGAATGACGAGGCGATGTTGCGCGGGATCGATGGTGGGCACGCCATTATGGTGGCGCTCGAAATGCAGGCCCGACGGCGTGATGATACCTACGCCCGCCTGCAGCGGCGTGAGGCTGGAGGTGCCGCCGCTGCTGGACAGGCGCATCACTTTTTCGAAAGAGGCGCGCTGACCGTAATCGCTTTTGGCGATGCGGCCCGGCACGCTCCACGGCGCGTCGGTTTCGGCCGCCGCAAATGCCTTCACCGGCACGATGGCGGCCGCGGCGGTGAGAAGCCCGCTGCCCCGCAGAAAGGCGCGGCGGCTGGACGTGCCCATCTGCCCTTGCGGGAACATGCCGTCCTTGCAATCGCAATCCGTCTGAAGCGCGCGCTCGATGTCGGCTTCGCTCACCGCTTCGCCGGTGGCGGGATGGTCCATGATGCACTCCCTCGCTCGAACGGCGTCGTAAAAGCGCGCCGTTTCGCGAGGCAGATTAGACGATGATCGCGCCGCCTTCACGCATCGATTGCGGGCGGTTCCGGGATGCGTTTAAGCGCGTAGATAAAGGGTTTGAGCGCTTAAGCGTGATATCCGTATGAGCATATCGATGAATGTCATTCCCGGCCGAGCGAAGCGAGGGGAAGGGAATCCAGGTCGCAAAACCAATTCCGTGATGACCACCTGGATCGTTCGTACGCTGACGCTACTCACTCCCTCACTCGATGCTGCGCATCTCGCTCGCCGGGGATGACAAGCTCCACAGCCGCTCGCTTGTGCTCGCGGCGTTCGTCGCTATCGCATGTCCACAGGACATGCTCACGCGGCAAAGCCGCGCCGCTCCTCACCGCTGCGCCTTCACGTCTTCCGGCTTCACCTTGTCCTTATATTTGTTGCCGAAATTGGTGCGGACGTAATTGACCACATCGGCCACCTGCTGATCGTTCAACAGCGCGCCGAAAGACGGCATCGCCTTTTGCCCGTGCGTGACGACCGCGACGGGATAGCCCGCCACTTCCAGCTTGGCGTTCTTGGCCAAGGCCGGATACATGCCCGCACCCACCGCGCCCTTGGCATCCGGCATGTGGCAGCCCTGACAGACATTGGTGAAGATCGCCTGGCCGCCCTGAAAGCTGTAAGGCCCGCCGCGATTCATCGCGCCCGCACCCATATCCTGCGCCCCATCGGCAAACGCCGCGGACGACACGCACAAACCCAATCCAGCAACGGCAACAATCAAACCGAATTTCAT
>DASYDX010000044.1:0-10953 GCA_036499345.1 Rhizomicrobium sp.
TCTCAGATTCACGGCAGCCTGAAGCTTGATCTGGATCAGGTGGTGGACCGTAGAGCCCGCCGCTTCCAAGGCGACGGCGCGGGCTATTGCTGGGTGGCGATGACCCAGGCCATTGCCGATGCCGGGCTCACCGAAAAAGAAATTTCCAATCCGCGCACCGGGCTGATCGTGGGCTCGGGCGGGCCTTCGACCAAAGCCATCGTCAACGCTGCCGATATCGCGCGCGATCCGGCCAAGGGGCCCAAGCGCATCGGGCCTTTCGCGGTGCCCAAGGCGATGTCGTCCACCTGCAGCGCCAATCTTTCCACCTGGTTCAAGACCAAGGGCGTGAATTATTCGATTTCCTCGGCCTGCTCGACTTCGGCCAACTGCATCGGCAACGCGATGGAGCTGATCCAGTGGGGCAAGCAGGACATGATGTTTGCGGGCGGCGGCGAAGAGCTGGACTGGACGCTCAGCGAATTGTTCGACGCGATGGGCGCGATGTCGTCCAAATTCAACGCCACGCCGCAAAAGGCTTCGCGCGCCTATGACAAGAACCGCGACGGCTTTGTGATTTCCGGCGGCGGCGGCATTTTGATTCTGGAAGAGTTGGAACACGCCAAGGCGCGCGGCGCGAAAATCTATGCCGAACTGACCGGCTATGGTGCCACCGCCGATGGCGCCGACATGGTGGCTCCATCGGGCGAAGGCGCGGTGCGTTGCATGAAGATGGCGCTGGAGAATGTGAAAGCGCCGGTCGATTACATCAATCCGCACGCCACCTCGACGCCGGTGGGTGACATTCCCGAGATCAACGCCATCCGTGAAGTCTTTGGCGACAAGATGCCCCCGATCAGCGCCACCAAATCGCTGACCGGTCACAGCCAGGGCGCGGCGGGCGTGCATGAAGCGATCTACACGCTGTTGATGATGCAGAGCGATTTTATCTGCGAGAGCGCCAATATCGAAGAAATCGATCCCGCCGTGGCGGACGCCAATATCGTGCGCAAGCGCATCGATGGCGCGAATATCCATACCGCTTTGTCGAACTCGTTCGGCTTTGGCGGCACAAATGCGTCGCTGGTGTTTCAGCGGCTGGAAAAGTGATGTCCCGGAATGGAACAAAAAACACCACGCGAGGACATCATGGCTGAAGCCAGAACCGGTCTGATGGCCGGCAAACGCGGCCTGATCATGGGTGTCGCCAACGATCATTCCATCGCCTGGGGCATCGCTCAGATGCTGGCCAGTCACGGCGCCGAACTTGCCTTTACCTATCAGGGCGACGCCCAGGCCAAACGTTTGCGGCCGCTCGCCGAATCCCTTGGCAGCAAGATCGTGCTGCCCGGCGATGTCGAAAAGGACGCCGATCTGGATGCGGTGTTCGCTCGGATCGAGAAGGAATGGGGTTCGCTGGACTTTCTGGTCCATGCCATTGCCTTCTCAGACGCCAAGGAATTGAAGGGCCGTTACGTTGTTACGACCCGCGCCAATTTCCTCAAAAGCCTCGATATTTCCTGCTATTCCTTCACCGCGGTGGCGCAGCGCGCCGCCTCCTTGATGACCAAGGGGGGCGCGTTGGTGACGCTGTCCTATCTCGGCGCCCAGCGCGTCATGCCGAATTACAATGTCATGGGCGTGGCCAAGGCGGCGCTGGAAGCCTCGGTCCGTTATCTCGCCGCCGATCTGGGACGCGACAATATCCGGGTGAATGCGATTTCGGCCGGACCGATGCGCACCCTGGCGGGCAGCGCGGTGGGCGATGCCCGCACCGTATTCAAATGGAACAAGACGCTTTCGCCGCTCAAGCGCTCCGTGGAACTTAACCATGTCGGCGGCGCGGCACTGTATTTGCTTAGTGGTCTTTCGGGCGGCGTCACCGGCGAAGTGCACTTCGTGGACGCTGGCTTCAACGTGGTCGGCATGCCGCCGACCGCGGATCTGAAGGGCTGGACGCCCCCGGAGAACGGCCATGACGAAGCGGGTACCGCATAAATCGATGCTTGCTGCGGCGGCGCTGCTGGCGCTGACCGGAACCGCTTTCGCCGATTGGCGCGACCATATCGCTCCCTCCGATATCGACCGGCTTGCCCATCTGGATGACGCGCGTGAAGACGCGCTGGCACAGGCGCATGCGCGCGGCGGCCATGGCGATGCCCGCGCCATCACGCAAACACTTTCTCCGCAATCGCGTTCAGTTCCCGAAGAGGCGCTGTATGGCAATTGGCGGTGCCGCCAGATCAAGCTGGGCGGTGCGACCGGCTATTACGTCTTCGACTGGTTCAACTGCCGCATCGCCCGCGCCAATGGCGGCATCTATTTCGAGAAGAGCGGCACCCAGCGCATGGCGGGCTATCTCTATCCGCAGGAAGGCATGTGGGTCTATCTGGGCGCACAGAGCGCCAAGGGCGAACCGCTGCATCGCTATTCCGGCCGCGACGAATCGCTTGGCGAAAATGCGAATCCGGACGATCAGGTCGGTGTTTTGGTCGGTATCGGCAATGATCATTTGCGTTTGGATCTGCCATTGCCCGGCACGCAGGAATCGGACTTCGACACCATCGAACTGGTGCGATAGCGCAAAGAAAAAGGCGGAGCGGGGTCATTCCCGCTCCGCCCCTGTCGTGGCTCGGGGTGAGAGCTATTTTGCCACGACAGTAATGATCCCCACCATCTTGGGATGAATCGAGCAGATATATTTGTAGGTGCCCGGTTTATCGAAGCGGTGAGAGAATTTGTCTTTCTCGTCCAAAGCCTGAGAGCGGAAATCGTTGGTCAGGCTGACGACGGTGTGCGGCTCGCCATCCTGATTTTCCCACGTCACGTCGGTGCCCGCCGGAACGGTCACGTCCATCGGGTTGAACATGAATTTCTTGATGATGATGGTTTCGGCGTCGGACGCCGAGGCCGAAACGATGAGCAGCATCATGGCGACGGGGTAGGCGAGAAGGTGCTTGAAGCGAGACATGGTCTTTCCTTTTTTCCGTTCAGGCGAGGGTGTTGTCGGTGAGAGCAAGATGATGGCGCACCAGCCGGATATCGGTGATGCCCAGCATGTTGCGGAGTTTTCCCGCCGGAACCGTCAGCGGTCCGGGGCCATCCCCTTCGCCAGCCAGCGGTTGCGGATAAGCAGTGGATCGCGCGGTGTGGAAGGTGATGTTGCCTTCCACCTTCTGCACGATCTGATGAATATGGCCGTTCAAGACGGTGACCGAACCGAAGCGGCGCAGATAAGACAATGCTTCTTCGGCATCGCCCGTGCCCCAACCCCAGGATTCATAGATCGACCACATCGGCATATGGGCGAAGACCACGATGGGTGTGCTGCTCGAACGGGCCGCCAGATCGGCCTTCAGCCAGGCGAGTTGCTCGTCGCCAAAGCTGCCCAATCCATTGGGTTTGAAATTCATCACATTGACCAGGCCGATGAAGTGCACGCCCTGATGATCGAAGCTGTAATAGCCGCGATTGTCCGACGCTTTGCCGAAGCGGGCGAAATATTCCGTGCCCATGCCATCGGTGACGTCATGTTCGCCGGGAACGGTGTGCAATTCGCCGCCGCGCAGTTCCTGCATTAGACCCAGTGCGGTGTCGAATTCCGCGGCGCGCGACAGATGCGTGATGTCGCCGGTGTGAAGGGTGAGCGCCGGCTTGGTCTTCATCGCGTTCACCAGTGCGATGGTTTCTTTCAACGTGCCGGCAACATCGGGATTGGCTTCTTTGTTGAAGCCGATATGGCTGTCGCTGATTTGCAGGAACAGCGGAATGCCGGACGGTGCTTGCGTTGCCGCCTGCGCCAGCGACATCGGTGTGAGAAGGCCGCCGGACAGTGTGAAGAGTGTGCCCGCACCGCCAAAGGCCATGCATTTCAGCGCGCCGCGGCGTGACGGGTTGGAAGGATCGGACATTCAAGGCCTCGAACTTGGTTACGAGGCCTATACCGGGGAGGGGTTCGGTTTATTCCCGCCCTTGCGATTTTTTTACCAGCGCGACGAATTTTTCCAATTCGACCGGATCGACATCCGACACCGCTGCGAAGTCGAGATCCTTATCTTCCCAGAAAATCATGCGATAGCCTTCGCGCGATCCGGTTGCGGGCAGGCGTGCGCCGCGATCCGCCCAGGCGAAAAGATTGATCACATGCGCGCCATGGCGATAGACGACGACAGCCGCGCGCGCGCCATGCACATAATCGGCGCGGCCACCGACCAGGGTGAAGCCGTCCGCTTTGAAATCTTCGGCAGGTGGCGAGACATCGGTATGGCCCGCGAACCAAGGTTTGACGGTGTGATGATCGGACGAAGCGACATCGATCAGATGTTCGCCCATCAAAGAGCGAACATGCGCTTCCCCCAGATCGGCGACCATGGTGTTGGCGGGCATCAGCAGCAGGAAGGCAATCGAAGCCGCAATCGCCATGCCGCCCGCGCCACTGCCCGCGCCCAGCCAGAAGCCCGACCGGCGCGCGGGTTTGAGCGGCACCACTTTGGTTTCCGCATCAAGCGCCGCACCGATCTTGGCGCGCAAAACCGCCGGTGCGCGATGATAGGTTGCGCCCGCCATCGCGGCTTTCAGATCGGCATGATCCATCGCCAGCGCTTGGCAATCTTCGCACTGTTCCAGATGCGCCTCGACCGCCAGCGACTGCGCCGCGTCCAATTCGCCATCGAGATAGGCCTGGGTTCTCAGGCTCTCGTCACACGCCATGCGAGCCTCCCGTCAGTTCCGCCTTGAGCAATGCACGTCCGCGCGCCAACCGCGACATCACCGTGCCGATGGGCGCGCCGGTGGCGGCGGCGATGTCGCGATAGGACATCTCTTCCAATTCTCTGAGGATCACCACTTCGCGGAATTCCTCCGGCAGAGTGGCAATGGCTTTGTCCAATTCATTGGCGGCGCCGCGTTCCATCGCGCTGGCTTCGGGCGTCGGATCGTCCGCCGCGATCTGCGCACCGTCTTCGCCGTCCAAAGGGGCTGCGGCATGGCGTTTCTTCTGCTCCAGCACCGAGCGATGGCAGTTGCGCACGATGGCCAACAGCCAGGGGCGCACGGCATCGCCGCGAAATCCGTCGAAGCTGCGGAAGGCGCGCAGCATCGCATCCTGCACGATATCGTCCGCCTCGGCGCCACCGCGGGTAAGCCAGCGCGCAAGGTTATAGGCCGCGTCCAGATGCGGCATCGCCAGCGCTTCAAAGCGGCGCCGCTTCTCACTCATATTGTCGCGCGGCCCAGGCGCGGACGCGCCAATTAATAAATGGCGCCTCCGGCGCCGCTCGGAAAACCGGTTCCCACTTTTCCTGGCCGCGCTCACTCTGGGACCGTTCGCTGTCCCCAAAAAGGGCTCTCACGAGGGTCATTACCGGGCGGGTGCGCATTTTATTCCCGCCCTCCCAAAATTATTTCCGGCTGGCGGCGCGGGCGAAGCGGTCGAACAGATAATGGCTGTCCATCGGGCCGGGCGAGGCTTCGGGATGGTACTGGACGCTGAACACGTCCTTGCCCTCGACCGCGATACCGCAATTGGTGCCGTCGAACAGGGAGATATGGGTCTGTTTCACGCCCTGGGGCAGAGTGTCGGCGTCCACGGTGAAACCGTGATTCATCGACACGATCTCGACCTTGCCGGTTTCCAGATCTTTCACCGGATGATTGGCGCCGTGATGGCCCTGCGCCATTTTCTTGGTCTTGGCGCCCAGCGCCAAAGCCAGCATCTGATGGCCCAAGCAGATGCCGAAGGTGGGAATGCCGCTATCCACCACGCCCTTGATCACGGGAATGGCATATTCACCCGTCGCCGCCGGATCGCCGGGGCCGTTCGACAGCAAGACGCCGTGCGGATCGTTGCGCATCACATCATCCAGGCTGGCATTGGCGGGCACCACGGTGATATCGGCGCCCCGGCTGGCGAGCAGGCGCAGGATGTTCCGCTTCACGCCATAATCGATCACGGTGGCGCGCCAGGTCGGCGCGGCTTCGGCACCATAGCCCTTGTTCCAGGCCCACTCCGTCTCGTTCCACTTATAGGTCTGGCGCGCGCTCACGTCTTTGGCGAGATCGAGGCCTTCCAGACCGGGAAAGCTTTTCGCTTGATTGAGCAGCGCCGCATGATCGAGCGTGCCGCTCCCGGCGTTGGCAATTACGCCATGCGGCATGCCTTTCTCACGGATCAGGCTGGTGAGGGCGCGGGTGTCGATCCCGGCAACGGCGGGAATATTGTGCGACTTCAGCCAACGGTCGAGTGCCACCAGGCTGCGATAATTGGACGGATGTTCGGCATCCGCGCGCACGATGAGGCCGCGTATCGCAGGCGTGATGGTTTCGATGTCTTCGGAATTGGTGCCAACGATGCCGATATGCGGAAAAGTGAACGCCACGATCTGCCCGGCATAGGAGGGATCCGACAGGATTTCCTGATAGCCGGTCATTGCGGTGTTGAAACAGACTTCGCCGATGGCCACGCCCGCCGCGCCGAAGCCGACGCCTTCGAAAAAGGTGCCGTCGGCCAACATCACGCCCCCGCGGGACAGCGGGGTGATTGTCTGGGCGTCAGGCATGGGGAGCGTCCTTGGATTTGCGCGAAAATAGGGATGTGACGCTTATGGGTCAACATCCGGTTCGCGGATATTACGCCTGCAATTTCAATGCGTTGTGCTCATGCGCGGATTCGCGTAGGTTCCGCCTTTCCGAAAAAGGCTGAAAAACCCGATGTCGCTCCGCCAGAAGCTCAATGACTCCATGAAAGAGGCGATGAAGGCGAAGGACGCCAAGCGCCTCGCCACGGTGCGTCTGGTGCTGGCGGCGTTGAAGGATCGCGACATCGCGGCGCGCACCGAAACCAGCCGCGATCTTCTGGGCGATGACGAAATCCTGTCGCTGCTGGCCAAGATGATCAAGCAACGCGACGAATCCGCCACCGCCTTCGATGCCGGCAACCGCCCGGAACTGGCGGCGGGCGAGCGCGAGGAAATCGCCATCATCCGCTCCTTCATGCCCGCCCAGATGGACGAGGCAGGTGTGAACGCCGCCGCCGACACCGTGATCGCGGAACTGGGCGCCACGTCGATCAAGGACATGGGCAAGGTGATGGCGGCGATGAAGGAACGCTATGCCGGGCAGATGGATTTCGCCCGCGCCAGTGCGCTGGTGAAAGACAAGCTTTCCGCGCCGAAATAATCAAACCAGACCAGATCAAACCAGATAGGACAGCGCCTTGGCGATCAGGAGGCTGAGCGTCTTGACGGTGGCGACTTCCGTGGGCGTGAAGCTGCGTTTTTCCGCCCAATAGGCGCCGATGGCCGCGACCGGCGAGGTTTCGCCGATGGGCGTCATGATCAGGCTTTTGACGAAAGTGGGCCGGTAAGCATCGTGCGGAATGCGCGGATCGGCGAAAATATCTTCGATCACCGCGGTCTGATTGTTGCGCATGGACCAGCCCGAGATGCAGGCACTCATGGGAAAGCGCTGGCCCTTCCACAGGGGCGAAATCGCGTCTTCCTCAATGTAATGGCAAAGATCGCCGTCGCGTACGACCAGGCAGATACCGTCGGAACCGCAGACCGCGCGCGCCGTGGCGCGAACGGTTTCGATGGCTTGGGCGCGGCTTTCCGCCGCCGTCAGCCGCTTTTCGACCTTCCGCAGCCGGATGCCGAGTGTGTCGGTTTCGTCAAAGATCGTCATGAGAAGCCCTGCAACCGACAATAGAAGAAAATTCTTGCCGAATCATACACAGAAGCAGCGGTTTTAGAGGTCGTATGGTGCGGATTCCCCAGCACGCCTGGGCTTTTTCCCGTAAGATGCCACCATGCGTTATGGCGATGGATTGCTGGAGGAAATCCGGCGGCGGACCGATCTGGTCCAGCTGGTAGGCCGCCGCGTCAAACTGGTCCGCAAGGGCCGGGTGATGTGGGGCTGCTGCCCCTTCCATGGCGAGAAATCGCCCAGCTTCAAAGTCGAGAATGAGCGCCAGGCCTACAAATGCTTCGGCTGCGGCGCGGGCGGCGACGCCTTCAAATGGCTGGTGGAAACCGAGGGCCTGACCTTTCCCGAAGCGGTGGAGAAGCTGGCTGCCGAAGTGGGCGTGGAACTCCCCAAATGGTCGCCGGACGACGAGGCGCGGGAAGAAAAGCGCAAATCGCTCTACGAGATCGTGGAACTGGCGGCGCAATTTTATGAAGCACAGTTGCGTGAGAATGCCGGACAGGAGGCGCGCAATTATCTGAAGCGCCGGGGCCTGGACGGTCAGGCCGCCAAACAATTCCGCCTGGGCTATGCGCCGGGATCCGGTCAGGCGCTGATCGAATTTCTCAAAGCCAAGAATGTCACCCAGGACGACATGCTGACGGCGGGCCTGGCCCGTCCGTCGGAAAATGGCCGCCCGATGCGGGATTTCTTTTTCAACCGCGTGATGTTCGCGATCACCGACGGGCGCGGACGCGCCATCGCGTTCGGTGGCCGTGCGTTGGAAGAAGACGCCAAGCCCAAATACATCAATAGCGGTGAGAACGCGCTCTTTTCCAAAGGCCACAATCTCTACAATTTCGCCACCGCCCGGGCAGCGGCGATCAAGGCGGGCACCGTTTTGGTGGCCGAAGGCTATATGGATGTGATCGCGCTGGTGCGCGGCGGCTTCGCCCATGCCGTGGCGCCGCTGGGCACCGCGCTGACTTCTGATCAGTTGCAGCTTTTGTGGCGCACCGCGGCCGAACCGATCCTGGCCTTTGACGGCGATACGGCGGGCCAAAAGGCCGCGCATCGGGCCGCCCATCTTGCCTTGCCGCATCTGAAGGCTGGTCATTCGCTGCGTTTCGCCTTCCTTCCCGGGGGCGAGGATCCCGACAGTTTCCTGGCCAAGAACGGCCCCTCGGCGATGGGGGCGCTGCTGGAAGCCGCCCTGCCGCTGTCGGACGTGCTGTGGCGGGCCGAGACCGAGGGCAAGGACATTTCCACGCCGGAACGCCGCGCCGGGCTGGAAAAGGCGCTGGCCGGGATCGCCGCTCAAATCGGCGACGCCAAAGTGGCGGAATATTACCGCCGGGACTTCGACCAGCGAATTTTCGAGAATTTCAAACGCCGGGCCCCTGCGCCGAAAAGGGAGCAGGGACAGAGCCAATTCTCCCGGAACCAACCATTCCGGGGGGGCAAGGGGCGTGGGCCCAAGGGCGAATTCCGGCCCCAGCCGGGGACGCCGGAAGCGGTTTCGCCCGCGGTCAAGGCCAGTCTTTTGGCCCGGGCGGGTCTGGCCGGGCAGGTTCGCGAAGGGGTCCTGGCCCGCAAAGAGGCCGAGCTGGGGGCCCTTTTGCTGGAGCAACCGGGGCTCGCCCTCTCCCAGGGGGAGAGGCTGGCGGAACTCTCCTTCCGCGACCCGTCGCTTGACAGGCTGCGCCACGAACTTTTAAACCTCGCCGCCTCCGGCTCCAGCCTTGAAAAAACGCCGGTTTTGACCCATTTCGTGCGTCTGGGAATGGCCGAATTGCTGGCTCGCCTGGGCGCCACATCCAAGCCCGGCGCCGCAACGCCGGACTCCATGCCGGAGGATGAGACTGAAGCCCGTTTCTTGCGCGCCGCTGCGGATTTTCGCGACATGGCGGAGGGAGAACCGGAACGAGAGCGCGCCCTCAGGCGCTTCGCTGCGGAGGGCAGCGAGGAGTCTTGGCGCGAGGCACAGCGTTTGCTTCGGCCCCCTCATGAATGACGCGGGTTTCCGCGTTATCAACTCAAGCGTCTCTCCGGTGGAGAGGCATAGGATAACGAAACTGTGGTGAGCAAAACCGCCTTGAGCAAGAAAGCGGCGAAATCGTCAGGCAAGCCGGCCAAGAAGCAGGCCGCTAAGCCCGCGACCGCGAAGACGGCGGCGGTGAAGAAATCTGCCAAGCCGGCGCCCAAAAACGTCAAGCCGGTCAAGCCTATCAAACATGCCGCCAAGCCGGTCAAACCTGCGGCGAAATCGGTGCCCGTGAAAGCCGCCAAGGCCAAGCCGGAACCGGAAAGCAAGAACAAGAAAGCCCCGGCCGCCAAGGTCGAGGTCAAGCCTGCCGCCAAGCCGGTGGCGCCCGCTGCCGCCACGATGGTGAAGCCGGCCGCCAAAATCCTGCCCAAGAAGCCCGGCGAAAACGAAGCGCCCGGCGACGCCGACAGCCCGCTGCTCGACATGTCCGATGTCGGCGTGCGCAAGATGATCGCGCGCGCCAAACAGCGCGGCTACGTCACCTATGATGAGCTGAACAAGGTTCTGCCTTCCGACAAGACTTCGTCGGAACAGATCGAAGACACGATGGCCATGCTCAATGAAATGGGCATCAACGTCATTGAAAGCGAAGAAGCCGAGGAAGCCGAGGGCGACAATCTTCCCGTCGCCGCCGAAGGCAGCAAGGCGCTCGCCACCACCGCCAAGTCCGGCGAGCAATATGACCGCACCGATGATCCGGTGCGCATGTATCTGCGCGAGATGGGTTCGGTCGAGCTTCTGTCGCGCGAAGGCGAAATCGCCATCGCCAAGCGCATCGAGGCGGGCCGCGAATTGATGATCGGCGCTTTGTGCGAAAGCCCGCTCACCTTCGAGGCGCTCACCGTCTGGCGCGACGAATTGAACGAAGGCAAGGTGCTGCTGCGCGACATCATCGACCTGGAAGCCATGTATGGCGCCGGTCCCGATGGCCAACCCGCCCCGGTGCCGCCGCCGGTGGGCCCTGATGGCCAGCCGCTCAATCCGCCCGCCAGCGTCACCTCCCAGATTCCCGAATTCAAGAAGCCCACCCCGCCGCCGCCTCCGCCGCCGCCCAAACCCAAGGTGGAAGGTGCCGAAGGCGAGGAAGGTGATGCCGCCGCGGCAGCCGCTGCCGCACAGGAAGAGGCCGATGATTTTGACGATGAAGGCAATCTGCCTTTGTCGGCCATGGAAGCCGCGCTCAAGCCGCAGGTGCTGGAATCGCTGGACGCGATTGCCGCGCTCTACAAAAAGCTGGGCAAGCTGCA
>DASYDX010000045.1:0-2369 GCA_036499345.1 Rhizomicrobium sp.
CGCCGCCGCCGGATACACATCCTTCACCAGCACATCGCGCAATTGCATGCGCAGGTCGGTGGCGGGGTCGGGTTCGGTGTTGGATTGGGCGTGGCTGCTTTCGGTGGCGGGCGCGCCGGTGACGGTGGTGTTCGACATCACGATGCTGCCGCTGTGGCCCGCCGGATCGACCATCAGCTCGGCGGTAAAGCCCGCCTGATCGCCATCGTGATAGACATATTTGTGTCCGCCGACATCGAGCGTGAAGAAGCCTAAGCCCATCATCGGCACGGTGCCGCCGGGCCCGCCGGTATAGGCTGTGGCGGCTTCGCCGGGCATGCCGGTGGGGACGATGCCGGTCCAGGCTTCTTCCAGGCTGCTGCGCTTCAACACCACATCGTAAATCGGATTCTTCACGTCGCCGATCAGGAAGCGCAGATATTTGCACATGTCGCCCAGTGGCGCTTTCAGCCCGCTGTTCGACACGGTGATGCCGCTGTCGAAATTATACGGTTGCACCGTCAGCTTGGTGCCTTCGCGCAAATAGCTGTCGGCGACATTCTTCTCCAGATAATAGGGCGCGACATCGAAATAGCTTTCGCTCATGCCCAGCGGCATCAGGATATTCTTGGTGATATAGGCTTCGTAATCGTCGCCGGTCAGCCGCTCGATGATCTGACCCAGAAAGACATAGCCGACATTGGAATAGCTCCAGCGCGAGCCGGGTTTAAAAGCGATGTTGGTGAAGGGCAGCATCGCATTGATCTGCGCCCAATGCGTCGGTTCGAACGGCACCCAGGAACAATCGGGCGTGGAATCGCATTCCCACGGCCAGGTCGGATTGCGGAAACCCGCGCTGTGCGACAGCAGCATGCGGATGGTGATGGCGTCGATGGGGCCGAACGCGTCATGCGCCTGGCGCAGCTCGGGAATATATTTCACCGCCGGATCGTCCAGCGACAATTTCCCGTGATCGCGCAATTGCAGAATGGCGATGGCGGTCATGGTCTTGGTGATCGACGCCCAGTTATACGCCGTCGCCGCCACGGTCTTCTGATGCAGTTCGCCCCGCGCATCGCCGAAATAAAATTCGGTGGGTTTTGCGCCCGCATGTTCGAAGGCGAACGCGCCGCCGACAACGCCTTGCTTGGCCAAGGTGGCGTCGAAACTTTTGTGGAAATCATCCAGCGGCGCGGCCATGGCGGGCAGGGCGGTGAGCGCCAGCGCAGCGAATGCAATACGGAAGTGGCGTGCGATGGTCATGGCGGTCCCCCTGTTGCGCTGACGGTAAAGCGGCAGCGGCAGGCTTGCCAAGGGCGGGCTGCCTCGCAGGTTGGCGGAATCCCTGTATAAAGAGCTGGTATCAAGGGGCTGGGCCATGTTCGACCGCCGCGCTGTTTTGTGCGCCGCACTGCCGGGCGCTTTGTTCGCCACGGCAAGCTGGGCCGCCGCACCTGCCGACAGCGACATTCTGGGCGCGATGACCGACGCTATCGATAGCAAGCGCATCGGCGCCGGGATCGTCGCGGGTATCGTGGATGCCAAGGGCAGGCGTGTTCTCACCCATGGGTTCTCCGACGCCGCCGATGGTCGCGCGCTGGATGCCGACACCGTGTTCGATATCGGCTCGCTGACCAAGCTGTTCACCGCGCTGGCGCTGGCTGACATGGTGGCGAAGGGCAAGATGGCGATGGCCGAGCCTCTGGCGAAATATCTGCCGCGCGAAATCGCGGTACCGGAATTCGACGGCAAGCCGATTACCTTGCTGGATCTTGTCACCTATTCGCCCGGCCTGCCGGAATGGCCGCTGGATATGCCCAAACTGTCGCTCGCACCCTTGCCCGATTATCCGGTGGCGCGATTGTATGCGGCACTGTCAGGCACCAAGCTCGATGCCGCGCCGGGCAGCCACTATGTCTATTCCAATTTCGGCTATGGCTTGTTGGGCCTGGCGCTGGCGCGGCGGGCCGATATGGATTTCGAATCTCTGATCGTTTCCAACATCTGCAAGCCGCTGGGGATGGACAGCACCCGCATCGCGATCACGCCCGACATGGCGGCACGGGTTGCGCCCGGTCATTTCGGCCCCAAGGTGGAGCGGGTGACAAGCTGGCAACTGCCGGTGGCATTTCAGGGCGCGGGCGCGCTGCGTTCGACGGCGCACGATCTGCTGAATTTTCTGGAAGCGGCGATGGGAAAGCGCAAGACCGCGCTGGCCCCGGCCTTCGCGACGATGCGCGAAATCGAACGGCCCTCCGACAAGCCCGATACACGCGTGGCGGCGGGCTGGTTCCTCACCGACGGGCATGGCGACCGGCTGGTATGGAAGGATGGCGGTTTGCTGGGCTATGCCAGCTTTCTGGGATTCTCCAACAGCGGCGGCAACGGCG
>DASYDX010000046.1:0-2912 GCA_036499345.1 Rhizomicrobium sp.
CCAAGAACGCGGATATGGATTCCGAACAGCCGCGCGACGAAACGGTGATAGCGCCAGGGAAATGTGCGCCGCGCGGGCAACCGGAGCGTGAGCAACAGCCACTGCACCGGAATCAGAAGCAGTGTGACGATCAGAAAGATCGTCAAAATGACCGCAGCGCGAATTCTTGGCATTACCCCCTCCGGCCTTCGCACCTGATCGGTGCTACAGCCACCTCCCCCACCAGCGCTACGCGCGCGGGGGAGGCGGGCCTGTGCGTGCTGCACAGGTCGCGAAATTCGCCAGTCACGACTTGAGCTTCTTGCCTTTGGGCACGCCGTACAGTTCCAGGCGGTGATCGACCAGCTCGAAGCCCAGCTCTTCGGCGACGCGGCGCTGAAGCTTTTCGATTTCCTCGTTGCGGAATTCGATCACGCTGCCGGTCTGCACATCGATCAGATGATCGTGATGATCTTCCGGCATTTCTTCGTACCGGGCACGGCCGTCGCGGAAATCATGCCGCTCCAGGATGCCCGCATCTTCGAACAGCTTGACCGTGCGATAGACGGTGGCGATGGAGATATGAGGATCGATCGCGGCGGCGCGGCGATACAGTTCTTCCGCATCCGGATGGTCTTCGGCCCCAGACAGCACGCGTGCGATCACACGGCGCTGCTCGGTCATCCGCAGGCCTTTGTCGACGCAGAGTTTTTCGATCCGCGTCACTCTTCAGCTCCGTGCGCGATTATTACAGGACGCAAGTTAGGCGAATTCGTCCGGATTCGGAAGCGGAAGGATGCATTTGAAGATGTGAGCGTCTTGGCCGCCATAATAGGCCTTGCGCCGGCCCGCCGGAATGAAGCCGACGCCCTCATAAACGCCTATGGCGGCCTGATTGTCAGTCGCAACTTCGAGAAACAGGGTCTTGGCCCCCAGATCCGCCGCATGGGCTGCGGCAGCCCGGACCAGCAGGCTGGCAATCCCACGCCGGCGTGCGGGCGGCGCCACCGCCAGGGTCAGTATCTCCGCTTCGTCGCCAACGGCCCGCGCCAGGATGAATCCATTGGCCTGCGCAAAAGCGAATACGCCCGGCCCCGCGAACAGATCGCGAAGCGATGCGGCGCTCCAGCTTTCCGCAAAACAGGCTGCATGCAGCCCCGCCAACGCCGCCATATCGTCCGTCATCGGATCGAACAGCTTCATGGAAGGCTGATGCCGCCAGGAAGCTTGGCGTCCGGGGCGCGCAGATAAAGCGGTGCGGGCGGTTCGGCAGGCACCGCGCGCGCGCGTGCCAGCCGCGCCACCCACAAGGCATCGGGCTGGCGGATTGTGCTGACGGGGAATTGCGCGCCCAGAGCCGCACTCGCCGTTTCTGCGCCGGTGCCGCAAAGCGCACACGAACCAAAGCTGCGGATACGCGAAACCCCTTCCTCGAACGGCAAAACGGTTGGCGGAAGACGAATCTCGCCATTTTCCCAGAGGAGCAGATAGGCCTCGTCACGCTTGGCGTCATGGATCGCCGCGGCGCGGCGCGAACCCGTCGCCGCCGCCATGGCTTCCAACGTCGTGATGCCGATCAGTGGTTTGTTCAACCCGATCCGCAATCCCCGCATAAAAGCCAGACCCACGCGCTGGCCGGTGAACGTGCCCGGCCCCGTGGTCACGGCAAGGCGGTCCAACCCTGTGAAGGCAACACCAGCCTGACCCATCGCGCGATCCACCATCGGCGCCAACGCTTCGGCATGGCCGCGCGTCATTTCTTCAAAATGATGATGGAGAATCGTTTCTCCACGCAGCACCGCGACCGAGCAGGCGCCCAGCGCCGTATCGACAGCCAATATCAGATCGGCTTCCCCGCCCACGGATCAGAAGATCTTGCAGGCTTCGTCGAAGGACAAACGCGGATTGCGGGGGAAGACGCCCGCCGGATCGCCATGACCAACCGCGCAGATGAAGTTGGATTTGATGTTGGTGCCGGAAAAGAATTCCTTGTCCACGCCCGCATTGTCGAAGCCGGACATCGGCCCGCAATCCAGGCCCAGCGCGCGGGCCGCGATGATGAAGTAAGCGCCCTGCAGGCTGGAATTGCGCAAGGCGAAGGTCTTTACGAACTCTTCCTTGCCGGCGAAGCCGTCCTTCATCGTGGGATTGTTGGGAAACAGACGCGGAAAATGGGTGGGAAAATCCAGATCCATACCGATGATGGCGACGACGGGCGCTGCCATGGTCTTTTCCTGATTGCCGGGGCTGAGCAAAGGCTTCAGCCGCAGCTTTGCTTCCATCGAGGTCAGAAAATGAAAGCGTGCGGGCGAGGAATTGGCCGACGTCGGAGCCCAGCGCATCAAATCATAGACCGCCATCAGATGCGCCGGTGAGACCGGCTTGTCGGTCCATTTGTTCTGGGTATGGGCTTCGCGGAAAATAATATCGAGCGCTTCGTCGCTGACCGCGTGAGACGTCATGGCAAACTCCGGATGGACAATGGCGAAAGGATCAGACGGCTTCGACTGCGGTCACTTCCGGCACATAATGGCGCAGCATATTTTCAATGCCATTGCGCAATGTCATGGCTGAGGAAGGGCAACCGGCGCAGGAGCCTTGCAGGTGAAGCGCGACGATGCCGGTGGCGCCGTCAAAGCCCTTGAAGACGATGTCGCCGCCATCCTGGGCCACGGCGGGACGCACGCGGGTTTCGATCAGCTCTTTGATCTGCGCGATCACTTCCGGATCGCCGCCTTCGCCGTAAGACGCGTCATCTTTTTCTTCCGCATCGCCTTCGATCAGCGGCAGGCCGCGGGTGAAATGTTCCATGATGACGCCGAGCAAGGCGGGCTTCAGATGCTTCCAGTCGCCGTCGCGCTTGGTGATGGAAATGAAATCGGCGCCGAAGAACACCCGCGAGACTTCCGGCACGCTGAAAAGCGCCCGCGCCA
>DASYDX010000047.1:0-11608 GCA_036499345.1 Rhizomicrobium sp.
ATCTCCGCAAACTGCATCGGCAGTTTCGCGCCCATCAGCGTGACATCGGTCATGTCTGCGCCGCGCAAATCCGATCCGGTCAGATTGGCGTAGGCCAGATCGCTGCCCGCCATACGCGCCTTGCGCAGATCGGCGCCATGAAAATCGGCGTAGCGGGCTTCGACATTGTCCAGGCGCGCAGGCAGCAAGCGATCCCCTGCGATGAGCAGGGGGCCCAGATTGGTGTCGCTGAGATCGGCATGGCTGAGTTTGGCCCCGGACAGATTCACGCCGCGCAGATCCGCGCCATGAAAACGGGCGCTGCGCAAATCGCAGCCCGCCAGATTGCTGCCTTGAAGCGATGCGCCTTCCAGATTGACGCCATAGAGCAACGCGCCCGGCGCGGTCAGCGCCGTGAGCGTGTGGTGCGCCAGATTGCGCACCCGGCGCAGATCCAGTCCGGTGAGGTCGGCGGGCGTGCCTTCGCGGCCATCGCTCTGCGCCCAGCGTGCATGCGCTTCCAGCATGTCTTCGACCCGCTTGGTTTCCGTGGGAGCGGGCTCGCTCTTGTCCGTCAGCGTGTTGGAGAGATCGGCGCCATGGGTGTTGGCGAAATCCATCCGCGCGCCCACCAGGATCGCGCCCACCAGATCCGCGCCGGACAGATCGCAGCCCGAAAGATCGGCATTTTCCAAATTGGCGCCGGTCAGCCGCGCCTGGCGCAGATTGGCGCGGGTCAGGCGGCAGCCTTTCATCACCGCATCGGTGAAGTCGGCCTGCGCCGCCATCACGCCGGTGAGCTTGGCGCGCTCCAGATTGGCGGAATGGAGCATGGCGGCGGGCAGCTCCGATGACAGGGGCTCGTGCTGGCGCATCCTGAGATTGCCATGGCTGTCCTTTTCCATGATCGCGCCTTCGCGGAAATCGGCCTCGTAAAGGTCGGTGCCGATCAGGTTGGCACCCCGGAGCGAGGCGCCCCGAAGATCGGCACGGCGCATCTGGGCATTGGCAAGGTTGGCCCTGCGCAGATCGGCGCCGAAGAAGCTGGCCGCGTCCAGCCGCGCCCCGGACAGGTTGGTCTCCTCCAGCAGCGCGCCGGTGAAATCCGCGTCGGCCAGATTTCGCCCCGCCAGATCCAGGCCCGACAGGTCGCAGAAGGTGAAAATGGCCCGCGCCCCGCCCAAACGGCCGGAATAAAGCATCTCGTGACGGGCCGCCGTCGCGGAAACTTCCGTTTGGCTCAGTCTGGTCAGAACGGTGGGGCGGGCCCGATTCATGGCTGAAGGACGCCTGGGTTAAGCCTTATTCACCTGCCAGAGTGGGGTGAAACGGGCTAACACCCGATTAAAGCGTGAAAATTTGCTGTTGAATGGCGGCGCGGGCCGGGTACAAAGGCGAGCCGGGGCCGGACCCGGGCGGATGAGAGCGGAAAGCCTGAAAAGGCTGGAGCCAGATCAAGGGCTTGCGCGAAAAGCGCGGGCGTTCTGGGCCAATAACAACGAGGTTTGGATTTTGACGAAGCACCGCCTGATGCTTTCCGCCGCCGCGACCGCTTTGCTGGCCGTGCCCTTCGCGATCGCAGCCCATGCCGCCACCACCATCACCGAAACCCGCAAGGCGGCGATCGATACGACCACGTTGGGCGACATCACGATCAATTCCGGCGGCGTCGAGATTAAGGCGGCGAATCCAGCCGTCACCATCAATTCCAACAATTTCCTGATCAACCAGGGCTCGATCTCGAACCAGAACACTGCCGGCTCGGTCGGTATCCTGGTGGACACCACCGCGGGCGACATTGTGAGCTCGAACGGCATCACCAATCTGGGCAGCATCAGCCTTACGGGTGACGGTACCGGCAAGTCGGGCATCCTGATTCAAGGCGGGCACACTTATTACGCTCCCATCACCCTGGCGACCGTGACGGCCACGGCCGGTGGCGCCGTCACAAGCGTCACGGGTTCGACCATTTCGGTGGTCGGCGACAGCAGCAACATCTTCACCCTGGTGCAAGGCACGACCATCGATGGCGATGTCACCCTGGGCGGCAGCATGGTGGCCAGCGCCAGCGACAAATCCCAGACCCTGGGCAACACCGCCATTGCGGTCGAAGGCGCGCTCAACGGCAATTTCGTCATCGGCCAGCTCGCCACTTTGACCGCTGTGGGCAATCAGGCGCGCGGCGTCGTGATTCTGGGCAACATGAAGCCCTGCGCCGACAATTCGGCGCTGGGCTATACCTGCGCCAATGCCGGAACCGCCAGCGCTTCCACCGGCGCCTTCGCCAATTTCGGTTCCATCCAGGTCATCGGCACCGTCACGCCCAACCGCAAGGGCGGCAATTTCGAGAGCGGCAGCGCCGTCATCATCGGCGGCTCGGTCGCGGGCGGCTTCTACAATGCCGGTCCTTCGACCTCCAACAGCTCCACGCCCACTGCCGTGATCAGCGGCAATGGCGATCTGTACAACAACAGCACCGGCTCGATCTTCTCGCCCGTGGTGCTGATCGATCCTTCGCAGACCGTCACTTCGCTATCGCCGATCGTGGCCGGTCCGGCCATCCTGGGACCGGTCGGAACCCAGATCGACTCGGTCGATGGCGGCAAGAATTATGGCTTCATCAATCACGGCACCATCACGGGCCAGCCCGTCGATCTGGATGTGAGCGCCTTGGCGGTGGCCATTCAGGGCTCTTCCGCCGTCAACTTCACTTGCCTTGGCGTCGTGTCGGGCAGCGCCTGCAATCCGGCCGCGGCGACGGGCGGCTTGCTCAACACCGGTACCATCCGCGCCCAGGCCCAGACCGGCGAGGACACCACCTCCAGCGTCGCCGCCGAAGGTCTTTATATCGGCGCGTTTGCCACCGTTCCGCGCATCGATGTGGCGGGCGAATTCATCAGCGGCAACACTTATACGCCGGGCACGATTACCGCCGCGGTTGTGGGCCCCGGCGGCGGCATCGCCACGGCGGTGCAGATCGGCGATCAGGCCGTGGTGCCGCAGATCGATGTGCTCCAGCACGCTTCGATTGCCGCTGTCGTCAAAACCAGCACGGTTTCGCCCGACGCGATCAATGCGCCTTCGGCGTCGCCCTTCACCCAGAACGCCACCGCCATTCTGGATCAGTCCGGCAGTGTGCGGTTGATCAACAATGCCGGTCAGATCACCGCCGTCACGACGTTGCAGACGCCCGGCGCCAACGCCTTTGTGGTCAACAACACCGTGGCGGTGAATTTGCTGGCCGGTTCGGCGGGCAACACCGTGATCAACAATAGCGGCCTGATCGAAGGCGATGTCTATTTCAATTCCGGCGGTGGCAGTAACACGCTGAATGTCGGCAATGTCGGCGACGTCACCAACCCCAACGACACCAGCGGCAACGCCAACACCGCGATCACCGCGGTGCAGGGCACGGCCGTCGCCAACACGCCCTTCAATTACGCCACCGTCACGGGCCGCATCACCAGCACCATCTCCGGCGCGCCGCCGATCAACGACGCCAATATCATCAATTTCGGTTCCGGCACGGGCAATTTGTTGCATGTCGGCGGCTTCGGCTACGTCAACAGCATCATCGTGTCTTCGGCCGGCGGGCTGGATGTGCATGTCGACAATAACGGTCAGCTCTTCCTGGCCGCGCCTGTCGGCGGTTCGGTCAATGTCCATGATCTGATCATCGCCAATGGCGGCACGCTGGGTCTTTCCTTGACCCAGAACAATGCGTCATCCGTCACGCCCGTGGTGCTGGCGTCCACCAACGGCACCACCGCGCCCACCGTCACGCTTTCCAATGCCAATATCGGCTTGAAGCTGGGCAGCTTCATTTCATCGGGCACTACGGCGCAATCGACCGCCAACCCCACCCGTCAGGTCATCACCCTGATCAGTTCGCAGACTGCGATCATCGATACGACCCTGGCGCAGCAGAACGCCATCCTGTCGCAGAATATTCCCTTCCTGTTCGAATCGCAGACCGACACGGCCGGCAACAGCGCCGGCGTGCCCGATCCCTTGTCCTTCGATACGGGCCACAACAATTTGCTGCTGACCTTGCTGCCGCGCTCCACCGGCGCGACCAACGCCGACGGCACGCCGGGCCTCAACCTCAGTGGCGACGCCAAGGCGATATTCCCTTACGCCGCCGCCGCGCTTGCCAACGATCCGCAGCTGGGCTCGGCCATCGGTTCGTCCATGACGGTCTACAAGACCAATGGCATCCCCTCGAGCGGCATCAATGTCGCCGCCAGCCAGCAGCGCGCGAACGAGATCTTCTCGCAGATGACCCCCGACGTATCGGGTGGCACACGCCAGGTCGCGATCCTGCTCACCGACCAAGCCACCGGCCCGGTTGCGGCGCGCCAGCGGCTCCTGCGGTCTTATGCCGACCAGCCGGGCGAGATGAGCCTTTGGAGCCAGGAATTCATCGGCAACATCAACAATAAGGGCCGCAGCGACGCCAACGGCACGCTCACCAACTATAAAGATCACGGCTTCGGCTTCGCGCTGGGTCTGGATTTCGGTTCGGCGCGCGATGGCTGGTTTGGCGGCGCCATCACCTATTATTCCGGCGATGTCAGCGAGACCTTGCCGCGCAGCAGCCTGACGCATGAGCAATGGTACATGCTCACCGGCTATAGCGACTGGCGCGGCAAGCATGTCTTCATCGATTCGACCGCCAGCCTGGGTTACGGCAGCTTGGACGGCAACCGCACCATGGTGGTGGCCGATCAGAGCCGCGATTCAGTCGGTAAGCGTGCCGGGCTTCTGGGCTCGGCGGGTGTCACCGGCGGCGTCTTCATGAAATACGGCTTCCTGGAATTCCTGCCGCACATCGCACTCGATGGCCTGACCATGCGCGAAGAAGGCTATACCGAAACCGGTGGCGGCGACGGCCTCGACCTGCAAGTGGCGCCTTATTACGCCAACTCGCTGCGCGGCTCGATCGGCGGCGACGTCAAGACCAGCTTCAATCTGTTCGGCGCCAAAATCTCGCCGGAAGCGCGGCTAGGCTATCGCTACGATCTGGTCGACACGCCGGTGAAGCTGAAAGCCGGCTTCGTCTCGACCGGCGGTCTGGGCGCGCCCAACAACACCTTCACCTTTGTCGGACCCGATCCCGATACCGGCAACACCGTCGCAGGGCTTTCGCTGGGCGCTGGAACCGATACCTGGCAGCTGGGCGTCAATTACGACTGGGTGCGCGGCAACAACGGATCGACCACCCAGGTCGGCACCTTCACACTCCTGGGCCGCATCTGAGGCGGGCCTTTTGGTCCCTGAGGGCGTCGCGCCTCCTCACGTGCTGACGCACGCTGCGGGGGACGCTCCTGCTCAGGAACCAAAATTCCTCGCCTCAGTCGTGCGTGCCCACGCTCCGCGCGACGCTCCTTGTCAGTGGCCAAAATCTCTCGCGTCAGCGTGAATGGCTGGCGCAGAGTTTTCGCTTTTACTTCTCTTTCGCCAGTTCGATGAGCTTGGTCACATGCTCTTCGGGCGTTGCGAAGGCGAAGGCCAGGCGCGTCACCACCGTTCCGTTCTTTTGCGCCGGAAACCAATCATGGAATTGCGCTCCGCCTGCGCGCATCCGCGCGGCTTTCTCGGTCGGCATGCGGGCAAACACCATGTTGGTCTCTACCGGATAGGCGATCTCGATATCGGCAACGTTTTCCAATGCGCGCGCCACGCGCGCCGCCAGTGCATTCGCACGCGCGCCGCTTTGCAGCCACAGATCGTCCTGCAACATCGCTTCGAGTTGGGTTGAGACGAAGCGCATCTTGGACGCCAGATGCCCGCCCCGTTTGCGACGATATTCGAATTCCCCCGCCAGCGCCGGATCGAAAAAGATCACCGCTTCCGCTGCCAGTGCACCGGCCTTGGTGGCGCCGAACGACAAAACATCGACGCCGTTTTTCCAGGTGCCTTCTGCGGGCGTGCAACCCAGATGCGCCATGGCGTTGGCGAAACGCGCGCCATCCATATGCAGCGTCATGCCCCGTGCATGGGTGATTTCCGCAATCGCAGCCAGCTCTGTGCCGCTATAAACCGTGCCCAATTCGCTTGCCTGACTCACGCTGACGGCGCGCGGCTGCACGCTATGAACGCTGCCATCCAGTCCCGACAAAGTCTGGACAATGTCATCCGGCGTGAATTTTCCATTCGGGCTTTGCATGCCGACGAGTTTGGCGCCGGAATAGAATTCCGGCGCGCCGCATTCCGACGTCATGATGTGACTGTCCTGATGGCACAGCACTGCGCCAAAGGGCGGCGTGAGACAGGCCAGCGCCAAGGCATTGGCTGCGGTGCCCGTATAAACGGGGAAGGCCGCGACCTGACGTTCGAACAAGGCAGAGAATCGATCCGTCAGATCCTTGGTGATCTGGTCATTGCCATAGGCCAGCGCGGCGCCCTTATCGGCAGCTTCCAGGGCGGGCCAGATCTGGGGCAGCACGCCATAAGCATTGTCGGATGCGAAATTCATGCGTCACCAGCTTCCCGTGTTGGGCATCGAGACCCAGGGCTCGCGCGGCGGCAGGGGCGTACCATCCTGGAGCAGTTCAATAGAGATGCCTTCGGGCGAGCGAATGAAGGCCATATGCCCGTCGCGGGGCGGGCGATGAATGATGACGCCGCTTGCAGCGAGCTTTTCGCAGAGTCCGTAGATATCTTTCACGCTATAGGCGAGATGGCCGAAATTGCGCCCGCCGCCATAATTTTCCGGGTCCCAGTTCCAGGTCAGCTCCACCATGGGGCTGCGGTCGCCCTGGGCGTCCCGGTCGTCCGGCGCGGCGAGAAAAACCAAGGTAAATCGGCCTTTTTCATTCTCCACACGCCGCATCTCCATCAGGCCGAGCTTGGCGCAATAAAAATCCAAAGCTGATTCCAGGTCGGAAACGCGCACCATTGTGTGGAGATATCGCATCTAAAAAGCTCTTTGCGGTGACCCAAACACTCTCCGCGAAAGGCGGGAATCGCGCAATTCCGCGATGCTCCTTTTGTGACAGTGCGCGCGCGCATTTTTTTCACAGGTTTTTTCGCCGCATGCTGAGGCACAAAAAGAGGCGAGGAACTCGTGCAATGCGCCAAAGATCGCGCCAATCATTTATGTTGCTCTGCAAATAAGAAAATTTGCGACAAAGCCGCATATCGCGATTCCCTTCGGAATCATGGGGTGTTATGATGCAATTGCATTTTTCGGCGCTATGCTGCATTTGCGAGATGAGAGATGTAACCGCTTCGGGCGCTATCCGCCCGGTCTGATCGCGCCGGGTTCGAACGGGACCTGGTCGGTTACCCTGTTTGCGTTTCCTCTTGCCAAGCGCGATTACGATTGCTTTAACAAAGACCAACGAGCGCTAACGAATAGCGCCAGGTTGGGAAGAATTTTGTCTCGATCCCAAGTTTGTTAGCCCGGCGCAAGCGCGCCGGGTTTGTCTTGTCTAGTGAGCGAGAGCGCATGGAACGTCCAAATCACCTCCAGACCGGTAATTCTTCCGCAGGCAGCAAGCTTGCGGGCTTGGCAATCGTTATTGGCATCCACGTCCTGGCGATCGCAGCGCTTGTCGCCGCGTTGGCGTCCGGCCAGATCATGAAACAGATTCACGACATCCAGGCGTCGGTCTCGGCCGAGAAGGTGCCGCCCAAGGCGCCGCCGCCGCCGCCGCCGGATTTGGCCAAGCCACCGCCGCCGGTCGCGATCGTGCCCGACTTCACCGTGGCCGCGGAAGCGCCGCCGCCGATCACGACGGTGAAGACACCGCCGGCGCCGCCGCCCAAGGCCGCTCCGCCGGCCGCTGCGCCGACCCAGCTGGAGTCGATCGCGCGCACCCATTCGCTGCCGCCCTATCCTACGATCTCCCAGCGTCTGGGCGAGCAGGGCACCACGCAGATGGAAGTCGCCATCACCACCGAAGGTTCGGTTTCGGCCTGCAAGGTGATCAAATCGTCCGGGTCGGAACGTCTTGATACCGCCGCCTGCACCTATGTGCAGAGCCACTGGCGGTGGAAGCCCCCGACGTCCAATGGTCAGGCAGTCGC
Organism: Rhizomicrobium sp.; assembly: GCA_036499345.1. Taxonomy (GTDB): domain Bacteria; phylum Pseudomonadota; class Alphaproteobacteria; order Micropepsales; family Micropepsaceae; genus Rhizomicrobium. The sequence goes on from DASYDX010000047.1 coordinate 8,014, forward strand.
AGTCAACACGAATGTGTCTGTGGTCTGGAATCTTAAAGACGCTCAGTAACAACCAATTTATCTGCTTATTCACGGAGTGAGAAAATGAACTTCAAGACCCTGACGATCGCTGCCGCTATCGTCTTCATGACCGGCCTGAGCGTTGTTGCTCCGGCTTCCGCCCAGAACACCCCGGCCCCGGCTGCTGACGCCGCCGCTGCTCCGGCTCCCGATGCCGCCGCTGCCCCGGCTGCTGACGCCGCTGCCGCTCCGGCTGCCGACGCCGCTGCTGCTGCCCCGGCCGCTCCGGCCAACGACGCTGCCGCGCAGGTTGCGGAAGCCAATCAGTCCACCCCCTATGGTCTCAGCCACATCTGGGAAACCGGCAACCTGGTTTCGCGCGGCATCCTGATCGTTCTGGCGGTCATGTCGCTGGGCACCTGGTACATCTTCTTCACCAAGTGGATCGACCAGCAGCGCATCCTCGGCCAGGTCAAGGTCGTCGAGAAGAAGTTCTGGACCTCCGCCACGTTGAATGAAGGCATCGACAAGCTGCCGAAGGCCTCCATCTTCCGCGGCATTGCCGAAGCGGGCGTGAACGCCTCCACCAGCGGCACCAGCCTGGTTGGCATGAATGACTGGATCGGCATGTCGCTGACCCGTCAGCTCGAAGACGCCAATGGCAAGCTGCAGGGCGGCGTCACCTTCCTCGCCTCGGTCGGTTCGGTCTCGCCGTTCGTCGGTCTGTTCGGTACCGTTATGGGTATCTTGAACGCCCTTATCGGTATCGGTGTTGCCGGTCAGGCCTCGATCGACAAGGTTGCCGGCCCGGTCGGTGAAGCGTTGATCATGACCGCGCTCGGTCTGGCGGTCGCCGTTCCGGCCGTGCTGCTCTACAACTACCTCGTCCGTCGCAACAAGGTCATCACCGAGAAGCTGCGCGCGTTCGCGGGCGACCTCCAGGCCTATCTGATCACCAAGAGCAAGTAAGCTCGAAGTAAATCAGATAGCGCTTCAACACGCGGAGAGTAGTTCATGGCCATCGACGTCCAACATGCAGTACCGGACGATGAGTCTGCATTAAACACCGAAATCAATACCACCCCGCTGGTGGACGTGATGTTGGTGATGTTGATCATCTTCCTGGTCACCATCCCGGTGATCGTGAAGAGCATCCCGGTGCAGCTGCCGACCTATCGCAATATTGTCACGCAGACGAAGCCTGAGAATATTGTGGTTGCGGTGGACAAGGATGAAAACATGTACGCCAACGACAAGCGCGTGCAGCCGGCCGAGCTCCGCGAGCTTCTCGTCAATTCGTTGAAGGCGGCTTCTGCTGCGCACAAGCCTCTCCCGGAAGTTCATATCCGTGGCGATAAGAATGTGCGGTTCGAGGCGGTGGGACGGATCATTCTGGCGTGCCAGCAGGCTGGCATCCAGAAGGTCGGGTTCATCACCGAACCGCACATGCTTGACGCAAGCACCTATTGATCGTTTGACGGACCAGAAAAGGTAACGCCCCATGTCTATGAGTGTTGGTAATGCCAGTGGCGAAGGCGAAGTCATGGTGGAAATGAACACCACGCCGTTGATCGACGTGATGCTCGTTCTCCTGACGCTTCTGATCATTACTCTGCCGATCCAGACCCATGCCGTGAAGCTGGATATGCCCGCGCCGAGCAGCACGCCTCCGACCGTTATCCCGGAGACCGTGGAACTGGCGGTGGACTTTGACGGCAGCGTCACCTGGAACGGCCAAGCGGTTGATCGGGCGACAATGGATTCCTACTTCGCAGACGCCGCGACCAAGAATCCGCAGCCGGAAATCCATATCAATCCCAATCGTCTGGCCAAATATGACGCGGTAGCGAAGGTTCTCGCCGACGCCCAGCGTCTCGGCGCGACCCATATTGGTTTCACCGGGATTGACCAGTATAACTAGGCTGTGAGGGACATGGCCGCGAATGAAAAGCGTGCGGCGACCCCGCACGCTTTCTTTTTATGATGATCGAAGAAAGGTCTTGTTATGACTGCGAGTAAACTGCGTGCCGTCACCACGGCGTTCCTTCTGGGCACTGCCACGGTTTGCGGCGCCGCTCTGGTTCTCTCCACGCCCGCCGCTGCCGCGGTAAGCGCGAAAGTCGGCAAGCCCCTGCAAGAAGCGCAGCAGCTTGCGGCATCCGGCAACTACAAGGGTGCCATGGCCAAGGTGAACGAAGCCGAAGCCGTCGCCGGCAAGTCTGCCGAAGAGACCAAGATCATTCAGCAGATGAAGGACTTCATCGCCGTCAAGTCGGGCGATACCTCCACCGCTGCCGGCGCGAAGGCGAAGTTCGCCAACGACTACAACGCCAAGAAGTATAAGGACGTGATTGCGGACGCCGAAGCGCTCAAGAGCCATGGCGCTCTCGACGCGGCTTCCCAGCAGATCATTGCCCAGGCTTACTACCTGTCGGGTGATAAGGCGGGCTGCCTGAAATACATCAAGGGCAATTTCGGCGCGAACCCCAGCGACGCCACTCTGCAATTGCAGATGAGCTGCGCCCATGATTCCAACGATGCGGATACCGAACGCGCCGCGCTGGAAACGCTGGTTGGCCGTACCGGCAAGCCGGAATATTGGAACAACCTGCTCAAGCTCAGCGAACGCGGCCAGGGCATGCGCGATCACGACACGCTCGATGTGTATCGCCTGAAGCTGCTTACCGGCACGATCACGGGCAAGGACGAGTATACGACCCTGGCGCAGCTGGCGATTCAGCTGAAATTCTTCGCTGAAGCGCAAGCCGTGATCGAGAAGGGCCAGGCCGCCAAGGTGTTGACCGACGACCGCAGCAACAAGCTGTTGGCGCTGGCGAAGACCCAGGGTGCTGCTGCCGCCGCCTCTCAGGCCAAAGATCTTGCCGCCGCTCAGGCCGCGCCCAAGGGCGATGCGCTGGTGCGGATCGGCGAAGACATGTGGGGTCAGGGCAAGGGTAAGGACGCCGTCGCCACCATCAAGGCGGGTATCGCCAAGGGCGTGGACGACAAGAACAACGCCCAGATCCGTCTCGGCATGGCGTTGGTTGCGGCCGGCCAGAAGAGCGACGCCGTCAAGGCGTTCGATGTGGCCAAGCCGGCCAACCCGAACGACAAATCGGCGATGGTCGCCCATCTCTGGTCGCTCTACGCGCGCCACTGATAGATCGGCAGAGAATAAGCAAACGGCCGCCCGGTGGGCGGCCGTTTTGTTTTGGGGCTGTCTATTTGATTTGTCGCGGGTCCGGACGGAGTTGCCTGGCGGCCGCGTAGGGCACCGCAATACACTTTTCCTGGAACCGCTCCGGGTACGCTATAATCGAGAGGGAGGCTTCATGGGATTTCTCAGCCCGGATGAAATCGAAGCGCTGCTGCTCAGCCTGAAGATCGCCTCGGTGGCGGTGGCGGTGGCGCTACCGTTTGCGGCGGCCACGGCGCTGCTGCTTTCGCGCAGCTTCTGGGGCAAGACCTTGCTGGACGGCTTGGTGCAATTGCCGCTGGTGCTGCCGCCGGTCGCGATGGGATTTCTTCTTCTGATCGTGTTCGGCACGAGGGGCGGGGTCGGCGCCTTCCTCAAGGACCATTTCGGCATCGTCTT
>DASYDX010000048.1:0-3262 GCA_036499345.1 Rhizomicrobium sp.
TAATATGGCCTCACAACACCGGAATTGCGACGCAAAAACCCCGCGCGAGGGGTCTCGCGCGGGGTTGGCTGCACTGCAAAAAGAAGATGAGGCTGATTACTTGCCGGACAGAAGCTCGACCAGGGTGGTGCCGAGCGCCGCCGGATTGGGCGACACGCGGATGCCCGCGGCCTTCATCGCTTCGATCTTGCTGTCGGCGCCGCCCTTGCCGCCGGAGATGATGGCGCCGGCATGGCCCATGCGGCGGCCCGGAGGCGCGGTGACACCGGCGATGAAGCCAACCATCGGCTTCTTCACTTTGGAACGGCGAATGAAATCGGCAGCGTCTTCTTCGGCGGTACCGCCGATTTCGCCGATCATGATGATGCTTTGCGTTTCCGGATCGGCCAGCAGCATTTCCAGCACTTCGATGTGTTCGGTGCCCTTGACCGGATCGCCGCCGATGCCGACGCAAGTGGTCTGGCCTAAGCCAACCGCCGTGGTCTGCCACACCGCTTCATAAGTCAGCGTGCCGGAGCGCGAGACGATACCGACCGTGCCGCGGCGATGGATGTGGCCCGGCATGATGCCGATCTTGCATTCGCCGGGCGTGATCACGCCGGGGCAATTGGGACCGATCAGGCGCGATTTCGAACCCGACAGCGCGCGCTTGACCTTCACCATGTCCAGCACCGGAATGCCTTCGGTGATGCAAACGATCAGCGGCACTTCCGCGTCGATCGCTTCGAGAATGGCGTCGGCCGCAAACGGCGGCGGCACATAGATCGCCGAGGCATCGGCGCCGACTTTCTCTTTGGCTTCGCGCACCGTGTCGAACACGGGCAGGCCCAAATGCGTCTGGCCGCCTTTGCCCGGCGTGGTGCCGCCGACCATCTTGGTGCCATAGGCGATGGCCTGTTCGGAGTGGAAGGTGCCCTGGCTGCCGGTGAAGCCCTGGCAGATGACCTTGGTGTTCTTGTCGACGAGAATGGACATTACTTGGAACCCTTTACGGCCTTGACGATCTTTTCCGCCGCGTCGGCGAGATCGTTGGCGGAGGTGATGGCGAGGCCCGACTTGGCCAGGATTTCCTTGCCCAATTCGACATTGGTGCCTTCCAGGCGCACCACCAGGGGCACTTTCAGCGAAATCTCTTTCGCGGCGGCGACGATGCCTTCCGCGATGATGTCGCATTTCATGATGCCGCCGAAGATGTTGACCAGAATGCCCTTCACATTGGGATCGCTGACGATGATCTTGAAAGCCGCTGTGACTTTCTCTTTGGTTGCGCCGCCGCCGACATCCAGAAAGTTGGCGGGTTCGCTGCCGTAAAGCTTGATGATGTCCATGGTCGCCATGGCCAGGCCCGCGCCATTGACCATGCAGCCGATCTCGCCATCCAGCTTGATGTAGGAGAGATCGTATTTGCCGGCTTCGACTTCGGCGGGATCTTCTTCGTCCAGATCGCGCAACGCCTGAATGTCCTTGTGGCGATAGAGCGAATTGTCGTCGAAATTGATCTTGGCATCCAGGCAGATGATCTTGCCGTCCTTGGTCACGACCAGGGGATTGATCTCGAGCAGGCTCATGTCCTTGGCGACGAAGGCGTCATAGAGGCTCTTGACCACCTGGCCGACCTGTTTCGCCGCGTCGCCCTTCAGCTTCAGCGCATTGGCGATCTCGTTGCCGACATAGGCCGAATAGCCGACGGCAGGTTCGATCTGGAAGGTATGGATTTTTTCCGGCGTCTTGTGCGCCACTTCTTCGATGTCCATGCCGCCTTCGGTGGAGACGATGAAGGCGATGCGGCTGGTGGCGCGGTCGACCAGCGCGGAGAGATAAAGTTCGCGCTCGATGGCCGAGCCGTCTTCGATATAGAGGCGCTTTACCAGACGGCCCGCCGGGCCGGTCTGATGCGTGACCAAGGTCATGCCCAGCATGCGCTCGGCCTCCTTCTTCACGTCTTCGATGGACTTGACCACCTTGACGCCGCCGCCCTTGCCGCGGCCACCGGCATGGATCTGCGATTTCACCACCCAGACCGGACCGGGCAGGCTTTGCGCCGCTTGGACGGCCTCTTCCACCGTGAAGGCGGGCTTGCCGTTGGGCACGGGCGTGCCGAAGCCGCGCAGGACTTCTTTGGCCTGATATTCGTGAATGTTCATGGGGTTTCCTTGGGAGGGCCCGGAAAAGGGCGAAAAGTGCGGCGCACAATAGCAGCGGAAATCATTGGTGCAAGGCGCGGTTTGGGCTCCCGGAAAGGCTGGAAAAGCACGAAAATTGCGCGCTGCCACGCGCAAGATAAATGCGCGGCTCAGCACACGGACGGCATGGCGTCGCCGGATCGCCGGTCTCGCCAATCCGGGACAGATGGGGGCCATGCGAGTCAGAAAGGGACGCCGGATTTTCGCTTACACAGTCACCCCAACGCTGGGCCGCAGTCTGCCCGGTTTATTAACCATATAATTCCAGGGAAACAGCAGATAAGCCGTTTGTCTCCGCCCACCGCCGCCCGTTGGCACGGCTCCTGCTCCTACCCCTGCCGAGGACGGGGTCTGCGTTCCGTTTCGGAGCAGACGTCAAGGGACAGCGTGGCTATGAAGCACAAGAATTCGCACCTGCTCGTGGGCTATTGGAGCCGATTGCGGGCCGGGCGCGCGGTGCCGGATCAGATCGATATCGATCCGCGCGCGATCAAACGATTGCTGTCCTACACCTTCATTCTGGATTGCGAGAACCCGGCGCGGCCCTCTTATCGTCTGGCGGGAACCGCGCTGTGCGAGCGTTTCGGCTATGAACTCAAAGGCACCGGATTTCTGGGGCATTGGGAAGCGCAGTCCAGCCAATCCCTGGCCTCTCTGCTGCGCCAATCTTTGAAGCTCAGTCAGCCGATCTGTCTGTCGTCCATCGCCACCACGGCGGAAAACGGCATGGTCGAACTGGAAACGATATTGGCGCCGATGACCTTCCAGGGCAGCGAGCCCACGCGCTTTTTCGGCATGGTGCAGATGCTGTCCGATCCCGCGCCGCTCTTGGGCCGGACCATCGCCTATGAACGATTGATCGGATCGCAACTGATCCGCGAAGACGAACCGCTTCCCAATTACGACCAGACCAATCTGCCGCCGCCACCACCGCCGGTCGCACGCGCACATTCCCGCGCGCCCTATTTGCGGCTTGTGGTCAATCAGGAGCATCCGGGCCTTTCGGCCTTCGGTTCCGGCGATCTCTTGCAGAAAATGTTCGACACGATTGTCGGGCGCGGCGTGGGCGTACGCACCCG
>DASYDX010000049.1:0-14781 GCA_036499345.1 Rhizomicrobium sp.
GAAGTCGACTCCATCCTGATCGACGAAGCCAGAACGCCGCTGATCATTTCCGGTCCCACCCAGGATCTCACCGAGATGTACCGGGCGGTGGACGCCACCATGTCGAGCCTGGTGGCTGAGGATTACGACCTGGACGAAAAATCCAAGCAGGTGACGCTCACGGAAAACGGGGCCGAGCATATGGTCGAGCTTCTGCGCGGCGCGGGACTTCTCACCCATGGCGATCTTTACGACACCGAGAACATCTCGGTCGTGCATCACGTCAACCAGGCGCTGAAGGCGCACAAGCTGTTCCAGCGCGACAAGGATTATATCGTCAAGAACGATCAGGTGATCATCATCGACGAATTCACCGGCCGCATGATGGAAGGCCGGCGCTATTCCGAAGGCCTGCACCAGGCGCTGGAAGCCAAGGAACAGGTGACGGTCCAGCCCGAGAACGTGACCCTGGCATCTATCACCTTCCAGAACTATTTCCGCCTTTACGACAAGCTTGCCGGCATGACCGGCACGGCCATGACGGAAGCAGCGGAATTCATGGACATCTACAAACTCGATGTTCGCGACATCCCAACCAATGTGGCGGTGGCGCGCGTCGATTACGACGACGAAGTCTATCGCACCGCCGACGAGAAGAACGACGCCATCGTCAAGCTGGTCGAGGCCTGCCGCAAAAAGGGCCAGCCCATCCTGGTGGGCACGACATCGATCGAAAAATCGGAGCATCTCTCCGAATTGATGAAGAAGCGCGGCATTCCCCACCACGTCCTGAATGCGCGCTATCACGAACAGGAAGCCTTCATCGTGGCGCAGGCCGGCGTGCCCGGCGCTGTCACCATCGCTACCAACATGGCGGGCCGCGGCACCGATATTCAGCTCGGCGGCAATGTCGATATGCGCATCGGTCATGAACTCGCCGCCATAACCGACCCCACCGAACGCGCGGCAAGCATCCAGGCGATCCGCGACGAAGTTGCCGTCAACAAGCAAAAGGCGTTGGCGGCAGGCGGCCTCTACGTCATCGGCACCGAACGCCATGAGAGCCGCCGCATCGACAATCAGCTGCGCGGCCGCTCCGGCCGTCAGGGCGACCCCGGCGCCTCGAAATTCTTCCTGTCGTTGCAGGACGATCTGATGCGCATCTTCGGGTCGGAGCGGATGGATGCGATCCTGACGCGTCTGGGGCTGGAGCCCGGTGAAGCCATCACCCACCCCTGGGTCAACAAGGCCTTGGAAAAGGCGCAGCAGAAAGTCGAAGCGCGCAATTTCGAAATCCGCAAGAACATCCTCAAATATGACGACGTGTTGAACGATCAGCGCAAAGTGATCTTCGAGCAGCGCAAGGAAATCATGAATTCCGACGATGTCTCCGACCAGATCGCGGATTTCCGCGAGGACGTGGTGGACACGCTGGTTGCCCGGCACATTCCCGAAAAGGCCTATGCCGAGCAATGGGACGCAGCCGGACTGCATGATGAAGTGGCGAAGATCTTCGCCGTAGAATTGCCGGTGCTGGACTGGACCAAAGAAGAGGGTATCGCCGACGAGGAAGTGCGCGAGCGCATTCTGAAGGCGGCGGAAGCACGCGCCGCCGAACGCGCCGCAAATTTCGGCATCGATGTCACCCGCTATGTCGAGAAGGCGATCCTGCTGCAGACGCTGGACAGCAACTGGCGCGAACATATCGTCAATCTCGACCATCTGCGCCAGTATGTCGGCCTGCGCGGTTACGGTCAGCGCGACCCGCTCAATGAATATAAGAGCGAAGCTTTCGAACTGTTCGAGGCGTTACTGGCGAAGCTGCGCAGCGACGTGGTTGAACAATTGATGCATGTGCAGATCCAGACCGGCGAGCCACCGCCGGAAATGGAGCCCCGCCCCCTGCCCCCCATGCAAGCCAGCCATATCGATCCGCTTACGGGCGAGGACGAAATGGCGCTCCCCGGCGCACAGTTCCGGCAAGTGCCGTCCGGACCAGTGGATCCGAACGACCCCGCCACCTGGTCCAAGGTCCAGCGCAATGCGTTGTGCCCTTGCGGCTCGGGCCGCAAATACAAGCACTGTCACGGGGCCCTGGTTTAGCGTCTGGTGATCGCGTGGGCGGACCGGGTTGGCGTCGTCAATCTGCCAGCGCGCCGCGAATTTCCGGACCGCATGCTCGGAGTGTTGCGCTTTGCGCCGGTTTCGCGCGTTATGTGCGCGACAGCGGAGAGAAATTGCCGTGCTGACCGAACATAAATCCGACGGCAAAACCGTCTGGGTAGATATCTGCGAGCCCAGCGACGAGGAAATAGCCAAAGCCTGCGTCGATTACGGTCTGGACATCCCGCCCCGCGCGCAACTGGAAGAAATCGTGTTCTCCAGTCGGCTGCAATACGAAGATGACGTCTTCACCATTTCCGTGCCGGTGACGCCGCATGTCGACAACAGCGACATCACCTCGCCTTTGGGGTTCGTCCTCACCAAGGATTTGCTGGTCACCATTCGCTTCGCCCATCTGCATACGTTTCCTGCCATCATCAAGCGGGTGGAGCGCCGGCCTCGCACTGCGCCGGACGTGTTCATGGTGATTGTGGAGGCACTGGTAGACTATGGCGCCGACCGGTTGGAGGAATTGCGCGCCGAAGCGTTGGCTATTTCCAATCGCATCTTTCACAAGGACCTTGCCCGCATCCGCAAACGCAGCGTTATGCGAACCGACCGCATGCTGCGCACCACCCTGGTCGAAATCGGAGACATGGGCGAACGCCTTTCCCATATTCGCGATACGCTTCTGGTGTTGCAGCGGGCGGTGCCTTTCGTCGCCGAACATGGCGATGGCTGGTTGGGCGATCCGGTCCGGACCAGACTCAAAATGGCGGGCAGCGACGTCCAGTCACTCAATGATTATGAAGTTCATTTGACGGATAAGATTCAGTTTCTGCTCGACGCCGCACTGGGCTTCATCAACACAGAACAAAATAATCTCTTCAAAGTGCTCACCATCGCCTCGGTGGTGGGAATTCCTCCCACCTTCATCGCCAGCATGTATGGGATGAATTTTCACAACATGCCCGAATTGAGCTGGGCCTGGGGCTATCAATGGGGCCTGTTTCTCATTGTGCTCTCGACCGTCATCCCGATCGTGTGGTTCAAGCTCAGAGGCTGGTGGTAGGCGGTTCGCGGCGCCTGTTTGCGCCGCACCAAGCCATTACAGCCGGCAAAATTCGTGACATTGCGCCCACCTGAACGCGGCCACCATGCGGTGATTATTTTGCTTTGCCGCAATGCGGGATATTGCAGAATTTTCACGGTAAGGTAGCATGGTGTCGGCGCGGATTTCGTCCGCGGCTTGGGGCTTAAATCATTGAAAATGAGGTGTGTCATGCGCTTCGCGACATCCGCCGCCATCGGAGCGGCATTTGCTTTTGCATGCGTGCTTCCTGCACAGGCTGCCTCGATCGACGACAAGACAGCTCAAAAACAGGCCGAGATTCCCAACTGCTCACACAAGATCGGCACGCTTGCCGTTCGCGAACCGCAGAATCGCTGGTGGGAAGGCCTCGGGTTGGAATCGCCGGAAGCGCTTCTGAAAGTATTCGTGATGAAGTCCGGCTGCTTCACGCTGGTCGATCGCGGCGCGGGCTTTGCGATGGCGCAGCAGGAACGCGCGCTGGCCAGCGGCGGCGCGCTGCAACAGGGATCGAATGTCGGCATGGGCCAAGTGAAGGCCGCTGATTATATTCTGGTGCCCGATATCGTTTCCAAGAACGGCAATGCCAGCGGCACCAATGTCGGCGGCATTCTGGGCGGCTTCATCGGCGGCGGCGTCGGTGCGCTGGTCTCCAGCATCAACATCTCGTCCAAGACCGCCGACGTGGTCCTGACCATCACCAATGTGCGGACCTCCGAGCAGCAGGCAATGGAAGAAGGCCATGGCTCCAAGACCGATGTCGGCATCGGCTTTGGCGGCGGCTGGGGTGGCTGGGGCGGTTTTGGCGGCGCCGGTATTTCCAATTACCAGAACACTGCCATCGGTCAGGTCGTGGTGCTGGCCTATATCGACGCTTACACCAAGCTGGTGAGCGACATGGGCGGTCTCTCTGCCCAGGCCGCCGTCGATGCGCCGGCCCAATCCGTCAACATGTCCCGCGCCGGCCGCATGTATGCCAAAGCATCCGACAAATCCAAAGTGGTGCGCCCGCTCGATCCCGGCATGATGCTTTATCCCACCGGCAACAAGGAAGGCGTGTGGTGGGAAGTGAAGGATGAGCTCGGCAATCAGGGCTGGGTATCATCCCTGAGCTTTGCGCTCGCCAAGTAAGCGGCGACCGTCGAACGAAATAAAAAAGGCCCGCGTCTGACGCGGGCCTTTTTCTTTTAGAGCGTCCGCCCCATGGCGAGGAATTTCGCCCGCCGCGCCCGCAACAACTGCTCACCGGTCTGGCCGTCCATTTCGCTGAGCCCCTGCGCGATTTGCTCGCCTACCGCTTCGATGGCTTCGACAGGCGCACGATGGGCGCCGCCCTCGGGTTCGGGGATGGCCGCATCGATCAGCTTCAATTGCAGAAGGTCCTGAGCGGTAATCTTGAGCGCGGTGGCGGCGTCCTGCGCCTTTTCGGCAGAGCGCCATAGGATCGAAGATGCGCCTTCCGGCGAGATCACCGAATAGATCGCATGCTCCAGCATATAGACGCGGTTGGCCGCCGCGATGGCGATAGCCCCGCCCGACATGCCTTCACCGATGATGGTGGCGATGAAGGGCGCTTTCAGCGCCAGTCCCGTTTCGATGGACCGCGCAATCGCTTCGGCTTGCCCACGCTCCTCAGCGCTGACGCCCGGATAGGCACCGGAGGTATCGCAGAAAGACAGAACCGGCAGACCGAAACGGTCGGCCAGCTCAAACAGCCGCACGGCCTTGCGATAGCCTTCCGGCATCGCCATGCCGAAATTGTGCTGTAGTCTGGTCTTGGTGTCGTTGCCCTTCTCCTGGCCCAGAAAGGCGACAGGGCGGCCACGGAACCGCGCCAGCCCCGCCACCACCGCCTGGTCCTCGCCAAAGGAGCGGTCACCGGCAAGCGGCGTCATCTCTTCGAACAGAAGTCTGGCATAATCGAGGAAATGCGGCCGCCCGGGATGGCGCGCCACCAGCACCTTCTGCCAGGGCGTCAGCCGCGTATAGGTGTCGCGGACCAGGGCTTCGGCGCGGGCGGTAAGCCGTTCCACATCGCCGTCAATGTCCATTGTGGGATCGGCTTCGGCGAGCTTTCTCAGCTCGACAATCTTGCCTTCCAGCTCGGCGATGGGTCGTTCAAAATCCAGATAATGCATGCGGCCCCGATGCGAAAACGGGCGTGAAAATGCCATATCCGGGCTTGAAAAGGAAAGGGCGGCGTTTGGGTTCCATTTCAGGGACTTACTTCGCTTTCCGAGACCTCGCCAACGGATGCGCCCGGTGTATCACCGTCTTCAGGCGATCCTTGGCGACATGGGTGTAAATCTCGGTGGTGGCGATGTCGGCATGCCCCAACAGGGTCTGCACCGCACGCAAATCCGCGCCGCCTTCCACAAGATGCGTGGCGAAAGCGTGGCGCAAAACATGCGGCGACACTTTCGCCGGATCGATTCCGGCTTTCGCGGCCACGCTCTTCAGCAGCTGATGCAGCCGTTGACGGGTGAGAAATCCGCCCGCGCCGCGTGAGCAAAACAGATACCGTTCCGCCTGCGCGCGCCTGGCGCCCTTGGGCAGAAATTCCGCGCGAATATCGAGATAAGATGCAATCGCCTCGCGGGCCGTCGCGTTCAATGGCGCCAGCCTTTCCTTTCCGCCTTTGCCCCGAACCAGGATAAATCCATCCCGGCCTCGCACTGCCGCCAGTGGAAGGCCCGCCAGTTCCGATACACGCAGACCCGCCGCATACAGCATCTCCACGATGCAAAGCAGACGCTTTCCCTCCGGCCCCTCTTCTTTGGCAGCAGCGCCGATCATCGCCTCAAGATCGCTCTGCGAAAGAATTTTGGGCAGCGGCCGCGACTGGCGCGGCGATTCCACGGCCTCCGTGGGATTGTCTTTGCGAATATCCTCGGCATAGAGAAAGCCGAAAAATTGGCGCAGCGCCGACAATCGGCGCGCCTGAGACGATGCGGCGAGCCCTGCTCCCGACAGGCTTGCGAGATAGCCGCGGATATCCTCGCGGCTTGCACCGGCAAGACCCGTTTTGGGATAGGCGGCAAAATCGGCAAGGTCCCGGGCATAGGCTGCCAGCGTGTTGGCACCCGCACCACGCTCGGCGCTCATCATCTCCAGAAAGGCTTCGATCAGGTCGCTTCGCGGACTCATTCACCTGCTTTAGCATTTTTCGGCGAGCCACTTCGCTGTCCCGCCGGTTTCGTGTATGCGGTTTCCATGAAACTGAACCGGACCGTGGCGCTGGTCGGCATGATGGGGGCCGGCAAAACCTCGATCGGCCGCCGCCTGGCCGCGCGGCTGGACGTGCCCTTTCGCGACGCCGACCACGAGATCGAAGCCGCGGCGGGGCTCACTGTGTCGGAAATTTTCGAGCGCTTTGGCGAGCCGGATTTCCGGGAAGGCGAGCGCAAGGTCATTGCCCGTTTGCTGGAAGACCCGCCGCATGTCCTGGCCACCGGCGGTGGCGCCTTCATGGACGAAACCACCCGCACAGCCATGGCCAAAGACGCGTTTACGATCTGGTTGAAAGCCCCGGTGGGACTGCTTTTGTCGCGGGTCAAAAAGCGCGACACCAGACCCCTACTCAAGGAAGGCGATATGCGCGCCACGATGGAGCGGTTGCTCGCGATCCGCGAACCGGTCTATGCCACCGCCGCCATGGTGTTGGAGACCACCGACGAACCCCATGGCGCCGCCATCGACCGCATCATCGCGGCCCTGCAGGAACGCGGATTGTACGAGGACGCATGAGCAAGCTGATCCGGGTTGGTCTTGGGGACCGCGGTTACGACATTCATGTCGGTCATGGCATTCTGGCGAATGCGGGCGAAATGCTGAAACCGTTGGCGCGCGGCCCCATGCCGGTGGTGACGGATGCGACCGTTGGCGAAATCTATCTGGCGAATTTTCTGGAACGCTGTGGCCAGGCAGGCATCGACGCGCACCCCGTGGTGATGCCGCCGGGTGAAGGCTCGAAGAGCTTTTCAGGCCTGGCCGAATTGTCCGGCGCTCTTTTGAACGCCGGTGTGGACCGTGGCGGGTTGATCGTGGCTCTGGGCGGCGGCGTGATCGGTGATCTCACCGGCTTCGCCGCGGGTGTGCTCAAGCGCGGCGTCGCGTTCGCGCAAATTCCCACCACGCTCCTGGCACAGGTGGATTCTTCGGTCGGCGGCAAAACCGCAATCAACGCGCCGCAGGGCAAAAATCTGATCGGGCTTTTTCATCAACCCAAGATCGTCATCGCCGATACTGCGTTGCTCTCCACTCTGCCCCGGCGCGAATTGCTCGCGGGCTATGCCGAAGTGGTGAAGTATGGCGCGCTGGGTGATGCGGATTTCTTCGACTGGCTGGAAGTTCATGGCGCAGCTGCACTTGCCGGCGACAAAGACAAGCTGATTCATACGGTGGCCCATTCCTGCCAGATGAAAGCCGATATCGTCGCGCGCGACGAGCGCGAATCCGGCGAGCGCGCCTTGCTCAATCTGGGACATACTTTCGGTCACGCATTGGAAGCCGTAACGGGTTTCTCCGGCCGTCTCATTCATGGCGAAGGCGTCGCCATCGGCATGGCGCTGGCTTTCCAGCTATCGGTCCGGCTCGGTCTCTGCCCGGGCCAGGATGCGGAACGATTTGTCCGCCATCTGAAGGCCGTGGGCCTGCCCTCGGCGATTTCCGACATTCCTGGCGCCCGGCCGGAACCGGACGCGCTGCTGGCGGCCATGACTCATGACAAAAAGGTGAAGGACGGCAAGCTCGTCTTTATCCTGTTGCACAGGCTGGGCCAGGCCTTCGTCACCAACGATGTGCCGGCGGACGCCGTGAAAGATGTTCTGCGGGTCTGAAAACTGGCAGGATGGCCACCCTATTCCGGGTGACTCATGCTGATCCTGTACGCCGTCGCGCCAATCATCGTGCTTTTGGCCATTTCCGCGCTCTTTTCCGCTGCGGAAACCTCGCTGACCGCAGTGTCGCGCGGGCGCATGCACCAGATGGAACAGGAAGGAAGCCTAGCCGCCCGGCGGGTCAACCGGCTGGTCGGCAACCGCGAGCGCATGATCGGCGCGGTGCTGTTGGGCAACACCTTCATCAACATCCTGGCATCATCGCTGACCACGGCGCTGCTCGAAGATCATCTCGGCAATCATGCCGTTGCCGTCACCACTGCCATCATGACGGTGGTGATCCTGATCTTTGTCGAGACTTTGCCCAAGACGCTGGCCATCGCGCGAACCGACCGGGTCGCGTTGGCACTGGCGGCGCCTTTGCAATGGGTGGTCTCGCTGCTGGCGCCCGTAATCGGCACGGTGCAATGGCTGGTGTGGCGCGTCTTGTCGCTGTTCGGCGTGCGCCCGCAAAATCCGGAAGAAAATAGCGACGCCGCACATGAAGAGATCCGCGGCGCGGTCGCGCTCCATCATAAGGAAGGCAGTGTCGAACGCGAACATCGCGACATGATCGGCGGCATTCTCGATCTGCGCGATCTGACCGTTGCCGATATCATGATGCACCGGACCAGCATGACCTCGGTGGATGCCGATCTTCCGCCACGCGAAATCATTGCGGCCGTCTTCGACAGTCAGCATACGCGCGTGCCGCTCTGGCGCGGCGAGCCCGAGAATATCGTCGGCGTGCTGCACGCCAAACATCTGGCGCTGGCGCTGATCGAGCATGGCGGCGATGTCGCCTCCTGCGACGTTGCCGGTCTGGCGACGCCGCCTTGGTTTGTGCCCGACACCACGACGCTGGAAGAGCAGATGGAGGCGTTCCGAGAACAGCGTACGCATTTCGCCTTGGTGGTGGACGAATATGGTGCCCTGCAAGGTTTGGTGACCCTGGAAGACATTCTCAGCGAGATCATCGGTGAATTGCCCGACGAACATCAGGCGCAGGAACGGCCGGATGTGCGGCGGCGCCCAGACGGCTCCTACTTGATCGACGGTACCGTTCCCATCCGTGACATCAACCGCGAATTGGATTGGAATTTGCCCGACGAAGGCGCCACCACCATCGCGGGACTGGTGATCCACGAAGCCCAGACCATTCCCGATCCGGGGCAGCGCTTTGCCTTTTTCGGCTACAAGTTCGAAATTCTGCGGCGCCAACGCAACCAGATCACCGCGCTGCGCGTGACACCGCCGGATAAGAACGAAATCTTTCCGGCGGGCTAGGATGACGGTTGGAAATGCCTTGCGGCTTGCGTGTCTATGGTCGGCGCTTCTGATTTTGCCTGCCACGGCGCAGAGTGACGAGATCGTTCTGACCGGTCATATCGATACGGCGATGGCCGCGCGCGTTCATGCCGCGCTCCAGATCGGCAAACTCAAGGCCATCCGTATCGACAGTTCTGGCGGCGAAGACCTTCCCGCACTCGCCATCGCGCGGGACATTGCACAAAGCCATGCCGCCCTCACCGTTGCCGGTGTCTGTGCGGGGCCTTGCGCCAACGATCTGTTCCCGGCTGCGTCCAAGCGCGTTCTGTTGCCAGGCGCGCTCGTGATCTTTTCCGCCAGCGCCAGTTCACGGCTTGCGATGGTGCCGCCGGTGCGCCGGAAAGACGTCAGACCGGAATATATTCAAATCGCATTGCAAGAAGCGCAGCTCGTCAAAAACGCTGCCATATTTCTGGAACCGCAATTGCAGCTTCAGACCGCGTGCTATTCGCTTACCTCCCGCGATGGCGCGGGGCATTCCTATATCAATTATCGCGCCGATTTCGTTGGCTGGATTCCCTCACGCGCCTATTTGGAAAAAGCCGACATCCGTTTTTCCGGATCCTGGCCGAAAAATGCCGATCAATTTCAGGCCGCGCTGAAAGCGGCATTTCCCGGAGGCTTGAGAGGCGAAATTCGCTTTGCCGGAGGCAGTGCGCCACTGCCCGCGCCGAAGCTCCTGGCACAGCTGGGCGCAATCCCGGAATGTGACAAAGGCGCGGCAAGCGGGCGCGCAGGGGCGCGTTAAATCTCCGCGGGCGAAAGCGCGCTCAGCGACAAGGCATGAACCGGGCCCGCCATCTCCTCGCTCAGAACGGTAAAGACCTGCCGCTGACGCTCGACCCGCGATAGGCCTGCAAATTTTTCCGAAACGATACGGACGCTAAAATGGGTTTCACCATGACTGCCATCGTCACGCGTCGCGCCAGAATGACCGGCATGGCGGGCGCTGTCGTCCTGAACCTGCAGCAGGCTGGGTGAGAATTCCGCGACAAGTTTGTCATGAATGCGATCAGCAACGCTCATCGGATGACGAAGCGACGCTAGGCCGCTAAAGTCAAGCGATAGCTTTGCTTGTTTTTTACCGCCCGCCACCCATAATCAAACCATGACCTCAACCCGGCCGCGTTTCAAAAGCGACATCCGCATCAACAAGGGTGCGCCAAAGGTAAAAGCAAAGCCGGATGTGCGCCCTTGCGCCGTCAAGAATTGCGAAAAGCCGGGCGATTGCCGGGTGCCGAAATCGCGTGAAAACCTTTCGGATTACATTTTCCTCTGCACCGCCCATGCCCGCGCGCACAATGAGTCCTGGGATTTCTTCAAAGGCATGGAAGATGGCGATGTGGAAAAGTTCCGGGAGGAAGCCATGTTCGGCCACCGCCCGACCTGGCCAATGGGCAAGCGCGCCGCCCGGGCCCGCACGGGTCAAGGCCCCGCACAATTTCATGACGGCCATGCGGTATTGGATGACGAGGACGATACCGGTCAACCGCGCCGTCCCGAACGTCAATTAACGCGCCTTCAAATCATGTCGATGGACACGCTCCAGCTGCCGCACAACGCCACCTTGATCGAGATTAAGGCGCGGTATAAGGAACTTGTGAAACGGTTTCATCCCGACGCGAACGGCGGCGACCGGGGCGCCGAAGAGCGTCTGAAACAGGTCATAAAGGCTTACGGCGTTCTGCGCGCTTCCGGCCTGATCTGACGGGGCCCGCCGGCCCGGCGGATGAACGCCACCCGGAACAGTGATCATGAGCATTTCCGATACCGGCCTCGACACCGCGGCCCAGCCTGACACCACCATCGATGTGGCGAAGGTCTTCGGCATCGAAACCAAAATGAAAGTGCCGGCCTTCAAGAAGCCGAGCGAGCATGTGCCGGATCGCGACGATGCCTATCGCTTCGACCGGGAAACCACCCTCGCGATTCTGGCAGGCTTCGCCTTCAACCGCCGCGTCATGGTTCAGGGTTATCACGGTACCGGCAAGTCCACGCATATCGAGCAGATCGCCTCGCGGCTGAACTGGCCTTGCATCCGCATCAATCTGGACAGCCATGTTAGCCGCATCGACCTGATCGGTAAGGATGCCATCGTGCTTAAGGATGGCCAGCAGGTTACCGAATTCCGCGAAGGTCTGTTGCCCTGGGCCTTGCAGCATCCCGTGGCGCTGGTTTTCGACGAGTATGATGCGGGCCGCCCCGATGTGATGTTCGTGATCCAGCGCGTGCTGGAGGTACAGGGCAAACTCACCCTGCTCGATCAGAACAAGGTGATCAGGCCGCACCCGGCCTTCCGCCTATTCTCGACCACCAATACCATCGGCCTTGGCGACACCACCGGCCTCTATCACGGCACCCAGCAGATCAATCAGGGCCAGATGGACCGCTGGAGCATCGTCACCACGCTCAATTACCTGAGCCACGACGCCGAAGCCGAAATCGTGCTGGCCAAGTCGCCCCACTACAATACACCGGAGGGCAAGAAGACCATCGCCGCCATGGTCCGCGTCGCCGACATGACGCGCAACGCGTTCATCAATGGCGACCTTTCCACCGTGATGAGCCCGCGCACCGTGATGACCTGGGCGCAGAATGCGGAAATCTTCGGCGATATCGGTTTCGCGTTCCGCCTCACCTTCCTCAACAAATGCGACGAGCTGGAACGCGCCAGTGTGGCGGAATTCTACCAGCGGGCGTTCGGCGAGGAATTGCCGGAGAGTGCAGCCAAAGTGCTGGTTGCGTGAGCATCGCCCAGGAAAAGTGCGAAGCGATTTTCCGTCCGGGCGTGCGACCAGCATAAAGTCAGCATCCCCGCACATGCGGGGCTTCAGTTGAGCAAAGGACGTCGTGACCAAGCCTGAGAGCCCTTCCGAGCCTTTCAAGCGCGCCGTCGCCATAGCGGTGCGTTCGCTCGCGGGCGAGCCGGAACTGGAAGTCAATTTTTCCTCCGAGCCGCCAAGCTTGAAGGGCCTCAAAGCCCGCCTGCCCGCGCCGACGCGCGCTTTGGCGCCACATGAAGTCGCGCTGGTGCGCGGTACTGGCGATGCCTATGCCCTGCGCAAGGCCTATCATGATGAGAAGATCAACAGCCGCTTCCGCCCTTCGGGTGCCGAAAGCCAGGCGATCTTCGATGCCGCGGAATCGGCCCGCGTCGAGGCCATCGGCGCGCTGGCGATGGAAGGCGTGCGCCAAAATCTTGCCGCGCAGTTGGAACAACGCCTGACGGCGCGCGGCTTGGCGCGCGCGGCCAGCCAGGACGAAGTTCCGCTTTCCGAGGTGGTCGGCCTGATGATGCGCGAGCGGCTGACAGGCCAGGCGCCTCCTGCATCCCTGACCAAAGCGGTCGAATTCTGGCGTCCCTATATCGAAGAACGGGCTGGCGACGATCTGGCGAAACTGCCCGAGGTCATGCGCGATCAGAAAGCCTTCGCGCGTCTGACCCGTATCATCCTGCAAGATCTCACCCGCAGCGATAACAGCAACGAAACCTCCGAAGACGACGGCGAAGGCGAGAGCTCGGAGAGCGACAGCGAAGGCAACGAGGAGCAAGAAGCCCAGCAGCAGGGCGAAACCGGGGAGACAGAATTCACCGAAGACCGGGGGGAAGAAGGCGAAGATGCCGAATCCGAAGTCAGCGGCGAGCAGGTCGAGGATTTCGCGGAAACCGACCAGCCCGAAGAGGGCATGCAGCCCAACCGCGCCCAGCCGCCTTTCTCGCAGGCGGAAAGCTGGGGCTACAAAATCTATACGCCGCAGTTCGACGAAGAGATTTCCGCGCCCGACCTTTGCGATGCCGAGGAATTGACGCGCCTGCGCGGCTTTCTCGATCAGCAATTGTCTCAGATGCAGAGCGTGGTTTCACGCCTTGCCAACAAACTCCAACGCCTGCTGCTGGCGCAGCAGAACCGGCATTGGGAGTTCGATCTGGAAGAAGGCATTCTCGACACCTCACGCCTGCCCCGAATCGTCATCGACCCGATGTATCCCCTGTCCTTCAAGCGCGAGAAGGACACCAATTTCCGCGACACCGTGGTGACGCTTCTTCTGGACAATTCCGGCTCGATGCGGGGCCGCCCGATCATGGTGGCGGCGATGTGCGCCGACATTCTGGGCCGCACCCTGGAGCGCTGCGCCGTCAAGACCGAGATATTGGGTTTCACCACCCGAGCCTGGAAAGGCGGCCAATCGCGGGAGAAATGGGCCCATGACGGCAAGCCCGCCAATCCGGGCCGGCTCAACGACCTGCGCCACATCGTCTACAAGTCCGCTGACGAGCCCTGGCGGCGCGCCAAGCGCAATCTGGGCCTGATGATGCGCGAGGGCCTTCTCAAGGAGAATATCGACGGAGAGGCCCTGATGTGGGCCTACAACCGCCTGATGGCCCGTCCGGAGCAGCGCAAGATCCTGATGGTGATTTCCGATGGCGCGCCGGTCGATGATTCGACCCTATCGGTGAACGCCGGAAACTATCTGGAGCGGCATCTGCGCCGGGTGATCGAGGATATCGAGAACCGGTCCGGGATCGAGCTGGCCGCTATCGGCATCGGCCATGATGTGACCCGCTATTACAAGCGGGCGGTGACCATCGTGGATGCCGAGCAACTGGGCGGCGCCATGACCACCCAACTGATATCGCTGTTCGAAGAAGACAGGGTGCGCGACGAACATGCGCGCCACCGCGCCGGCCGCTAAGCGCAGCCGCTATAATTCAGGAAAAACAAAGATGTGCCGCGGGACCTTAATCCCGAGCTTTAGGCCGCCTGCTTGGCAGTCTTCTTGGCGATGGCGCGCTTCAAGCGCAGTGCCTTGGCCGACAGCACATTGTCCCGGGCCTTGAGCAGGAAGGCATCGAGCCCGCCGACCTTGTCCACTGAACGCAGCGTGTTCATGGCGATCTTCAGCTTGTAGCTGTTGCCCAAGGCTTCGCTGACCAGATCAATGATCTGCAGATTCGGGCGGTAGATCCGCTTGGTCTTGTTGTTGGCATGGCTGACATTGTTGCCAACCAAAGTGCCTTTACCGGTCAATTCGCAGCGGCGCGCCATGGGAGTCGTCTCTCTTAAAAACCCGGATTTCTGGCCCCGGAAGCCGGGTCTCATACGGAAACTGGCCCCTTTGGTCAAGCAATTTGCCCAGGCCCGCAGGGAAACATTATAGTTGCCAGTGACTTAAATCCTGGCATGGCGGACAAAGCATGAAACAAGGCCGGTTTTTCCTCGTCCTGACCACCTTTTTGGCCGTCCCGGGCCTGGCCTGGGCCGCCGGCGGGGCCGCCACCGAATCAAAGGCGCCCGCCTCCCAGTTCCAGATGGGCATGACCATCTATGCCGGCGGCATCACGCTGGGGAAGATGGATATCGACGCCACGGTCCGGGACAAGGAATATCACGCCGTGTCGAA
>DASYDX010000050.1:0-7118 GCA_036499345.1 Rhizomicrobium sp.
GCGGGCATTCCCGACACGGTGCTGGGCCAGTTCCAGGGCCAGGCGCAGGCGTTCCAGAGTTCGATGGGCAATATGGGCCTGCTGCTCACCATCGCTATCATCACGGTCTATATCATTCTGGGCATTCTCTATGAGAGCTTCGTCCACCCCATCACCATTCTGTCGGGCTTGCCGTCGGCGGCGGTGGGCGCGCTGATCACCTTGTGGTTGTTTGGCGTGCCGCTCAGCCTCTATGCCTTTGTCGGCATGATCATGCTGATCGGCATCGTGAAGAAGAACGCGATCATGATGATCGACTTCGCGCTTCAGCGTGAACGGGGCGAGGAAAAAGCCGAGCCGCATCAGGCGATCTATGAAGCCGCAATCGTCCGTTTCCGTCCCATCATGATGACCACCATGGCGGCCTTGATGGGTACCTTGCCGGTGGCCATCGGTCTTGGCGCGGGTTCGGAAGCGCGCCGTCCGTTGGGTCTGGCGGTGGTGGGCGGCCTGATCCTGTCGCAAGCGCTGACGCTGTACATCACGCCGGTGATCTATGTGTATCTGGATCTGGCCGGAAAGCGGTTGGCGAACTGGCATCCCTTTGGTGGCAGCCAACCCGCACCCAAAGCGCCGCCGCACGGTCCATCAAGCGGGCATCAGCCGCATCCGATGCCGGCCGAGTAAACCCGCATTACAATTCGGATAGAATGGCGATTGTCATATCGCCGTCGCGAATTTTAGGTCTCTCCGACACACGCGCTGCCTAAGCACGCCGCGTTCGTTTGTTGGGGAAAATCAATGCCGATACACTTTTTGTCGCGCCAGCGCTTGCTGGCGTCAGCCGCTATTTTTGCGCTTTTGGCCGTTCCTGCCGCCGCTGCGGACAGTGACGCGATCCAAATGGAAACCGTGACGGTGATCGGCGAGGCGCTCTACATTGCGCCCTCCGTCGCGCCGGTCGAGATCACCCAGCCCACCTCGGTGGTGCAGGAAGGCTTTATTCAGAACAACATCATTCCCCAATCGAGCTTCGACGATATCGTGAAATTCGAGCCTTCGGTCTATGACCAGAGCCCCAACGGCCCGGGCATCGGCAAGTCGGAAACCCTGTCGCTGCGCGGCTTTCAGGACGGTCAATACAACGTCACTTTTGACGGCATCCCGTTCGGCGACGCCACCGATTTGCATCACACCTCTTCGGCGCTGTTCATCGCGCATGATCTGGGCCAGGCCGAGATCGACCGCGGCCCGGGCGGCGGCGCGACCATTGGCAAGGCCACGTTCGGCGGCACCATGGGGTTTCGCACCAAGAGCATCGACAAGGATTTTTCCGCCAATCCCTACATGACGTATGGCAGCTTCAACACGATGGCGGCGGGTTTGGAGATCAATTCCGGCGACACCCAGCTTGGCTCCGGCTTCATCGATGCCCAGCATGAATCGACGGACGGCTATCTGACCAATTCCGGCGAGCATCGCAGCAATTTCATGGGCAAATGGGCCTATGATATCGACGATACCACCACGGTGACGTTGCTGGGGTCCTACAACAAGGAATTCCAGTACACGACCCAAGGCGCGACCTTGGCCAATATGGCGCTTCATGGCCGCAATTTCGGTTTGAGCGACGATCCCGCCACCCAGGCCTATTACGGCTATAATCCCAGCCGCTATTATTCCGATTTCTATTATGCCGATGTGAAAAAGCGTTTCGGCAATCTGGTGATCGATAATAAGGCGTACACGGATTATTTCGCGCATGTCTATACCGAAAGCAAGGACCCGACCGACACCAACCCGGCGGACAATTCCATCACCATCTATCCCAATGTCCTCAATCTTGCAGGCTACCCGTCCAGCGCCGGCAAAAAGACCAAGGATATCCCCGGCAAGTCCGTCAACGCCCGCTTCCGCTCCTGGGGCGATATCCTGAATGCCAGCTACGACACGGATTTCGGCACCTTCCTGTTCGGCGCCTGGTTCGACAGCCAGCATGACCGCCGTTATTCGGAGAACACGGATCTGTCCGTGGGCGCGTTCGGTCCCGGCTTCGGCACGCCCACGCCGGGCAAGACAGGTACAGCCTTCAGCTACAATTACCATACGCTGAGTCAGACTTGGCAGCCCTTCTTCCAGTTCGACTGGCGCGTCACGGATTCGCTGACGTTGGAGCCCGGCGTCAAATACACCGATTTCCATCGCCACGCGCAGGGTCCGGTGAACAAGGGCAGCGTCGGTGCGTTGGACTTCACCGACAATTACGATGCGCTGCAGCCTTCTATCGCCGCGCGTTACGCCATCGACGACCGCTGGATGCTTATGCCCAAGTGGCGTCCGGTTTCCTGGCGCCGCCGGTTGACGTTTTCCAGGTGTCGGCGCCGCATGCACTCAGGCCCGAAAAGACTTGGAATTACCAGATCGGCAGCACCATGCAGCGTGACGATTTCACGGTGTCGTTGGACGGCTATTATATCGACTTCACCAATTTCTTCGCATCGATCCAGCTTCCCGGTTCCACGGATACCAGCTTCGTCAATGGCGGCGGCGCGGTTTATTCGGGCGTGGAGCTTGAAGGCCAATATGCCATCGGCCAGGGTTGGTCGGCATACGGCAATTTCTCGAGCAACAGCGCAAAATATAAGGGTACCGACGTCACCGTCGCTGAAAGCCCCGCCTATACCGCGGCGCTGGGCATTCTCTATGACAGCCGCCAGGGGCCTTATGGTTCGTTGATCGGCAAACTGATCGGACCGCGCTATGGCGATGACGGCAACAGCATCGATCCGGTGACGCAGAAATTGATCGCCGCGAATGATTATCGCCTGGGCTCCATGGCAACGATGGACCTGGCGCTGGGTTATCGCTTCGGCGCGGTTACCGCCGGGCTCAGCGATTTCACCGCCAGCATCAAGGTCGCGAACCTTCTCGACAATCGCCAGATTAGCGATTTTGCCGGGCTGCAATCCGCGACGCCGACGCCCTTGTTCTGGACGGTGGCGGGCCGCAGCGTGTTCTTGAACCTCTCAGCCTCGTTGGACTGATGCGCTTTCTTCTGTCTCTGGTATTGGCGTTGGGCGTGGCCGTTCCGGCAACGGCCGCGCCGGTGCTAGAGAAAGTGATCGTGCTGCAACGGCACGGCGTGCGGTCACCGACCAAGCCGCCCGCCGATCTGGCCGCCTATAGTCCGACGCCCTTCGCGGCGTGGCCGGTCGCACCGGGCGAACTCACGCCGCACGGTGCCACCGCGCTGACACGGATGGGTGAGGCGCTGCGGGCGCATTATGCCGCGATGCTTCCGCGTGCCGATTGCCGCGACACGGGGCGGCTCTTTGTCTGGGCCGACAATGCGGACAGCCGCACCCGGCAGAGCGGCGATGCCATGGCGGCGGCCTTGGCGCCGGGCTGCAAGGTCGCGGCCCAGTTCACGCCCGCAGGCAGTGACGACGTCCTGTTCCATCCCGGCGACGCGTTCTGTCCCGTCGATGCGGATGAGGGCGGCAAGGCAATTGCGGCACGGCTTCCAATGCTTCTGGCGGCGGAGCGCAAACGCTATGACGGTGCGCGGGCCCGGCTTCAATCGCTGCTCGATCCCAGTTTGAGCCAAGACGCATGCGCCAATGATAGTTCGAAGAAATGCGCGATTGCTGCCGACCGCAACGAAGTCCGCAAAGGCAAGCTGGCCGGCACCTTGGCGGAAGGCTCCACCCTCAGCGAAAATTTCCTGCTGGAATATGCGCAGGGTCTTCCCGATGCCCGGGTCAAGGACACAGCAAGCCTGGCGGCGATCATGCCGCTGCATCACTTGTATGCCGACCTCGCCCGCCGCACGCCCTTGATTGCGGCGCATGGCGCGACGCTGATCGCACGCCAGATCCGCGATGCACTATCGCCTGTGCCCGCATTTCAAGGCCGCGCGCCGGTTCCGGCGGATGCGCGCTTCGTTCTTCTGGCGGGCCATGACACCAATCTTTCCAACCTTGGCGGTATGCTGGGGCTGAAGTGGGAATTGCCTGGCGAGCCCGACGTCACCGCGCCCAACACGGCCTTGGCCTTCGAGCTCTGGCAGGACGGCAAGGCGCGGTTTGTCCGTATCGTGATCTGGTATCAGACACCGGATCAACTGCGGACTCTGTCGCCGATTGCCGCCCATCCGCCGCATGTCGCCTTGTCGCTGCCGGGCTGCGGCCGGTCCTGTTCGCTGGACAAGGCCCTGAAGGCGCTGGATGCCCCTCTGATCCAGGAATGCCTGAAACCGCTTCCCTGATCTTGGGGAACAGGGTTCCCATCCCCACGTTGCTGGATGGATGGCCCTCAAATTCACCGATCTGCTGCGCCCGACCGGCACCGGGCTTTATTGCCCGCCGGGGGATTTCTTTATCGATCCCGTCGCGCCGGTGGACCGCGCCGTCATTACCCATGGCCATGGCGATCATGCCCGCAGCGGCCATGGCGCCGTGCTGGCGACGCCCGAAACCCTGGCGATCATGGCCACGCGCTATGGTGAAGATTTCGCAGGCGCGCGCGAAGCGCTGGCCTATGGCCAATCCGTAGAACGAAGCGGGGTGTCGGTCACCTTGGTCCCGGCGGGGCACATTCTGGGCTCGGCGCAGGTGGTGCTGCGCTGGAAGGGCATGACCATCGTGGTGTCTGGCGATTACAAGCGCCGCCGCGATCCCACCTGCACCCGCTTCGAGCCGGTGGCGTGCGATGTCTTTGTCAGCGAGGCCACGTTCGGGCTGCCGGTCTTCCGTCATCCCGACGATGGCGGCGAGGTGCGCAAGCTGTTGCACTCACTGCAGCAATTTCCCGAACGCACCCATCTGGTCGGCGCGTATGCGTTGGGCAAAGCGCAACGCTTGATCTGCCTGTTGCGGGAAGCGGGCTATGACCAGACCATTTATGTTCATGGCGCGATGCTGGCGCTGAACGCGCTTTATGAGTCCTTCGGTGTGGCGCTGGGACCGCTCGCGCCTGCCACCACCGACAAGCGCGACAGGCTGGAAGGCAAGATCGTGATTGCGCCGCCTTCCGCCGTCGCCGACAAATGGTCCCGCCGCTTTGCCGACCCCATTCCGGCCTTCGCCTCCGGTTGGATGCGGGTGCGTGCCCGCGCCCGCCAACGCCATGTCGAGTTGCCGCTGATCCTGTCCGATCACGGTGATTGGGATGAACTGACATCGACCATCGCCGAACTGAAGCCCCAGGAATTGTGGGTCACCCATGGCAGCGAGGATGCGCTGCTGCGCTGGGCAAGCCTGAACGGTATCGCGGCCCAGGCATTGGAATTGGTAGGTTATGAAGATGAGGAGGGGGCATGAAAGCCTTCGCCGCGCTTCTGGACCGGCTGTCTTTTTCACCCGCGCGTACCGTCAAACTTCGGCTGCTGCGCGATTATCTGCGCGCGGTGCCCGATCCCGAGCGCGGGTGGGCACTGGCGAGCCTGACCGGTGAGTTGTCCTTCAACGATGCCAAGCCGGCCATGATCCGCAAAGCGGTCGAGGCGCGGATGGATCCGCAATTGTTTGCGCTCTCTTATGATTTTGTCGGCGATCTGGCGGAAACCGTGGCGCTGGCCTGGCCATCCAAACCGGGGGCAAATGCCGAGCCGGAATTGCCGGACGTGGTGGATGCGTTGCGCACGGCCTCGCGCCGCGAAGTGCCGCAATTGCTGGAGCATTGGCTGGATGCGCTCGATGCCGATGGCCGCTGGGCCTTACTGAAATTGCTCACCGGGGGCTTGCGCGTCGGTGTCTCCGCCCGGCTGGCGAAACAGGCGCTGGCCGATCTGGGCGAAGTGCCAGTGTCAGAGATCGAGGAAATCTGGCACGGACAGACGCCGCCTTACGAAGATCTGTTCGCCTGGCTGGAAAAGCGCAGCGAACGCCCCAGCGCCGCCGCGCCCGGACGCTTCCGTCCTGTGATGTTGGCCCAGGCGGTGGACGAGGTTCTGGATTTCCCCAAACTCGATGCGTCGGATTATGCGGCGGAGTGGAAATGGGACGGCATCCGCGTCCAGGCCGTGAATGAGGGCGGGCGGCGCAAACTCTATTCGCGCACCGGTGACGATATCGGCCCGTCCTTTCCCGATGTGCTGGCGGCGTTGAATTTCGAAGGTGCGCTGGATGGCGAGCTTCTCGTCCTGCGTGAAGGGCAGATCGGCACGTTCGGCGAATTGCAGCAGCGGCTGAATCGCAAGACCGCCAGTGCGGATTTGATCGCGCGCTATCCGGCGGGTATCCGCGCTTATGATCTGTTGCTTGATGGTGAAGAGGATATCCGCCGCCTGTCCTTCGCCGAACGCCGCAAGCGATTGGAAGCGTTTGTGGCGAAACTCCATTCCACCCAGATCGATCTGTCGCCGCTTCAACCTTTTAAAAGCTGGGAGGCACTGGCGGATTTGCGCGCCCACCCGCCGGAGGGTGACGCGGCCCGCGCCGAAGGTTTGATGTTGAAGCGCTGGGATTCGATCTATGAAGCGGGGC
The DNA here is from genome assembly GCA_036499345.1 of Rhizomicrobium sp. Classification (GTDB taxonomy): domain Bacteria; phylum Pseudomonadota; class Alphaproteobacteria; order Micropepsales; family Micropepsaceae; genus Rhizomicrobium. The sequence continues at coordinate 6,465 of DASYDX010000050.1, forward strand.
GGCCCAAAGGGCCCTGGTTCAAATGGAAGCGCGATCCGCATCTGGTCGATGCCGTGCTGATGTATGCCCAGCGCGGCCATGGCAAACGCTCGGGCTTCTATTCCGATTTCACTTTCGGGGTCTGGCGGGAAGTGGCGGGGCAGGCGCCCACGCTCACCCCGGTGGGCAAAGCCTATTTTGGTTTCACGGATGAGGAGCTGGGCAAGCTGGACAAGTTCGTCCGCGACAACACTTTGGAGCGGTTCGGGCCGGTGCGCAGCATCCGGGCGGCCCAGGATTTCGGGCTGGTGCTGGAGATCGCGTTCGAGGGCCTGCAACGCTCCACCCGCCACAAATCCGGGGTGGCGATGCGCTTTCCCCGGGTCAACCGGATTCGCTGGGACAAGCCCGCGCGGGAGGCCGGAACGCTGATGGAACTCGAGAAAATCCTGGCCCGGGAAAGCGGATTTCCGCCGGAAAAACCCTAAAAAACACTATGGGTTAGGTTGAATCCAGTCGGGCGTTGCGTTGCCTACGCGCTTGCAACATAAAGCTTCGTCCATACTCCAGGCCCCGCGTATGTCCGTACCCTTTCGCCGCCTTCTGGTGGCCAATCGTTCCGAAATTGCGATCCGCGTGTTCCGTGCGGCGACCGAATTGGGCATCGCCACGATC
>DASYDX010000051.1:0-1903 GCA_036499345.1 Rhizomicrobium sp.
CGATTCTTGTTCATGAGATGCCCCGATCGAAGGCCGCCAGCCTAGGCGCGCCCCGCCTTTCCGCCAACCGAGAGTGGTACAGGATCGCGGCGATCCTGCGGCGAAAGCGGTTGATAACCGGAGAATTTTTTGAGACGGCGCTTCAGGCGGTGGCGATGTCGGCCCAGCCCGTCTCAGTCGGCTTTGGCGAAATGCGCCATCTGATCGGCATGCGCTTTCCGGAATGCGGGCCGGGCGGTGGCGCGCGCGACATAGGCGCGGGCGGCGGGGAAGTCTTTCAGCCCATCGAAATGATCCACCAGCCGCAGCGCATCGGCCATCACGATGTCGGCGATGGTGAAAGGCCCGGCCAGCCACTCGCGGCTTTCCAGCCATTTTTCCAGATGCGGCAGGCGCGAGACTTTCAGGAAACTTTCAAACTGCTTGAAGATGGGATTGTCGCCGGGCTCGCCCGAGAACATGCACAGCGCCCAGGGCAGGCTCGCCATCTCCACCGAATTCAACCCCGCGAACAGCCATTCCTTGGTGTCGCTCATGCCGCGTTTGTCGGTCGGCATCAGCTTTTCGCTGCGCTCCCCCAGATGCAGCAGGATCGCGCCGCTTTCAAAAATCGAAAGCCCGTCATCCGTCAGCCACGGCACCTGCCCGAAAGGCTGATGCGCGAAATGCGCCGTGTCGCGGTTCTTGAACGGCGTGCTTGCGACGGTATAGGGCAGCCCCGCTTCCTCCAGCGCCCAGCGAATCCGGATATCCCGCACAAACCCACGCGGCGGCACAGGAACCCAATCGAACGTGGTGAGAACCAGACCGGACATGCGCGCCTCCATTAGATTGATATCAACCTATAACGAAATGATTGCCGCCAATCAACCCACGCTGTCATTCCCGGCCGAGCGCGTCAGCGCGAGGGGAAGGGAATCCAGGCCTCACAACCGCGCTGCCATCACCACCTGGATCCCCTCCCTCGTGCGCGCAAACGCTCGCACTCGCCGGTGATGACAAGCGGTGTGCGTCCCGCACCCGCCCCAAACAAAAACGGCCCGGACATTTCTGCCCGGGCCAGTTCTTTGTTGGTCGCGGTTTCTACGGAAAACCGCTTCACACTTTTCCGGAAACCGCTCCGGGTGTCACACGCTGACCGGAGAGATCAGGCGAGCTTCTTGGTCGCCGCGGCGATGCTGTCCAGCGCCGCCGTCAACGTCTTGCGCGATGTGGCGATGTTCATGCGCATATGGTTCAGACCACCCAAACCATACGAGCTGCCGGTGTTCATCTGCACAAAGGCATTCTGGGCGAACCAATGACCCACGATATCATCGGGCACGACCACATTGGGCTTGCCGGTGATGAAGTTGATCGGCTGCTTCTTCTTGTTTTCCGCATCCGCCATCGCCTTGGCGCCGATCTTGTCAGCCAGGCCCGACACATCCAACCAGGCCAGATAGGTGCCTTGCGGCTTGTTGCCGACTTTGATCAAGGGAATGTTCTTCTTGATATAGTCGTTGGCGAAGGTCTGGTTGCCGTCGATGTAATCGACGCATTGCTGCATCCAGCTTTCGCCGCCCGCATAGGCCGCTTCCGACGACACGATGCCGAGGGTCGAAACTTCCGAACGGTTCCAGAACTGCACCGCCTTGAACGTCGCCGGGTCGGTGGCAAAGAACCAGGCGCATTTCAGACCGGCCAAGGAGAAGGTCTTGGACGCCGCCTTGAAGGTGATGGAATTGTCCACGATCTTCTTGTCGTCCAGCGTCGAGAAGGGCGTGTATTTCTGGCCCTTGCCGACAAAGTCGCAATGGATTTCGTCGGACAGGATCTTGACGTTGTGCTTGGTGCAGATCTCGCCATAACGCGTCAGTTCCGCCTTGGTCCAGACCCGGCCCACCGGATTGTGCGGATTGCA
>DASYDX010000052.1:0-6584 GCA_036499345.1 Rhizomicrobium sp.
CGCAACCCCGAATTCGATATTCCGATGCGCCCCTTCCTGCCGACAGAGCACGTCAATTTCGCCACCGCCTTCGCGGTGGATGATGGCTGGTGGCTGGCGCATGGCGCGGCGCTGGAAGCGCGGTTCCATGCCTGGCAAAGCGCCGCCGATTGACAGGGCCTGCCCGCCTGCCCTGAATGGGTACGGCATCACATATCGGGCCCGATGATCGGCTACGCCTTCAAACGTTTTCTCGGCGCGGTGCCGACGCTCTTCATCATCGTCACGGCCGCTTTCTTCATGATGCGCGCGGCGCCCGGTGGACCGTTCGATGCCGCCCGCAAACTGCCGCCCGAGATCGAGCACAATATGAAGGCGGCCTACGACCTCGATAAGCCGCTGCTGGTCCAATACGGCCTGTATATGGGACGGCTGGCGCAAGGCGATCTCGGCCCCTCTTTCAAGAGCAAGGATTTCACGGTTGCCCAGCTGATCGGCATCGGCCTGCCCGTCAGCGTCCGGTTGGGCTTGGCGGCAATCGTGCTGGCGGCCGCATTCGGCGTCTCATTGGGCGTTTGGGCGGCACTGCGGCAGAACCAGTGGCAGGATTATTCGGTGATGAGTTTCGCCATGTTCGGCATCACCATTCCCACCTTCGTTACCGCGCCGATCCTCACCCTCATTTTCGGCGTTTATGGCATCAACATGTTCGGACGCGAGCTCACCTTGCCCGTGGGTGGCTGGAACGGCGGGGCGGTGCGCAACATGATCCTGCCGGTCATCGTTCTGGCGCTGCCGCAGATCGCCATTCTCGCGCGGCTGACGCGGGGCAGCATGATCGAGGTGCTGCGCTCCAATTATATCCGCACCGCCCGCGCCAAAGGTTTGTCGGCGCAGGCAGTGGTCGTGCGCCATGCCTTGCGCGCGGCGTTGTTGCCGCTGGTGAGTTATCTGGGCCCGGCAGTGGCGGGCATTCTCACCGGCTCGCTGGTGGTGGAACAGATTTTCGGCATTCCCGGCATCGGTCGTTACTTCATCCAGGCCGCGCTCGACCGTGATTATACGTTGGTGATGGGGGTGGTGATTTGCTACGCCGCTCTGATCATCCTGCTCAATTTCATCGCCGACATTCTGTACGGCCTGCTCGATCCACGCGTGAGAGTATCGTGAGCGCTGCGGGACAGACGGGCGGACGAAAGGCGCAGACTTTGGAGCGCGCTTTTGCCGGGCGCAGCCTGTGGGTGGACGCGCGGGCTCGGCTGTTCCGCAACAAGGCCGCTGTGACCGGTATGGCCGTTCTGGCCGCCGTTACTTTGCTCGCAATCCTGGCGCCGCTGATTTCGCGCTATGCCTATGATGCCATCGATTACGACCTGGTCTCCTGCGCGCCGGGCTGGTGGCCGTTCGAAGCCACCTGCAAGGCGGGCGGTGCCCATTGGTTCGGAACCGATGCCGTGGGGCGGGACCTGTTCGTGCGCGTGCTCTATGGGGCGCGGGTGTCGCTGGCGGTGGGTTTTGTCGCCACCCTGGTTTCGCTGGTGATCGGTGTTCTTTATGGCGCCACCGCGGGATATCTCGGCGGCCGTGTCGATGCCGTAATGATGCGGGCGGTCGATATTCTGTATTCCCTGCCCTTCATCTTCTTCGTCATCATTCTGATGGTGATGTTCGACCGGAATTTCTTTCTGATGTTCGTCGCCATCGGCGCGGTGGTGTGGCTCACCATGGCGCGCATCGTGCGCGGCCAGACGCTTTCCGCCAAACAGAAGGAATATATCGAAGCGGCGCGCGCCGCAGGCGTTTCTCCGTTCGGCATCATCACCCGTCACATCATTCCCAATGTCGCCGGGCCCGTGGTGGTCTATGTCACTCTCACCGTTCCGGATGTGATCCTGATCGAAAGCTTCCTCTCTTTTCTTGGGCTTGGTATCCAGGAGCCGCTGACCAGCTGGGGCGTGTTGATCGCCGATGGCGCCAACACCATCGAAGCGGCGCCCTGGTTGCTGGTCTTTCCCGCCCTCTTCATGGGTGTGACGCTGTTCTGCTTCAATTTCATCGGCGACGGCCTGCGCGACGCGCTGGACCCCAAGGATTATTGATGGCGGCGCTGCTCGAAATCCGCGATCTGGACGTTCATTTCGCCACACCGGACGGCGACGTCCATGCCGTGAAAAAGGTCAGCCTCGATATCGCGGAAGGCATTTGTCTGGGTGTGGTCGGTGAAAGCGGTTCGGGCAAGAGCCAGCTCTTTCTCGCCGCAATGGGGCTTCTGTCCGCCAACGGCCGCACCACGGGCAGCGTGCGCTACCGCGGACAGGAACTTCTGGGATTGGAACCGCAGCAGATGAATCTGTATCGCGGCTCCAAGATCACCATGATCTTTCAAGACCCGCTCACCTCGCTCACCCCGCATATGACGGTCGGCGCACAGATCCGCGAAGCTCTGACCTTGCATCAGAAAATGCCGCGCGAGGACGCAGACCGGCGGATACGCGAGATGCTGGATTATGTCCGCATCCCCGAAGCCGCGCGCCGGATGAATCAATATCCCCACGAATTGTCCGGCGGCATGCGCCAGCGGGTGATGATTGCCATGGCCACCATCACCGGGCCGGATCTTCTGATTGCCGACGAACCCACCACGGCGCTGGATGTGACCGTCCAGGCGCAGATTCTAGAAATTCTGCGCGCGTTAAAGAAAGACCGCCAAACCGCCATGGCATTGATCAGCCACGATATGGGTGTGATCGCGGGCAATGCCGATCAGGTTCAAGTCATGCGGCATGGCGAAGTTGTGGAGCGCGGCACTGTCGACAATATTTTCTACGCGCCGCAACACGACTATACCAAGATGCTGCTGTCCGCGATGCTGCGCCTGGCCGATACGCCGCTGATCGCGACCAAGCCCGGTGACCTTCTTCTGGACGCGCAAGATGTGAAGGTGACGTTTCCCGTGCAGGGCGATGGCTGGTTCGCACCCAAGCGGGCATTGCGCGCCGTCGATGGCGTTTCACTCACCCTGCGTGCGGGGGAAACGCTTGGCATTGTGGGGGAGAGCGGCTGCGGCAAATCCACTTTGGCGCGCGCGGTACTGCAGATTCTTCCTGCGGACGGCGGCAGGATCGTGTGGCTGGGCCGCGACCTTGGCGCGGAAAACCGGGACGATATTCGCCGCGCCCGGAAAGAATTTCAGATCGTCTTCCAGGACCCATTGGCCAGCTTAGACCCGCGTATGCCCGTCGGCGTCTCCATCGCGGAACCGCTCAAGACCTTGGAGCCCAGCCTTGACCGCGCGGCTATCCGGGCCCGGGTTGCCGACATGATGGAGAAAGTCGGGCTCGATCCGGCCTGGATCAATCGCTATCCGCACGAGCTGTCCGGCGGTCAGAACCAGCGCGTCGGCATTGCCCGCGCCATGATCGTCCGCCCACAGATGATCGTGTGCGATGAAGCCGTCAGCGCGCTCGACGTTTCCATCCAGGCTCAGATTGTAGCCCTGATAAAATCGCTGCAGGCCGAAACCGGGATGGCGCTGATCTTCATCAGCCACGACCTATCGGTGGTGCGTCAACTTTCGCACCGGGTCATGGTGCTTTATCTGGGGCGCGTGGTGGAGACGGCGGATGCGGATACGCTCTATCGCGACCCGCAACATCCTTATACCCGCGCGTTGCTGTCCGCGGTGCCGACGCCCGATCCGAATGTGGAACGCGCCCGCAAGCGCAGCTTGCTGAGCGGCGATCTGCCGTCGCCGCTCGACAGTCGTGCGCCGCTCGCCTTCCTCAAATCCCGGCTGATCGACGACCCGCTGGCGGAACAGTATCGGCCCAGATTGATCGAAGTGGCGCCCGGCCATCTTGTCGCCGAACACGACCCGGTCTGACCGGCTCAGCGGACGCGCTGCACCAGATATTCGTTGCCATCGTTGCGCAATTCCAGCGTGGCATGACCGCCCAGCCCCTCGCCCACCGACACGATGTAACGGGCAGCGGGCTCTTTCCAATGGGCGTAATTCACATCATTGGCCTGCTGCTGCCAGACCGTGCCGTCGGACAAAGTGACCGTGAACATGCCGCGGCGGTCGAAGGTATAGGCTGCAAGAGGCACCCATTGCTCGTCGCCGCCATGGACCAGTGCGGGCGCAGCCACGGGTTGCCGGGCCGCCACGCGCGGCATCGGTGCCGCAGTCGCGGGCATCGCGGCCAGGCGCTGCTGGAATTCCGGTGCGGGTGTCAGACCCAGGCGCGAGCGCATCGGCTGCACCGCGCCATAGACGCAGTCGAGCCAGGCGCGGTCTTCCGGCAATTGATCGCAGCGGGCGAAACCGGCATGCGCATCCTCGCGCGGGCCTGCCTGAACGGCGAACGGAAGGACGGCCAGGACTGCGGCAAGCAAAAAGGATTTCATGGCGTTTCCGGCGGTTAAGGCGACCGGAAAAGCAATGTCACAGTTACGTGACATTTATTTGACGCGCATCACCCGGTAATTCTGATCGCCCCGGACCCGCATGGTGTGGCTGCCCATCATGTCGGAAGACACCACCACCTCATAGCTCGATGCCTGCCCACTCCAATGGGCGCGCAGATCGTCATAAGGCGACTGCTTCCAGACCTGACCGTCCGATAGGGTGGCCGTGAAAAGCCCATCCTTGCCGAAGGTGAAAGCCGAAAGCCGCATGGCCCCGGCATAGCTTTCTTCTTCGCTGGGACCGCCGCCGAACAGATTGCCGATACCCAGCCAACCGCTGTCGCCCTCGCTCTTCATCGGCGGCGGCGCTACGGGCGCTGTCTTGACCAGACTGACCTGCGCATCCGGCGCGGGCGGCAATCCCAACTGCGCCCGCATCGGCTGGGCGGCGCCATAGAAGCAATTCAGCCAGATCCGATTGTCCGTGATGGCGGAGCAGCGCTGCAGATTGAGCATCACATCGTTGCGCGCCGGATCGCTGGCGGCGGCGGCGGGCGCAACAAAGAGCCCCGAAAGCGCAATGGCGAGCAAAAACAGGCGCGATTTCATCCCCGAACTCCCGGGCTTAAGAAGCATGATCGATGCCGAATATAATGGATTTCCCGCCGCTAATGCTATGGTGATACTGGGAAAATCCTTCCAGAGGCGCCGGGAAGCATGACGTCAGGACGGAAAGTAAGCCGGCGGCTGGCGATAGGCGGCGGGACCGCCCTGGTGCTGGGCGGCGGTTATTATCTGGCCAGCACGCCAAGCGGCGGCGGCTCCAGCGCCAAACCCCAGCCCGGGACCTACTATCTGGGCAATGCCGGTGAGCCTTTCACACTCGATCCCAGCATGACGGATTCGGTTTGGGAGGATTTCATCGTCGGCGATCTGATGATGGGACTGACCACGGAAAATCCTGGCGGCCACCCCATCCCCGGAATGGCGGAAAGCTGGGAGACATCTCCCGACGGGTTGGTCTGGCGGTTCAAGCTGCGTGACGCGCAATGGTCGGACGGCAAACCCGTCACGGCGGACGACTTTCTCTTTGCCTGGCGCCGTATTCTCAATCCCAAACAGGCAGCGCCCTATGCGTATTTTCCTTACATCATCAAGAATGCCGAGGCGATCAATGCCGGCCGCCTGCCCGCCAATGCGCTGGGCGCGAAAGCCTTGGACCCGCGCACCTTGGAAATGCAGTTGGAGCATCCAGCCTCCTATCTGCTGGAGATGCTGACCCACACATCGATGATGCCCCTGCCGCAGCATGTGGTCGAAGCCAAAGGCAAGACATGGACGCGGCCCGGCAATTATGTCGGCAACGGCGCTTTTGTGCTGAAAGAATGGATACCCAACGATCACGTCACCGCCGTCAAGAATCCCCGCTTCTTTGACGCCGCGAATGTGAAGATGGACCGCGTCATCTATTATCCCACCACCGATTATGGCGCAGCGCTGCGGCGTCTGCGCGCCGGCGAACTGGACGTTCAGGACCGGCTGGAGAACAACCAGTTCCATTGGATCAAGAAGAACATGCCGGAATTGCTGGACCCGATGCCGCAACTGGTTTTGGACATGATCGCGGTCAACATGACCAAGGCGCCGTTCAACGATCCGCGCATACGCAAGGCGATCAATCTGTCCATCAACCGCGAAGCAATCACGGACAAAATTATCTCTGTCGGCTATGTCCCGGCCTACAATATCGTGCCGCCGAACACCGCCAATTTTCCCAGCGGCACGGCGTTCGACTTCAAGACCATGTCCTATCCCGACCGCACCGCTCTGGCGCAGGAACTGATGCGCGAAGCAGGCTTCGGACCGGACAAGCGCCTTCGCGCCACTTATATGATCCGCTCCACCGCCGCGGGCTATTATCGCGCCGTCGCCGCTGCCCTGCAGCAGATGTTCGCGGTCATCTATATCGATGTCACAATCCTGCCCTCGGATGTTCAGATCTTCTACAAGCAGATTCAGGAACATGATTTCGACATGGCGCAGCCGGGATGGCAGGCCGATTTCAACGACGCGTCGAATTTCCTTGACCTGTTCATCAGCGGCGGCGGCAACAATTGGGGCGGCTACAGCAACAAGGAATTCGACCGGATGCTGAACGCCGCCAAGGCCGATCCGAACAGCGAGACTCGCGGCGCCAA
>DASYDX010000053.1:0-14207 GCA_036499345.1 Rhizomicrobium sp.
TTGCGCGCCAAAGTTTCGTAAGAGGCGGCGTCGCCGAAGCCGCAGACCATTGCGGCCACCTGGGTATCGAACAGCGGATCGGGCAGGACCCCGCCCTGGAGATAGAAGATCTCGATATCCTGGCGGGCTGCGTGCAGTACCTTGACGATATCGGGCCGCTTCATGAGTTCGTAGAAGGGTGCGAGATCCAACCCGGGCGCCAGAGGATCGATGATGCCTTCGATGCCGCCGGGCGCCGCAACCTGGATTAGGCAGAGCCGGGGATAATAGGTCTGGTCGCGCAGAAATTCGGTGTCCAGCGCCAGATAAGGGGCTGAGGAAAGCTCAGCCAGAAAGGCCGCCAGGGCCTCATTTGTTTCAACAATCCGCATCCCGCCGTGATAGCGGATTCGGCTGCAACATTGTGCTTTTTATTCGGCTTTCAGGCCCACGGTCTTACCGGCAAAGCCGGCGGCATTGAAATAACGGACCGGACCGACCCTCTCCACATTGAGGATGGTCTGGACGCCATCGGGCCCGGGCGCGGATTTGACGATCTGGCGCTGGAACTCGGCTTCCGTGCCCCCGGCCAGGGCCTCTCCGATGACCCGGCCTTTGAGGGCGCCTTTGGCGGGCATCTCGAAGCCCATAATGTGCGCCAATGTGGGCGCGATATCGGCGTTCGATATGGGCGCCGGATCGGCATAGCCGCGCTTAAAATCGGGCCCGATAGCGGCCATGAAGTTGCGTGTCTCGGCCCGGCTGAAGCTGCCATGATTGCCCTGGCCGGTCGCAAGCGGCGTGTCCATGACCGCCACAGTGCATTGCAGCTCATTTTCGCAGCCCGTCGAAAAGCTGCGGAAATTCACAAAAATCGCGGGCTGCGGCGTCCGCGAGATTCCCATCAAACCGGCATCGCTCATGGACAGCGCCCCAGGGAATTTCCCAAGCTTGTCATTCACAAACACGCCGCTGACATAGTCCTGGGTGAGCAGGAATTGTACAATGCTGCCAGCTGTATCTTTCGCCGGGGCCAGATCCTTGTTGGCCATGGCGGGAATGTAAATCAGGTCCGAACCGCCATTGGCGGCGACAATAACGTCCGGATGGCCGGGATCGCCCAGCATTCCGGACCCGCCAGGCAATTTCCCGCCATTGCTGAAATCGATCGGCGTTCCAGTTTCTCCCGGCGCGCGCAGCGGCAGCCCCAAATTGGCGGCCAGATCCATGGCGAGAAAGCCGGACGGCAAATCCACCAGCGGCGCCGAAGGATCGAGATGCGCAGAAGGGCTGGTGGCGCTGACATGGCTGATGGTGGTGAAGCCGTGATCGGCGGTGACAAAAACATCCGTCGTTTTGTCCAAACCGCTTTCTTTCAAATACCGCAGCAATTCGCCCAACATGACATCGGCATTGCGCGTTCCGGCCAATCCGCTGGGACCGTCGATACCGGGCACCATCTCACCGATACTGTCCTTGGTGTTATGCTGGCTCATGTCGGGATCGCGCGACCAGAACAAAAGCGCGAACGGTTTTCCGGTTTCGCGGAAATGCGGCAACACGATGCGCGTGGTGGCTTTCATCAGCCATACTTCCTGTTCGATATCGGGGGCGCTCGATTTCGGCGCCGCCGGCGCGACAAAGCTTTGGCGCATAGTGGCCGTGAACCAGTTGGGCAGGCCCAACCCGCCGTCACTGCCCGTCGCGTCGTCCACGATCAATGTCTGATTGCCATCGGGATTTGCGGTGCTGTCTTGAATGCGGGCAGGGCCTTCCTTGCCGATAACAGCCGTCTGCCAGCCTTTGGACCGGGCAGCGGCCAGTAATGTGGTTTCGTTCAGATAGTTGCCGTCGAACCGCTGATTCATTTCCTCGAGCACGGTGTTGTTTTCGAGAAAGCCCATCGTCGAGCCCTTGAGACTGATCATGCGCTGACCGGCATAAAGCGTATTGCCGAAATTTCCCGTGTCCCCGATGTAATGGCCGGTCGCGATGGCGGACGCATTGACCGTGGTGACGGTGGGATAGAGAGAATGGCTGTTGGTGAAGTCCACGCCTTCGGCTTTCAGCCGCGCCATGTTCGGCATGTTGCCAGCCTCGACGCTGCCATAGCGCAGCCCGTCCGCCACGAAGATGATCACATTGCGCGGCGCCGGCGCCTGGGCCAGCGCAGTACTGGTGGACAGGCCCAGCGACAGGGCAATGGCAAATACGGCTTTCATGGCTAGCCCTTCGATTCCGATGTTCGATTCTGGCCAAGCTAGCCCTGTGATATGACAGAAAAACCGGGCTTTGCGGGCCCTTCCGGCTGACTTGACCGGCCCCCCATAAACCGCCAAAAACCGCCCTTTCCTCAAAGGTCTGCCATGCACGCCTATCGCACCCATACCTGCGGCCAGCTCCGCAAATCCGATGTCGGCCAGACCGTTCGCCTGTCGGGCTGGGTTCATCGCCGCCGTGACCACGGCGGCCTGATCTTCATCGATCTGCGCGACCATTATGGCATCACCCAATGCGTCATCGAGCCGGACGGAAAAGTGTTTCCGACCGTAGATACGGCGCGCTCGGAATGGGTGTTGACCCTGACCGGCCAGGTCGTGGCCCGCTCTGCCGAGACCGCGAACAAGGATCTCGCCACGGGCGAGGTGGAATTGCGCATCGAGGACGTCACCGTTCAGAGCCAGGCGCAGGAACTGCCGCTGCCGGTGTTCGGCGACATGGACTATCCGGAAGAGACGCGGCTCGCCTATCGTTTCTTGGATCTTCGCCGCGAGCGGCTGCACAAGAACATCATCCTGCGTTCGAACATCGTCCGTTCGCTGCGCGACCGGATGTATGCCCAGAATTTCAACGAATTTCAGACCCCGATCCTGACGGCGTCTTCGCCGGAAGGCGCACGCGACTTTCTGGTGCCGTCGCGCCGTTATCCGGGCGAGTTCTATGCGCTGCCGCAGGCGCCGCAGCAGTTCAAACAATTGATCCAGGTCGCCGGGTTCGACCGCTATTTCCAGATTGCGCCCTGTTTCCGCGACGAAGACGGCCGCGCCGACCGCAGCCCGGGTGAGTTCTATCAGCTCGATGTGGAAATGAGCTTCGTCACGCAGGACGATGTTTTCGGCACCATCGAGCCCGTGCTGCAAGGCGTGTTCGAGCAATTCGCCGACGGCCGGACGGTGGACAAGGCGCCTTATCCGCGCATTCCGTATGCCGAAGCGTTGCTCAAATTCGGCTCCGACAAGCCGGACCTGCGCAATCCCATCCGCATCTGCGATGTCAGCGCGGTATTCGCGCGCGCCGATGTCGAGTTCAAGGCGTTCAAGAACAAGACCGTGCGCGCCATTCCCGCGCCGGGCGCCGCCAGCCAGCCCCGCAGCTTCTTCGACAAGCTCAATGAATGGGCCCGCAGCGAAGGCGCGCCGGGCCTGGGTTATATTGTGCTGGAAGAAGAGGGCGGTGTGATTGTGGGCAAAGGCCCTATCGCCAAATTCATCCCGGCCGCAGCGATTGCCGAGATGGTGCAGCTGTCCGGCGTCAAGACGGGCGATGCTCTGTTCTTCGCCGCCGACAAGCAGGACCGCGCCGCCACTCTGGCGGGGCTTGCCCGCACCCGCATCGGGCGCGAATTGGACCTGATCGAGAAAGATCGTTTCCGCTTCTGCTGGGTGGTCGACTACCCCATGTATGAGTGGAGCGAGGAAGAGAAGAAGATTGACTTCTCTCATAATCCTTTCTCGATGCCGCAATATGACCGGGACAAATTCCTCGCGTTCAGCTCCGGCGATAAGGACGAAATTCTGGATCTCAAGGTTTTCCAGTACGATATCGTCTGCAACGGCTATGAGATGTTGTCGGGCGCCATCCGCAACCGCGATCCCGAAGTGATGCTGAAGGCGTTCGAGATCGCAGGTTATGCGCGCGAAGAAACCGAAGCCCGGTTCGGCGGCATGCTGAATGCGTTCCGCTATGGCGCCCCTCCGCATGGTGGCTTGGCTGTCGGTCTGGAGCGTGTGGTGATGTTGCTGGCGGGCGAAGAGAATATCCGCGAAGTCACCATGTTCCCGCTGACCCAGCAGGGCCAGGACCTACTCATGAGCGCGCCCAGCCCCGCTTCGGCCAAACAGCTGAAAGAGCTGCATCTGAAAGTCGTTTATCCCGAAAAGGGATAGTCTTCGGCGGCGGTGACATTCGCAGGTAACAAAAAAGGGCGGCTCAGTGGGGCCGCCCTTTTGCTTTGTCATACCCGAAGGCGTTAGTTCAGCTTGGCGCCGAGATCCTTGATGCTGTCGGAAATCAAGTTGGCCGCACGGGACTGATCCATCCGTGCCGCAATCAGTTTCTCAGCGGCCGCGGAAGCAGCATCCGCCGCCAGCGCCCGGATTTCATTCATGGCCGCAGTCTCTGCCTGGGCAATGCGATCTTGCGCCGCTTGCGCACGGCGGGCGATCTGGGCGCTGAGATCGGTGCGCGAAACTTCCGCGAAACGGGCCGCTTCGGCGCGGGCGTCGTGCAGAATGCTTTCGGCTTCGCGTTCTGCCCCGGCTGCCTTGGCCTTGTAGTCTGCGAGGAGGCGAGCGGCCTCTTCGCGCAGACGGCGGGCTTCGTTCAACTCGGCCGAGATCACCGCCGCCCGCTGGTCGAGCATCTTGCCGACCATGCCCGGTACGCCCTTCCAGAGCAGGATGGCGATCACCATCACAAATCCGACGGCTTCCCAGAATTCCGCTTCGTGCAGCATTTCCATGGTCAGGATTCCTTGACCGCCAGCGCCGCATCGGCCGGCGAAACGGTCTCGCCGGTAAGACGCGCAACGATGGCGATAGCGGCGTCTTCCGCCGCTTTGGCGACATGGCCGCGAGCCTGCACGCGGGTGGCGTTGATGCGCGCGTCCGCCGACGCCATGGCGCTGGCAGCTTCGGCTTCCGCCGCCGTCTTGGCCTTGGCGATTTCGGCTGTGATGGTCTGGCGGGTTTCCTCCGCCAGGCCTTGTGCACGGGCACGAGCACCGGCGAGGGCGGTCTGGTAGGCGGCAGATGCCGCCTCCGCATCGCCCCGGGCCTTATCCGCCGCCGCAATGTCGGCATTGATGGCGCCGCGACGGCTGGTGATCACGCCGTTGATACGCGGCCCCGCAACCCGCCACAACACCACGAACAGAAAGGCGAAGGTCACCACCAGCCAGAAAATCTGGCTGGGGAAAGTCTCCGTCTTGAAGGGCGGAAAACCACCCTCCTGTTTCGGTACTTCGGTGCTGGTCTGCAGGGGCTCGGCCATCATTGCCTACAGTTGATCGCTTACGTGAAGAGAATGATCAGCGCGATGACCAGGCCGAACAGGCCGGTCGCTTCGCAGAGCGCAAAGCCCAGGAGCAGGTTGGTGGTCTGGGTGGCCGCCGCGCCCGGATTGCGCAGCGCGCCCGAGAGGTAGGAGCCGAACACATTGCCGATGCCGATGCCGGCGCCGACCAGCGCGATACAGGCGATACCGGCGCCGATCATCTTTGCTGCAGCAAGTTCCATTTTCTTAGTCCCTTCGTTGGTTCAGTGGTGATCGTGAAGATGAAGTGCTTCGTTCAGATAGATGCAGGTGAGAATGGCGAACACATAGGCCTGCAGGAACGCCACCAGAAGCTCAAGCAGCATGATCGCAACGATCAGCAGCATCGGTGCGATGGCGAGGCCGGTGAAGATGCCGCCTGCCGAACCCAGCGCCACGACAAAGCCGGCGAAAACCGCGAGCATGGTGTGGCCCGCCAGCATATTGGCGAACAGACGGACGGAAAGGCTGATGGGGCGGGTGAAGAAGGAGATCACTTCGATCGGCACCAGCAGGATCAGAAGATACCAGGGCGCATGCGGCACGAAGAGTTTCAGGAAGCCGATGCCGTGCTTCATGAAGCCGACCACAACGACCAGAAGGATCACCAGACAGGCCAGCGAGAACGTGACCGCGATCTGGCTCGTGACAGTGAAGCTGCCCGGCACCATGCCGAAGAAGTTGCTGAACAGAACGAAGATGAAAAGCGAGAAGACGAAGGGGAAGAATTTGAGGCCATCTTCGCCGGTCGCCGAATGGATCATATTGGCGACGAATTCGTAGGAGGTCTCCGCCATCGATTGGCCGCGCGTGGGAACCAACCGGCCCGGCTTGACCGCCAGGCTGAGGAAAAGGGAGGCGACGATCACCACGATGACCATCAGAAGCGACTGGTTGGTGAAATAGATCGGATGGCCCGCGATATGGAACAGCGGATGTTCCATAAGCGGCTTGACCTCGAACTGCTCCATCGGGGTAAGCGTCATCGCCACGGGCTTACTTCTCCAGATCCTTTGACGCCATTCTGGCGTTTAACTCGGTCGCTGCGTGCATCACATTGCGGATACCCGCACCGGCGCCCAGCACAAAAAACACAATCAGAAAGACCGGGCGGGTATGAAATCCGAACCAGCCGAATAGCCAGTCCACGCCCCACCCCAGTCCGCCTCCAACGATCAGCGCCGCAACCAGCTCGGTCGCGAACCGTCCCGCAATTCCCAATTGATTGGGCGGGGGACCTTTGGCTCTTGCCGCCTGGCGGCGCTGAACTTCTTCCAGCCGCTGCTCCAATTCGCGCAACCTGTCGGGTTCCTGAGACGTCATGATCGTCCCTCAAATGCCGAAAAACAGGGCGTAAACTGGCCTTCGCGACTGGTGAAGGCGCGCGGACCATAGGGACGGCTTTAGAGGGTGTCAAGAAAGACAGAATTCTTACAAGTAGTTGAAAATAAACACGGAAAGCGTCCCGCACATTATGTCGCGCGGGCTTTTCCTTCGCAGTCGCGCAAAAGGTCGAGAATCTCCCTCGAAAGCCGGGGACGACCCTTATTCCGCCGCGACCTTTTCCGCCTCCGCCAGGGTGACCGAAACCAGCTGGCTGACGCCGCGCTCCGCCATGGTGACACCGAACAGCCGGTCCATCCGGCTCATGGTTAGCGCATGGTGGGTGATGACCAGGAAGCGGGTGCCCGACATTTCCGTCATCTGGCCCAGCATCTTGCAGAAACGCTCGACATTGGCGTCGTCCAGCGGGGCGTCCACTTCGTCCAGCACGCAGACGGGCGCCGGGTTGACCAGAAACACCGCGAAGATCAACGCCATGGCGGTCAGCGCCTGCTCGCCGCCCGAAAGCAAGGCCAGCGATTGCAGCCGCTTGCCGGGCGGGCGGGCGAAGATTTCCAGGCCTGCTTCCAGCGGGTCTTCGGATTCGGTGAAGGTGAGCTTGGCTTCGCCGCCTTCGAACAATTTGGTGAACAGTTCCTGGAAGTTCGTGTTCACTTTCTCGAAGGATTCCAGAAGACGCTCGCGGCCTTCCTTGTTGAGACTCTGAATACCCTTGCGCAGACGGTCGATGGCGCCGACCAGATCGTCGCGATCAGCGACGAGGGTGGTCTGACGCGTTTCCAGCTCGATGGCTTCTTCTTCGGCGCGCAGATTGACGCCGCCCAGCTGTTCGCGCTCCTGCTTGAGCTTTTCGACCTTCTTTTCCGCCACTTCCAAAGCAGGCAATTCTTCGCCTTCCTGGATTTCGGCGCGCTCCGACAATTCTTCCGGCGCGCATTCCAGTTCGTCGCGTACCCGGACGCGCAACTCCTCGATCCGGGTTGCGGCGCTTTCCGACATGGCTTGGGCCCGGGCGCGTTCTTCGCGCGCGGACGAAAGCGCATTGTCGGCGGCCTTTGCCTGACGATCGGCTTCCGTCAGCACGGCTTCGGCTTTGACGCGGGCATCCGAGGCTTCCAGGCGCGCCGTGTCGGCGGTGGCAATAGAATCGAGCAGAGCGCTACGGCGGCCGGCCATTTCTTCCGGCACGCGTTCGGCGGTGGCCAACTCGACCACCAATTCCTCGTGCCGGCGGCTGAGCTCGGTGATCTGGCTGGCGGCGGCAATGCGGCGCGCATCCCAGCGCGATGCATCGTCCGCGATGGCGGCCAGACGTTGACGGCGGCTTTCGCCTTCGCGTTTCAAACCGTCCAACGCTGAGCGGGCTTCGCCGCTGGCGGCCCGTGCATCGGCCGTCGAGGAGCGGGCATTGGCCACGCCCTGGCCAAGCACTACGCCATCGCCCAATTCTTCCAGCGCCCGGTTTGCGGTGTTGCGCGCTTCTTCGGCGGCTTCGACGGATTGTTCGAGGCGGCGGATTTCCGCTTCCAGATTGGCAAGTGCGCTGGCCCGTTCGGCGGCGGCGCGGGCGGCGCGCGTGGCTTCGCCCTGGGCCGCAATCAGAGCCTTTTCCGTGCCGCGTTCCGCTTCGTCCGACAGGCGCGCCGCATCGCGTGCGGCGACAGACGCTTCCTTGGCGGCGGACCAGGTCTGGGAAAAGCCCGCGCGGATTTCTTTGGCTTGCGCGGTTTCCTCTTCCAGAACGGTGAGGCGGTTGCGCTGTGACAGCCTGAGCGCGGCAGGCGAGGGCGCGTCGGCCGAGGCGGCATAGCCATCCCAGCGCCATAGATCGCCCCGTGCCGTCACCAGACTTTGTCCGGGCTTCAGATTTCTCTGAAGAGCCGCGCCTTGGTCCGGGAAGACCAGGCCCGTCATCGACAGACGGCGCGCCAGAGCATCCGGTGCGCGCACAAACTCCGTCAGAGGACGCGAGCCTTCCGGCAGCGGATGAATGTCTTCCAGCTGGCCAAGATCGCGCCAATGATGCGGGCTGGTTTCATCCAGCGGTGCTTGCAGATCATCGCCCAGCGCCGCGGCCAGCGCCGCTTCGTAGCCAGGCTGCACCGTCACCGCATCCACCAGTGGCGGGAACAGGCCTTCGCCTTCGGGATGCAGGAGATCGCTCAACGCCTTCACTTCGGCGGAGAGACGATTGACCTCGCGTTCGGCGGTTTCCAGCGGTTCGCGCGCAGCGGCTTCAGCGGCTTCGGCTTCGGCACGAAGGGCCCGCGCCTGAATCGCTTCCTCACGCGCGGTTTCGGCAGCCGCGCGCGCCAGCTCGGTCTGACGGTCCGCGGCGGCGACGTCGGGGGCGGCATGGGCGTTTTCCAACGCCTGTTCCAGACGCGTACGCGCACCCTGCAATTGCGTGGAGCTGGTTTCCGCCAGGCCCGCGGCCAGATCGCGGCTGCGGGTCTGACTGGCCTTGTTGGCATTCCAATCGGAATATTCGGAAGTGAGCTTTTCCAGCAGCCGTTCTGCTTCGGTCAGCTTTTCCTGCAAGAGCGCGGACTGCTCGGCTGCCGTGGCGATATCGGATGTGGCATTGGTGTTGGCCTGCTCCAACCCTTCGCGTTCTTCACCCAGCGCTTGAAGCGCGGTCGCCGCGTCGCGATCGAGTTCCTTTTCGCGGCCGATATCGGCTTCGCCCTGAGCCAGCAATTGGCGCAGGCGTTGCGCGGCTTCACGCGCGCGGGCTTCTTCCGCATCAAGCTGTTCGCGCGCCACAATCAGGCGATGATGCGCCGCGGATTTTTCCGCTTCGTCCTGACGCAGCGGCGGCAATTCGGCAGCTGCATTGCTCTGTTCGGTGGAGGCTTTGGCAGCGGCTTCCGTCGCGGTGCCGACAATCGCGGCAGCCTGGGCAAGTTCTTCTTCCGCCTGCGCGGCGCGGGCCGAAGCCTGTGCCCAGCGCAGGAAATGCGCCAGCGCTTCAGCTTTGCGGATATGGCCGGAGAGGTTGCGATAGCGCGAAGCCTGGCGCGCCTGGCGCTTCAGGCTGGCGAGTTGACCATCAACTTCGCGGATAACATCTTCCAACCGCGAAAGGTTGGTTTCGGCAGCCTTGAGACGCAATTCTGCTTCGTGACGGCGCTGATGCAGGCCGCCAATGCCGGCGGCTTCTTCCAGGATGGCGCGGCGCGCCAAAGGCTTCTGGCTGATGAGAAGACCGATCTGTCCTTGTCGCACAAAGGCGGTCGAGCCCGCGCCCGACGAAGCGTCGGCGAAAAATATCTGCACATCGCGTTGGCGCACATCGCGGCCATTGATGCGATAGACGCTGCCCGCTTCACGCTCGATACGGCGCGAGACTTCGATCGTGTCGAAGCCGGCATAGGGCCCACCGGCCTTGTGTTCGGTATTGTCGACGAAAAGCGTGACTTCGGCGACGTTGCGCGCGGGCCGCCCGGCGGAACCGGCAAAGATCACATCGTCCATTTCGGAGCCGCGGATGGAGGAGGGGCGCGTTTCGCCCATCACCCAGCGCATGGCGTCGAACAAATTCGACTTGCCGCAGCCATTGGGCCCGATCACGGCGGTGAGACCGGACTCGATGTGAAGCTCCGTCGGTTCGACGAAGGATTTGAAACCGGAAAGTCTGAGCCGGGTGAACTTCAAGAAAAACGCGCCGCCTTACGCCTAGTTAAATGCGCCGGCCGCCAATCATTTTTTCTTGGCAAGCGCGGCGTCGATGATCTTCGCCAATTGTTCATAGGGCACTGCGCCCGACGATTGCGGCACACCGTCAACGACGAAGGTGGGCGTGCCGGTGAGGTGGTATCTCTGCTCGGCTTCCGCAGAAACCTTGTTAATGCGTTCATCCTCCGCCTTGTTGGCGATACATTGTTCCGCCTGTTCGGCGGTCATGCCGAAAACCCGGGCTTGCTTGATCATCTCCCCATGAGCATCCGCAATGCCCGGATACTCCGCAGCGTCCCATTTGGGTTGATTCCGCCACAGATGGTCAATGAAGTCGAAGTACTTATCCTCAGGCAAACAGCGCGCCATTTTCTCGACATCGCCGTCCATGGGGCGCAGCGGGAAGGTGCGGAAAACGAAGAAAATCTTGCCGGTATCGATGTAATCGCGCTTCAGCTGCGGGAATTCGTTGGCCGCGAAATATGCGCAGATATTACAGGTGGGGGCGCCATATTCGATCACGGTCAGCTTCGCCTTGGGATTGCCCATGGTCCGGTCGGTGGCCACCAAAGTGAAGCCTGGGCCAGCGGTATCACCGCCTTCGGCGGACGCGCCCTGGCTTCCCAGCATGTAATAGCCAATTCCGAAGGCCGCCAGAACGACGACCAGAACGACTGCGATAACGGCTTTGCGGGACAAGGGCGATTCTCCTGGGGCCTGGAACCTTTTTGGCAGAGCCGGGACGTTTGCTCAACGCTCCTGGGGCGGCCGGCGCCAGCGGGCCAGGCTTTGTAGCGCGTTTTTCAGCGCTTCGGGCCCATTATAGTTATGCACAGGATCGTTGGGGGCCGCGGCGGCGCCGGGTGCTGCCGGGCGGGGGGCGGGCTTTGGCACTGTGAGCGCGCCTTGCACAAATTTCACCCGCGCGACGACATCCCGGCCCAGATAGCCGTTTATCCGGGCGCACAGGGTGCGGGCGTCATGGCCCAGAAACAGCGCGGCGGCCGGTTCCGCCAGAAGCGTGAGCGTCCCGCCCGAGGCGCCTTCGGTGAATTTCAGCGGCCGTGCGATGCGGGCGATCTCCGGGCCCGCGATCTCGGCCCAGCGCAATATCAAGGTGGGATCGGTGAAGCCTGCACGGGCAAATGCCGCTCCGCCAGCGATCCGAATATCCGAACCAACCATGTTCGCCCGGCCACGCCGGACCGGCGCGGCGGCGGGCGTCTTGTCGGATTGTTTCGGTGGCGGGGTTCGGGCCATGGTCGGATTATGCCCCGCTCGTCTCTTTCAAAAAAGCCCGGACCGGATCTCGCCGCGAAATTGCTTGCCTGGTACGATCGGCACCGCCGAGTGCTGCCCTGGCGCGCGCCGAAGGGCAAGCGGGCCGACCCTTACCATGTCTGGCTGTCCGAGATCATGTTGCAGCAGACGACGGTTCAGGCGGTGGGCGCTTATTACCGGAAATTCCTGGAGCGCTGGCCGACTGTGGCGGCTCTGGCCAGCGCGGAAGAAGATGATGTTCTGGCCGCATGGGCGGGCCTTGGCTATTACGCGCGCGCTCGAAACCTCCATGCCGCAGCGAAAATCGTAGCGGGTAAGATGGGCGGAAAATTTCCGCTGACCGCCGAAGGCCTGCGCGCCTTGCCTGGGGTTGGCGCCTATACGGCTGGTGCGATCTCGGCCATCGCTTATGACGAACGCCAGGCGGCCATGGACGCCAATGCCGAACGGGTGATCGCGCGCCTCTATGCCGTGCAAACCCCGATGCCCAAGGCCAAAATCGAATTGCACGCGCATGGCATGACACTGGTCCCGGCCCGGGCAGGAGATTTCGCGCAAGCCTTGATGGACCTCGGCTCCGCCATCTGCACGCCCAAGCGCCCGGCCTGCCCGAATTGTCCGTGGACGGATGAATGCCTGGCGCGCCGCAAAGCTATTCAGGAAAGCCTGCCGGTCAAAGCGCCCAAAATCGCCCGCCCATTGAAGCGCGGCGCGGCCTTTGTGGCGCAGGACGCGACAGGCGCGGTGCTTCTGGTCAAGCGCAAGGACAAGGGCCTGCTCGCCTCCATGTTGGAGCCACCGCAAGGCGCCTGGACGGAGGAATTTCCGTCAAAAGCGGCGGCACTGGCCCAGGCGCCCTTCGCGGCCGATTGGACGAAGCGCGCGGGCCTCGTGCGCCACGGCTTTACCCATTTCGAGTTGGAAGTGGAGGTCTATTTTGCCCCGATTGCCCGGCGGCCGAAAAGCAATGGCCAATGGGTCGCCGCAGAAAAACTGCGCGACGTCGCCTTGCCCACCGTGATGCGCAAGATCGTCGAACACGGCCTCGATCAGGGTGGGCCGCTGTTTGCGGCTCAGACCAGTTCGGCGCGCAAACGCTGACGCAGCACATCGATCGGCACCAGCGCGCCCGCCGGGGTTTCGAACTGCCAGAAGGTCCAACCATTGCAAGCATCGAGGCCCTGAACATGCGCGCCGATGCGATGGATCGAACCGCTGGCATCGGAGCAGACCAGGGTGCCGTCGGCGCGAACCTTGGCTTTCTGGTTCTTGCGTGAGCCATGCAGCACCGTTCCCGGCGGCAGCAATCCACGCTCGACCACCCAGCCAAAAGGAATACGTGGTTCGGCGCGCTTGGATTTTGTGGTTTCCAGCGCGTCATTGCCAACCGGGATCACTTCGGCGATGCGCGCGCGGGCGACGTCGGCATAGGTCTTTTCCCGTTCGATGCCGATGTAATGACGGCCCAGCCGCTTGGCGACCGCGCCTGTCGTGCCTGATCCGAAGAAGGGGTCCAGGATCACATCGCCCGGCTTGGTCGATGCCACGACGACCCGGTGAAGCAGAGATTCCGGCTTCTGAGTCGAATGCGCCTTCTGACCGTCGGCGCCCTTGATGCGCTCATGGCCGGAACAGATCGGCAAGGTCCAGTCGGAGCGCATCTGGAGCTCGTCGTTCAACGCTTTCATGGCTTCGTAATTGAAGGTGTATTGCTGGCGCGGATTCTTGGTCGCCCAGATCAGCGTCTCATGTGCATTGGTGAAGCGCTTGCCCCGGAAATTCGGCATGGGGTTGGATTTGCGCCAGATCACATCGTTGAGAATCCAGAAACCCAGATCCTGCAAGGTCGCGCCGACGCGGAAGATGTTGTGATAGGAGCCGATCACCCAGATCGAGCCGGTGTCCTTCAACACCCGGCGGGCAGCCGTCAGCCATTGATGGGTGAAGCGGTCATATTCGGCAAAACTGTCGAACTGGTCCCAATGGTCGTCCACGGCATCAACTTTGGACTGGTCGGGCCGGTGCAGGTCGCCGCGGAGCTGCATGTTGTAGGGCGGGTCGGCGAAGACCAGATCGACGGAACCTTCCGGCAGCGCATTCATTCGCGCCACGCAATCGCCTTCGATGACTTGATCCAATTTCAGCATAGGCCCCGCCCGAGATATCAACAGCGGGATTCACAGTGATTCGATGCGAATCGCCCGTCAAGAGTCAAAATAGAATCAAGGGATTAGGCAGGGACTCGGTATTGAGTCCCCCGTTTCATCCCCACACAAGATGTTGAGTTGTGTGAGTCATTCTGCCGCTGGCGCCGTCGCCTGCTGGCTCAGCTCTTCGACGGGAATGGCCCGCCCCGCGAGAAGATCGCGGATGGGGGCGAAGCTGCGGCGGTGATGTTCGGTGACGCCATGGGCCTTCAGCCCGGCATAATGATCCGGCGTGCCATAGCCCTTGTTGCTGCGCCAATTGTAGCCGGGATGGGCATCATGCAGCGCTTTCATCATCCGGTCGCGGGTCACTTTGGCGACAATGGAAGCCGCTGCGATGGAAACCGAGCGTGCATCGCCGCCCACCAGCGTGTCGCAGCGGCAGGGAAGCGCGGGCGCATCGTT
>DASYDX010000054.1:0-9537 GCA_036499345.1 Rhizomicrobium sp.
GGGCCTCAGCCTAGGCGCGCGGCCCACTGTCCAAAGCCCGCGCTTTGGGATTAGATCGGACAGGGGAAACGGGAGCGCGCCATGAAGATCGTGCTGGGGCTTGGATTTGTTTTCGTCGCGGCAGCTCTGCCCGCGCTGGCGGACGAGCCGGATGGTCTGCGGTTGCCGCCGGGCTTTCACGCCAGTGTGGTCGCGGACGGTTTGGGCGATTCCGTACGCCATATGGCCTTTGGCGACGCCAACCGCCTGTATGTTTCAACCGAGCGTCAAACCAAAGAATCTCCGAATGCGGGCGTGATCGCGCTGCATCTCGATGCCAAACATGCCGCCGACAAGACCGCGCATTTCAGTTCGTTCGACAATGGCACCGCCATCGCCGTCTATAAGGGCGGGCTCTATACTTCATCGGAAGACACGCTCTATCGCTTCGCGCTCAAGCCCGGCGAGTTGGTGCCGTCCGCCGCGCCGGAAGTGATCGTGTCCGGATTGCCCGGCCGCGTCGCCATCACATTCGACGACAAGAACAATCTTTTCATTGCCGTGGGTGCGCGGGGCAATGTCTGTGCCCCGCCGGGCACGCCGCGCGATCAGAAATCCACCGGCCCCAGGCCCTGTCCCGTGCTGGAGACGCGCGCGGGTGTGTGGCGCTTCGATGCCGCAAAGACGAACCAGTCCTGGGCATCGGGCGAGCATTACGCCACCGGCGTTCGCGACACCAACGCGCTCGCCCATGACGGCCGCGCGCTTTACACGGTGCTGTATGGCCGCGACGAGGCGGAAAAGGCCTATCCCGAAATCATCACTCCGGAAGCGGGCCGCCATATCGCGGACGAGATGTTCAAAGTGGAAAAGGGCACCGATATGGGCTGGCCCTATACCCATTACGACTCCGCCAAGAAGATCCGGCTGGACGCGCCCGAATATGGCGGCGACGGCAAGACGCCGGTCACCGATCCGAAATACGCCGTGCCTATGGTGGCGTTTCCGGCCCATGTCGCGCCGATGGACATGACGTTCTACAAGGGGCGGATGTTTCCCGAGGCCTATCGCGGCGGCGCCTTCATCGCCTTTCATGGTGCGGGCGGCGGCGATCCGGGCGGGCATGACGATGGCTATAATGTCGTCTTTGTGCCGTTCGACAAGGATGGTCAGGCGGGCCTGCCCATGGCTTTCGCGCAAGATTTTGCCGGTCCCACGCGTGAAGACCGCAACGGCAAGCGTGCCCGTTATCGTCCGGTGGGTGTGACGGTCGGCCCCGATGGCGCGCTGTATGTTTCCGAATCCCAGAAGGGGCGCATCTGGCGTATTTCCTACACCGCGCCCTGACGGCATACTGACCGGGATATCAGCGGAGTGGAAAAATGGCGGCGAATGCGGAACATGAACGATTTCTGACACTGTTCCAGCGCATGGTGGATCACACCGACGCCTGGATCGCCAAGACACCGGCGGACAAGCTGGACTGGGTGCCGATCCAGACCGACGCCATGCGCTTTGGCGACCGCGTCAGCCGCGTCACCATCAAAGGTCTGATCGCCCATATCGTGGTGGGCGAAGATCATTGGGCCCATTCGTTGCCCGAAATCGCCGACGGCGCGGTGATGCCGATCCCGCAATATTCCGCCTTGCAGGACGAATTCGCCCAGGGCGATTTCCAAGAGATCGCGCACCGCACGCAGAAGAAAATCGCGGCGACCTTCGCCGGTCTTTCGCAAACTCAACTCGACCGTCACGTCGTCTGGGTCGGGCGCCGCTGGACCGTGATGGGCTTTCTATGGGGCGCGTATTCCCATCGCGCTTTCCATATCGGCAATATCGATATCTATCTGCGCCAGGCCGGCGTGGTCGCGCCCGAATTCTTCGAGTTCAATCCGTCCGAAATGGCGTGACGATCACGCGGTCGCTTTGTCCCGCTTGGGCAAGACCCAGCCCGGGCGGACAAAGTGGCAGGTATAGCCGTTCGGAATTCGCTCCAGATAATCCTGATGTTCGGGCTCGGCTTCCCAGAAATCACCCACGGGCGTGACCGTGGTGGTGGCCTTGCCCGGCCATAGGCCCGAAGCATCGACATCGGCGATGGTGTCCTGCGCAATCTCTTTCTGCGCTTCGCTGGTGTAGAAGATGGCTGAGCGATAGCTGGTGCCCAGATCGTTGCCCTGGCGGTTCAACGTGCTGGGATCGTGGATCTGGAAAAAGAATTCCAGCAATTGGCGAAAGCTGATTTTGGCGGGATCGAAAATGATCTCGATGGCTTCGGCATGGCCTTCATGATTACGATAGGTCGCATTGGCGACTTTGCCGCCGGTATAACCGACGCGAGTCTTGATCACACCGGGAGTGCGGCGGATCAGATCCTGCACGCCCCAGAAGCATCCGCCCGCCAGCACCGCGCGTTCCGTTGTTCCCGTCATGGTGATTTCCTTTCGATCCTGGAACCTTACTCTAAAACAAAATCGGTTCCGTGAAAGCCTCGTCATGCCATGACGCAATCGCAGCGGAACCCGGAAACCCACGGCAGATAGATTGGTTATGTCTTCAGCAACATGATTTGCGAGGAGACAGACATGAAACTCATCATTCTTGCGACGGTCGCCACGCTCGCCGCGGTTCCCGCCAGCGCTCAGACTACTGTGTATTCAGACAGCGGCACCAGTTCCGATGTCGTCGTGACCACACCGCCCCCAGCCAGCACCGACACCCGGACCGCCACTGCCAATGCGGCTCGCGAAAGCTATTATCAGAAAAAGCTTGATGCCGCGAAGGCACAATCCAAGGCCGATGATGCGGTGGCACAGCGCGATGCTGCTGAAGACCGGGCGGCGGACGACCGCGAAATTGCGAAAGACGCGGAGCGATAATTGTTAAACGATCCGGGAGTGCAAAAGCACTTCCGGATCATTCCGTCCATGCCGCCAGCTCGTTGCCATTGGGATCGCGGAAATGAAAACGTCGTCCGCCGGGAAAGGAAAAGATCGGCTTGACGATGGTGCCGCCCGCCGCCTTCACCGCGGCCAGTGCCGCTTCCAGATCCTGGACATGCACAACGGGCAAGGGATGGGTGGGGGCTTCCTTGGCATCGCCTTGCAGGCCGATATCGACATCGCCGGTGGCGGTGCCTGTGTAAGTGGGGCCGAAATCGGTCAGCGGCCAGCCGAACACCTGCGCGTAAAAGCTCTTGGCTGCGCCCAGATCGCCCGACGGCAATTCGATGAAATCAATGCGCGCCATGTTTCGCCTTTCCGCCCGCAAAGGCCGGCTGCCACAACTCGATGGGATTGCCTTCCGGATCCTTCAGCCGCGCGAAGCGGCCATTGGGAAAGCTCTCAGGATTGACGTCCACCATAATACCGGCGCGTGTGAGCTGCGCCACCATCGCATCCAGGTCGCGAACACGGAAATTGAGCATCCAGACCTTATCGGGCGCGCCGAAATAATTGGTGTCCTGCGGGAAGGGCGCGAATGCGGTGGGCCCGGCGGTTTGCGTCCAGGGCTGTGTTTCATAATCGCTCGGCACCAGGGCCACGCCCAGATGGTCGCGATACCATTTCGCCAGAACGCCTGGCTCGCGAGCCTTGAAAAATAGCCCGCCAATGCCCGTCACTTTTTCCATGAATATCTTTCGGGGTTTCTTGTGGGGTAAGCCTAACAGGAAACCGCCCCCATGCCAGCCGCGTTGCCTTGTTCCTGTCACGGTCCTGTTGCTATCTGACGGGCGCGGAATTCCTGTTTTTTACGTCCCGGCAATTTCGGGACATTTTTCCTGAGGTTGCACGCTTGATTTCGGTTCGCCACACGCTTCGGTCCCAGCTGGAAGATATTTCCAGCTTTCTGCCTTGGATTCCCGACTGGGCCTTCGCCATCCTTTCGTTCGTCGGCATCGTCGCGGCGGGGCTGGCGCTTCAAGGGATGATCACGCGCTGGCTGAAGAAACGGCCCGCCGATTGGCGGCCCTTCGTCATGCATGCGTGGGAGCGCACCCGCAACCTGGTGCGTTTCATCGTGGTCCTGTTCGCGCTGTCGGTGGTGCTGCCCTTGCTGCACCCGCCGCACGATCTGCGCGACGATATCCGCAAAGTCTTTCTGGCGCTGGCAGTGATCCAGATCGGTTGGATCGTGGGCGTGATCGTCAATATCGCCATCGACCGTTACACCTTCGGCCTGCGCATCGATGCGGCCGACAATCTGAATGCCCGCCGGGCCGCGACCCAGATGCGCATCCTGCGCCAGGCGGTCAACGCCCTGATCGGTACGCTGACCGTCGCCATCGCGCTGATGAGTTTCGACTCCGTGCGCCAGTTCGGGATTTCGCTTTTCGCATCGGCGGGATTGGCGGGCATTGTGGCGGGTCTGGCGGCACGGCCCTTGTTCGAAAATCTGATCGCGGGGCTTCAGCTCGCCTTCACCCAGCCCTTGCGCCTGGGCGATGCGGTGGTGATCAACAATGAATTCGGCACGGTCGAAGAGATCGGCAATGTCTATATCGTGATCAAACTGTGGGACCTGCGCCGCCAGATCGTGCCCTTGTCCTATCTCTTCACCAACCCCTTCGTGAACTGGACGCGGTCTTCGTCCACCGTGGTGGGTTCGGTGATGTTCTTCTTCGATTATACGATGGATGTGAGCGCCTTGCGCACCGAAGCCGAGCGGCTGGTGCGCGAATCCAATCTCTGGGACGGGCAGGTGTTCAAGGTTCAAGTCGTGGACACGACCGAGGTCAGCATGAAGGTGCGCCTTCTCGCCAGCGCCGCCGATGCCGGAAAATCCTCGGACCTCGGCGCCTATGTGCGCGAAGGTCTGATCGCTTTCGTACGGAAGAATTATCCCACGGCCCTGCCGCGCACCCGCCAGGAACCGGTCGTGATCGCCAGTCCAAACCCTCAAGCGTGACCGGTAATAAGCCACAACAGGATGATGATCGGGATAGGCACGCCCAAAAGCCACAGACAGCCAGATCGCATCGCATTCTTCCCCGCTGAATCCCTGCGATAACGTCGCCGCCGCCGCGCCGTTGCATAAATAAGGTGCCCCGCCGGAACGGGACCTTGCGCGGGACGTTTCCCCACCGACGCCAAATAACGGCCCCGGGGGACGATCATGACCAACACCGCCATTCTGACAGAGACAGGCGCCACCATCGTCGCGGAGGAGACCGGCCGTTTCCAATGGGGCATCGCCATCGCGGGCGCGGTGGCCGCCACGGCCACCAGCTTCTTCCTGCTCACTTTGGGCTCGGGCGTCGGCCTGGCGCTGGCATCGCCCGCGCATGCCAAAAGTGCGGGCACGTTTCTCACTTTGGGCGCGATCTATTTTCTCGCGGCCCAGGCGTTCGGTTTCGCGGTGGGCGGCTATCTGGTCGGCCGCCTGATCGGCCCCGAAGTCGAGAATACGGCGGAGGAGGAGTTTCGCGCCGCCGCGCATGGCTTTGTAATGTGGGCCTTGGCGGTGGTCGCCAGTCTTTTGTTGCTGGGCTTTGCCTCCAGCATGGCGGGATCGGCGGTGGCGGGCGCCATGGCCATGCCCGGCGCGTCCGACAGTTCTTCCAATTATTGGGTGGATACGATGTTCCGCCCTGCGCCCAACACCGCGCAGTCCGATGCCGACAAGGCGGAAGCCGAACGCATCCTGGCCATGAACGGCCCTGTCATTGGCGATGCCGACAAGCTGCGGCTGGCCCGGCTGGTGTCGGAGAATTCGGGCCTCTCCATGTCCGCGGCCCTGCAACGGGTTGCCGACAGCGAAGCGCTGATGAAGAAAGCGGCAGACGATGCGCGCAAGGCCGCCAGCATTATGGCGTTGTGGACCGCCTTTGCGCTCTTGTTCGGCTGCGTGGTTGCGGTGGCGTCGGCGATCTCCGCACGCTGGATGGACGACCGCATCACCTTCGGATTGGCGCCGCGCCGCTGAGTGACGCTCGCAGGGAACTTACGGCCACGCGGGTTGTTATCTGTTCGATATAACAAGAACGGGGATTTTCATGAGTATTCTTCTGATCGTCATTCTGCTGGTCTTGCTGCTTGGCGGCGGCGGCTTCGGATATAGCCGATACGGCATGGGCGGGCTTGGTGGCGCGCTTGGGCTGGTGCTGGTGATCATTCTCATTCTGTATCTGTTGGGCGCACTCGGCGTGCCGGCCTGACGCCCCGGGGCCGCGCTCTTCCCCGGTATCCGGGGCTATGGGCGCGGCAAGCCGGTGAATTGTGCCTGTATTTCATGGGCATAGGCCAATACAATCGGGGCGGGCGTCATGGCCCGAATCCATCAAGCCGCCCCGATGGGGCTTGTGAAGGCCCGGTTTGCATTTGCCGCATCTCGCCCTCGTCAGAAGGACCGCGTTTGTTCTGCTGTTCGCCGGATTGCCGGCGGGCGTGGCGATGGCTGCCGATCCTCAGCCCTATACCGTCAATCTCGGCAGCACCGGTTCGGGCGAGATGGACGCGGTGCTGCGCTCCAGCTCCCAGCTCATCGCCCTCAAGGACAAGGTCGCGGTGCCGCCCTTCGCGCTGGTGCAGCGGGCGCAGACCGACGTCGCGCGGCTTCAGACCGCGCTGGACAGTTTCGGCTATTACCTGAATGGCGTGACGATCAAGATCGCGGGCCACGCCCTGGACGATCCCGAACTGCCGCAGATCCTGGACGACGCCCCCGGCGATCCGCCCGCCGCCATCGACATCGCCATCGACAAGGGCCCGCTCTTTCAGATCGGCAGAATCCGCTTCGACGGCACGGTGCCCGAAGCCGACCGCGCCGCGGTGCGCATCAAAAGCGGCGATCCCGCCGCCGCCAATCCGGTGCTGGACGCGCAATCCGATCTTCTGGCGGCGCTGCAGGAAGATGGCTATGCGCTCGCCACTGTCGAAGCGCCCATCGCCATCGCCGACAATGAAAAGCACACCGTCAATCTCACCTATCGCGTGGTCACTGGGCCGCGCGTCACCATCGGCCGCATTGCGATCACCGGCCTCAAAGACGTGCATGAAGAATTCGTGCGCGGGGCGCTCACGATCAAAGCGGGCGACCGTTACCGCCCCAGCCGCATCGAAGAGGCGCGTCAGGCGGTGGCGGCACTGGGCGTCTTTTCCGGCGTCAGCGTGCATGCGGCGCAAAAGCTCGATGCCGACGGCACCATGGCGCTCACCTTCGATGTGCAGGAACGGCCCCAGCATGCCGTGAGTTTGAACGGCACCTATTCCACCGATCTGGGCATCAGCCTGGGCGCGACCTGGTCGCACCGCAATCTGTTCGGCAATGGCGAACAGCTCAATCTTACCGCGGCGGGCACGGGATTGGGCACGGCGACATCGGGCTTGGGTTACAATCTGGCGGCGCAGTTTCTGAAGCCGCAATTCCTGCAACCCGATCAGGTGCTGGAGTTCGACATATTGGGCGTGCGCCAGCAGCTCGACGCCTACGACCAGACCGCCGAAAGCGTCGCGGTCTATCTGCGCCGCAAATTCTCCACGCTGTGGAGCGGCAGTGCCGGTGTGCGGCTGGAATATGATCGGGTGGCGCAAGAAAATACCGATCGGCTTTATCAACTGGTCGCGCTGCCGCTGACGGTGACTTACGATTCCACCGGTCAAGCGGATCTGTTGCGTGATCCGGTCAAAGGGGCGCGCGTCTCGCTGGCCGCGACGCCGACGCAATCCTTCGGCGCAAACAGTCTCACCTTCCTGGTGTTGCAGGCCTCGGGCTCGACCTATTTCGATCTGGGCGAACCGGGCCGCTCGGTGCTGGCGCTGCGTGCGCTGGCGGGCAGCATCATGGGCGGATCGAATCTGGAATTGCCGCCGGACCAGCGGCTTTATGCAGGCGGCAGCGCCACGATACGGGGCTTTGCCTATCAATCCATCGGGCCGCAATTTCCCGACAACAAACCGGTCGGCGCCAAATCGGTCGATGCCGCCACCATCGAATATCGCCAGCGCATTCTGGAAGATTATGGCGCGGTGGCGTTTGTCGATGTCGGGCAGGCGAGTGAAGTGGGCGCGCCCTTCAGCGGCGCGGTGCGCGTGGGCGCCGGTATCGGCGCGCGCTATTATACGCCGCTGGGCGCGGTGCGCGCTGACATCGCGGTACCGCTGAACCGCGTGCCGGGCGGCGATGCGTTCGAGCTGTATATCGGATTGGGGCAAGCCTTTTGAGCGCGGAGCGGAAACAGAGGCTGTGGCGCATCGCGCGCTGGACCGGCGGTATCGCCGGTGGCCTGGCCGTGTTACTGGCGCTGCTGCTATGGACGCCGCCCGGCCATCGCGCCATCGAATGGATCGTCGCCAAGGCCACCGATGGCGAAGTGATCGTGGAGGGGCTGGATGGCGGGCTTCCGGTCAGCGCCCGCGCCAGCAAGATCGAATTGCGCGACGCCAATGGTGCCTGGCTGCGCGTCAGCGATGCGCGAGTGGAATGGTCGCCGCTGGCTGCGCTCGGCAATCATTACGAAGTGACGCGCGCTGCCGCCGCCAAATTGGAATTTCTGCGCCGCCCGCTGCCCTCCAAACCCAGCGAAGGCGAATCGCCGCGCATCGATGTCTATTCGCTGTCGCTGCCGCATATCGATATCGCGCCCACGCTGATGGGCCATCCCGCCATGCTGGCGGCGCGCGGCTCGCTCAATTTCACCTCGATCCATGAATTCGGCGTCGATGTCGCGATCACGCGGCCTGGCGGCAATGACCGCTATATCCTCAAAGGCCATGTCACCGCCGATGTGATCAATGGTGTGGCCACCATCGCGGAAAGCCCGGACGGTCTTTTCGGCAAGGTGACGGGCATGCCGGGCCTGGGCGCCATCGCGCTGTCGGCGGAAGCATCGGGCGACAGCCGCGCCAATGCCGTCGCGTTCAACCTCACCTCGGGGCCATTGTCGGCCAAAGGGCAGGGCACCATCGCCTTGGCGCGGGCCCGCGCCGATATCGACTTTACGGCGCAATCCGCCGCGATGCAGCTCGATGCCGAGACCGGCTGGGACACGCTCTCCGCCGAAGGCCATATGCATGGCGCTTTCGCCGCGCCCGAAATCGATGCCCGTCTCAATTTGCTGCGGCTGCATGCGGCGGGTTTCAAGATCGAGACGGTGGAAGCCGATGTACGCGGTACCGGCGGCGCTGCCGATCTCACCGCCAAGGCCACCGGAACGCGGCTGCCCGACAGCGCCTATGCGGGCGTTTTCGCCGCTACGCCTTTCGATCTGACCGCGCATATCGACCTGAACGATGCGGCACGGCCCGCGCGGTTCCAGTTGCGCCACCGGCTTTTGGAGTTGGACGGCACGGCGCGGACAAAAGGCGCGCAGAACGCCCAGTTCAATCTGACGGTGCCGTCGCTTGCGCCCTTCGCCGCGCTGGCGGGCGCCGATCTTGCGGGCAGCGCAAGACTGAAAGTGGATGTGGCGTTGGCCGACCGGCAGATCACGCTCGATCTGGATGGCGGCATCGCGGCCAGCGGCGCGTCGCTGGTGGCGCGGATGCTGGGGCGTGATGCCAAGCTGATTTTCCACACCCAGGTCGCGGGCAGCGATGTGCTCGATACACGTGTGCGGCT
>DASYDX010000055.1:0-5935 GCA_036499345.1 Rhizomicrobium sp.
TGCCGGTCGATCACCGCGCCGTCGCCGATGCAGCAGCCCGCGCGCACATAACCTTTCAGCAACGGCGGCAGACTGCGCAGCCCTTCGCGCGGCTCGATGGCCTCCTTGGGCATGGTGTTCATGTCCACGAACAATTCGGACCGGGCCCGGACTTTCAGATGTGCGGGCATCGGATGGAAATGGTGCAAATAGGCCAGCGGCAGGGCCATCGCCTCGGTATCGGTGCCCGCCAGACTGGCGCAGCCGAACATCAGATCGATATCGAAGCGGGCGACGTACGCCATCAGCCCTTTCCACAGAAGCTGCATGGTGCCGGGCCGGGCGCGATAGCTTTTCAGCACGCAAGACCGGCCCAGCTCCAG
Source organism: Rhizomicrobium sp. (assembly GCA_036499345.1). Classification (GTDB taxonomy): domain Bacteria; phylum Pseudomonadota; class Alphaproteobacteria; order Micropepsales; family Micropepsaceae; genus Rhizomicrobium. The sequence goes on from DASYDX010000055.1 coordinate 363, forward strand.
AAATTTGGTACCTTCGGGCAGGCCGTTCAACATCGGCGCAATGTCGTATTCGCCCGCGGTGTAGAAACCGCCCGCCCTTGCCGCATCCTTCTCGCGTGTCAGACGATACGTGGCGACCACCAGGGGCTGGCCATCTTCGCCATGGGCTTCGCGGTCCACCACCAGAAGATGGTCGCAGACATCGTCATATTTATCGAAATCGCGGCCTGCCTCGCGCATTTGCGGCGAGGGGAGGGCGCTCATCTCTTCATAAAAGACGGTGTAGCGGAGCCGCTGCGCCTGCTCGACCTCATGATCGGTCTCCGCCAGGCGCACTTCCAACGAACCCGCGACAGCCAGCACCGGCCATTGCTCGGCACGGCCTTCGAACGGTCCGGCTTCGTAGATGTTGACCACGCATATCCCTTTGGACGCTGTCCGGACACGGCATAAGCCGCGTCTGCGACAGATTTATAATCTAGCCCAAGGGCTTGGGGCCCGCAACGGATTGTGACAATGCCGGTCAGGCGGGCTTCTGAAGCCGCGTCAGGATCAGGAACAAGACCAGCGCGGGCACCCCGATCAGGGCGCAGCCCAGGAAGAATAAGGAATAAGCGGGCATCAGACCGAATTGAGACGACAATCCTTCGACGGCGGCGCCCGAAAATCCCTTCAAAAGTTTACCGGCCCAGGCATAGGTCGAGGACAGCAGCGCGTATTGCGTCGCGGTATATCCCAAGCTGGTGAGGCTGGACATGTAAGCGACCAAGGTGACGCCCGCGAGCGCGATGGAAAAATTGTCCAGCGCCATGATGGCGGCGAAGGTGACCGGATCATGCGCGAAGGGCAGCACGGCATACAGCGCGGTGCCCGACATCTGGCTCAGACAGCCGATCAGCACCGCCGGCATCAACCCCATCCGCAATGACAGATAGCCGCCGGCCGCGACGCCGAGAAAGACGCCGACCAGTCCAAAACTTCCCCGCACCGCACCGACCACGTCCTTGCTCATGCCCAGATCGACATAGAGCGGGCTGAACATTGGTCCGCTGACGAAATTGGGAAGTTGAAACAGGCTGATCGCGAGCAATATCAAGAGTGCACTGGTACCATGCGTCTTGAAGAAGGTGATGAACGGGCCCGCAATGGCATCGAACAAGCCGCGTCCGGTCCAAAGTGGCGTCTCCTCCTGCTTGCGCCGGGCCACCGCATTTGCCGTCACCGGCTCGGCGCTCATCAGGCAGGCTGCCAGGCCAATCGCCATCAGCGCGCCATAGACCATGTAGGCGTCATTCCAGCCGATGCGCTGGGCGATGGGCAGGATCACCGCCTCGCTCGCCAGCAACGCCGTGCGATAGCCGAATGTGTAGCCCGATGTCAGAAGGCCCAACTCGTCGGCATCGCGTGCGCTCTCGATCCGCCAGGCATCGATCACGATATCCTGGGTCGAGGAGAAGAAGGCGACCACCAGGGCGAAGACGCCCAGCATGGCAAGGCCATGGCCCACGCCGCTCCACGCCATCGCTACCAGGCCGAGGCCGATGAAAATCTGCGTCAGCGCCATCCAGCCTCGGCGCTGCCCCAACCGCGACAGCAAAGGCGCGCCGACACGATCAAGGATGGGTGCCCAGAGGAATTTCAGCGAATAGGCCAGACCCACCCAGGACAAAAAGCCGATGGCTTTGAGCGATGTGCCCTCGTCGCGCAGCCAATAGCCGAACGTGTTGCCCACCAGCACGAAAGGCAGGCCGGACGAGAAGCCCAGCACCGCCATGGTGAGGACTTTGGACGTCAGATACTCGCGGAAGGAATAAGTGCGGCGCGCCGTCATGCCGCCGCAGTATGCGACAGCCCGTTCTGGGATGGAAACAGCGCCTGGAACATTTCCTCCAACTCGGCCGGATCGACCGGCTTGGTCAGGAAGCCGTCCATGCCCGCCTCGCGGCAAGCGCGCTTTCCGGTCTCCAGCGCGTCGGCGGTCAGGGCCACGATAGGCACGCGCTGGCGCTGATGCGTTTCCTCAAAGGCGCGAATGGCACGCGTCGCTTCGATGCCGTCCATACCCGGCATATGGATGTCGGTGAGAAGAAGGTCGAAAGTCTCCGTCTCAATCGCTGCGACCGCGGCAGTGCCGGTGGTGACTTCCCGGATCTGGTGGCCGCGCCGGCGTAGCAATTCGCGGATCAGAAGCGCGTTCACCGGATTGTCCTCGGCCAACAGGATTTTCAGGCCCATGACCGAGGAGGTCTGCGGCGTGGCCAGGGGCGGCAGGCTGCGTTCTTTGACTGGGGCGGCGGGCAGCGGCGGCGCAAGCTGTGGTTTGGCGGCGGGCCGTCCGATCTCAGCCATCGCCAGACAGAGATTGATCTGTTCGGCCAGCGAACTTTCGCGGATGGGTTTGACCAGATAGCCCGCAAAACCCATCGCGCGCAGATCGGCCAGCCGTGATCGCGCCATGGGCGTCAGCATCACCAGCGCAGGCACTGCCAATTCCGGCGGCACCAGCGGATCGGGGGCGCTGTCGGTCCCGGCATCGATCAAGACCGCGTCGATCCTTCCCCCCGGCGGTAGGTGCGAGAAATTGATGCCTTCGCCGCCTTGGGTTTCAATCTGAAGCCGCAAGCCTTCGCGCAGCAATTTGTTGCGGCTCACAATGGCGATGCGCTTGCCGGCAAGCGGCGGTGTGCCGGTCCCGGCGGGCTGCGCCACAGGGGCGGGGAGGGTGAACCAGAAGATGGAGCCGCCATCGGCCCCCGGCTCGATACCAATCTCGCCGCCCATCGCTTCGACCAGGCGTTTGGAAATCGCCAGCCCCAGGCCCGAGCCGCCGAATTTGCGGGCATGGCTGGAATCGGCCTGCACGAATTCCTGGAAGATTTCCTGGCGCTTCTGCGGCGGCACGCCGACGCCGGTGTCGCGCACTTCCGCACGCAGCACCGCACCGTCTTTGTCTTCATGCATCTCCAGCGCGATGCAGACCCCGCCGCGCTCGGTGAATTTGACGGCATTGCCCATCAAATTGGTCAGGACCTGGCGCAACCGCAGCCGGTCGGTGCGGATGGCGCGCGGCACATCGCGCGCGACGACAGTGCTGATTTCGATATTCTTGGCATGGGCGCGTGGTCCCAGAAGTTCGGCCACGCCCGCGGTCAGGACCCGCAGATCGACTTCGTCTTCATCGAGCGTGAGCGTGCCGGATTCGATTTTGGAAAAATCCAGAATGTCGCCGATCAAAGCCAGCAGCGCTTCGCCCGATTGGGTGATGGCTTCGGCATAGGTGCGCTGTTCGGGCTTGAGATCGGTTTCCAGCAGCAGACGGCCCATGCCGAGCACGCCGTTCATCGGCGTGCGGATCTCATGGCTCATGGTGGCGAGAAAGCCGGATTTGGCGCGGCTGGCCGCTTCGGCGCTATCGAGCGCTTCGCGCAACGCATCTTCCAGCGTTTTGCGCTCGGTGATGTCGCGGCCCACGCTCTGCACTTCGATCAGCTTGCCGCGGCTGTCACGGACCGCGTGATCCTCCCAGGAAATCCATCGCCATCCATCCGTGGTGCGCACATGCTGGTCGTAATGGGCGCGGCCGCGTCCCACTTCGACGGCGGCAAAACTGCCGAACAAAGCGGCGCGGCTTTCCGGATGCAGTTCGGGCGCAAAGGGGTAGCCGATGGCGCGTGACGGCTCCAAACCGAACATGTGGAAGAAGGCTTCATTGGCGTAGGTCAGACGGCTCGCTGCGTCGCGGCGGAAAATGGCGTCACCCTGCGCGTCCACCAGTCCCTTGTAACGGATCTCGCTCTGATAAAGCCTGCTGTTCACCGTCGCGGCATTGCGCAGGGAGTTTTCCAGCCTTTGCGCGGCGGCGCGCATCTCTACGGCCTGGCTGGTCAACATCTCCTGCCGCTCGCGTGAGTTCAGCATATTGGAAATCAGAAAGGCGAGCGCGACCGCCAGAAGCGCCACGAAGCTGGCGGGAGAAAGGATGGTCAGCCGTCCGGACAGCGCAATGTCGCCCACCGCCAGGATGAGCATGATCCCGGCAATCGCCCCGAACACAATTCTAATTAGGCGCGCCGCCGTCACTTGGGTCCCGCGTCTTTCCAATTCTTGGATCGCCGCCACAATTTGGACGCACACCGGTACAAAAAGCTTAAAGTCTTATGGTTAGCGTCATGGTAAGTTCTGGCCGCCGCTCCGCGAGTCTGGCCAAATTATTTCCAAACACCATCAGGCAGTTATGGGAAGGCGGCGGTTCCGTCCTGGCCCGTCACAAAAGCTTTGCAGAACTGTGATGTTCGTGGCGTGAGAGCCGTGTGAATTGCGGGCGTCCGCTGAGCAGGCATTACAGCAATGGCCGATATCGCCTTGACCGAAGCAAACGCCGACCTGGCCCAAAGAGCCGAGGGCACCCGCCGTGCCGGACGGGGCGATGCCCGTTTCCGTTTCTTTACCTTTTCCGCCGCGCTAACCGTTCTGCTGCTGTTTTGCGGCGTCATCATCGCGCTGGTGATCGGGTCGATCCCGGCGGTCAAACAATTTGGCCTGTCCTTCCTGACCTCCAGCGCTTGGGATCCGGCGGGCGACAAATTCGGCGGCCTGCCCTCGATTTACGGCACCCTCGTCACGTCGGCGCTCGCCATGCTTCTCGCCGTGCCCATCGGCATCGGCGTTGCGATCTTCCTGACCGAATTGTGCCCGCGGGCGCTGCGCCGTCCCATCGGTATCGCTATCGAACTCCTGGCCGGCATTCCCTCCATCATTTACGGCATCTGGGGCCTGTTCGTGTTTGCGCCCTGGTTCCAACTGCATGTGCAGCAGCCGATCATCGACGCGACCGACGGCATCCCGGTGATCGGCACTCTGTTCGGTGGCGCGCCCTACGGCATCGGCGTTTTCACCGGTAGCCTGATCCTTTCCATCATGGTGCTGCCCTTTATTTCAGCCGTGACGCGCGATGTGTTCGAGACCGTGCCCGCCATGTTGAAGGAAGCGGCCTATGGTCTGGGTTGCACCACTTGGGAAGTGATGTGGCGCGTGGTTTTGCCTTTCGCCCGCTCGGGCGTGATGGGCGGCGCGATGCTGGCGCTGGGACGCGCCCTGGGCGAGACCATGGCGATCACCTTCGTGATCGGCAACGCGCACACGATCGAATCGTCGCTGTTCGCGCCCGGCACCACCATCTCGGCGACCATCGCCAATGAATTCACCGAAGCGACGACGTCGCTTTACTCCTCCTCGCTGATCTATCTGGGCCTGATCCTCTTCTTCATCACCTTTATCGTTCTGGCCTGCGCGCAACTGATGCTGCGCGCGCTGGAGCGCCAGGCGGGGACCAAATGATCGTTTCGCAATCGCTTTACCTGCGCCGCCGCCTCACCAATGGCATCTTCATTGTGCTTTCGATCTCCGCCGCCCTGTTCGGGCTGGTTTGGCTTGGCTTCATTCTTTCGGCGCTCCTCTCCGAAGGTTTCTCGGCGCTGACGCCGATGCTCTTCACCCACTCCACGCCGCCGCCGGGCCAACCGGGCGGTCTCTTGAATGCAATCCTGGGCAGCGTGCTGATGAGCGGCGTCGCGGTTCTGTTGGGTACGCCGGTC
>DASYDX010000056.1:0-2674 GCA_036499345.1 Rhizomicrobium sp.
TGGCGCCGTCTTTGTCCGCCATCGGCATCTGCATGCTCCTGTTCATGGCGATGGGGCTTTTGTTCGCGGGCGGCTTCGGGGTTTCGGCAGGTCTGCCGGGCACGCCGCTGAAGGCGCGGCTGGGTCTCAGCCATTTCCTGCCCGGCTTCAATGAGATCGTCTTTCTGATTTTCGTTCTTCTGTCCTTCGTCAATCAGATCTGGTTCGCCCCCCTGCATTTGAGCGGCAACCCGGTCTGGCCGCTGGAACAGGCGATCTTTTACGCGGTGCCGGGCCAGCGCGCGCTGGTCGGCGCGCTGGATCAGTGCAGCCTGGATGGCGGGCGGATCTTTTCTTCCAGCCTGTCCTGGGCCTTGGCGATCATCTTTCTGGCGTCGGCCTGTTCGCGGCTCAAACTGCAGGCCGGGATCATCCGGCTGGAGCGCAACACCAGGCCCGAAGGGCTGGGTCCGTCGATCCGCGCTTTCTGCCTGGGGCTGGTGGCGGTGGTGGGGGTGCAGCTCCTGTTCGTGGGGTCTGCCTATCCCTTGTTCCCGTGCAGCGCCTTCACCGATATCACCGGCGCGCTTCTGATCGGCCTGACGCCCTTGATGCTGGCCTATCTGGTGGTGGCGTCCCTGGCGACTTTGCTGGCGAGTTCGCCTGAATCTTAGCCCCCTCCGCCCTTCGCATCGCAAGCGCTGCTACGGGCACCTCCCCCGTCAGCGCGCTTGCGCGCGCACGGGGGAGGCGGGCCTCGGCAGACTTCGGCAGGTGCTGGGTCGGGCCGAAAAATCAGCCTACGGATTAAGGTAAAGAAAGATTGGGCAAGTTGTTTCCGTTCAAGTATCTGAAAGTACTAGATATTTCAGATACGGTCACAAATCGAAACATCTTATGAGTCGCGTGCGGGAGTCCCTGGGGGCTTTAAAAGGCCCGGGTTTGTTAGCCAAGGGCTGAGAATGTTCATCCGCCGCCGTGTTCCCGAGCAGGGGCCGCTTAAGGCCGCCGTCATTGGCGTCGGCGCCTTTGGCCGCCACCATTGCGCCAAGTATAGCGCGATGGCGGATGTGGAACTCTTCGCCGTTGCCGATCCCAGCGCCGACGTCCGCCATGCCATGGCCGCGCAATACAATGTGCTGGCCGTTGCCGACTGGCGCGATCTGCTGGGCAAGGTCGATCTGGTTTCGATCTGCTCGCCTGCCGTCACCCATGCCGCCATCGTGCGCGCCTTCCTCAATGCCGGCGCCCATGTGCTGGTGGAAAAGCCCATCGCCACCACGACGGCGGAAGCCGACGAGCTTGTGACCCTGGCGCGGCGCACCGGCCTGACCCTCACGGTCGGCCATCAGGAGCGTTTCGTTTTCGCCCGCACCGGCCTGCTGGATCAGAATATCGCGCCGCTGGAAATCCAATGCTGGCGCCGTGGTCCCTGGACCGGGCGCGGCGACGATGTCTCCGCCGTGTTGGACCTGATGATCCACGATCTCGATCTGGTGCACACGCTGGTGCAAAGCCCGGTGATCGAAGTGTCGGCGCGCGGCACGACCCAATATGGCCCGCATGCCGACGAAGTCGCCGCCGAAGTCACCTTCGCCAACGGCACGGTCGCCTATCTCGACACCAGCCGCATCGCCGACAGCCGCAAGCGCGGCTTCCGCGCCGTCTATGCCGATGGCGTGGTGGAAATCGATTTTCTGACCCGCGAGATCATCAACACCACGCCCCGTCCGCTCGAGGCGCTGGAAATCGGCGATCCCCTGGGCGATGCCGTGACCTCTTTCGTCGCCGCTGCGAAGGGCGAGATCGCCCCCGTGGTGCTGCCGGAACAGGCGGCGCAGGCGGTCGAAACCGCGCTGTTGATCGAGGAAGCTGCCGACGCCACCGTGCCGGCCGCGCTTCGAGGTCGCTATCGCATGGCCGCCACAGCCTAAAGCGGGCTTTTTCTTTTAACGCCTAGCCTCTAAACAACGGCGATGACCGGTCGTTTCCGCATTGCCCTGGCCCAGCTCAATCCCGTGATGGGCGACATTGCGGGCAATCTGAAGCGCGCCCGCGATGCGCGGGCACAGACGCCGGATGCCGACGTCATTCTTTTCTCCGAACTTTTCATCACCGGCTATCCGCCGGAAGATCTGGTGCTGAAACGGGCGCTGCAGGACGATGCGCGCCAGGCCATCGAAGATCTGGCCAAGGAAACCGTGTCGGGCCCCGCCATTCTGATCGGCGCGCCCTGGGGCGAGGATGGCAAGCTCTATAACGCCATGCTGCTGCTGGACGAGGGGCAGGTGGCGGCGAAAAGCTTCAAGCATGACCTGCCCAATTACGGCGTGTTCGACGAGAAGCGCGTTTTCGCGGCGGGCCCGTTGCCCGGGCCGCTGAATGTGCGCGGTGTGCGCATCGGCGTGCCGGTGTGCGAGGACATCTGGACCCAGGATGTCTGCGAATGCCTGGTGGAAACCGGGGCCGAGATATTGGCCGTGCCCAACGGCTCACCCTTCGAGGCCGGCAAGGAAGACATGCGCTTGCAGCTTGCCGCAACGCGCGTGGCCGAAACCGGATTGCCGCTGGTCTATGTCAATCAGCTGGGCGGCCAGGACGAGCTGGTGTTCGACGGCGCGTCCTTCATCCTCAATGCCGACAAATCGGTGGCGCTGGCGTTGCCGCCCTGGCGCGAAGCGGTCGCGGTCAGCGA
>DASYDX010000057.1:0-5616 GCA_036499345.1 Rhizomicrobium sp.
GGGATGGTCGGCCAGTTGGAGAAATCCTTGATGCCCTGGCGCACTTCCGGGTCGGACAAGACATCGACCGCTTTGAACTTCACGCCCAGATGCGAAAGAATCTGCACCGCCATGGACGAGAATCCGCATTGCGGAAAGACCGGCGTGCCCTTCATGTAGAGCAGCACATCGTTGGACTTCACATCTTCGGCAATGCGCGCCTGAATATCGGACATAGGACGGACCTTTTGGAAAGCCAGCCTGATCTAAGCACCACCCCGGCAAGGGTCAAGAAGGCGTCATGACGCCATCCTTGAATGCCGCAATCGCCCTGTTGCTGGAAGGGGTTTCGCGCAAGGACCTGGAGAAGCGGGCGGCCAAGCTGTCGCTGTCGTACCGGGACGGCGGAACCTCTGCGGGGATCGCGGAGCCTGCCGATGCCCTGGCCTATCTGGTGACGCGCGCGCCCGCCACCTATGCCGCTGTAGAGGCTGTATTTGACCGGATCGCGGAGACGCTGCCGGGCTTTTCGCCCGCAAGCCATCTGGATGTCGGTGCGGGACCGGGCACTGCGGCCTGGGCGGCGCGCGAGGCTTGGGCATCGCTGGCCGCGGTCACGTTGATCGAACCCAATGCCGTCTTTCGCGATCTGGCGTCCCGGCTGGCGCCGGATGCTCACATCATTTCGGGCAATCTGGGCATGACATTGCCGCGCGCCGATCTGGTCACGGCGGCCTATGTGCTGGCGGAATTGCCGGAGGCCGCTGCTGCGGGCACGGCGCGCGAATTGTGGGGCGCGGCTGCGCAGATGCTGGTGTTGATCGAGCCCGGCACGCCTGCGGGCTTTGCTCGCATCCGTGCCGCACGGGCGGCGCTGATCGAGGCGGGCGGACATGTTGCGGCGCCCTGTACGCATGATCGCGACTGCCCCTTGCAAGGTGATGATTGGTGCCATTTCTCGCAGCGCCTGGCGCGGTCGCGCGATCATATGATCGGCAAAGGCGCTTCGGTGCCTTATGAGGATGAGCGCTATGCCTATGTCGCGGTATCGCGCGGACCGGTGGTGCAGGAGCAGGCGGCGCGGATCATCAAGCCGGTGATCGAAGCCAAGCCCGGTATCACTCTCCCGCTGTGCGAGGCGCAAGGACTGCGCAATGCATTCATTCCCCGCCGCGACAAGGATGCATTCCGTGCCGCGCGCAAGAGGGCGTGGGGGGATTTGTTTTAGTCTTTGGCTGCCGTCTGCAATTGCAGGGCATGCAGGGTGCCGCCCATATGGCCCTTCAAGGCGGCATAGACCATCTGATGTTGGGCGACGCGAGTTTTGCCCTTGAACGCGGATGACGTGATCACGGCGGCGAAATGATTGTCGTCGCCCGCCAGATCGTTGATCTGGATATCGGCGTCGGGGAAAGCCTCTTTGATATAGGCTTCGATCTCGCTTGCTTTCATGCCCATAATATTGGCTTTCAGTTTGTAACGGGAATTTCTTCGCGGCCCATGAAGCGGGGGAACCAGTCTTCGTGGGCGGCGCGCAGCTTCGACAATGCGATCCGGTCCTTGCCGTTGATCGTTATGGCGTCGCTGCCGGTCCTGCCCAGTTCGGCTACGGGAATGTTCGCGGCGCGGGCTTCCGCCACGATCTTCTCGGCCTCCGCGAAAGGCGTGGCGATCAGATAGCGGGCCTGGTCTTCGCCATAGAAGAAGGGGATCGCGTCGGGCAGGGAGGCTTGGCCGATATCGGCGCCGATATTGGCTTTGATCGCCATTTCCGCGACCGCGACCAGAAGGCCGCCATCGGACAGATCGTGCACCGTATCGACGCGGCCCTGTTCGATCAGGCCGCGCACAAAATCGCCATGCTTCTTTTCGGTGGCAAGATCGACCGGCGGCGCACCGCCTTCTTCCTTGCCTTCGATTTCGCGCAGATAGATCGATTGGCCCAGATGGCCCTTGGTCTCACCGATCAGAATGATGACATCGCCGTCGCGCTTGAACCCGGCGCTGGCCTGGCGCGTGACGTCCTTCAGAAGTCCGACACCGCCGATCGCGGGGGTGGGCAGGATGCCTTCGCCATTGGTCTCATTGTAGAGCGAGCAATTGCCGCCGATCACGGGGAATGAGAGCGCGCGGCAGGCTTCGCCGATGCCGTCGATGCCCGCCACGATTTCCCACATGATTTCGGGCTTTTGCGGATTGCCGTAATTGAGATTGTCGGTGACGGCGAGCGGCGTCGCGCCCACGGCGGTCAGATTGCGCCAGGCTTCGGCCACAGCCTGTTTGCCGCCTTCAAAGGGATCGGGGCGGCAATAGCGCGGCGTCACATCGGTGGTGATGGCCAGCGCCTTTTTGGTGCCATGCACGCGCACCACGGCGGCATCGCCGCCCGGCGGCTGCACCGTGTCGTTCATCACGCTATGGTCATACTGCTCCCAGATCCAGCGGCGCGACGCCATGTCGGGCGTACCCAGGATCTTCGCCAACGAGTCCAGAACAGGCGTCTTGCTGTCATACGCGGGCTGGCTAGTGACCGGCGCGCGCTTGACGAAGGGGCGCTCATAGACGGGCGCGGCATCGGACAGTGAGGTCACGGGAATATCGGCAACGATTTCGCCCTTATGCTTGGCGATGAAGCGGTTTGTCGTCGTGGTCACGCCGATGACGGCGAAATCCAGCTCCCATTTGCGGAAGATTTTTTCCGCTTCGGCTTCGCGGCCGGGCTTCAACACCGCCAGCATGCGTTCCTGGCTTTCCGACAGCAGCATCTCATACGCGGTCATGTTCTCTTCGCGCTGGGGCACTTTGTCGAGGTCCAGCTCGATACCGCTGCCGCCCTTGTCCGCCATTTCGGCGGACGACGAGGTGAGACCCGCCGCGCCCATGTCCTGAATAGCGATGATGGCGTCGGTCGCCATCAATTCCAGACAGGCTTCCAGCAACAGTTTTTCGGTGAAGGGATCGCCGACCTGCACGGTGGGGCGCTTTTCTTCGCTGTCTTCGTTGAATTCCGCGCTCGCCATGGTGGCGCCGTGAATGCCGTCGCGCCCCGTCTTGGAGCCGACATAGACCACCGGATTGCCTGCGCCCTTGGCAGCGGAGAGGAAAATCTTGTCGGTGCGCGCCAGGCCGACGCACATGGCGTTGACCAGGATGTTGCCATTGTAGGAGCGATGGAAATTGACTTCGCCGCCCACGGTGGGCACGCCCATGCAATTGCCGTAACCGCCGATGCCCGAAACCACGCCCGACACCAGATGACGGGTCTTGGGGTGATCCGGCTCGCCGAAGCGCAGTGCGTTCATCATGGCGATGGGACGCGCGCCCATGGTGAAGACGTCGCGCATGATGCCGCCCACGCCCGTCGCCGCGCCCTGATAGGGTTCGATGAAGCTGGGATGATTGTGCGATTCCATCTTGAAGATGCAGGCATCGCCGTCACCGATATCGATCACGCCCGCATTTTCGCCCGGACCCTGGATCACCCAGGGGGCCTTGGTCGGCAGCTTCTTCAGATGTGCGCGGGTGGATTTGTAGGAGCAATGCTCGCTCCACATCACGCTGAAGACGCCCAGCTCGACCAGATTGGCGTCGCGGCCGAGCAGACCCTTGATGCGGGCATATTCTTCGTCCGAGAGGCCATGCTCGCGGATCTGTTCTTTGGTGATGGTCATGAGAGCGCTTCGATCAGACTTTCGAACAGCTTGCGGCCATCGGTGCCGCCGGTGACGGGATCGACCACCCGTTCCGGATGCGGCATCAGGCCGAGCACGTTGCGTTTTTCGTTGAGGATGCCGGCAATGTCGCGCGCGGAGCCGTTGGGATTGTTCTTGTAGCGGAACATCACCCGGCCTTCACCTTCCAGCCGGTTCAAGGTCTCGTCATCGGCGTAATAATTGCCTTCGCCATGCGCGACGGGAATGGTGAGGGTCTGGCCCTTGTCATATTTGCGGGTGAAGGCCGATTGGGTTTCTTCCACCGACAGCGCCACCGGCTTGCAGACGAATTTCAGGCCCGCATTGCGCATCAACACGCCGGGAAGCAGGCCCGACTCCGTCAGGACCTGAAACCCGTTGCAGATGCCGAGCACCGCACCGCCCTTGTCGGCATGGGCCTTGATGGCGCCCATGATTTTGGACTGGTTGGCCATGGCGCCGCAGCGCAGATAATCGCCATAAGAAAAACCGCCCGGCAGCACCACCAGATCGACATCGGGAAGCTCGCTGTCCTGGTGCCAGACCATGGCGGTCTTCTTGCCGGTCATGGCCTCCAAGGCGGTCGCGGCATCGCGGTCGCAATTGGCGGCAGGAAAAACAATCACGGCAGATTTCATCGGGCCATCACCTTTGCCGGGCCTTGCCGGCATTCATGTTCGCACGCACTTTTTCCAGCACCCGGGGCGCGACCAGGTCGCTCCAGGCCGAGGCCAGATCGATCTCTTGATTGTCGAGCGCGGCACGCTCTTTAAAGTATTTCGCGCCGATGCCGCTGGAATAAAAGGAAATCAATTGATCGAGTTCGGCGTCGGTGAAGCGCTCGGCATAGAGTTGCGCGGAGAGCAGCATGAACTGATCGATTTCTTCCTGAACCTGACCACGGACCCGGTCGCGGAAGGCATTCCAGAACAGCGCATTCTGTCCGGGATGCTCGCGCTGTTCGGACATGACCACGGCGTCCAGAACGCCATCGGCTTTCTTCAGGACATCGGCGCGGGAATCGGAGACCTGGAGGAATTTCATCGCCTTGGCGACATGCGGATCGTTCTTCAGCGCAGCCAGCTTCTCCGGCGGCTGCGCCAGCAACTGCTCCGTCGTCATCTGCGCCAAGGCCGGCTGCGAAGCCGCCAGGATCAGAAGGGGAGCAAGAAGAAGCCGCGCGGCCTTGAGCATCGGAGGGCCGCCTATCGGATCTCGATTTCGTATTTCTCGATCACGGTGTTGGCGAGAAGCTTTTCGCACATATCCTTCAGCGAGGCCTTGGCTTTGGCCGCATCGGTCTCGGAAAGATCGAGATCGATAACCTTGCCCTGGCGCACTTCGCCCACGGATTCGAAGCCGAGGCCGTTCAGGGCGTGGCCGATGGCTTTGCCCTGCGGATCGAGAACGCCATTCTTGAGAGTAACGAAAACGCGGGCTTTCATGGCTTCTTTTCGTGGGCCTCACGCTTCGACAAGCTCAGCGTGAGGTGGAAAGAGTTGAAACCCTCATGCTGAGCTTGTCGAAGCATGAGGGTATAGAATTACTTGACCAGAACCGGTCCCTTATTCTCGCTCTGCACGGATTCCGGCATGATGCCCAGGCGCCTGGCGACTTCGCTATAGGCTTCGACCACGCCACCGAGATCGCGGCGGAAACGGTCCTTGTCCAGCTTCTCGTTGGTTTGCAGGTCCCAGAGACGGCAGCTGTCGGGGCTGATCTCGTCGGCCAGCACGATGCGCATGTAATCGTTTTCCCAAAGACGGCCGAATTCCAATTTGAAATCGACCAGCTTGATGCCCGCGCCCAGGAAGAGGCCCGAGAGGAAGTCGTTGATGCGGATGGTCAGGTTGACGATATCGTCCAGATCCTGCGGCGAGGCCCAGCCGAACGCGGTGATGTGCTCTTCGCTCACCCACGGGTCATGCAGGCCGTCATTCTTGTA
>DASYDX010000058.1:0-5361 GCA_036499345.1 Rhizomicrobium sp.
GGCTGCGATGGTGGAGATGGGCGCGGAAGCGCTGTTCGTGCGCGCCGATGTCTCCAAGCCTGCGGATGTGAAGCGTTGGATGGCGCAGACCGTGGCGCGGCTGGGTGTGCCCGATGTGCTGGTGAACAATGCGGGCATCATGATCCGCAAGGATGTGCTGAAAATCACGCCGCAGGAATTCGACAAAGTGATCGCGGTCAATCTGCGCGGCACGTTTCTGTGTGCGCAGGCGGCGGCCAAGGCGATGGTCAAGCGCGGTCACGGCGGCGCGATCATCAACATGGCGTCCACCCGCGCCTTCATGTCGGAGCCGGGCACCGAAGGCTATACGGCATCCAAGGGCGGCATCTTCGCGTTGACGCATGGTTTGGCGATCAGCCTGGGTCCCCATCGTATCCGGGTGAATTCGATCAGCCCGGGCTGGATCGAAGTGGAAGATTGGCAGAAATCGTCCAGGGCGAAGACGCCGCATCATTCCAAGGCCGACAAGCAGCAGCATCCGGTGGGCCGGGTGGGTGTGCCGGAAGACATCGCACAGGCCTGCGAATATCTGGCGGAGAAGGCGGGCTTCATGACAGGCCAGAACATCGTCATCGATGGCGGTATGAGTGTGAAGATGATGTACGTCTGAGAGTTTCGCGTTGCGCGCCTGACCGCGCGGAGCGAAGATGGCGGAGGGGGAGCAGGAGACAGAATGCGAATCGCGATCCTCACCGGCGGCGGCGATGTGCCGGGCCTCAATCCCTGCATCAAGGCGATTACGCTGGGCGCGGCGCGCCATGGCTGGGATGTGCTGGGTTTCCGGCGCGGTTGGGCGGGGCCGTTGGAATGCGATCTCGCCAACGGCACGACCAACGATCATCTGTTGATGCCGCTGACGCCGCTCAGCGTGCGCACCATCGACCGCACCGGCGGCACCATTCTGCACTCCTCACGCACCAATCCGGCCAAAGTGAAGGGCAAGGATTTGCCTGCCTTCCTGAAAGGCGGGGCGGGGCTGAAGGAAACCGACGGGCTGTTCGACGCCACGCCGCATATTCTGCGGGTGCTGGAAACGTTGAAGATCGACGCGCTGATCGCCATCGGCGGCGACGACACGCTGTCCTATGCCGCGCGTCTGCATCAGGAAGGCTTTGCCGTCATGGCCGCGCCCAAGACCATGGACAATGATGTCTTCGGCACCGATTACTGCATGGGTTTTTCCACGGCGGTGTCGCGCTCGCTGGAAGCGATAGAGGCGCTGCGCACGCCCGCGGGCAGCCATGAACGCATCGCGGTGGTGGAATTGTTTGGGCGCAACAGCGGCGAGACGGCGCTGATCGCGGGCCATCTGGCCGATGCCGACCGGACGCTGATTCCGGAAGTGCCGTTCGATATCGACAGGCTGGCGGCGCTGCTGAAGAAAGATCGTGCCGCCAATCCCTCGCGCTATGCCATGCTGGTTTTGTCGGAAGGTGCGACGATGCAGGGCGGCGAGATCGTGGAAGATGGCGAAGCCGATGCCTATGGCCATCGCAAGCTGGGCGGTATCGGCGAATTGGTGGGCGCGGAAATTCAGCGCCGCACCGGCATCGGCGTCTTGAACCAGAAGCTGGCTTATCTGATGCGCGCAGGTCCCGCCGATGCGCTGGACCGCATGGTGGCCAAGAATTACGGCACCATGGTTGTCGAAATGCTAGCGGAGGGAAAGCGCGGGCTTATGGCCGCGATCCAGGACGGCAAATACACCGCCGTGCCGGTGGACATGCCGATCAAAGGCACGCGCCGGGTGGATGTGGAGGCGTTGTATGACGCAGCGGAATATCGCCCGCGCTTGGCGCAGATCGCGGGAATGCCGATGTTTCTGCGTTGAGTTTCAAGATCGGAACTGTGGCCGAAACTGGGCTGCAACAGTTTGTGCGGCGGGGCGTTTTCTTGAGGAATGGAGGTTCCCATGAAAAAGACTTTGATCGCCTCTTCGGTTCTGACTCTGTCGCTTCTGGCCGCGCCCGCCATGGCGCAAGGCTATTACCGCTATTACGAAGCGCCCATCACCGGGGCGCAGATGACGGACTTCCCGTCGATGCGCTCCAACGTCACGCGCACCGGCAGCTTCCTCAGCCCCGGCTCGCGCTATGACTATTACAACAGCGATTTTTATCATGACCGCAATTACGACCGCGAGCGGTATGACGATTATCGCTATCGCCAGTATCGCGACCGTTACGGCGACCGTTAAAATCTAAACGGCAAGACGATGCAGCGCCGCTGTCAGAGTTTGGACAGCGGCGCTGCCACATCTTCCAGGCTGCGCCCTTCCGCGGCGATGCCGATGCGGGCTTCGACCAACGCGCCCAGCAGCATCAATCCTGCGCCGAGGCCATAGCCCCAGGCGATGGAGACGCGTGCGCCGCTTTCGATCAGTGCGCCGAACAGCACCGGCCCTATGATGCCGCCCAGCGCCGTGCCGAAGGCATAGAAGATCGCGATGGCGCGGGCCCGCACTTCCAGAGGAAAGCTTTCGCCCACCGTCAGATAGGCGGCGCTGGCGCCCGCCGAGGCGAAGAAGAAATTCAACGTCCACAGCGCCGTCTGCCATTGGGCATCCAGATAGCCCTGCGCGAAAAGAAGCCCTGTCAGCGCCATCAACAGGCCGGAGACGCCGTAACTCAGCGCGATCATGGTCTTGCGTCCAACATTGTCGAACAGCGGCCCCAGCAGCAGCGGCCCCAGGAAATTGCCCGCCGCGAAGGGCAGCATGAACCAGCCGATCTGGTTGGAAGCGATGCCATAGAAGTTGGTCAGCACCAATGCATAAGTGAAGAAAATGGCGTTGTAGCAAAAGGCCTGGGTCGCCATCAGCGTCAGACCCAGAAAAGATCGTGAGGGATAATCGCGGAACAGCGAGCGCGTCAGATCGGAAAGGCGCACACCGTCCCTTGGTTGCAGGCGAATACGCGTGAATGTCTCTTTCCCGTGCCCGCGGCCCACAACATGTTTTTCGATATCGCGCATGACCGCTTCGGCTTCTGCGCTGCGCCCGTGAATCAAAAGCCAGCGCGGGCTTTCGGGCACGTAACGGCGCAGGAACATCACCGCGCCCGCCAGAATGCCGCCCAGAATGAAGGCAAGCCGCCAGCCCCATTGTTGCGGCACCAGGGCAGGATCCAGCACCACCAGCGAACCCACCGCGCCCAGGGCTGCGCCGATCCAGTAACTGCCATTGACCAGAAGATCGACGCGGCCGCGCAGCCGTGCGGGCGTGAATTCCTGGATCGCGGAATTGATCGCCGAATATTCGCCGCCGATGCCTGCACCGGTCAGAATGCGGCAGACCGCGAACGACGCGAAATTCCAGGACAGGCCTGTGGCGATGGTGGCGGCCAGATACAGGCCCACCGTCACCAGGAACAATTTGCGCCGCCCATAGCGGTCGGCAAGCTGGCCGAAGATCAGCGCGCCCGTGACCGCGCCCACGATGTAGAGGCTGGCGGCCAATCCGATCTGGGTGGCCGACAGGCTGAGACCATCGGCGCCTTCCAGCGCGCCGGACAATGACCCCACAATGGTCACTTCCAGCCCATCCAGAATCCAGGTGACGCCCAGTGCCGTCAGGATCAGCCAATGGAACTTCGACCAGGGAAGGCGGTCGAGGCGGGCGGGAATGTCGGTTTCGAAAGCCTGTTGTATGGGCATTTTGCCGCCACACCCTAGCGCGCGGGGCAAAACAGGTTCAAACCCTCATCGCCAAAGTTCCCGGGCGTGCCGTGCTGCGCAAATACTGGTTCGAGATTTTCCACTTCACGCTGTGGGTGCTGGTCGGGGCGCTGTTGTTCCTGCGCCAGACCATCGGGCTTCCGCTTCTGCTGTTCGCGATTGTGCTGAGCGCGGTGGCCTTCGCCATCAACGCGCTGCATCGTCAGCCCAAAGCGGCGCTCCTGATCCTGGCCGCGCCGGTGCTCACGGCATTGATCGCGCTGCCGCTGCAGCGGAGCAGCGCGTATAATTGGGTCGAATTCAATTTGATGAAGGCGCGCTATCAGGCGCAAGTGGATCGCCGGATGCCGCAGGCGGGTCAGCCGCGTCTGACCGCATTCCGCATGGACGAACGCAGCTGGCAATTGGTGGGATCGAGCTGGTTCAAGCCCGCCAATTATGTCGATGGCGATTATCTGCTGGAAACGCTGGTCTATGACGAAAGCGGCGAGATCGCGTATCCGCCGCAGGCGCGCAGCCAAAGCTGGCTGTCGCGGGCCCAGGGGCGCCCGCATTTCAACTCGATCTTGAAGCCGCTAACGGCGGGCCACCGTGTCCAGGTCACCGCCATGGGCGGCGCCTGGTACTGGGTGGAACAAGTGTTCCAGGATTCCGACGATTAAAGGCTTAGTGGTGATCCGGCGGCGGCACGAAGGCGACGGCCTTCAGGAATTCCGTGCGCTGGTCCATTTCCTTCTGCCCGGCCGGATAGCCGTTGGACTTCAGGATGAAGGACAGGATCTGCGTGTACTGCTCGCGGCTGAGCTTGCCCGGATTGTCCTGCGGCATGGTCGTGCGGATACGCTCGAACAGATCGCCCAGGGTCAGACCGGCCCAGTTGGAAATAAACTCGCCGCCGACCAGGGCCGGGGCTTCGCCATTGCCGGTCAGGCCCGAGCCGTGACAAGCGGCGCAATTGGCCGAAAATTGTTCCTGACCCTTTTGGGCCTGGGCTTCGGTATAGGCACCGTCGAGCACAGAGGCCGAACCTTGCGCCCACGCCACGCCGCCGATGGAGGCCGATACGGCCAAGGCCGCCGAAAGGATGGCAATTCTGGAATTCATTGTTTCAGGCTCCTGTCACCAATACCCACCCCTCCCAGGGTAGGGTCCCAGGGTGATGGGCGATCATGTCCCAATCATGACCGGCTGGACAGTGCCCGATTGACGCGGGGATGTGGGTGAATGGCGAAGCCGCAGGCCTATTTCTTGACCGTAATCTGAATGCCGGGCGCAGGGTGCATCGCGCCGCTTTTGTAATTGTCCCACATAAAGAATCCCACGATAGCGACCGCGACCAGCACGCCGCCGAGCAGGAAAGACAGAAGGACATTGCCGCTGCCGCCGGATTTGGTTTCCACGATCATGCCGGGCTCCCAAGGGATGTTCGGATGAGGGAACGGGGCGCAGGGCTTGCGGTTCCGGGATTCCCGAAAGGGCGGCAAAGGCGGGCCGATTGTGGCGCCCTGCCTTAGTGATGTGGACAGCGGAACCGGCACCCGCGGGGCGGCGTTACTGACACGAAGTTCATGTGGAGTGTCTTATGCGCACGCATATTTTGATGGCCGGTTTCGCCGCGGCTTTGATGCTGGCGGGTTGCGGCACGAACCAGGGTGACCGCGCGGC
>DASYDX010000059.1:0-5970 GCA_036499345.1 Rhizomicrobium sp.
TCCTGGGTCAGGTGCCACAGCGACTGGAAGCGGATATTGCCGGTGTCGGACGGATTGATGCGCGGCCGGTACCAGAAGCTGCACGTCGTCATGGTGTAATCGGTACGTCCGGCCTGCGGGCCGTCGGTGATGGCGCCCGCATTGTTGTTGGAGCCGGTGCGGTTGGTGGCGCAGGAGGGCGCGAAATCGCGGTCCAGGCCGACGCCGCTGAAGCTGCCGGTGGTGTTGTTGAAGGCGGGGTTGGGAACATAACCGCTGCCATTCGGATTCTTGATCACATCGGCGGTCTGGGCCAGCGTGCCGGAGAAATTGTTGGTGTTGGGCACATAATCCACCGCATAGAGCGAATAGTTCCGGTTGCTGTTCCAATGACCGGCCAGTGAGAACCAGCCCAGCGATCCCATATCCTGATAGGCCTTGAAGTTGCCCTGGATTTTGCGCTGATAGCCGAAGCCCTTTAACTTGTCGTTGCTGGCATAGGACAGGGTGCCATATACGCGCGTGTCCCAGGGGCCGATCTCGCCGGAGTCGATACGGGCGAAATAACGCTGCTCGCCGAACGAGCCTTGGGAGATCACCGATTCCGCGCCGAACGTGTCATGCGGCTTGTCCGACACGATGGCGATGACGCCGCCGGTGGCTGCGGCGGTCGGGCTGTCGACATCGGTCGAGCCCTGGCTGGCGCTGATGCGGTCCACGATTTCGGCGTCCGGCATTTGGTTGGTGTAGATGGCATAGTTACCGGTGTCGTTCAGCGGCATGCCGTCAAAGGTCAGCGAGATGTGATTGCCGTCCTGGCCATGCATGCGGATATTGCCGCCGCTGGAGCCATAGGGGTCGTTGTTGGTGAAGTTCACGCCGGGCATGAAATTCAACGACTGGAATACGGTCTGACCGGCCGCTTGAGTCTCGAGGAATTCGCTGGTGACGACGGATTGCTGCTTGGCGACGGGCTTGGCGTTCATCAGACCGTTGCCCGCGTCCAGCTGGGCGGTGACGGTGACGGTTTCGATTTCCTGGGTACCGGTGGATTGCGCGAGCGCGCCCTGGGTCGCCACAAGCAAGACCACGGGGCTTGCGCCCGCCAAAAGGATTTTTCCGAAATTGCGCATGATGAGAGTCCCCGCTCTGTTTGACCGATGCCGGGGAGACGCAGACCTGCGCTTCCGCAAAGCCCACGGCTTCGCGGATTTCGCGTGCGATTGATTCGAAGATGATGCGGCGAGCGCCCCATCCGGCGGCGTCTTATTCGCCGAGATGCACGACTATCCTGTAGCGGATGTAAGAAATTACTGTTTTGTCACCGCAACGGTTCCACGAAAGCGAAGATGCGCTTCCGTGACGGCGCGACATTTCGCGCATCCTGCGCGGATGTCATGTGATCATCGCACACAACAACGATAAGGCCCGCGCCAGCCGAAAGGCTGTCGTTCCCCCAACTTGGCCGCGCTTCGTTCCCCGATGCGCGGTCTTTTCTTTTATGGCGCCAGCGGCAGGCCGATAAAGCTGGCCTGCGGTCCCGCCACGGTGATGCTCTGCGTCGCCTTCTGAAAATCTTCTGGCTTGGCGAAGAAGATGTTGGGCACGAATTTCTGCGGATTGCGGTCATAGAGCGGGAACCAGCTGGACTGGACCTGCACCATGATGCGATGGCCGGGCAGAAAGACGTGATCGGCGGTGGGCAGCTCGAAAGTGTAGGGCAGGGCGGTGCCTGGTGCGATGGGTTTGGCGTCCGACAGCGATTCCCGGTAGCGGCCGCGGAAAATATCCATCGCCACCGCCAGTTGATAGCCGCCCATGACGTGATCGCCCGGCACCTGATCGGGATAGACATCGATCAGCTTCACCACCCAATCGGCATCGCTGCCGGTGGTGGCGGCAGTCAAATGCACCACCGGCTGGCCACGCACCGTCACCGGCTTGGTCAAGACCTCGGTGGTGAAACTCACCACATCGGGACGGCCTGACGCCTCGCGTTGATCGTCTGTCAGCCAGCAAGCCCATTGCGCGCAATTGTCATAGCCCGAAGTTTTGATCGGGCGGGCGCGATACGGCACCGGCTTCGCGGGATCGGAGACATAATCCACCGTCGCGGCCGCGCCCTGCGCCGCTTCGAAACCCAGCGCACCATTCGGCTTTAAATAAAGCGGCGTGGTCTTCGCGTCGGCGGTGGGCCAGTTCTGGAAATTGCGCCATTCATTGGTGCCGGTTTCAAACGCGGTGACGGGCGCGATATTTAGCGCGGGCGCATCGTCTTTCAGATAATGGGCCAGGGTGGGGGCCAGCACGTTTTTGCGCCACCATTTGGCGGTGTCCATGCCGAACTTGACCGCGCCCAGCGAACTGCCTTCGTCGATCCCCTGGCCGTGATACCAGGGCCCGATCGACATGCGCACCATATCGCCGCGCGTGTCCTTCGGTTTCAGAGCCTTCCACATTGCCAGATAGCCGTAAATGTCCTCGGCATCCCAAAGGCTGCCCACCAGCAACACCGGCACGGTCAAAGGCCGGTCGGCCAGAATCTTGTCCATGGCCTGGGATTGCCAGAAATCGTCATAAGCCGGATGGGCCGCAATCTTGTTCCAGAAACCCACCTGCTCCAGGCCATGCTCTTTCGCTAGCGCTCCGGCGGAGACGCCGCGCATATAGAAGTCGTAATCGTCCTGCACCGATTGCCACCATTTGGCGGAATTGTCGGCGGTGCCGTCCTGTTCGTAGATATAAGGCAGGTTCTGCTGGCGGAAGGCGCCATTGTGGAACCAGTCGTCGCCGCGCCAGCCATCCACCATCGGGTTCATCGGCACGGAAATCTTCAGCGCCGGATGCGGATTGACCAAGGCCATCAACGGCAGAAAGCCGTCATAGGAAATGCCCAGTATGCCGACCTTGCCGTTGGATTCCGTCACATGCTTCACCAGCCAGTCGATGGTGTCATAGGCATCGGTGGAATCGTCGGTCTTGGTGGGATTGTATTTCGTGCCCGCCAAAGGTGGGTTCATCATATAGATGCCCTTGGAGCCGTATTTGCCCCGCACATCCTGCACCACGCGGATGTAACCGCCTTCGATAATGGTATCGACGGCATTGTCATAGCCGTCGATGATCATGCCCATATGGCCGCTCTGGGCGTAGCCGGTCTGTTCTTCCGCGCTGTACGGCGTGCGGGTCAGAAGCATGGGCGCATGGGCTGCGCCGCGCGGGATCAGGATGATGGTGTGCAAGGTGACGCCATCGCGCATGGGAATCTCTTCCACGCGGCGGATGTAATCGAAGCTGGTTTCAGGGCGGACGATCTTTTTGGGTGACTCGTTATAATCCGGCGCTGCGATGGCCGATGCACTCAGCAGCGCGCAGAGGCCCGTAACGATCAAACCCGTCCGCATGCATTCCCCCCGTCTTTTTCTTGACCGGGAGTATGGCATCAAGCCCGCCGCAGGCACAGGGTTCAGTGGCCGCCCGCCTGGGCCATGTCCACGGCGCGGGTGGGGCGGGGTGCCAGCCATATGGCGAATGCCGCAATCGCGAAGGCCACCGCCACCACGAACATCAGCTGGTTGGTGGCGATCATCACACTCTGGCTCTGAACCAGCGCGTTCAATTGATTCACCGCCGCGTCATGACCCATGCCCGCGGTGAGAAGGCTCAGCGTATCGCCGCTTTTGTCGGTCACGCCCGCCAGTTCGGCATGCGCTGTGATGGTTTTGTCGTCCCACAGGGTCGTGACCAGCGAGGTGGTGACGGCGCCCGACATGGTGCGCAGGAAGTTTTGCAGTCCCGCGCCCGACGCGGTCTCATGCTCCTCGACGCTGCCCAGCGCCAATGCGGTCAAGGGCACAAAGAACAGCGGCAGGCCGATGCCCATCAACACCAGCGGGATCGCGATCTGCCAATAGGTGACATCGCTGGTCAGCACGCTGCGCAGCAGCATCACGCCCGCGATCCAGATCAGGCCGATAAAGACCAACCGGCGCGGATCGAGCTTCTTGCCCATCAAGATACCCACCACCGGCGCCATCAGCACGGCGCAGACGCCGCTCCAGGCCGTGGTCATCCCCGCCCAGGTGGCGGTGTAGCCCATATAGGATTGCAGCCAGAGGGGCGTCAGCACATTGGCGCCGAACATCGCGCCATAGCCCAGGCTGAGTGTGAACACCGCCGCCGCGAAGCCGCGATGGCGGAAGACGCGCAGATCGACGATGGGATTCTTGTCGGTCAATTCCCAGATCAGGAAAGCCAGGAAGAACACCCCGGCCACCGCCGCCAGCACGCGAATCTCCACCGCGTTGAACCAGTCATGATCCTTGCCGATGTCCAGCATGATCTGCAGCGCGCCGACAAAGATCACCAGCAGCGCCAGACCGATGGCGTCGATGGGCGCTTTGATGGGGGCGAGTTCGAAGCGCTTCAAGGTGCGCGCGATCACCGGCGCACAGAACAGCGCGATGGGCACGTTGATGAAGAAGATAAAGGACCAGGCGAGATTGTCGCAGATCCAGCCGCCCAGGATCGGGCCCAGCACCGGCGCGACCAGGGTGGTCATCGCCCATAACGCCATGGCGGCGGGCGCGCGCTCCTTGGGAAAGACGCGCAGCAAAAGTGTTTGCGACAAGGGCATCAGCGAGCCGCCGGACAGGCCCTGCATGATGCGGCCGAACACCAGCATCTCCAACGACGCCGCCACACCGCAGAAAGCTGAGAAGGCGCCGAACAACAGCATGGCGGTGGTGAAGACGCGCACCGCGCCGAAGCGCCCAGCCAGCCAGCCGGTCAGTGGCACGATGATCGCTTCGGCCACGGAATAGGATGTGATCACCCAAGTGCCCTGGGCGGTGGAGATGCCCAGGCTGCCCGCAATGGAGGCCATCGAGACATTGGCGATGGTCATGTCCAGCACGGCGATGAAATTGGCCATCGCCAGCAGGATCGCCACGATCCAAAGCGAAGCGCCTTTCAGCGGTGCGTCAGCGGCGGCCCCGGACATCGGACTATTCCGCCTTGGTGTCGATGGACGCGTTCATGGAAAGGCCGACGCGCAAGGGATGCGCCGCCAACTCCTTGGGCTCCAGCGCCACGCGCACCGGCACGCGCTGCACCACCTTGATCCAATTGCCGGTGGCGTTTTGGGCGGGAATGACGGCGAAGGCCGAACCGGTGCCGCCGCCCAGGCCGATAACATGGCCGTGATAGACGACATCGCTGCCATAAAGATCGGAGGTGAGGGTGACGGCCTGGCCCATCTTCACCCGGCCAAGCTGGCCTTCCTTGAAATTCGCATCGACATAGGCCTGGGCGATCGGCGTCACGGTCATCAGCGATTGGCCGGGCGCGACGCTCTGGCCGATCTGGGCTTTGCGTTGGGCCACGATGCCGTCCACGGGGGCGCGGATCACAGTGCGCGACAGATCCAGCCGCGCCTTTTCCATGGCGGCGCGGGCCAGGAGTGTTTCGGGATGATTTTGCACATCGAAGCCGCGCACCAATTCGCTCTGCGACTGCAATTGTTCGCGCGCGGCGGCGAGATTGGCGCTGGCCGCATCGGCGGCGGTGCGGGCGGTGGACAGTTGCTCGCGGGAGATTGCGCCGCTCGAGGCCAGATTCTGGCGGCGGGCATAATCTTCGGTGGTGCGCGAAACATCGCTCTGCCGTGCCATCACGGTGGCGGCGGCGGCGGAGCGCTGGGCGTAATATTGGCTCACCCGCTGCAAAGTATGACGGTAATCGGCCTCGGCGCGGATCAGCGCCAGCTTGGCGTCGGCGGGATCGATCTCCACCAGCACATCGCCCTTGCGGACCATGCGGGCATCGTCCACCGCGACGCGCAGGATAGGTCCGGAGACTTGCGAATTGATCTGGGCGACCGAGGCGCCGACATAGGCATTGTCGGTGGTGACGTACCGCGAGGCCGACATGCTCCAATAGGCGCCATAGGCGGCGCCCGTCAGCGCCACCCCGGCAGCGAGGCCGAGCAGG